>JAZPZI010000015.1:0-60183 GCA_045544615.1 Clostridia bacterium
GCTGTGCTTCTGAAGGGCGGTCACAGTATAAACGATGCAAACGACCTTCTGTATGCAAACGGCAGATATAAATGGTTTTGCGGCAAGCGTATTTACAATCCTAATACACACGGAACAGGATGTACTTTATCAAGCGCTATAGCATCAAATCTTGCAAAAGGACTTAGCCTTGCAGAGTCTGTAAAGAGAGCAAAAGAGTACATATCTGCCGCGCTTGCTGAAGGTCTTGATTTAGGAAAAGGCTCTGGCCCGATGAAGCATAGTTTTATGGTAAACGATGGTATCTGAATCAAAGATTCTTTCCACCCCAAACCACCCCTCGGGGTGGTTTTTTCGTGCTTCAAATAAAGTTATTGATATTTTCGGCAATAAATGGTATAATTTGAATATATCAATAAATTGTTCGGAAATTCAGAAATAAAAATTGTAAAATGCAAAGGAGAAGAGTATGAAAACAGTAAAAGATATTTTGAAACTAATCAAGGATAATGACATTAAAATGGTTGACTTTAAAATGGTCGACATAAACGGTCAGTTCCGCCATGTGACAATTCCTGCAAAAAACTTTTCGGAAAAAACAATGCAAAACGGTATTGGATTTGATGCTTCCAACTATGGTTATGCAGTTGTAGAAAAGAGTGATATGGTTTTTATACCCGATCCCGATACTGCAGTTATTGACCCATTTTGTGAAATCCCTACTCTGTCAATGACAGGTAATGCGATGATTATTGACAATCCCGAGAACAGACCTCTGGCACAGTATCCGAGAAACATTGTTCTTGCGGCTGAAAAATACCTGAAAGACAGCGGAATCGCCGATACAATGCTGATTCTTCCCGAGTTTGAGTTTTATCTGTTTGATAGCATTGGCTGGGAAGTAAAGCCTGAATCAATCGGCGTTGCGCTCGATGCTGCTCAGGCACACTGGAACAGTGCAGAGGAAGGCCTGGGAAATGTTGTTGCAAAGCAGAAAAACTATCATATTGCAAAGCCGTTCGATGTATCATACGAAGCCCGCAGTGAAATGTGTATGCTTATCGATGATGCAGGTATTGCGCTCAATTACCACCATCCTGAGGTTGGTGCAGGCGGTCAGTTTGAAATTGAACCTGAGCTTGGTCAGATGTCAAAAATGGCTGATGCTACAATGATGATTAAATATATCATTCATAACACAGCAAGAAAATACGGTATGTCTGCAACCTTTATGCCAAAGCCTGTAATGGGTGAAGCGGGTAACGGTATGCATGTGCATATGCTTCTTTTAAAAGACGGTCAGCCTGTCTTTTCTGATGATAATGGATATTCAAACCTCAGCCGTGAAGCTCACTACTTCATGGGCGGTCTGTTGAAGCACATCGCATCGCTTTGTGCTATTACAAACCCAAGCACAAACTCATTTAAGCGTCTTGTTCCGGGATTTGAAGCACCTGTTACGGTTGGTTATGCAACTTCAAACCGCAGTGCGGTAATCCGTATCCCTGCGTATGCGAAAGCTCCCGAGCTCAGACGTTTCGAGCTTAGAAACCCTGATGCTACATGTAACCCGTATTTCTGCTATGCGGCAATCCTTATGGCAGGTATCGACGGTATCAAAAACAAAATTGATCCGCACGAAAACGGTTGGGGACCTTACGATGTCAATCTGTTCCATCTTCCGGATGAAGAAAAGGCAAAACTCAAGCATCTTCCTACATCGCTTGATGAAGCACTTGATGCTCTTGAAGCCGATCACGATTACCTGACAGAAGGCGGAGTATTCCCGATCGAGCTTATCAATAACTTCATTGCGACAAAGCGAGAAGAGGTTCGTCAGCTTGCGGCTATTCCGCATCCTGCAGAATTTGACAAATACTATAATCTCTGATAAAATCAGAGTCGAATTGATGCAAGCGTTGCAAGGCAACGCAATGAATTGCCTGACGGCATGAATTGCACCTTCGGTGCATTTAAAGGTAATTCATTTGATTGACACAGGGAAGAATTGTGTTGAATGGTACTAAAAGGAGTTACAACAATGATAAGAAAAGAACACAGAGAAGAAAAATGGAAGTTTCCGTTTGTGGAATATTCGCCAAAACAGATAAAGGAAAAGCTACCGTTGGTAGTCCAGCTCCACGGTGCAGGTGAGCGAGGCACGGGCACTGATGACCTTGACAAGGTTGATGTACACGGCTTTTCAAAGTATTTAAAGGATGCCGAGCACGACTGTATCGTTATTATGCCGCAATGTCCCCTCAACACCTTCTGGGCGGCAAGGGTAGAATCGATTGTCGAGTTTATCGGACAGCTGGTTGAAGAATATAATGTTGATGAGGACAGGGTGTATCTCACAGGCCTCAGTATGGGCGGATTCGGCACATGGTTTACCGCTATGGCAAGACCTGACCTCTTTGCCGCAATCGCTCCTGTTTGCGGTGGCGGTATGGCGTGGAATGCAGGCGTTCTCGGGATGCCGGTTTGGGCCTTTCACGGGATTGTTGATCCGGTTGTAAGTGTGAATCAGTCGGATGAGATGGTCTCGGCCCTGAAAGCGGCAAAGGCAGATGTTACATACACAAGGCTTGAGGGAGTAGGTCATAATGTATGGGAACACGCATATAACAGACAACTGATGGAATGGCTGTTGAGTAAGAAAAGAGTCAGATAGACAGACATTTTAAATATTATAAAATAAATAATATAAAGAAAAAAGAATGGAGAGGTTAAAATGAAACAAAGAGAAAAATTTTCGTCGAGACTCGGGTTTATCCTGATTTCGGCAGGCTGTGCAATCGGCTTGGGTAATGTTTACCGTTTCCCGATTTTGACAGGCTCATACGGCGGTGCACTTTTCGTGCTTATTTACATCGCATTCCTGCTTTTGTTGGGATTGCCGATTATGACAATGGAGTTGTCGGTTGGTCGTGCAAGTCAGAGAAGTATTGCATCGAGCTTTGACGTACTTGAAAAGCCTGGGCAGAAGTGGCATTGGCTCAAATTCTCGGGTATTGCCGGAAACTACCTGCTTATGATGTTCTACACAACAATCTCTGCATGGATGGTTATCTATTTCTGGAAATATCTCAGCGGCTCGATTTTGCAATATCAGGCAGTTGAGGAGCTCGGAAATGTTTTCGGCGGAGTTGTGAGCAACACAGGCGGACTTATCGCAACAACAATCGGTGTTATTGTGGTATGCTTCGGCATCTGTTCTTTAGGACTCCAGAAGGGCGTTGAGAGAATCACAAAGGTTATGATGGTCGCACTCTTTGTGCTTATGATAGGTCTTGCGGTTTATGCCTGCACACTTTCAAATGCGGCAGAAGGCCTCAAGTTTTACCTCATTCCAAGCCTTGACGGAATAAAGGATTCAGGCTTGTGGACAGTTATTTCGGCGGCTATGGGTCAGGCGTTCTTTACGCTTTCTATCGGTATCGGCTCGATTGCTATTTTCGGAAGCTACATCTCAAAGGACAGAAGCTTGACAGGTGAGGCTCTCACAATTATGGGACTCGACACATCTGTTGCACTTATGTCGGGACTTATCATCTTCCCGGCTTGCTTTACCTACAATAACGGTGTTACAGCTGATGCATCAACCGTTGGTGCAAGCTTCCTTTTCACAACACTATCGAGTATCTTCAATGCTATGCCGGGCGGAAGAATAGTGGGCACACTTTTCTTTATATTTATGGTATTTGCGGCATTCTCGACTGTTATTGCGGTATTCGAAAACATTATGTCGTTCTGGCTTGAGCTTACAAAGATGAGCAGAGTCAAGGTTGCTATTATAAATGTTATTTTAGTAACACTTCTTTCACTGCCTTGTATCCTGGGCTTCACTGTCTGGGAAAATGTACAGATTGCAGGAAAGGGAATAATGGACATGGAAGACTTTGCCGTTTCCAATATCCTTTTGCCGCTTGGCAGTCTTTGCTATGTGCTGTTCTGTACATCACGCTACGGCTGGGGTTGGGACAAATACTTCGCCGAGGTCAATGAAGGAAAAGGATTGAAGCTTGCAAAGTGGTTAAGACCGTATCTTGCATATGTTCTTCCGGTTGTTATTATAGCAGTATTTATTATGTCGGTATTATAATTTATAAAAACGGGTTCAATTGAAGTGAATCCGTTTTTTGTTGGAGAAAAAAGTGTTGTTATTTTGCAGGAAGTGTGATAAAATGAAAGTGTATGATTTGTTTGGGGATTTGCTGTTGGCTTATGCAATGAATTTGAGGTGATACATTTGAAAACAACAAAGCTATATAACGTACTTTTTCCGTTCTGGATGCTTTTGCTCTTTCCGCAGATGTGGCTGATAGTCCTGCCCGGTAACTTTATAATCGACTCGGCAGTTTTGATTATCAGTATGTTTATCCTAAAGCTTGAGAGCAAAAAGGAATTCTATTGGAAAAATATTTTCAAAATATTTGGGTTCGGACTGCTTGCCGATGTCATTGGCTCGGCATATATGCTTGTTATGGTTATTGTGTTCGAGCTTGGCAGTATGGGCGATGAGCTCTACATAACCCTGCCGGCACTTATCATCTCGGCGACGATGATATTCGTATTCAACTATTTTGTTACTTTTAGAAAATATGATAAAGCCATTCGCTTTAAGCTTGCGCTTACATTTGCGATTGTGACGGCACCTTACACATTCCTTGTTCCGTCGAGCTGGCTTTACGGCTGATACACAACCCGAGGAGAAAACTTATGATAAAAAACTACATTTTTGATTTCGGCAATGTTTTTGCCGAGTTTATACCCGAAAAGCTTTGTGCTCCATATATTGAAGAGGGCGAGGGGAAAAAGCGGATAGTCGATGCGGTATTCAGCCGTGAATACTGGGACAAGCTCGACTCGGGCGAGTATGACGATAACGAGGCGAAGGCGGAGATAAAAAAACGCTTGTCGGAGGATGAGGGCGAGCTTGCCCTTCGGATTTTTGATGCGTGGATAGGTAACATGGCACCGATTGACGGGATGCGTGAGTTATTATCCGAGATAAAAAAGACCGACAAAAAGCTCTATCTTTTATCCAACATCAGCAAGGACTTTGCAAAGACCTATCACAACTACCCATGGATAAGCGAGCTTTTTGAAAAGTTCGACGGGTTGGTGTTCTCGGGTACAATCGGTATGATTAAGCCGAGCCCCGAGATATTTGGGTATGTACTGGATAAGTTCGGATTAAAGGCAGAGGAAAGCCTTTTTATCGACGATTCATTGCAAAACATCAAGGGTGCAAAGAGTGTCGGCATAAAGGGATACCTGTTCGATGGTGATGCGGATAAGTTGAGGACATATTTAATTCAGCAGGAGGACGAAAAATGAAGGCAGTTTTAAACATCATTCCGGGATTTTTGCTTGCACTTTTGATAGCTGCGGCGGCAAAATTCATTGAGGGACTTTTGCCTGTACATATTATCGGCGCATCGGTTATAGCGCTTTTTATAGGTATGATTATAAACAGTTTCTGGCGACCAAAGATGCTCTCGGCAGGGCTTAAGTTCACATCAAAGAAGATTCTGAAGTTTGCGATTATTCTTTTGGGTGCATCGCTGAGCGTTGATGTAATCCTCTCGGTCGGCAAGCTTTCGCTGATGGTAATGTTCTTTACGCTCCTTACCTGCTTTGGCGGCGGATACCTGATAGGCAGGGCACTGGGCCTGAACTGGAAGCTTTCCAACCTGATTTCTGCAGGAACAGGGATTTGCGGCGGCTCGGCAATAGCGGCGATTGCACCTGTAATTGATGCCAAGGACACCGATATTGCTTATGCAATGTCTGCAACCTTTTTGTTTGATATGGCGATGATTGTCCTGTTCCCGATTATGGGAAGAATGCTCGGACTTAGCGATATGGCATACGGCTTGTGGGCAGGAACTGCGGTAAATGATACTTCGAGTGTTGTTGCGGCAGGCTATGCCTATTCAGAGGGTGCAGGTGATTTTGCAACTATGGTGAAGCTCACAAGAACACTTTCGATTATCCCGACAGTTTTAGTGTTTGCTTTTGTTAATCTGCGACTGAAAAGAAAGAACGATGTTTCGGCAACGGGTAAGAAGGTCAATGTCCTTAAGCTTTTCCCGTGGTTTATTCTCGGATTTGTCGGACTTGCCATTGTGAACAGTATCGGTCTGATACCTGAAAATGTTTCGGCTATGGCAAAGGATGTGAGCAAGTTCCTGATGGTTTCGGCACTTGCGGCGATTGGTCTTAACACAAGCTTCAGGGATATGAAGAAGTCGGGAATAAACCCTATGCTTCACGGATTCATCATATCGGCACTGGTGGTTATAGTGGCTATTGGCGTTGAATGGTGTATGGGGCTTGTTTGATATACGGTATTTTTGAGGTGAAAGAATGTTAAAAAATTTATTTGCGCCCGTCGATCTGACGGTGGGAACTCCGTGGAAGGGAATACTTTCCTTTACCCTTCCTATGCTTATCGGAAATATAGCACAGCAGCTATACAGTACGGTTGACAGTATTGTTGTAGGAAATTATGTGGGTGATAATGCTTTGGCGGCGGTTGGAAGTGCCGCTCCGCTTATCAATATGATTCTTGTTCTTTTTATCGGTATTTCGGCCGGTGCGAACATTATGGTTTCGCAGTATTTCGGTGCGAAAAACCGTGAAGGGTTATCATACACAATCGGGAACAGTCTTACCGTAACGGCAATCGCCTGCTGCTTGCTGATAGCGGTTGCGGCACCGATAGTGCGGCCTGTGTTAGTTATGCTAAACACACCCGACACTATTATTGACTGGTGTGCAGATTACTTGATGATTTCGATTGTCGGCATCGCAGGGCTTGCTTATTATAATATCCTGAGCGGTATAATACGAGGACTTGGTGACTCGGTTTCGGCACTTGTGTATCTTTTGGTCGCAACGGTGATAAATATAGTTTTGGATGTTTACTTTGTTGCAAAGCTTAATATGGGTGTCGGCGGTGTTGCCCTGGCAACGGTGATTGCGCAGGCGGTTTCCTCGGTTTTGTGTCTTATAAAGCTTGCCAGGATGACCGAGAGCTTTGATTTCGGACTGAAGTTTTTAAAGCCTGTCAAGCAATATGTAAAAACGATAATAAGTCTCGGCTTGCCGTCGGGACTTACCCAGGCGATATTCTCGTCTGCCATGATAATTGTGCAGTCGCTCACAAACTGTTTCGGTGAACAGTTTATTGCAGGTAATGTTGTAATAATGCGAGTTGACGGCTTTGCAATGATGCCGAACTTTTCGTTTGGTATGGCACTCACGACCTATGCCGGTCAGAATGTCGGTGCCGGACTCTACGACAGAGTTACAAAGGGTGCAAAGCAGGGAACGCTTATGGCGGTTATATGTTCAACGGCGATTACCGGTGCGATTCTTCTCTTTGGTAAAGGGCTTATGGGCATTTTTACAGAAACCGAAGACCTTGTTTCGATGAGTTATTATCTTATGAAGATTCTTGCCGTTGGCTACATCGCAGTTGCGGTAACACAGAGCCTTTCGGGAATTATGCGAGGTGCAGGTGATACCATGACACCGATGTGGATTTCGCTCATCACAACAGTCCTTGTGCGTGTTCCGATTGCTTACGGAATATCCTATCTTACAAGAACACCCGAGCTTCCATACGGAAGATGCGAGTGTATTCAGATTTCACTGCTTCTTTCCTGGGTTACAGGTGCGGTGCTGACTGCGATTTTTTATAAAATTGGAAAATGGAAGAATAAGGCGATTAAACAGTAGTTTTTATGGAAAATACATAAATATGAAAAATGCAGAAAAGAAATTTTTTTGTGTTTTTACAAAATAAAAATATTGCAGTATCTTTCGGGATATGATATAATAAAAGAAGTAAAAAATTGTGAAAAGAGGCTAAGCGTATGAAGAAGATTTATGAAGGAAAGACAAAGGACGTTTTCGAGCTTGAAAACGGGAATGTGCTTTTGAAGTTCAAGGATGACTGTACAGGTAAAGACGGCGTGTTTGACCCGGGCGAAAATTCTGTAGGTCTCAAGATTGAGGGTATCGGCAAGGCGAACCTCAGAACTTCTGTATATTACTTTGATTTGTTGAAAGAGGCAGGCATCAAGACTCACTATGTAAGTGCTGATGTTGATGAGGCAACTATGGAGGTTCTTCCGGGCAAGGTATTCGGCCACGGTCTTGAAGTTATCTGCCGTCTTGTTGCAACAGGAAGCTTCATCCGCAGATACGGCGAATATATAAAGGACGGTACACCGCTCGAGGGTGGATATGTTGAATGTACCTTCAAAAATGATGAAAAGGGCGATCCGCTTGTAACAGGCGAAGGCCTTGCAGCCTTGGGTGTTATGTCACCTGAGATGTTTGAAAGCATGAAGGAGCAGACCTTGAAGATTACAAAGATTGTTGCTGATGACTTGAAGACTATCGGTCTTGATTTGTGGGATATCAAGTTTGAGTTCGGCTACAACAACAACGAGGTTATCCTGATTGACGAAATCGCATCGGGTAATATGCGTGTTTACAAAGACGGCACAATTGTTGACCCTGTTGAGCTTACAAAGCTTATCCTTAACAGATAAATTTATGAGCACCGCTTTTGCGGTGCTTTTTTATTTACAAATTTCATATAGTATGATATAATATAGAAAAACCTAATAGGAGGATATTATTATGGGAATTTTAGAGTTAATACTGGGGTTGTTACTTATCGTTCTTTATTTTGCGCTGATGGGGCTTTCGATTGCAAGCTACATTATGCAGTCGCTTGCACTTTATACCATTTCAAAAGAGCAGGGTAACGACAAGGCGTGGCTTGCGTGGTTGCCGATTGGCTCGGAATGGGTGATCGGTAAGATTGCAGATGCCATTGACCATGAGGAAGGAAAGAGCAGAAACTGGTCAAAGGTACTGCTGACACTTTCGCTGATTATGATTGTGGGCTTCGGAATATTTGTTGCTGTGTATTCGGTACTGTTGGTAAATGTGGTTATGATGTCGCAAGGTTATGCCTCAGCGGTGGCTGAAGAAAGTATAGTTGCAGGACTTATCGGATTCTTTGTGGTATTCTATATCGCTTTGATTGTAATGGCGCTTGCGGCAAATGCACTTATGATTTGCCAGTATATCGGATTTTACAGAATCTTTGAAAGATTTGTACCGGGCAAGGCAGTAAAGTATCTTCTGGTATCAATTCTTGTTCCGCTCGGCTTGCAGGTATGCCTTATGAAATGCAAGAATGCTTTAATTGCAGAAAAGTCAGCATACATACCACCGGTTGACGGGGTAAACACGGAAATATAAAAAAATGTTTAGGGTGTGCTAAAGTCGGGTATATAGAATACAATAGTATTAAAAAGGGGGTTTGTTTTATGAAAGATCCTAAATCATTACCATTATTGTTGCTCGACAACAGCAGTACCATGACAGTTCTTAACGAAGGCGACTTCAAGTGCACAAATCTGACATTTGAAGAAGCAAAACACATTCTTGAAATCTATGATGAAGCGGATGTTTTGAGATGCTTTAGCAATGCCGAAATTGAAACGGTAATCTTTGATTATCTTGGAATTGCAAAACGTGAGTTTACCTATAAGCGCATCCGCAATATGCGCCCCGGACAGGATGCGATTGTATTCAAACTCTACATAACTCCGTCCGAAACCCAGCCGGTTATTCAGGCGGATGACGGTGTTGAAGCGAAGAAAATTCAGAATGTGTATGTTTACTGTCAACACATCACAAGGCTTGCATAAAAATGAAAAAGACGGCTATGCCGTCTTTTTTTCTGATATAATCATATTGACTTTTTCGTGCAGAATGGTAAAATATGAATATAAACTAACGGAGGAGAAGAACCGATGATTAAAGTTATAAAATCAATACCGAAAGAGAATATATTTTTCAAAGAGGAAAACATAACAAAAGGGAATTTCCCTGAAGGCACCGAGGGTGCTATTGTAAACCTCTACGATGATGTGAAATATCAGGAGGTGCTCGGATTCGGCGGTGCGTTTACCGAATCGGCAGCCTACAACTATTCGCTCATGGATGAGAAAACCAAAAAGGAAGTTATAAAACTCTATTTTGATAAAAAAGAGGGTATCGGCTACAACTTCGGCAGAACCCATATCAATTCCTGCGATTTCTCGCTTGACACATATTCGTATGTTGCCGACGGTGACAAAACGCTCGAAAGCTTTGATATCTCACGGGACAAGAAGTACATAATCCCGTTTTTAAAGGATGCACTCGCACACTCGGAGGAGGAAATCGTGCTTTTTGCATCACCATGGAGTCCGCCGGGATATATGAAGGACACAGGCAGTGCGATAAAGGTAGCCGGCAAGCACTCACATCTTCTGGATGAATACAAGGAAGCCTGGGCGCACTATTATGCGAAGTATGTAAAGGCGTTTGCCGCAGAGGGAATAAAAATCTCGGCAATCTCGATTCAGAACGAGCCGATTGCAGGATGTGCCTGGGAGACCTGCTACTATTCGCCCGAGGATGAGCGTGAGCTGATTGAAAAGTATCTCATAAAGGCTCTCGATGAAGAGGGACTATCCGATTTGAAGATAATTATCTGGGATCATAATAAGGAAAGAATTTATGACCGTGCGAAGAAGGTGCTCGAAAGTGATGCGGTAAGAGAGCGTGTCTGGGCGGTTGGGCATCACTGGTACACGGGAGACCATTTCGACGGACTAAGACTTGTGCACGAGGTTCTCGATAAGCCGCTTATCTCGACAGAGTTTTGCGGAACAATTGACTGCGACCGTATTGAGATGGCCGAGCGATACGCAAAGGAAATCACCGGAGACTTTAACAACTTCGGGATTGCGGTTTGCGACTGGAATCTGATACTTTCCCAAAACGGCGGTCCGTATCATAACAGAAACGAAAAGACGGTATCTATCCCGGGCGTTGTCCACGATGATGTTGAGGGCGGATGCCTTGCACCGATTTTATATGATAATGAGAAAAAAGAACTTATTGTGACGCCTGTCTACTATTATATGGGGCATTTTTCGAAATTTGTAAAGCGTGGTGCAAAACGCCTTGCGGTTTCGAAGTATGATGAGAGATTGTTTGTTACAGCATTTGAGAACCCTGACGGCGAGAAAGTTATGATTATAACCAACACCGCCGACATAGAACTCCCTGCTGTAATCAGAAACAATGATGTGTGCACAAATATCCAGATGGCACCACATTCTATTATGACAGTAATAATGTAAATTAAGAAGAGGCTGTTTATAAAGTCGACTGACTTTTTAAATGGTCTCTTTTTGGGGGATGGCAAGAAAGTTCAATTATTAATTTTTTGTTTTTCTTGCGTTCCGGAGCTTTTTAACATCCCCTTTTGCATGAGTTTCTTCCTATTATATATAATAGAGAGTGTAATAACCGGCAATTTGGATAAAATTAGATAAAAAAAGCAAGTTGATTTGGGAATTTTATTTTAAATAGCACAAACAGGCTAAAAAATTGACAAAATCTATTGACACCCAAGGAAAAAAATAGTAAAATATAATAGATAATGGTTATTTGTCGGAACTTGTTTTCCGGGAAGTAACGGTTTTGTTGCAGAACTGATACGGGAATGTTTATGTGGTTTTACTGTTTTTCTGTAAAATTACACGAATGTTTTTGTTTTTCTGCAATTTTACAGTTGTATTACAACTGCAAAAATAGCATTGACTATATTAGGAACCCATGATATAATCAATGCAGAGTCAGAGGTATAACCAGCCCCTGACGCCAAAAACTATCCGGTAGAGTTAAGAAAGGGCGCTTACCGGGTACCGGTAACAGGACCCTTTCGAAACAAAAAATATTTTTAAGGGAGGATTTGAGAATTATGAAAAAGAATCTCAAAAAAGTAATTTCCGCTGTTATTGCTTTGGCTCTTTCAGCTAGCACATTTGCTACAATGTCATTTGCTGATTACTCAGATGTTCCAAGCACAGCATCTTATGCTGAAGGCGTAAGCGTTCTCTCAGCATTAGGAATTATTGAAGGTAACCCAGACGGTACTTTCAAGCCTGAAAACACAATCAAAAGATCAGAAGCTGCTAAGATCGTAGTTGGTATGGTTAACGCTATGGCTTCAGCTGAAAAGAAGGCTGGTAAGACAGACTTCACTGACGTAGCAGAAAACCACTGGGCATCAGGTTACATAAACTATGGTGCTGACAAGAAGTGGATCAACGGTAAGACAACAACAACATTTGATCCAGACGGCCTTGTAAAGGGCGAAGAAATGATCAAGATGGTAGTTGCTAACCTTGGTTACACAGAAGACTACGTAAAAGACTTGGGCGGATATCCTAAGGGTTATACAGATATCGCTGAGCTCGAAGAAATCGTAGACGCTGGTGACATCGACTACAAGGCTCCTATCACAAGAGGCGAAGTTGCTGAGTTGGTTTACAAGGCAATGAAGACTCCTTTGATGAAGTCAAAGGGTAGCGAATACTCACCTGTACTTGGTAAGTGGGTTCCAAAGCTCGAAAAGCAGGATGCTGACGAATCAACATACTTCAAGACATTGTTGACAGAAGAATTTGAAGCTTACCTTGTTGAAGGTTCTGTAACAGGTTCAGCTAAGACTGGCGCTGCTGGTTTGGAAGCTGACGAAGTTAACTTCAAGGTTCAGAAGACAGAAAAGTACGACAGCGAAATCGTTGTTAAGGATGCTACTTTGACCAAGGTTAAGGTTGGCGATACAGACGCTGCTGCTTACATCAACACATATGCAGTTGCTCTTATCACAATGGACGAAGATGGTGCTAACAAGACAATCTTAACATTCACACCATCAGCTAAGAACAACACTGTAGAACTCGATGCTACATTGTATGATGAAGATTATGATGTAACAACACTTTACAGCGCTGAAACAACATTGGTTACTAACCCAACACTCAGATACTTCGCATCAGAAGATGCTGCTAAGTCATCTAAGTATGAATTGGATCCTAAGTTCCAGCTTTATGTAAACGGCGTTAAGGTTGACGCTAACAAGACAAACGTTGACAAGTACATCGTTAAGAACCCTGTAGGTTCAGTTGAATTGGTTGACGTTTATGCTGCTGGTTCAGTTGCTGACGGTCTTTATGACTATGTATACGTTGATTACTTCGCAACAGCTATGGTAAACGGCGTATCAGGCGACAGAATTGTATTCAAGAGCCACGCTGATTTCGTATCAGCTATCGAACTCGATACAGAAAAGAACGAAGATTTGGTATACGGCATCTACTTGAACGGCGAAGAAATCTCAATCAGCGAACTTAAGAAGAACGACGTTCTTTCAATCGCTTGGGATGTAACAGCTAAGTCAGCAGATGAATCAGACTTCTATGATATCTATGTTGCAAGAGATACAGCTGAAGGTAAGTTGACATCAATCCTTTCAGACGAAAAGACTATCGTTCTCGGTGGTCAGGAATACTCATTTGTTTATAAGACAGGTGAAACATTCACATCAAAGACTAACGCTATGACAAGAGGTAGCGAATATGTTCTTAACCTTGACGTATTCGGCAGAATCTATGGTGTTACAAAGACTGCTTCTAACGTTAAGTACGCTATCATCTACAAGTACTTCGATGATGGAATGTCAGACTACAAGAAGGCATCACTCTTCCTCGCAGACGGTACAACTGAATCATATGAAGTTGACTTGGCAAAGGTAAGTGCATTTGATTTGTTAACAGCTGCAGAACAGAAGAAGATCAAGGATGCTAACAAGGATGCAACTGAAGAAAAACTTGAAGAAGAGGCTATAAAAGCTTTAGGTACAAAGCATACCATAAGTGTTGCGGATGCTGACGGTAAGGCAAAAGCTAAGGCAGCAGAAATTGATGCTATCATTGAAAAGGGTGGCTTGACAGGCAGAGTTGTTCAGTATACAATTAAAGACGATGTAATCGTTTCATTGGAATTGTTGGCTGCTAATGGTGGTACATCATCAGAATTCAAGGCTTCTACAGGTAGAGTAAGCGGTATCAGAATTGATGAAGCTTCAGTTATCGTTGATGCAGTTAAGTACATGAAGTCACTTAAGACAAACGACCTCGCACTTGGTTCATATGATGCATTTGTTGACGGTTCAAACTACACAGTATACGCTTACGGCGAAGCTGTATCAGGCGTATATCCATTCGCAGTTCTTACAGCTGGTAAGAGCGAATATACAGAAGACGCTATGTTTGCTGTAGTAACAAAGACACCTTATGAAACAGCTAACGAAGAAGGCGACGAAGGCTACGGCGTAGCTGCTCTCATCAACGGTGAAGAAGTTGAATTGTTCGTTGAAAACGGCACAACAATCAACGGTGGTAAGTTTGATGCTACAAACAAGCTTGCAATCGGTGATGTATTCTTCTACTTGACAGATGCTTCGGGTGTTGTAGAAGAAATCAAGACAGTATACTCAATCGCTAATGCTGACTTTGCTAAGGCAGTTCCTGCAATCTTTGCAGAAATCCAGAAGCCTACAGGTTACTTGACATATGTAACATTGCCAGTAGCTGGTGAGGATTGGGTAAAGGGTTGGAACCCAGTAGCAGCAGATGCTATCTCACTCGTATTCGGACCTATCGTTCCTACAGAAGTTGAAGGCTCATTCACACTTGCTCAGGTATTGTCAGATAAGACAAACTTGACAGAAGAAGTTGCAGCTGATGACAACGGTAAGAACAACGAAGGTTATGTAATCGACGTTGCTTACAACGACGATACAAGAGTAGTAGTTTATGACTACACAGAAAGCAAGACAACTAACAGAGTTAAGCTCGGAACAACTGGCGACATCATGGCTTCAGAAGTTCAGGCTTACATCGATGACAACGGCGAAATCCTTACATGGACAGAAGCTATCAAGGTTGTTGATGGTGAAGTTGCTTCAAAGATCAACTTTGCATTCGCTAAGGTTGTTGACGGCGTAGCTACAGACGTATACGTAATCTTGGGTGAATAATTCACGATAACTATACAACTTAAAAAGGACTAACTTCGGTTAGTCCTTTTTTTATTGTCGTTTGGGTTTTTCCTATTGATTTCGCATTTGATTTATTGTATAATAAATGTATAGGGTTTCCTATAATTTGAAAGTTTTTGGAGAGATTAAAATGAGCCTTGCGGATAAGATTTTTATTGATAACTGTAACGATATCCTGAATAACGGATATCTTGATTCGGACCTTGAAGTTCGACCGAAGTGGGAGGATGGAACTCCGGCACATACAATAAAAAAGTTCGGCATAGTAAATCGCTATGACCTCTCAAAAGAGTTCCCGATTCTGACTTTGAGAAGAACATACCTAAAGAGTGCTATTGACGAACTTTTGTGGATCTGGCAGAAAAAGTCGAATAACATTGGCGACCTTGCAAGTCATATCTGGGACCAATGGGCGGATGAAAATGGCAGCATCGGCAAGGCATACGGTTATCAGCTCGGCATTAAGCACCACTATAGCGAGGGTGAATTTGACCAGGTCGACAGAGTTCTATATGACCTAAAGCATAATCCGCAGAGTAGACGAATTATAACTAATATCTATAACCACGCTGATTTATCCGAGATGGGGCTTTATCCTTGTGCGTACAGTATGACATTTAATGTGTCGGGAAATGTTTTGAATGGTATTTTAAATCAGCGGTCGCAGGATATGCTCGCCGCTAACAACTGGAATGTTTGCCAATATGCGATTTTGATGCATATTTTTGCTGATGTAAGCGGACTCAAAGTCGGCGAGCTTGTGCACGTTATTGCTGATGCACATATCTATGACCGACACATCCCGATTATAAAGGATATTATCTCGAAGACGCCTTATGATGCGCCAAAGCTTATAAAGACCGAGCCATTGACAGATTTTTATAAGATTACACCTGATATGTTCAAACTCGAGGACTATAAGTTCAACGAGTTTACAACAAAGATTCCGATTGCCATTTAACAAGGAGAAACTGATGAATATTATAGTTGCAGTAAGTAAAAACTGGGGAATAGGAAAGGATAACGGACTTTTGTTCAACATCCCTACCGACATGAAATTCTTCCGTGAAACCACGATGGGAAAGGTTGTTGTAATGGGCAGAAAGACATTAGAGTCTTTTCCTAACCAGAAGCCTTTGCCAAAGCGTACCAATATAGTTTTAAGCAGAAACCCCGACTATGCACCCGAGGGTGTGACGGTATGTCATAAGCCAAGCGAGGTATTGGCAGAGGTTAAAAAGTATGACACCGACGATGTATTCATTATTGGCGGTGCCGAGATTTACAGAATGATGATTCCTTTTTGCAAAAGAGCATATATAACAATGGTTGATTCAGATGCAGAGGCCGACAGCTTCATACCGGACTTTACAACCCTGATTGGCTGGGAGCTTGTTGATGCAACAGACGTCATTGAGGAGAATGGTCACAGATTTTGTTTCACCATATTCGAAAACTCAAATGTAATAAATAATTGACAAATCGGGAATTTTTGCATATAATAATATAAAACAGACATAAATTTGTCGGGCGAGTTTTCGCAGCAGAGTCTTAATGAGCATCTGTGGGTTTTCCACAGATGCTTTTAGTATATAGAAAGGTTGGATTTTATGAAAAATGAAGCGATAAGAGTTTCGGTTGTGAGCATTATCGTAAATGTTGTATTGTCGGCATTAAAGTTTGTAGCGGGAATAATCGCACATTCGAGCGCTATGATTTCCGATGCAGTCCACTCTATGTCGGATGTTTTGAGCACCTTTGTTGTGATTGTCGGCGTAAGAATTTCGGGTAAGGAAAACGATGCCGAGCACCCTTACGGTCACGAGAGAATGGAGTGTGTTGCGGCGATTATTTTATCGGTTATGCTTGCTCTTGTAGGCGCGGGGATAGGATATAGCGGAATTTTGAACATTATGGCAGGAAACGGTGCACTCGAAGCACCGACCGCACTTGCACTTGTTGCGGCAGTTGTGTCGATTGCGGTGAAGGAATGGATGTACTGGTATGCAAGAGCTGCGGCAAAGCGTATGAACTCCGATGCACTTATGGCTGATGCCTGGCACCACCGCTCAGATGCGTTGTCGTCTGTCGGAAGCTTTATTGGTATCGGCGGTGCTATGCTCGGATTCCCGGTGCTTGATTCTGTAGCAAGCGTTATAATTTGTATTTTTATCTTAAAGGCGGCGGTGGATATCTTCCGTGGTGCGATTGAGAAGATGGTGGACCGTGCCTGTGATGCCGAAACAACCAGGAAAATCCGGGATATAATCCTGTCACACCCGGAGATTGTGCAGTTGGATTTATTGAAGACGAGAATGTTTGCATCAAAGGTCTTTGTTGATGTGGAATTCAGTCTTGACGGCACGATGAGCCTCAAGGAGGCACACGATATTGCCGATATGATTCATGACGAAATAGAGGATAAAGTGCCTGCTGTAAAGCATTGCATGGTGCATGTAAACCCGGCAGAGCAGGAATAAATGTAGGGAAGGGATTTATCCCTTCCTTTTTGTGTGCTATGTTTTATTGATGTAGGGGAGGGATTTATTCCCTCCCGTATTATTTGCACAAAAAAAGACTCAAAGCTTATGCTTTGAGTCTTTTCATATAAGAAATCAGAACTTATTTCTCTTTGTGTAGTGAGTGTGGAGAAGTTCATGAGCCTTGTGTGAACCAGGTTCACCGAAGAAATCCTTGTAGAGGAGGTCAATGTCAGGATTTTCGTGACTCTTTCTGATTGCAGACTTCTCGTCTTCTGAATAGAGGGCCTTAGCACGCTCTTTCTTGATGTCAATTTCCATCTGAGTTTTTGCTGAGCAGATTGGCTGTCCGCCACCTGTTACACAGCCGCCAGGACATGCCATAATTTCGATGAATGCATAATCCTTTTCGCCAGCCTTGATGCTATCAAGAAGCTTTCTTGCATTACCCAAACCGTGAGCGATAGCAACCTTAACATCCTTGCCGCCAAGTGCGATTGTAGCTTCCTTGATGCCTTCTGTGCCACGAACCTGATCGAATTCGAGCTTTTCCAAAGGCTTCTTTTCAACTATTTCATAAACAGTTCTGAGTGCTGCTTCCATAACACCGCCGGTTGCACCGAAGATAACGCCTGCGCCTGATGCTTCTGCGAATGGAGCGTCGAAGCTTTCGTCAGGAAGTTCGTTGAACTTAATACCTGCCTGCTTGATCATTCTTGCAAGCTCACGTGTTGAGAGAACATAGTCAACATCTCTGTACTTTTCGCCCATTTCAGGTCTTGCTGCTTCAAACTTCTTAGCAACACATGGCATGATTGAAACAACAACCATCTTTGCAGGGTCGATGCCGTGCTTTTCGGCATAATATGACTTCAATACAGCACCAAACATCTGGTGTGGTGACTTACAGCTTGACAAATTGTCGATAAATTCCGGGAAGTTGTGTTCACAGAACTTAATCCAGCCAGGGCTACATGATGTAATCAAAGGCAATGTACCGCCGTTGTTGATTCTGTTCAAGAGCTCTGTTCCTTCTTCGAGGATTGTAAGGTCGGCACCTGTATCGGTATCGAATACCTTATCAAAGCCGAGACGTCTCAAAGCTGCTGCCATCTTGCCTGTGCAAGCTGTGCCGATCGGCAAGCCGAATTCTTCACCCAATGCAGCACGAACAGCAGGAGCGGTCTGTACGATAACATACTTATCTTTATTGTAGATTTCTTCGAATACTTCGTCGATCTGATCCTTTTCCTTCAATGCGCCAACAGGACAAGCTGTGATACACTGACCGCAGTTTACGCAAGTTGTATCAGCAATACCTGCATCGAATGCTGAGCCGATCTGTGTCTTGAAGCCACGTTCTTTTGCATCGATTGCACCAACTGTCTGAACGTTCTTACAAACGCTTACGCAACGACGACAAAGTACGCACTTATTGTTATCTCTTACGAATGAAACTGATGAATCGTCGATGTCATATTCATTTCTATCGCCGAGGTATGCGATATCAGTAACGCCTAACTCTTCTGACAATGTCTGCAATTCACAGTTCTGGTTTCTGATACATGTCAAACACTTTCTGTCGTGGTTTGAGAGTATGAGTTCCAATGTATTCTTTCTTGCCTTCTTAACAGCAGGTGAGTGAGTTAAAACCTCGATGCCTTCTGCAACCGGGTAAACGCAGGCAGCCTGGAGAGCTCTTGCGCCAACGATTTCAACAACACACATTCTACATGAGCCTGTTTCTGAAGCGTCTTTGAGGTAACAAAGAGTAGGAATGTCAATTCCGGCAAGGCGGGCAGCTTCTAAGATAGTTGAGCCCTGTGGTGCCGATACCGGCTGACCGTTTATTTTCAAATTTACCATTTCCATTTTTATATCTACCGTTCCTTTCTTCAAAATTGTTATATCAGACTTTGTCTATAGCGTTAAACTTACAAGCAGCCTGACAAGCGCCACACTTAATACACTTATCCTGATCGATAACGAATGGCTTCTTGATTTCGCCTGAAATAGCGTTAACAGGACACTGTCTTGAACAAAGGCTACAGCCCTTACATTTTTCAGGATCGATGACATAACGTGCAAGAGCCTTACAAACACCTGCAGGACATCTCTTTTCCTTAACGTGTGCTTCGTATTCGTCTCTGAAGTACTGAAGTGTTGACAATACAGGGTTAGGAGCAGTCTGTCCCAAACCGCAGAGTGAAGAAGCCTTGATGCTGTAGCAGAGCTCTTCGAGCTTGTCGATATCTTCCATAGTACCCTTACCGTCTGTAATCTTGTTCAAGAGTTCCAAAAGACGCTTTGTACCGATACGACATGGTGTACACTTACCGCATGATTCATCAACTGTGAATTCGAGGAAGAACTTCGCAATATCAACCATACAGTTGTCTTCGTCCATAACGATAAGACCGCCTGAACCCATCATTGAACCAATCTGGATGAGTGAATCATAGTCGATTGGAGTGTCGATGAGGTGAGCAGGGATACATCCGCCTGAAGGACCACCTGTCTGTGCTGCCTTGAACTTCTTGCCGTTAGGGATGCCGCCGCCGATTTCTTCAACGATTTCACGCAATGTTGTACCCATTGGGATTTCAACAAGACCTGTGTTGTTGATCTTACCGCCGAGAGCGAATACCTTAGTACCCTTTGACTTTTCTGTACCCATTGATCTGAACCAGTCAACGCCGTTTAAGATAATCTGGGTAATATTTGCATAAGTTTCAACGTTGTTGAGAAGTGTTGGCTTGCCCCACAAACCCTTAACAGCAGGGAATGGAGGTCTTGGACGAGGCTCACCACGCTTACCTTCGATAGAAGTAAGAAGTGCTGTTTCTTCACCACAAACGAATGCGCCGGCACCAAGACGGATGTCAAGGTCGAACGAGAAGTCTGTGCCGAAGATATTTTCGCCAAGCAAGCCGTATTCCTTAGCCTGATTGATAGCTATGCGGAGTCTTTCAACTGCGATTGGGTACTCAGCTCTTATGTATACATAACCCTGATTAGCACCAACTGCATAACCTGCGATAGCCATAGCTTCGATAACTGCGTGTGGGTCACCCTCGAGGATTGATCTGTCCATGAATGCGCCAGGGTCACCTTCGTCGGCGTTACAAGCAACATACTTCTGGTCGCCAACTGCTTTGTGAGTGAATTCCCACTTCATACCTGTAGGGAAGCCACCGCCGCCTCTGCCACGCAAGCCTGAATCTTTAATCATCTGGATTACTTCTTCAGGAGTCATTTCGGTAAGAACCTTACCCAATGCCTGGTAACCGTCGATTGCGATATATTCATCAATGTTTTCCGGGTTGATAACACCACAGTTTCTGAGAGCAACACGCTTCTGCTTTGCATAGAATGTTGTTTCGTTGAGCGACTTGATTGTATCGCCTTCTACTGTTTCTGCGTAAAGAAGTCTCTTTACGATACGGCCCTTCAAAAGGTGTTCTTCAACGATTTCTGCGATATCGTCTACTTCAACACGGCTATAGAAAGCGCCTTCCGGGTAAACAACTACTACAGGACCCAATGCACAAAGACCGAAACAGCCTGTTTCAACAAGCTTTACTTCGTTTTCGAGGCCCTTTTCTTTGAGCTGTTTTTCAAATTCCTGTTCAAGTGCTTTAGAACCTGATGATGTACATCCGGTACCGCCGCAAATCAACACATGCGATCTGTATATATTCATATTCAAAAAACCCTCCTATTACTTGTTTTCAGCGCCTATTGTATATTCTGTAACAGGCTTGTTGTTGATGAGGTGGTCTGTAACAACCTTGATTGCCTTTTCCTCAGTCATGTGAACGTATGTCACCTTTTCTTCGCCCGGAACATAAACCTCAACGATAGGCTCGAGGCGGCACATTCCGATACAGCCTGTCTGTGTAACTGTAACATTTGCAAGATTTCTCTTTTCGATTTCGCTTACGAAGCTGTTAAGAACAGGACGTGCACCTGCTGCGATACCACATGTAGCCATACCAACAACAACACGGATACCGTCTTCACGTTCTTTACGCAGGTTTACCTGGTTCAAAGCCTTGTTACGAATTTCCTGTAATTCTGCCAAACTTTTCATAATTGACCTCCTTAAAATTTAAATATGAAATTTGGTTTTTATATTTTAACCGTATCAGGGTAAAACATAATCTTTGTTATAACTCCGAAAGTCCTTCGTTTACGTAGTCAGCGACCCACATAAGAACTTCGGGAGTGTCGAGAGGAACGCCCGAGAGCGTCTCCCGCATTTCGGCAGTGTCTAATATAAACTCATTGCCGTTTTTTAAATGTTTATACAAAAAGTCGATTTCGGGCGAGCCGGAGATAAGCGTCTGCATTGTCCCCGCCATATCGCCGAGCGGTGCACGGTCGATATTTTTATGCTCGAAGTAGGTTTTAAGTGTTGTCCCGACTCCGAGTTCTGAGGAAATCTCAAGCCTTCCGCCACACTGTACGGCGGCTGCTTCGAAAAGCGAAATCCCCATTCCGACCTTTCTTGTTGTGCGTGTTGTCTTAAACGGGTCACGCACCTCAGCAAGAAATTCCGGACTCATACCGCAGCCGTTATCGGTTATCTCGATTGTGAGGAGATTTTCATTTTCATCCTCGACTATGGTAATTCCGATAAGCGTTGCTTTTGCCTTAACCGAATTCTTTGCAATATCTAAAATATGAAGCGATAATTCTTTCATAACTACCTCCGGAACAACTCTCTTATGTCATCAACCTCAAGGTATGCACCCTTTTGGGCAATATCCTGCAGGTAGTGAGCATCCGAGTTGCGGAAAATGTTATATTTTCTCAAGTCTTCTCTGTTTTGAAGATAGAGCTCAACATCTTCAACCGCCTTGGAAATCTCTATCGACCTGATGTCAATGTCATCAGGGATAAAACCGAGGTTTGTGAGGATGCTGTAGGAGTGTCTGTCCACATGTGCGGGGATAAACAGTCCGTTTGCTGATAAAACCAAATCAAATAGTGTATTGATTGACATATTCGCAGGTGAGATTAAAAGCTTGCGCTCATACCTCACAATCTCGTCATCCGAGTTCATATATGCCTGGTCGCCGAAGATTTCGGGACGGTTTTCTATGTCGGGGAGGGCCTCGTAAACCTTATCGGCAACGAATTTTGCCTCGTCGAGTCCGGGGTAGAGGGTGAGGATATGCACACCTTCTTCGGTTTCGACCTCCATACCGGGGATAACCGCAACGCCTATTGCCTTGCCGACCTCGATTGCAGCCCCGGCGTTGCCGATACTGTTATGGTCGGAGACTGCGATAGCATTGAGTCCCGATAATGCCGCCATATTAACTATATTATTCGGTGTCATATCGGCATCGCCGCAAGGGGAGAGTGCCGAATGAATGTGAAAATCATAATAGAGCATTTTAAAGCTCCTTTGAGAGTGCCGAAGCAAGCTCATAAGCAGTCTTCCGGCTCTTTAAAATTATGATTTCCTGCGAATTTGCTTTATTGATAATCTCCTGCTCGGCAGTTACGCCCTCTGCAAGGATTATTGCGGCAGCATCGGTAAGTGACGCTACTGCTACAATATTTATATTATTCATAATGGTAATCCACACATCGTCTGCTTCGGCTCTGCCCATAACCCAGCTCAGGAGATCGCCTATGTAGCAACCCTTTACTTCACGGTCTGCAAAGTCGGGCGATGTGAGAATTTCCAGATCCAGTTTTCCGATAAGCTCTGATACCTTCATCACGATACCTCTTAATATCTATTATCGTCTTCCGTTTGGTGGTTTTCATTGAGTTCGAACAACTCTTTTGCAAGGTCACGGATACGCTCACGCATCTTGAAGATGCAGTCGTTCTCGTTTGCAAAGCCACGTGCCACATCCTCTGCAAGTGCCTTGCAGGACGGTGCTCCGCACGAGCCACAGTCAAGCTTTGGAAGCTCTGCAAAAATTCTGTCCATTGTCTCCATCTTCTGCATTGCAACCTCAAGGTCATCATCGAGTGTTGAAACAGCGTTTGCGCTGACACTCTTTTGCCACATGATATCCTCAACATCGAGTTGCGGAAATGGCTTGACTTCGGGTTTTTTATGCGACTGACGGGCAATTCTTCGGGATGCCAGGAATGGGTTTACAATATTCAAAGCCCCGCCGGCACATCCGCTCGGACAAGCAGAAAGCTCGATAAACTCAACAGAATTAACCTTGCCGTATTCGATTTCCTCCAAAACATTTATAACATGATGTATTCCGTCTGCATAGAGATAGTCTTCAACGTCTGTTCCTTTGCATTCGCCGCCGCTTCTTGCCCAGAATATTCCCTCATGACCCGAAACCGAGAGCGGAAGCTCTTCCTCATCAGGGATGGTTTCGATAATCGGTCGTATCTTTGCATAAGCGTCTCTTGCGGCTATCGCACCGCTGACGAAGGATTTTTCCAGCGTGAGCGGAGATTTTATGCTTGTAACCTTTGCAGGACAGGGAGTTATGAAGAAAATCCCGATATCCTCATCCGGAAGCCCGGTCTTCTTTTTTACTTCTTCACGGGCAAGCTTTGCTGCTGCCTCCATCGGTGAGATGATATTCAACACATTCCCCAAAAGGTCAGGGAAGCGTTCACGGATGAGTCTCAAAACTGCCGGACAAGCAGAGCTTATAACCGGTTTTTTAAGAGTTCCCGACTTTATCAGCTCACGGGTTGCAGCGCTGACCATTTCTGCGCCTCGTGCAACCTCGAAGCAATCATCGAAGCCGATTCGTATAAATGCTGTAAGGATTTTATTTACACTCATTTCGCATCGGAACTGACTGTAAAATGACGGTGCAGGCATTGCTACGTTATACTTGAAGTTTTTGAGCATATCAAAGCTGTCTGTTGCGACAACCTTTGCGTGTGACTGGCAAACCCTTACACATTCACCGCAGTCGATGCACCGTTCTTTTATTATTTTGGCTTTGCCATGGCGGACACGGATTGCCTCTGTCGGGCAGCGTGTGATACAGTTTGTACAGCCATGACATTTATTTGTATCCAGCGTAACCGAGTGGAAATAGTCCATTTAATCACCTCAAATGTTTATTGTGAGTGTTAATGTTGTTCCTTCTCCCGGAGCTGTTTTTATCTGCATATCGTCTGTATATTTTTTGATGTTGGGAAGACCCATACCTGCGCCGAAGCCCATTTCACGGATTTTATCACTTGCGGTCGAGTACCCTTCCTGCATAGCAAGGTTAAGGTTTGCAATACCCGGACCGTGGTCTGTGAAGGTAAGCTGTATTGTGCGGCCGCTGATTTCAGCCTCGCACTCACCGCCGCCACCGTGAATGATGGTATTGATTTCGGCTTCATACATCGCAATCGAAACACGTCTTACGGTTTCGGGAGAGATTCCGAGCTTCTTCAAGACCGACTTGAAGTCGCTTGATGCTTCTCCTGCAGTTACGAGATCATTTCCCGACAGGATATATTTTTTAATCATTTTCGTTTCCTCTCAGACCGTTTTCGTAAAGCTTTCCGCAGGCAAGATAGAGCGGATATTCGGTTGTGAGAATTGTGATGTCCTTTTCCTTGGCAAGCTCAACCACATCGGGTGACGGGTTTTTGCCGCGGACAAAACAGATTGCCACAATATCCATCATTTCAGCTGTGCGGATTACCTGTGAGTTTATAAGACCTGTCAGAAGAAGTGACTGGTCCTTTACAAACGCAAGAACATCGCTCATAAGGTCACATCCGCAAGCGGTGTGGATTTCCTTCTGGCTGAGCAGTTCGTCGTTTTCGTTTGTCAAAACTTCGGCATTGAGGATTTTCTTGATTTCAGACAATAGCATAAATTTGCTCCTTAAACTCCGTATTTCTTAAGTATATCGTCTACATCGTCAACTGTGAGACGGCCGTAAACTTCGTCATTTACTGTAAGTACAGGGGCAAGACCACAAGCGCCTATACAACGTGTTGCGTCGATTGAGAATTTGCCGTCAGGTGTACATTCACCAACGTCAATTCCGAGTCTTTCCTTGAATTTGTCGAGAATATCTCCCGAGCCTTTAACGTAACAAGCAGTACCAAGGCAAACAGCGATCTGATATTCGCCCTTTGGATTGAGTGAGAACTGTGTGTAGAATGTTACGATGCCGTAAACTTCAGCAAGAGGAACATTCAAGCCCTCAGCGATCATGGTCTGAACTTCGATTGGAAGATAACCGTAGATTTCCTGTGCCTTGTGAAGAACCGGAATAGTAGCGCCTTCCTGGCCTGCATATTCTGCAATTACAGCCATAAGTTCTTTCTTCTGTTCTTCGGTACCCTTAAATGGTATGGTGTTCTTTTTTTCCATTTATAGACCTCCTATTCCTATAATGTAACTTTGCTTTTTCCCCATGTTAAAACATAAGGATATACACCTTATATTATATCATAAATTAAAAAAAAAGCTATAGTGAATTGACAAAAAAATAATTTACCGCAAATTCTACAAAAATAGCGGTTTTTGAAATGTTCAAATTTGTCCGTATTGTACACAAAATCGGCATTTGAAGGGAAAAAGCAAAGCAAGCCAGACCAGGGTTTTCCAAAAAAGGGAGTTAGATAACACTAACCATGACCGAGAACGTTAAAAATTTAACAAAGTGGAGGCGAGCGGAAGAGAAAAGTCGAAAAATTTTCGTTAGAAATCGCATTGACAGGGAGGTTTTTGGGATATATAATGTGGAATGTAAAAAGGGAGGAAGATAGTATTGGATAAGTTTGAAAGTAAAGAATATAAACTGGCACGAAAGGCCAATGTCGCACATTGTACATTCGAGTATTTCATAACCCTGATGATAGGTGATGCGTTTTTGGCAACACTTTTGTCGTCTATGGGAATTGCCGATTCGGTAACGGGTATCATTGCATCGCTGGTGTCCTTTTCGTTTTTGTTCCAGCTTTTGTCGATTGCCATTGTAAAAAGAATGCGAAACACCAAAAAGACGGCGATAATTTTACATACTGTGGGAATGCTTTTCTTCACATCGGTGTATCTTGTACCGTTTTTGCCGATTGAGAGTGTGAAGGTAAAGACCATCCTTGTCGGCGCAGGGATAATCCTTGGATATATATTCTATTATTCGGTGCAGAAGATTATTTTTAAATGGGCAAATGGCTTTGTTTCGCCGACAAAGCGAGGCGAGTATTCGGCAACAAAAGAGATGATTTCGCTCATCACCGGAATTGTATTTACCATTATAATCGGTTATGTTATGGACCATTTTGAGATGCTAAATAACATTAAGGGAAGCTTTATATTTACAGCAGCGTCAATGCTGATACTGACGGTATGTCATTTTATAAGTCTTATGCTTATTAAAAATGAGGAGCATGAAAAGAGCGAGAACATCCCGTTTGGCGAGGTAATAAAAAATACGCTGGGCAACAAGAATTTCAGAAATGTTATTATAATGCACACGATTTTCAGCGTTTCGACACATTTTACAACAGGTTTTCTCGGTACATTCAAAACAAAGGATTTGCTTATTAGTGTAGGTACTGTTCAGATTATAAACATGATTGGAAATCTTACCCGATTTGCAATCTCGAAGCCGTTTGGCAGATATTCTGACAAACACACCTTTATCGGCGGAATAAAGCTTGCATACCTTATTTGTGCATCGGCGTTCCTTATAAATGTGTTCACAACACCCGCAACCTGGTGGTTGATGATTGGCTACACTACACTTTATGCGGTAAGTGTTGCGGGAACTAACCAGAATTCGTTTAACATCATCTACAGCTATGTTGACCAGAAATATTTTGTTCAGGCATCGGCGATAAAATCAAGCATAAGCGGTATATTAGGATTTGGTGCATCGCTTGTCGGAAGCCGTATTCTTGCATTTGTTCAGGCAAACGGAAACAGCTTATTTGGTATTCCGGTTTACGGTCAGCAGTTGCTTTCGTTAATCTCCTTTGCGGGAATAATCTGTGCATTCCTGTTTGCACATTTTGTGGTAGGAAAACAGAAGGTTATGATTCAGTAGGGAATGGGCTTTGTTTCCTGCCGTTATCGGGATGCATAAATGCATCTCCTACGATGAAGGCTTATTAAACCATAACCTGTAAGGGAGGGATTTATCCCTCCCGTTTTTTTGATTATATACCACTTTTCACCGACGAAAAGTGACGGAAAAGTCGCCAAGAGGGGGTAACATCCTAAAAAGAAAAAGCCTGACGAAATCAATCGTCAGGCTTTTTGGTTTACATAATTCCCTTTTTCAATATCTCCGAAAGATGTTCAGCGATTATTTTATGTCCGTCACGCAACGGATGAAGAGGCTCTGGCGGAACCCAGCCGGTTGAGTCGATAATATAGACATTATCCGACTTTTCGCTGTTATGTGCTTCTACTGCTTTTTTTATCACATCGGTTTTTCGCCCGCTGAATGGCGTGAGCGATACAATCTTTGATTTCGGGTTTCTGTCACGCACAAGACCAAGGAAATTTTTGTATTCAGAGAAGACAACTTCGTCCTTTGCACCTGCATCGTTTGCACCGTGGTTTATAACTATATAGTCGGCATTTGCGCTTGGCATCGGGTTATTGTGGCAATAGTTCGGATATGATTCATACACCTTCGGTACAGCACCGCAACCTGCCTTTGTTGTTCCGACGGCACCGTAGCCCATAATAATCGGGCGGAGATTCAGCTTTTCAGCGGTGAGCCACGCATAGGTTGCGGTGGCATCGTCACGCCATACACGCTCGCCTTCTGATTTGTTGATTGCATTGTCAACTATTGCATCGTCAATCAAAATGCCTTCTGTGATAGAGTCGCCGATAAACTCGATTGACGGTCTTTCATCGGGCTCAAGCTCGCTGAAGCTGTCAGCCTCGAGCGATACGAGCTTGACTCTTGCCTCAATTGGCTCGAACCATCTGTGCTGGCGTTCCTCCGAGCTTTTAAGGATTATTTTTACATAATGCTCGCCTGGGTTTGATGCGATGCGGATGTTATAGTGTATGGGAACTTCGATTTTTGCACCGTTATCCACGCTTATGTAGATATGCGGGTATGGATTTACACAGGTTGATGTGTCGAATGCAAGAATGCACATCTCGCCTGTGAATTTAAACTCAGCAGTCCCGCCGTTTGCGGTACACATCATCATTTCATTTAACTCCCACCAACGCTCGGAATAGCGTATTTTTTTGTCGGTTGCTTTTATAATCATAGAAAAACCTCCTGTAATATATGTTTTTAAATCGGTGCACAATTCAGATGCTGACTTTTTATCGATATGCAATCTAAAGATTGCTCGATATTTTTACTTCGTAAAATCGATATGTTTTCCCTTCGGTCAAACTCGATATGATATGAATTCTCGTTGCGTCAGCAACATATCGAGCCGTCAGGCATATCGAGTGCTTTAGCACATATCGAGAATTCGTCAGAATTCATATCGAGGAGTTCAAGCCAAGCTTGAACTCATTCTACCACATTTTCCCCTAAATAACAATACTTTTTCGGGAAAAATCCTATTGAAACCGCATACTGGGATGACTGTAATTTTGGTGCAAAAGATGTAAGTTTATGTAATTTTCAAAAAACTATTCCCAAAACGGGATTTTGGTAGTATAATATCTATATAGAAAGATTCAGGCAACTTGTGAAGGAAGTGAATAGGCATTGAAGATAGAAAAAATCGAACTCAATAAAATCAAAGTTACCGTATCGGCTACCGATCTGGTAAGTATGAATATAAGTGTAAAATCACTCACGCCCGACTCACCCTGTCTGCATAATTTCCTCTTTGAGGTTATGCAAAAGGTACAGGAGGAAACGGGATTTAATCCGTATTCGGGACAGGTGATGGTCGAGGCAACTCCGAGCGAGGGCGGAATAATTCTCACCGTAACTCGACTTGGCGAGGAAAAACCCGTACCCAAAAGACCCAAAAGAGTAAGAGTGGTATCGCACAGAAGTCCTGCAAGAGTTACATATAAATTCCTGTCCTTTGAGCATTTGTGCGGGCTGTTCTCTGTTGCTGATAGCACAGAATTTGAGGCGGGTAGCCTTTATGAATATGCCGACGGATTTTTTATGGTTATGCCGAAGGGGAGCAGGGTATCATTTGCCGAGTTTGCAGTAAGGGGAATTGGTGCCGAGGCACTCAGCGAGAGCTTTTTGGCAGAGCACGGAAAGCTTGTTGCATCGGGTGCAGGGCTTGTGAGTATGGCAGACGGCGTGAAAAAACTGGAGATGTAAGGGCGATTTTCAAATCGTCCTTTTTGTTTGACAAAATATGGCAATGATGATATACTAATAAAAAAGGAGGAGATTATTATGAACATTACTCTAAAAAGAATAGCCGGACTTACCATGGCGGCAGGACTTGCATTTGGCGCAACCGCACTTGCGGCTGATTTTACCTGGACACTCGAGCCTACAACCGAGATTACCGATGCCGGAATGATTGGAAAATACTACGAATATCACGATACGCTCGGAACATCATTTGATTCTGCCGAAACACGCAAAGAGGGTATGATTACCGCAGACGGCAAGGTGACAATCCCGGCAGAGTACAGACTTATAGATGCAATCTTTGATAATGATAATTTGTTGGTTTTTACAGAAGATGGTGTTGCAATAATTAATTCTGAGAATAAAGTTGTAGTTGAAGCCGGAAAATATGACTTTATGGAAAAATTCAATAAAAATACACTTATCGTCAGAAAGGATTCAAAACACGGACTTATTTCTCCTGACGGAAAAGAAATAACAGGACAGATTTTTTCCGAGGTAAGAAAGCTCTATCTTGATCAACCTGAGTTCAGGCAGGATGAAAATTATCTTGCAGTACAAAAGGATGGACTTTGGGGCGTTATTGACAAAACCGGTAAAACCATTTTGCCAATCAAATATCAGGAACCCATTTCGCTTATTGCAGATGACCTTTTCTTTATCGGTGATAATTACAAAACTAATGAAAAATACATCATCGATGTAAAGGGAAAGATTTTAGTAGGTCCTGAGGATATGGCAGGGGCGAATCCTTATGCAGATAACAGAATCCGAATTACAAGGAAGGATTTGTCAATCACATATATAAATAAGGACGGAACACCATTTGACAATCACGGCTTTGACATCAGATATGTTGCTGGCGATTACTACATAATAGTGAAAGACGACAGATGGGGAATTATTGACAAGAACTTTAATGTTACGGTTCCGTGTAAATATTACGGTATATTTGACAATCATGACGGTACGTTTAGTGTTCAGGTTGATGTGCACGGTTCAGAGAAAGTGTTTATTGATGCACACGATAATCTGATAACCAAATATGGCGACTATGGCTTGTTTGGAAGTAATGACGGATATACAATAGTTGTGAAGGATAATTGCTATGGAATTATGGACCCGTCAGGCAAGCTTGTAGTTCCGTGTGAATACGCAAAAGTATCTTATATTGACAAGGGAATATATGCCCTCCATACCCGCACAAACAAGATTGGTTTTGCAAAGCTTGGCGGAGACGGTAAGAAGGTAACAGATACCTTTGAGGGTCTTATTCTTCAGGTTGGAAGCAACGATGCAACTGCATTCGGCGAGGCGGCAAAAACCGATGCCGCACCAATCATCAGAAACGGCAGAACAATGCTTCCTGCAAGATTCGTTGCAGAAAACCTTGGTGCAGAGGTTGGCTGGGATGCGGCAACAAAGACTGTAATCATCACACCGAAATCAGGCTTTCAAATAAAATTAACAATCGGCTCAACCGAGGCATGGGTCGGACCTTATCGTGCACAACTTGATTCACCGGCATTTATCGAAGGCGGAAGAACATACACGCCGGTTCGTTTTATTGCGGAAAACCTTGGTGCAGAGGTTTTCTGGGATGCAGCAACAAAGACAGTAAAAATTCTAAAATAACAGGGGATGTTAAAAATCTTCGGACCACAAGAAAAGATGAACTTTTCTTGCTATCAACAAACTTCGCAGCTCGACGTACCCGTGTACGCCTTCGGGTAACCCAAAGCTGAAGCTTTGGCGAAGTTTGTAGATTCCAAAGCTTTTTTCCTATCCCCCAATAAGGAGTGTTTGAAAATCTATTGATTTTTTAAGCACTCTTTTTTTGCAAAATTCCCTTGAAAAATTGGGTTTTCCTGTTGCGGAAACGGTCGGAAAGTGGTATAATTTTTTTAGCAAACGATTGGGGGAAAAGGTATGAAGAAAAAGGGGTTAATAAGTTATTTAATGATGGTATCGGGATGTATACTTCTTGCATTTGGAGTGTATTTTTTTAAAATTCCAAACGGCTTTGCAACCGGTGGAGTGAGTGGTATAGGTACCATTCTTTCCAAAATCGTTCCCGGAATTTCTGCAGGTGCCTGGATATGGGGATTGAATATTTTTCTTTTACTTATAGGCTTTTTGTTTTTGGGAAAGGAAAATGGTATAAAAACAGTATGTTGCAGTATGCTTTATTCTGCAATAACATATATACTTGAGTTTGTTGCTCCTTTGTCTGCTCCGCTAACAGACCAACCGCTTTTGGAGCTTGTGTATGCGATGCTTTTAACGTCTATCGGTTCTGCGTTGATTTTTAATGCCGGTGCATCGGCAGGCGGAACTGACATAACAGCATTGATACTGAAAAAATATACATCAATAGATGTTGGCAAAGCTTTGCTTGTAGTTGACTTTTTTGTTGCCTTGAGTTCTTTTGCGGTATTTGGAGTCCGTGCGGGACTTTTCTCGATGCTCGGACTATTTTCCAAGGCGTTTATAGTTGATATTGTAATAGAAAATCTGAACACCTGTAAATATTTTGTTGTTATAACCGACAAAAAGGAGGAAATAACCGAGTTTATTATAAAAACCCTGCACCACGGTGTAACAACAGCGAAGGTGACAGGTGAATTTACCAAACAGGAAAAGGTGATGATTCACACGGTTTGTAAGAGAATAGAGGCACTCAAACTGCGTAATCATATTAAGGAAATAGACCCACACGCATTTATTATCATCACAACAAGCAGTGAGATAATAGGCAGGGGCTTCAGGAGCGTTTAATTATAAAAAAGGAGAACGAAATGTTAGAAGAACTGAAAAAATTAAAGGTAGGAAATTTCATATTGCTCACAATTGCAGGCATAATAAATGCCTTTGGCATAACGGTATTTTTGAATCCGGTAAACCTCTACGATAGCGGGATTTCGGGCACATCTATGCTTTTGTCACAGATAACGCCTGATTTTTTCAGCCTTTCATTTTTCCTTGTAGTCTTGAACGTCCCGCTCTTTTTATACGGCCTGAAAAGACAGGGCGTACAGTTTACCATCTATGCGATTTATGTGGTTTCTGTCTACTCGGTTTCAGCGTGGCTGATAACCGATGTTCTGCCGATTGATGTCAGTATGGCGTCTCCGCTTGCAGGCACCGACCTACTGCTTTGTGCACTGTTCGGAGGGCTTATCTCGGGTGTCGGAAGCGGTCTTGCAATACGTGGCGGCGGTGCGATGGACGGCATAGAGGTTATGTCGGTAATTTTTGCAAAAAGGCTGGGTATAAGTGTTGGAAGCTTTGTTATGATATATAATGTGGCGCTATATATCGTCTGCGGAGTTATCATCGAAAGCTGGATATTGCCGCTTTACTCGATTGTGACTTATGCTGCAGGTTTGAAAACGATTGACTATATAGTAGAAGGTCTGGACCGTGAAAAATGTGCTATGATAGTAACATCACGCCCGGACGATATATGCACAGCTCTCTCCGAGGCTTTTGAGCGGGGCTCTACAAAGGTTCCGGCACAGGGTGGATACTCGGGCGAGAAGAAGACGATTGTGTATTTTGTGGTAAACCGTTTTCAGGTAACCAGAATGAAGAGTATAGTGCACGAAATTGATGCAACTGCATTCATCACAATCAGCGAAGTTGCCGATGTTTTCAAAGCAAATCAATAAATTTCTTGATTTTTTTACAGTATGTGGTACAATGTAAAATGAGAGAGAGTTTTGCGAAAGCCTGTATTAGACAGGCTTTGTTGTGATATTAAGGAGTGAAAAATATGAGAAAAACAAAAATAATCTGCACCATAGGCCCCGCATGCGACAATGAAGAAACGCTGACACAGATGTGTCATGCCGGAATGAATGTGGCACGCCTTAATTTTTCACACGGTACACTATCGGAGCATCAGGAAAAAATAGACCTGATAAAATCGGTAAGAGAAAAGCTCGGACTCCCGATTGCGATAATGCTTGACACCAAGGGTCCGGAATACAGAATCAAGACCTTTCGTGATAAAAAGGTAACACTAAACGACGGAGACTCGTTCATCTTTACTACCGAGGATGTAGTGGGAGACGAGAGCAGAGTTTCGGTAAACTACAAGCACCTGACCGATGACCTCGGTGTGGGAGACAGAATCCTTGTAAATAACGGACTTGTAATCTTTGAGGTCGAAAAAATCGAGGGAACAGAGGTATTTACCAAGGTTTTGGCAGGTGGTGTTCTTTCGGACAGAAAGAGTATGAACTTCCCGAACAAGGTGTTAAAGCACGATTACCTGAGCGAGCACGACAAAGAGGACCTGCTTTTCGGTATAAAAAATGAGGTTGATTTTGTTGCGGCATCCTTTGTTTCGACAAGGAAGGATATGCAGGATATAAGAAACTTCCTTGACCAAAACGGCGGTAAGGATATTGATATAATTGCGAAGATAGAGAACCGCTCGGGTGTTGATAATATTGATGAGATTTGTGAGCTTGCCGACGGAATCATGGTTGCAAGAGGTGACCTCGGCGTTGAGATACCGTTTGTTGAAGTGCCGGCGATTCAGAAGTTCCTGATTCAGAAATGCCGTTTGCTGGGAAAGCGTGTAATTACTGCAACCGAGATGCTCGAGTCTATGATTCACAACCCAAGACCGACAAGAGCAGAGATTTCCGATGTTGCAAATGCGGTATATGACGGCTCGTCTGCGATAATGCTCTCGGGCGAGACAGCCGCCGGAAAATATCCGGTTGATGCGGTCCGCAACATGGCAGAGATTGCACAGTACACCGAAAAACATATAGACTATAAGCGCTGGTTTGCTACCACCGACTATAAGATACAGAATAACCTTGATGCCATCTCGCATTCGGCGTGTGCGATGGCGATTGATGTCGGAGCAAAGTGTATGGTGGTAAGCTCGATTTCGGGAAGAACTGTACGAATGGTGTCAAGATTCAGATGTCCTGCCGACATCATCGGTCTTACTATAGACAAGCGTGCATGGTACAAATTAAATCTGAGCTGGGGCGTTACCCCGGTAATGAGCGAGGAATTTGATTCACTCGATATTGTATTCTACCAGGCTATGAATGAAGCAAAAAGACTCTTCACTCTCAAGTCGGGTGACAATGTGGTTTTAACGGGCGGTCAGATAAAGGGCGAGCCGGGAAACACGAATACAATCAAGGTTGAGTGTATTAAATAAATTATTAAAAGGAAGCAGGATAGAAGAATTAAAAACTGAATATTTAAATAATTAAGGGAGTAGCTGGCATATTTATGCTTGCCTGCTATGCAGTGTATTTTGTGATGTTATTAGGCAAATAAGATAGCAAGGGATTTTAAAAGCTCTGGAGCGCAAGTAAAAACATATATTTCAGAAATATGATTTGTAGGGAATGGATTTATCCATTCCCTTTTTTGCATCGTTGGAGAGGGCATCACGACAGTCCCAATTTGTCCGATTTTATATATGCCACACATCATGCGACGGAAATAATGTCAAGGGAAAATGGGCGATTCGTGAATTGCCCCTACAAGAAATGCCTCTGAAATGGAAAGTCCAAAACCAGATAACATAGATTTCAGTTCGCTGTTCGCTTTGCAGACGGTAAGCACATCAGCAGGAATGGGAGAAATACCTTCGAGCGCACGGCGGAGGGTAAAAAGTGGCAATAATTCTAAAAACGGGATGTCGTGGAAGCCCTCTATAGCATAAATCTTGTATAAAATAAAAAAAGAACGGATTTTTCAATCCGTTCTTTTCTCTTATTCCAATACTTCCAAAAACTCCTCAATGAGTCTGTTTTCGTAGCTTCCCTTGAACCTTCCTTCGAAGAAGGCATTGAGCGATTTTTCCTCAAGTCTTCTCCAGCAGTTTTCCTCTCTGCCCGGGATGATTGGATAAAACAGTGCACCGATGCTCTTTGCGGCTTCCATATCGCCGATAGCATCGCCTATCATTAAAATCTTCTCAGGCTCATACTTACCATGCGCGGTAAGCTGCAGTTGCTGCTTTTTAGTACCCGAATCCTGGCCGAGGATATATGTAACATAATCAGAGAGTGAATCCTTTTCCCAGTCTGCGCGCAAACCTGCGGTTGATGCAGATGATACTACCGAAATATCGGCTTTTTCATATGCTTTCTTAAGTGCCGGGCGCACACCTTTAAATGGCATAAGATTCAATGTTTCCTTTTCAAAAAGAAGGTCAGCAATACGGCTCCATTCAAGAACTTCGTTCAGAAAATCGCTGGGGTTTTCTGCAATGAACTCTTCCAAAGCTTTGTTTGACATACTCTTTCCGCTTTCGCAAAAAGCACGCAATGCCGAGTGGTCGTATGCCGAGAGTTTTTCCTCCTGGAGCTTATCAAAAAGCATCAGAAGCCCGGGGAAGCGGTTTACGCCACGGCTTTTTGAAAAAAGATTGATTTTCTTTTCGAGTTCGATTACACGGTCACGGTGCGGACCGAAAACCCAAACATCAAATATGGCAGGAATGAAGGATAGCTCATGCTTTGCAGTCATACTGTCAAAGGCGGTGCCGTCCGAGTCAATTCCTATATAAAACTTTTTTTCCATAGCAATCCCTCTATTATTTACCTACAAAAAGTTTCTTTGCAATAGCTTTTGTACTTTCAAGTGATGAGCTGTAAGAACAAAGTACCGTCTTATACTCAGGTCTTACAGTAAAACCGTAAGGTGAGTTTGTAAGAACGATAATTGGCTTGTCGGTCTTTTTATGTAATTCTTCAACGAATGAGTTTCCAACCTTTGCGCTTCGTCTGTCGAAGTAGTTTGTAACGATAATGATATCAACTTCGTCGAGCCTTTCATATATTCTCTGTCTGTCTTCTTCTGTGTACTTCATTGTAGCTTCAACACAGTAAACATTATCCGAGTACTTTAACATCTCAAGCCAAGGTGTTGCAGGGTTGAATTTCTGTGTATTTACTCTCTCGTGCAGTGGGTTTACCTGATATGCAAAGAGCACCTTCTTCTCTCTCGGAATCGGGAGAACGTTGTTCTCGTCGCGAATAAGGGTGAGTGCTTCATTTGCAGAGCGCTCTGCAATTTCTGCGACCTTAGGGTCTTTGATACCTTCGCTTGCCTTTGAAACATCAAGAATCTGTTCGTTATCAAAGAAGCCATAGTCATATTTTACGCCGAGAGTTCTTCTTACAGCGTCGTTCAAGCGCTCTTCAGAGAGTCTGCCGTCCTTGACAGCCTCGATAACACCCGGGATAACATCGTCGATAAGACCGCCTTCGTCACGGAGGAGGATAAGGTCACATCCGGCATTCAATGCCTCAACGCAAGCGTCCTTAACTTCGTACTGTGATACGATACCGCCCATTGTGATTTCGTCTGTTGTGATAACACCCTCGAATCCGAGCTCGCCCTTTAAGAGGTCTGTCAGGATTATCTTTGACAGGGTTGCAGGACGGCCTGATGGGTCGAGTGCAGGGTATGCTGTATGAGCTGTCATGATTGCAGGAAGACCTGCCTTGATGAGTGCTCTGTATGGCTCAATGTGCTTCATGAGCTCTTCCTTTGGCTCGTCGATGATAGGCAAACCGTGGTGAGCATCGGCAGCAGAAGGACCTCTGCCAGGGAAGTGCTTACCTGTTGCGATAATGCCTGAATCCTGCAAGCCACGGAGTGCTTCAACTGCATATTCGGCAACTTCCTTGTAATCTTCACTGTAACTTCTTGTTCCGATTTCAGGGTTCTTCGGATTTGTGTTAACATCTAGAACCGGTGAGTGAATCCAAGAAAAGCCCAAAGGTGCAAGCTGGCGACCAACTGCCCATGCAACATCGTATGCCATCTGCGGGTCTTTGCTGTGAGCAAGTCCCATACAGCTTGGGAAGTACTTTGCTCCGCCTCTGTAGTAGTCAGCACTTACATCGCCTTCGAAGTCGAATGTGAAGTGTAGCGGAATAGCTCCGTCACGCTCCAAAGCTGCGCGCTTCAAAGTATTTATAAATTCACAGAACTCCTCGTTTGTAAAGTGTGGTACAGGAATGTCAGGAAGGAAGTCCTTGATTGTTTCTGTAAACGGTCTCTGGAGTCTGTGAGCAAAATCTGTATTTGTACCGTTAGGGTCGTGCTTTACAGTTCTGATTCTCCACATAAGACCTGCTCTGATACCTGCAGGGTTATACTTTTTAATTCTTTCAATGATTTTTGGTGTAACAGTTGAGCCAACGTAACCGATAACGAAACATTGTCCAACCTTTTGTTCAATGCTCATAGCATCGATTTTGTTCTGAATAAACTTGTTCTTCATTTTATCCGCCCTTTCGGTAGTATAATATATCTTAATTATATTACAAAAAAGCAAAAGAAACTATACAAATATTGACGAAAAGATTGCAAATCTTGACTTATTTATCTTTTTTTGAGGGCATTTTCTACAAAAACAAAAAAGGCGAATGCCCCTGGTGTTGGGGAAATCGCCTTTTTACTTTGAAATTATCTTTCCGATATCGGCACATACGGAGTATGCTTTGCAACATTTTTATATGCCGGACGGATGATTTTTCCTGTGTTTATGATATCCTCGATTCTGTGAGCACTCCAGCCCGAGATTCTTGAAATTGCAAAAATCGGGGTATAGAGTTCAACAGGAAGCCCGAGCATATGATAGATAAATCCGCTGTAGAAGTCAACATTTGCACTGATTGCACGTGCACGCTTTTCCGACAAAAGCTCGGGCGAGATTTTCTCGACAAGCTCATAGAGAGCGAGCTCTTCGAACTGATTTTTCTCGGCTGCAAGCGGTTTTACCATCTTCTTTAAGATTTCGGTTCTCGGGTCGGAGAGGGTGTAAACTGCGTGTCCCATTCCATATATAAGACCCGATTTATCAAATGCTTCTTTGTGGAGAATCTTTCTTAAATATGCACGGACTTCGTCCTCATCCTTCCAGTCCTTTACGTGTTCCTTGATGTCTTCGAGCATCAGGCAGACCTTCTTGTTCGCACCGCCGTGACGTGGGCCTTTAAGTGAGCCGAGTGATGCGGCGATTGTTGAGTAGGTATCTGTACCCGAGGATGAAACAACGTGTGTTGTAAAGGTTGAGTTGTTACCGCCGCCGTGTTCTGCATGAACAACCATTGCAAGGTCGAGGATTTTTGCCTCGAGCGGTGTGTATTTCTTGTTCGGTCTTAACATATAAAGGATTGATTCTGCGGTTGAAAGCTCTGCAGGTGGTGTGTGGATAAATAAGCTGTCACCGTGCAGATAGTGACGGCATGCCTGATAGCCGTAAACCGAAAGCATCGGGAATATGGCGATAAGCTGCAGACACTGTCTTACTACATTCTCAAGCGAGGTATCGTCCGGGTTTTCGTCGTATGAATACATTGTAAGAACACTTCTTGCCAGAGTGTTCATCATGTCGTTTGACGGTGCTTTCATTATGATGTCACGAACAAAGCTTGTCGGGAGTGAACGGTAGTCGGTCAGGATTCTCTTGAAATCTTCAAGCTCATCTGCGTTCGGGAGATTTCCGAAAAGCAAGAGATATGTGACCTCCTCAAAGCCGAAACGGTCATCGGTCAAAAAACCGTCAACGATCTTTTCAATATCGATACCTCTATAGTAAAGCTTTCCCTCGCAAGGTACGATTTCATCGTCGTCGATGGTATATGACTTAACCTCGCCGATTTCGGTAAGGCCTGTCAAAACACCCTTACCGTGACGGTCACGGAGTCCTCGTTTTACATCATATTTAGAATAAAGCTCGGTATCAATCCGGCTTTTGGAAAGCGACAGGTCGCTGAGCTTTTTTATGTCATCTGTAATCTTTGAATAATTTTCTAACATTATGTCCATCCTTTCCGGGAACTTGTAAAATTTCGCCATTTTAAATATTATACCACCAAAGCAGGTTTTGCTCAAGTGTAAATATAGTTAAAATTACTTGGATTTAGAACCTTTTTTTATTGAAAATGACAGATTTAAAACTAAAGCGTGCAAATTTATCTGTCGGCGATTCATATTCTTTGCGATAATTATGCGGTTTATGGCGTTTGACACATATTTTTCGGGCAGCATTGATGCAAGTTTTGAAAGCTCATCCTTCAAATCGGGGTTTGCCGTCAGCTCGGGTGCACCGTTTTGCATAAGGAATATATCCCGCAAAAAGCTCTGCCATAAATTCAGTATAGTTCCAACCTTATCCTTATTCGCCTCAACAAACTCTGCCACCTTGAATGCAGAGATTTTGTGCTTTGATAAAAGCGGTATCAGCATCTTTGATGCCTCAAGGCGAAGCGGCTCGAAGTTCTCGTCGCTCAGGATGTCGTCGCAACGCTTAGGGATTCCTTCCGAGAAACGGATGAGGAACTCGTGATTTCCACTCCCGGGATGCTTTTCTCTTAAATATCTTCGCATAGCATCTTCAGAGAGAGGCATAAAACGTAGCTTTACCGCACGGGATGAGATGGTCTGCAAAAGTGCCGATGCGGTGGTTGCGATTATGATAAACACAACATATTCGGGCGGCTCTTCGAGGATTTTTAACATTGCGTTTTGTGCCTCGGCAGTAAGCAGTGTGCCGTCGGTTATGATATACACCTTGTTCTCCGACTTAAACGGCCGTACATAGATATCCTTCTGGATATTTCGGATAGCATCTACACCGATGCTTTTTTTGTCGCCCGAGTCGATAAATACAATATCGGGGTTTGTGCCGGCATAGGAAAGCTTGCAGGCATCGCATTCGCCGCAAGGCGCAGATGCGCGTCGCTCACAGGTAAGAGCGGTTGCAAAAAGCTTTGCCGACTCGAGGATATTCAAGCCCTCGGGGCCTTCGAATATATATGCCTGATGAAAGGTTTTTGTATGAACATTTTCCAAAAGCTCCAAGCAGAGCTCGTCGTGGAAGGTATCAAATCGGTACATTTTTATTTATCCTTTATGATTTATTTTTTAAATTCAGGGAATGGGGCAATGCTTCTTTTTAAAATTCCCTTCATATACGATATGGCTATACCGTAGTTTGTCATTGGCACGCCCTGTTTTTTCGCCTCACCGTAGCGGTATTTTACCTCACGCTCATTTAGCATACAGCCGCCGCAGTGGATTATAAGCTTATACTTTGTGAGGTCGTCGGGGAATTCTGTGCCCGATGTGGTTTCTATCCTGATTTCTTTTTTTGTGTATTCCCTCAGCCACATCGGAATCTTCACCGAGCCGATGTCGTCGCATTGGCGGTGATGGGTGCAACCCTCCGAAATCAGTATCGTATCACCGTCTGTGAGCGAATCAATCGCCATAGCACCTCTGACCGTTTCTTCAAGGTCGCCCTTTTTGCGGGCAAAGAGGATAGAAAACGAGGTGAGCTCAATATCGGCAGGAGTGTCGGCAGAAACCTTGGAAAAGGCCTGCGAGTCGGTTATAACGATTCTCGGCTTTGCGGAAAAGGACTCGAGAGTTTTTGTGAGCTCGGTATCCTTTGTAACAACCGCCATAGCACCCAGATCTAAAATATCACGGATTGTCTGCTGCTGCGGTAAAATCAGTCTGCCCTTTGGTGCGGCAGAATCTATCGGCACGACCAAAACGGCAAGTTCGCCCGGTGCGAGGATGTCGGCAACAAGTGATTTTTCCTCGCCTTTATCTGAAAGGCTTGCAATTTTTTCTTTTAAAAGCTCAATATTTTCGCCCGTCTCGGCAGAAACTGCAACTGCATCCTTTGGGATTTCACCCGATGCAAGGTCTGATTTGTTGTAGACCTCGATATATTTGACGCCACGGTCATAAAGCTCGGAAATCAGGTGACGCTCGAGCTCGGTTTTACCTTTGGTCGCATCAATAACCACGATTGCGATGTCGGTTTTTCTCAAAACCTGCTTGGTTTTTTTGATTCTCTCCATTCCGAGCTCGCCCGAATCGTCAAGCCCCGGAGTGTCTATTATCATAACAGGACCTAATGGGAGAAGCTCCATAGCCTTAAATACAGGGTCGGTGGTTGTGCCCAGAACATCGGATACAACAGCAAGATTCTGTCCCGTCACAGCATTTACAAGGCTTGATTTTCCGGCGTTTCGCTTGCCGAAAAAGCCGATGTGAACACGCTCTCCTGACGGTGTATTATTAAGTCCCATATATATCCCTCTTTCTGATTTTAAAATATTATTCCATTATTATTTTATCATATCCAAATTGCAGTTGTCAAGACGGGGAGAAGGTCGGTTTTTGCGGGAATTTTCGGTGAGGTATTGAAATTTTCCGGAGTTTGGAGTATAATGTATAATACTACCAATAAAAAAGGGAGAAATGAAATGATAAAAAAACACAACAACAGAATAAAGGGCTTTGACAAGACCCTGTTCATTCTTGTTTGTCTTTTGTCTATAGCCGGAATCGTTGCCATCTATTCGGCGACACATTCATACGGCACACTGTCGAATGTGATAATGCAGAGCGTGTCCTTTGTTTTGGGACTTGCTGTTATGACGGCACTCACATTTTTCGACTATGAACAGTATCAGGGACTGATAAAGGTAATAGCAGGTGTTGCGGTTTTCCTGCTCGTGCTTGTACTTTTAGTCGGTCAGGCGGGTGACTGGGGTGCAAAGAGCTGGATAAGACTCGGCCCTGTCGGTATTCAGCCTGCCGAGATAGCCAAGGTTGCATTTATCCTTACATTTGCATACCACCTGGATATTGTCCACGACAGGATAAACAAACCCCTTACGCTTCTCGGGCTCTTTGTGCACGCAATGATACCTGTAGGACTCATCCTGCTCCAGCCTGATGCGGGAAGTGCAATGGTTTTCATATTTATATTCCTTGTGATGCTCTTTGTCGGAGGACTTTCGTATAAGTATATAATCCCTGCAGGAATTTTGGGTATAGCATCCCTTCCGCTTATATATACCTTCCTTTTGAGCGAATACCAGAAGGCAAGAATCAGGGTATTCTTTAACCCTGAATCGGATCCTTTAAACCGTGGCTATAATGTTATTCAGTCAAAGATTGCGGTTGGATCGGGCAGATTCTTCGGGTGCGGATTCCTAAAGGGTACACAGACACAGATGGAGTTTTTGCCGACAAAGCATACCGACTTTATCTTCAGCGTAATCTGCGAGGAGTTCGGAATGTTCGGGGCATTGATTATTATCGCAATGCTTACATTCCTGATTATAAAGTGCTTAAAGACGGCAAAAGATGCAAACTCGGGGTTCGGAAAGTTCCTCTCGGTCGGAGTTGCGGCAATGTTTATCTTCCACGTGGTGGAAAACTGCGGTATGTGCATAGGCTTAACGCCTGTTACAGGTATTCCGCTTCCATTTATAAGCTACGGCGGAACGTCGCTCATTACCTATATGATTGCGGTCGGGCTTGTAATGAGTGTCTCGTACAGAAGTAAAAAATAGAAAAATGAATAAAATTTCCAAATAGGCAGATACTTTTTGTATCTGCTTATTTTTGTGCGGAAAATTTTAATCGGAAAGGCTGTGGTAATATGAAACAGTATGTTGAGATTACAGATGTGTTTGCAAGAGAGGTTATGGACTCAAGAGGCAACCCTACAATCGAGGTCGAGGTTTATGGAGAGGATTGCTCGGGACGTGCGATTGTTCCATCCGGGGCATCGACAGGCGTTTTTGAGGCGGTTGAGCTCCGTGACGGAGAGAAGGAAAGATATAACGGCAAGGGCGTCAGGAATGCGGTCCGGAATGTGAATGAGATAATCGCCGATGCGGTCTTGGGGATGAATCTTTTAGACCAGCGAGCCCTTGATATGAAGATGATAAAATTAGACGGCACCGAGAACAAGGGAAAGCTTGGTGCGAATGCGATTCTGGGCGTGTCGCTTGCTGCTTGCCGTGCCGCCGCAAACTATCTTGGTATGAGCGTTTATGAGTATATCGGCGGCGTGAATGCACACGAGATGCCGGTGCCAATGATGAATATTCTAAACGGCGGTGCGCACGCCAACAATACGGTGGATATTCAGGAGTTTATGATTCTGCCGACAGGTGCGGAGAACTTTACAGAGGCACTTCGTTGGTGTGCCGAGGTGTATCACGCACTTCGTTCGATTTTATCTGCAAAGGGAATGGTCACAGCAGTCGGTGACGAGGGCGGTTTTGCACCGAACCTAAAGAGCGACGAGGAGGCATTTGACCTTATCCTGGAGGCGATTAAAAAGGCAGGCTATACACCGGGTGATGATTTCAAGCTTGCGATTGATGCTGCAACGAGCGAATGGGTTGAGCCCGACGGCACATACAAGCTCCCGAAGGCAGGGATTGTAAGAAGAAGTGCCGAGATGATTGATTACTGGGAGACATTGTGTGATAAGTACCCGATTGTGTCTATCGAGGACGGACTCGGCGAGGAGGACTGGGACGGCTGGCGTGCCATGACCGAGAGATTGGGTGATAAGATAAGACTTGTCGGAGACGATTTGTTTGTTACCAATACAAAGAGACTAAAAAGAGGAATTGACTCAAAGGTAGGCAATTCGATTCTGGTAAAGGTAAACCAGATTGGTACGCTTACCGAGGCTCTTGATGCGGTTGAGATGGCAAAAAGAGCAGGATATACCGCAATAATCTCGCACCGAAGCGGTGAGACCGAGGACACAACAATAGCCGATATTGCGGTTGCCTTAAATGCCGGTGCAATCAAAACGGGTGCACCGTCGAGAACCGAGAGAGTCTGCAAGTATAACCGACTCTTGAGGATTGAGGAGATGCTCGGTTGCTCGGCGAAGTATGCAGGGAAGTGTTTTTGAAAAGAAATAAAAAAAGGCTGAACGAATTTTTTCGTTCAGTCTTTTTGTTGTTTAAAGTCCCGGTAAGAACATTACCGCAATCCTGAAGTAGAGTATCAATGACAGTGCATCGACGATTGTTGTGATAAACGGACTTGCCATAACGGCAGGGTCAAACCCGACCTTCTTTGCAAGCATAGGGAGAATACATCCCACAAACTTTGCAAGAACGACGGTCGACAAGAGTGTCAGACTTACCACGAATGTTATCAGGGCGGTGGTGTGGTCGAATATCATAAGCTTTGCAAAGTTTACCACAAAAAGCGACAGACCGCAAAGCAGAGCCACAAGCACTTCCTTTATTATAATCTTCCACATATCGGAAAACTCAATTTCGTTTAATGAAAGTCCACGGATTATCGCAACCGAGGTCTGGCTTCCTGCATTACCTGCAGTACCCATAAACATCGGTATAAAGCTGGTCAGAATCACACAGGAGCTGAGTGCCGCCTCATAGCTTGAGATTATGCTCGTTGTAAAGGTTGCCGAGAGCATAAGGAGCATCAGCCAGGGAACACGGTTTTTCCAGGTGGTGAAAACGCCTGTCTGCATATATGGCTTATCACTCGGTGTAATAGCCGCCATCTTTTCGATATCCTCGGTGTTTTCTTCCTGGATGACATCGATAGCATCATCGACAGTAACGATACCGACAAGTCTTTCTTCACGGTCAACAACCGGGAGTGCTAAAAAGTCGTATTTACTGAACTTGTGCGCAACCTCTTCCTTATCATCCATGGTGTTTACATAGATAACATTTGTCTCCATTATCTCCTCAATTGCAGAGGTGTATTCCGAGAGCAAAAGGTCCTTTACCGACACAAGACCGATAAGCTTTCGGTTTGCATCTATTACATAACAGGTATAGATAGTTTCCTTATCTATTGCTATTCGTCTTATTCGTGTAAAAGCATCCTCGACCGTCATGGTGCTCTTTAAGTCGATAAACTCGGTGGTCATAATGCTTCCGGCAGAGTCCTTCGGATAGTTCAGAATCTGGTTTATGCTCTGTCTTGACTCTGCATCGGTGTGCTTCAGGATTCTCTTTACCACATTTGCCGGCATCTCTTCAATAATATCAACGGTATCGTCGATGTAGAGCTCATCAAGCACTTCTTTCAGCTCGGCATCACTGAAGCCCTTGATAAGGTGCTCCTGGGTATCTGATGCGAGCTCGACAAAGGTTTCTGCGGCAATCTCTTTTGAAAGGATTCTGAAGAGTATCGGCAGAGTATCCATCGGCATATCTTCAAAAATCAGTGCAATATCGGCAGGGTAGAGCTCGTTTAGGATTTCTTTTAGTTCGTGGTATTTCTTTTCTGTCAAAAGCTCAATAACCTGCTCAGGTGTTAAATTTTCCATTTTTCATTCCTCCTATTTCGAATTTTGAAATAGGGCGGAGATAATTACGGGGCAAATGGACACATCTGTCCCGCAAAGCTACTTCGCCCGTCAGGTTTAATACTTCCAGTATCCATTTGCTCACATCCTTTTTCTTATAGTTTAAAATCAGTCAAGATTTATTGTGTCGTCGGTTTCAGGCTCAGGCTCAGGCTCAGGTTCAGGTTCCGGTTCGGGCTCAGGCTCGGGAGTTACATCTCCGCTGTCGCCTGTGGTATCATCATCTGAATCTCCGCTATCTCCGGTCTGTGATCCCTCACCTTCGGGAGCTTCGCCCTCAGGGAGAGTGATTGTGCCGTCATCGACCGTTGGTTCTTCCTCTTTTTCTTCCTTAGGTATATATGGCACAAGATTCGGATTCGAATTATATTTCTTGAGCTTTGAGCGTGTATAGAAGTAGTTTCCGTCTCTTTCCTCAACTGTGTTTGGTGCTTCGAAATCTGTTATTTCAAGGCCTTCGTGAACTTCTTCCATAACCTTACCCCAGATTTTTGCCGAGATATTGTATGATACGCCGTATCTGCTGATAGATTCCGGCTGGTCAAAGCCGTACCATACTGCACCCACATAATACGGGGTGTAGCCTACAAACCATTTGTCACGGTTATCGTTTGTTGTTCCTGTCTTTCCGTAGGTCGGCATTTTGCTGAGCTTTGCAAGCTTGCCTGTACCCGACGGCATATTTACTACATCATAAAGCATATCGGTAATGATGTATGCTGTAGATTCCTTGATTACCTGTTTCTTTGCAGGCTTCTTTTCGAGGATGACATTTCCTGCATTGTCAACAACCTTGGTGTAGCTGTGCGGTGTTATATAGTTTCCGCCGTTTGCAAAAACTGCATAAGCCGCCGCCATCTCTTCGGGAGTGATGCCCTTTGTCATACCGCCGAGCCCGAGCGCACTCAGGTTTTTATCGTCTTCGACAAGGCTTGTAATTCCGAATCTTTCCTCAAGATAGCTATAACTCTTTGTAAGCCCAAGCTCCTGCAGAACTCTTACAGAAGGTGTGTTTGCAGAAATCTGAACCGCACGCTTTACAGACATTACACCCTTGAATCCCGAGTAGGCATTCTTTGGCGACCAGTCCTTGATGGTTATTGGGGCATCCAGCACCTGTGTGGTCTGGTTTATGATGTCCTCTTCAATCGATGGTCCGTAAACCGAAAGCGGCTTTATTGATGAGCCCGGCTGACGGCGTGTCTGTGTTGCACGGTTTAAGCCTCTTGCACTTGTTTTTCTGCCAAGTCCGCCTGCCATACCCTTGATTTCGCCTGTGTACGGGTCAAGGATAATCATAGCAGATTCTGCCTTCTTTCTGATGTTCGGGAAGTTGGATTCGTTTTCGTAGAAATCCTCGATTTTATCCTGAATATCAGCATCTGCGGTGGAATAGATACTAAGCCCGCCGCTATATACCATCTGTTCTGCCATTTCTTCAGAATAACCCTTTTCTGCCTGAAGATCGGCAATTACTTCATTTAAAAGATGGTCAACAAAGTACGAGTAAACATTACCCTTTACTTCTTTTGAGTTGTCTTTGAGCTCGAGTCCTTTTGCGATAGTCTTGTCACGCTCATCGATTGAAATCATACCGAGTTCGCACATTTTGGTGAGGATAATATCACGCTTATACTGTGCATTATCGGGGTTTTTGAGCGGATTGAAATATTCGGGTCGCTGAGTTATGCCCGCAATAGTTGCCGCTTCGTTTAGTGTCAGGTCCTCAGCCGATTTGCTGTAATAGATATTTGATGCCGCCTCGACGCCGTAGCAGTTATTTGCAAAGCATACGAGGTTCAGGTAAACTGTCAGGATTTCGTCCTTGGTAAGCTCTTTTTCAAGTGCTACTGCAAGGAGCATCTCCTTTACCTTTCTTGCGGCCGTTTTGTTCTTTTTGTTTGTGATGTTTTTGATTACCTGCTGGGTGATTGTACTTCCGCCGTAGGAGGTTGTGCCGCCTGTCAGCTTTGCCTTTACCCAGCCGAAAAAGGCGCCTGTTGTTCTCTTGATATCAACTCCGTTGTGTTCATAAAAACGCTCGTCTTCTATTGCAACCATTGCCTGTTTCATAATCTTCGGAATCTCCTCCGAATCAATCCAGATACGGTTGCCGTTGTTGTAAACATTCTCCATTTCATGGGCGTTGCCGTCAGAGTCTGTCCAGTAAACGATGGACGAATAGTTTACTGCGAGGTTCTGAACATTCATCGCCTCAATTTCCTTTACGGCAGATGCGTACATTCCGATCAGGACACCTATTAAAATGACAATTACGGTTAAAATGATAAGCAAAGAAACAAGCAAAACCTTTTTAAGCCCTTCAAAGGACCTTTTGGGGGTTTCTTTTTTTTGTGTTTTCTTTTTGTGTTTTGGTGCCATTCGTTTCACCTCGTTATATTATATATTGTTGTTCAAAACACAGTAAACCATTCTTTCATATTATATTATAGTACACTAAAAAACAATTTGCAACAACAAAATTGTTACAAAATATTACATTGATATTTCCGCTAATTGTATATTTTTGAAAATTATGGGAATGATTCAAATAATATAACGCCGTGAAAGGAGAATGTCTTATGGCGAAAAAGGGGATAGCCGTTGGTTTTATCCTGGTTTTAGGTGTTTTGTCTTTTTGCTTTTTTGCGAAGAGGAAAGCACCTTCACCGATAGTTGACGAGACCGATACAAAAATAGAAGAAACAGTAAAACCCGACATAAAGGCGGTTAACTCTGCCGATATAAAAAAGGCAGACTCATACACCTTGATTTTAAAAGACGGCACGCTCTCTTTTTACCTGAGCTCGGACGGTGATGTGATTTTGCTTGACTCATACCCGATGGAGGAATCACTATATCCGAGTGCAGATATTTCCGAGCTTCGGGCAGGGATAACGGTATCTGAACTCAAAGACGGAATCGGCATTGTAGAAGATTTCACAAGTTAAATTCGAGAAAATAAGAGAAAAACCCAGAAAATGGAAGAAATTAAAAGTATTAGCAAGATAATTTGATTTTTTAACAAGTATTAGTGATTGATATAGTTTGCATATAAATTAAAAAGAGGTATAATATAAATTAGCACTCTCGGGGGGAGAGTGCTAATTATAGTTGTAGGAGGAATATTTTATGAATATTAAACCATTAGCAGACAGAGTTGTTATAAAGATGCTCGAGGCAGAAGAAACCACAAAGAGCGGAATTATCTTAACAAGCGCTGCACAGGAAAAGCCACAGGTTGCAGAGATTGTGGCAGTCGGACCTGGTGCCGTAGTTGACGGAAAAACCGTTCCTATGGAAGTAAAGGTTGGCGACAAGGTACTTATTGCAAAGTATGCGGGAACAGAAGTTAAGCTTGATGGCGAAGAATACACAATCTTAAAAGAGAACGATATTCTCGCTATAGTTGACTGATAAAATATAATAAAAGGGAGTTTTGGATTATGGCAAAGCAAATTTTATTCGGCGAAGAAGCAAGACGTGCTCTCCAGAGCGGTATTGACCAGCTTGCCGATACTGTAAAAATCACATTGGGACCAAAGGGCAGAAATGTCGTATTGGACAAAAAGTTTGGTTCACCGCTCATCACAAATGACGGTGTTACAATCGCAAAGGAAATCGAGCTTGCAGATCCGTTTGAAAATATGGGTGCACAGCTTGTAAAGGAAGTTGCAACAAAGACAAACGATATCGCAGGTGACGGTACAACAACTGCTACACTTCTTGCTCAGGCATTGGTAAGAGAGGGAGCAAAGAATGTAACAGCAGGTGCTAATCCTATGATAGTAAGAAAGGGTATCCAGACCGCTATTGACGTTGCCGTAGCCGAGCTTTTGAAGAAGGCAAGAAAGGTAAAGGGCAGAGAGGATATCGCAAGAGTTGCATCGGTTTCTGCTGCAAACGAAGAAGTGGGCAACTTAATCGCAGATGCAATGGAGAAGGTTACTGCTGACGGTGTTATCACAGTTGAGGAATCAAAGACAGCTGAAACATATTCAGAAATCGTTGAGGGTATGCAGTTTGACCGTGGATATATCTCACCTTATATGGTAACAGATACCGATAAGATGGAAGCTGTTTTAGACGACGCATATATCCTTATCACAGACAAGAAGATTACAAATATCCAGGAAATTCTTCCTGTATTGGAGCAGATTGTACAGATGGGCAAAAAGCTCGTTATCATCGCAGAAGATGTTGAAGGCGAAGCTTTGGCAACACTTATCGTGAATAAGTTAAGAGGCACATTTGTATGTGTTCCTGTTAAGGCTCCGGGCTTTGGCGACAGAAGAAAGGCTATGCTTGAGGATATCGCAATCCTGACAGGCGGTCAGGTAATCTCATCAGACCTCGGTTTTGAGCTCAAGGACACACAGATTGTTCAGCTTGGTCGTGCAAGACAGGTTAAGATTCAGAAGGAAAACACCATTATCGTTGACGGTGCAGGTGATTCTGATAAGATCAAGGCAAGAGTTGCCCAGATCAAGAACGAGATGGCAAACACAACATCAGAGTTTGACAAGGAAAAGCTTCAGGAAAGACTTGCCAAGATGGCAGGCGGTGTTGCGGTAATCAAGGTTGGTGCTGCAACAGAAACTGAAATGAAGGAAGTTAAGCTCAGAATTGAAGATGCTCTTGCTGCAACAAAGGCTGCAGTTGAAGAGGGTATCGTTGCAGGCGGTGGCACAAGCTACATCAACATCATCCCTGAAGTTGAAAAGCTCTTAAAGACCGCAGAGGGCGACGAAAAGACAGGTATCCAGATTGTGTTAAAGGCATTAGAGGAGCCTGTTAAGCAGATTGCAAAGAATGCAGGACTTGAGGGTTCTGTTATAGTTGATAAGGTTAAGGCTTGCAAGAAGGGCGTTGGCTACAATGCTTTGACAGAAGAATATGTAGATATGATTTCTGCAGGTATTGTTGACCCTGTTAAGGTTACAAGAAGTGCACTTCAGAACGCAGCAAGTGTTGCGGCTATGGTGCTCACAACAGAAAGTCTTGTTACAGATAAGCCTGAGCCTGAAAAGCCTGTTGCACCGGGAATGGATCCGGGTATGGGCGGCATGTATTGATAGTTGGTCTGTGAATTTAGCGCAGAACGCAAATAAAAGAACTCCTTTTTTGGAGTTCTTTTTTTGCTACGAACAAACCGAACCGCTCGGCGTACCTCTGTACGCCGTCGGGCAAGCCCTTCGGGTTCGTTTTGTCCGTTCTGCATCTAAATTCCCCGACCAAGGCAGATGTGGGATGTTTGGAACAAGGTGCCATCGGAAAGCGATGGTTCAAAAACAAAGCCCTTTAAAAGGAAAGCGAACAGAAGAATGTCTGCAAAGCCAGTGCGGTGCACGCCATAGTTTGCGGCAAGAACATCAGCGAGAATGGGCGAAAAACCATCGACCGCACGGCGGTGGGTAAGAAGTGTACTAAAAGGTATGTAAATTCGGAGAGAAAAAGTCGGGCGAATGAGGAAGATTTTGCTTCGGCAAAATTTCCGCCCTGAGCTACGCTTTGGGGTGTTTTCAAGAGGGGGACAGCCCCTCTTGGCGACTTTTCCGCCACTTTTCGTCGGTGAAAAGTGCCATATATTAAAATCGGACAAAATGGGGATGTCGTGATGCTATCTCCAACGGTACAAGAAAAAGGGAATGAATAAATCCATTCCCTACAAATCGTATTTTTGATATATCTGCTTTTTTCTTGCGTTCCGCAAACTTTAACAACCTCTTTTTTATCATCTTGCGTTATGTTCCTTGAATGCCCTGTCCATTCTTCTTTGCGAGTCACGGCTTGCGATGTCGTCACGCTTATCGTAGAGCTTTTTACCCTTACAAACTCCGAGCGAAACCTTGACGAGCGAGCCTTTTAAGTAAACTGAAAGAGGGATGAGCGAGAATCCGTCCTGCTTTATCTGCCCGATGAGCTTTCGGATTTCCTTTTTGTGTAAAAGGAGCTTTCGGTCACGCAGAGGGTCACGGTTAAAGATATTCCCCTGCTCATACGGGCTTATGTTCATATGCTTTATCCAAACCTCGCCGCTTGTCACCGATGCGTAGGAATCGGCAAGGCTAACCTTACCTTGTCGCACCGACTTTACCTCGGTTCCGGCAAGCTCAATGCCTGCCTCGAGCGTTTCGATTATAAAATAGTCGTGTTTTGCACGCTTGTTTTGTGATATAACCTTAATATTATCTGCCATAATAATCTCCGTAAAATTAAAATAATATATGCCTCTTTTGTTTAGTATATCACATTTTGGGTATAAATAAAATAGGAAATTCAAAATTTTACTAAATTTCTTACAATAACTGCCCCAAATGTAAAATAATGCTTGATTTATCTCCCGAAATGTATTAAAATAATAGTACATATATAAAGTGATTTCAAGGAGAGAAAATAATGAGCAATTTAACATTTGACTATAAAAAGGCAAGCGCCTTTATCGGAGAACACGAAATGGAGAATATGCGTGGCTATGTAAAGGTGGCACACGATATAATCCACAACAAAACCGGTGCAGGAAGCGACTTCCTCGGCTGGGTTGACCTGCCTGTTAACTATGACAAGGAAGAATTTGCAAGAATCAAGAAGGCGGCAGAAAAAATCCGTTCAGATTCAGATGTACTTGTAGTAATCGGTATCGGCGGCTCATACCTCGGTGCACGCTCTGCAATCGAGATGCTGTCACATTCTTTCTATAACCTTATCGGCAAAGACGAAAGAAAAGCACCTGTTATCCTCTATGCAGGAAACAGCATAAGCTCAACATATATGGCTGACCTTTTGGAAGCAGTTGAGGGCAAGGATATTTCGGTAAATATCATATCAAAGTCAGGTACAACAACCGAGCCGGCGATAGCATTCAGAATCTTTAAGGAGCTTTTGGAGAAAAAGTACGGCAAAGAGGGCGCAAAGAGCAGAATCTATGCTACAACAGACAAGGCAAGAGGTGCTCTGAAGGCTTTGGCAGACGCTGAAGGCTACGAAAGCTTTGTTATCCCTGACGATGTTGGCGGCAGATACTCGGTATTGACTGCAGTAGGACTTTTGCCAATCGCAGCAGCCGGAATCGACATTGACAAGATTATGCAGGGTGCAGCAGATGCTATGAAGGAATATGCAAACCCTGAGCTTTCAGAGAATATGTGTTATCAGTACGCTGCAGCACGTCAGATTCTCTTGAAAAAGGGCAAGAATATTGAAATGATGATAAACTTTGAGCCTGCACTTCACTATTTCGGTGAGTGGTGGAAGCAGCTCTTCGGTGAGAGCGAGGGCAAGGACAACAAGGGTATTTTCCCTGCAGCCTGCGACTTCTCAACCGACCTTCATTCGATGGGACAGTATATCCAGGAGGGTATGAGAATCCTTTTTGAAACAGGACTTTCGGTAGAAGAGCCAAGAAAGAACATCACAATCGAGGCAACAGAGGATAACATCGACGGACTTAATTTCCTGGCAGGCAAGGACATCGACTTTGTAAACCGCAAGGCGGCAGAGGGAACAGTGCTTGCGCATACCGACGGTGGTGTACCGAATCTCACAGTATCTATCCCGAAGCTTGATGAGTATAACTACGGAAAGCTTGTTTACTTCTTCGAAAAGGCTTGCGGACTCTCGGGTTATCTTTTGGGTGTAAACCCATTCGACCAGCCGGGCGTTGAAGCATATAAGAAGAATATGTTTGCACTTCTCGGTAAGCCGGGATATGAGGACCAGAAGGCAGAGCTCGAGAAAAGACTTGGTAAATAAAATCGCAGGAAATGTGATTTTTAAATAATAAATTTTAAGGAGGACACGATTATGATTAAGTTGTTAGTTGGAAAAAAGGGTACCGGTAAGACAAAGGTTTTATTGGAAAAGGTAAATGAGCAGGCTGCTGCTGCCAACGGCAATGTCGTATTTATCAGCAACGACACAAGCAAGAATATGTACGATATCAAATCAAGCGTAAGAATGGCTGATACTTCAGAATTCGATATTGATAACTGGGATGAATTTGTAGGATTTATCTTTGGTATTATCAGCGGTAACTTTGATATAACAGATATCTTTGTAGACGGAACATTGAAGATTGTAAACCACTCAATCGACGGTTTCGAGGGCTTCCTGGCAAATGTTGAAAAGATTGCTGCAAAGTTTAACATTAACTTTGTATTCTCGGTAAGCATGGATGCAGCTGAAGCACCTGAATACATCAAAAAATATCTCTAATAACAGCAAAAACCTGAAAGGATGACAAAGGACAATGCAGTATCATAGCACAAGAAACAAGGCGCTTGGTGTCAGTGCGGCGGAGGCAATCAAGCAGGGACTGTCGGTTGAGGGAGGATTGTTTGTTCCCGAAGCTATTCCGGCAGTAACTTTAGACGAGATAGGAGCTCTTGCCGGATGTACCTACAGAGAAAGAGCGTACTTTGTTTTAAAGAAGTTCCTCACAGACTTCACAGACGAGGAACTCAGCTACTGTATAAATAACGCATACACAAAGGAAAAGTTTGAAACGGAGAATATTGCTCCTGTTTATAAACTAAATGACAATACTTACTTTTTGGAACTCTGGCACGGACCGACCTGTGCTTTCAAGGATATGGCGCTCCAGATTCTGCCGTATCTTCTGACCACATCAATGAAGAAGACAAACGAAAATGATGAGGTTGTAATACTTGTTGCGACATCGGGTGATACAGGAAAGGCTGCACTCGAGGGCTTCAAGGATGTTCCGGGCACAAGAATTATAGTATTCTACCCGAACGACGGCGTGAGCGAAATCCAAAAGCTCCAGATGGTAACCCAGGAGGGCGAAAATGTAGGTGTTGCGGCAGTTGAAGGAAACTTCGACGATGCACAAAGCGGTGTTAAGAAAATCTTTACCGATGAGGACTATAAGGATATCTTAAAGAACAACGGCTTCAAGCTCTCGAGTGCGAACTCGATTAACTGGGGAAGACTTGTTCCGCAGATAGTTTACTACTTCTCGGCTTATGCAGATATGTTAGCAGGCGAGGAGATTGAGCTTGGCGAAAAGATTAACATCACCGTTCCGACAGGTAACTTCGGAAACATTCTTGCAGCGTATTATGCCTATAAGATGGGACTTCCGGTAAACAAGTTTATCTGTGCATCGAATGTGAATAATGTTCTGACCGATTTCTTGACAGAGGGTGTCTATGATAAAAACAGAACCTTCCACACAACTATCTCACCGTCAATGGATATCTTGATTTCGAGTAACCTTGAGAGATTTTTGTATGACCTGTCGGGAAGAGATGATAAGCTGATTGCATCATGGATGGAAGAGCTCGGGACATCGGGCAAGTATGAAGTAACAGGCGAGATTAAGGTGAAAATCCGTGATCTTTTCTGGGCAGGCTGTGCCGATGATGACGAAACAAAGGCAACAATCAGCAAATGTATGCAGGATTATGACTATACAATAGATACACATACTGCAGTGGGTAAGGCGGTTTATGATAAGTATGTTGCTGAAACAGGCGATGAAACAAAGACCGTGATTGCATCAACAGCAAGTCCTTTCAAGTTCAACCAGAGCGTGCTTGCAGCACTTGGCGGAAACCAGGCGATTGTGGGCAAGAACGAATTTGAGCTTCTGGATGAGCTTTCAAAGAGAAGTAATATGAACATACCGAAGTCGCTTGCAGAGTTGAAGGAAAAGAGACGAATTTTCGACTTAGTGTGCGAGAAGAACGAAATGATAAATGTCGTAAGCGAATTTTTGAATATGTAAATTATGTAAGAAAAAACGGATTCGAAAGAATCCGTTTTTTTTGTGTGGGGAATAAGACATTCTCTGATTAAGTGTCTTTATTTAATTCTTCTATCATCATTTGCTCAATTTTCATAGAATCTGGTTGGGTAGGTGTGAATTTAATGCCATGCCTCATTAGTTTGATTATATTTCTTGCATTCTTTTCAATGGCAGCCAATTTGTTTTCATCTTTGATTTCCATAAAGGAATCTTGCTTTATGTATGGATTTTTAATATACTTTTCTATAGTGGGGAACATATCTTGATATAGAAAAGCCTGTTCAACGCCATTAACTTTAATGATTTGAATGTGGTTGTGTTTTTTGTTATTCTTTTTCCTGTTCTCGATAATTCTTCTATATTTATCTACTTGTTTGCTACAAGGGATTAACCACAATAAGCCTGTATTAAAGTCTTTAAAGGCAAAATAATGGGGTCTTTGAGTATCGTCCTTATTCATCTTTAAATATTTTTCACCAACAAAATCAAAGAACTCGTCTTTTATAAAATACAATCTTCCGCTGATAAATTCGCACATACAATCTCCTATATAAGTTTGATAGCCCTCTTTAAAAAAGAGGGCTATACTTAAGCATTGTCTATTTAATTACACGCATGACAATTAGCGAGGAACTAATACATTGCCTATTTATATATTGCGCATGGCAATTAGCGCAGCACTTAACATGTTAATATGATTTTGATAGGCTTCGTAACCTCATGAACCTATTAGATTCATCCTTATTATACACCATTTTAAGAAAAAAATCAATAGTATTTTTTATATTTTACAAGATTTTCAATTAAACAGTATATTTTCTATAATTATTATATGTTACATAGAAGAAAAAGGAAGGTTAAATTTCCCCCTGAAATCGTCAGCATTGAGAATGTTATTTGTCCCCATGTGTCAAAAACGAATAAAAAAATACCGGGCAGATTGCCCGGTATTTTAATGTCTGAAATTAGTTCAATTCAGCAAAGTACTTGATTGTTCTAACCATCTGGCTTGTGTATGAGTTTTCGTTATCATACCATGAAACAACCTGTACTTCATACAAATCGTCTGTGATCTTTGCAACCATTGTCTGAGTAGCATCGAACAATGAACCGTAACGGATACCAACGATATCTGAAGAAACGATTTCGTCTTCGTTGTAACCAAAGCTTTCTGAAGCCTGAGCCTTCATAGCAGCGTTGATTGCTTCCTTTGTGATGTCCTTGCCCTTAACAACAGCTGTAAGGATTGTTGTTGAACCTGTTGGAACAGGAACTCTCTGTGCAGCACCGATGAGCTTACCGTTCAATTCAGGGATAACAAGGCCGATAGCCTTTGCAGCACCTGTTGAGTTAGGAACGATGTTAACAGCACCAGCTCCTGCTCTTCTCAAGTCACCCTTTCTGTGTGGGCCGTCGAGAATCATCTGGTCGCCTGTGTAAGCGTGGATTGTAGCCATGATACCTGACTGGATTGGTGCGAAATCGTTCAATGCCTTAGCCATAGGAGCCAAGCAGTTTGTTGTACATGATGCAGCTGAAATGATTGTATCGTCAGCTGTAAGTGTGTTTTCGTTTACGCTGTAAACGATAGTCTTGAGGTCGTTGCCTGCAGGAGCAGAAATAACAACCTTCTTAGCACCGGCATCGATGTGAGCCTGTGACTTTTCCTTTGAGCAATAGAAACCTGTACATTCCAAAACAACGTCTACGCCGATTTCTCCCCAAGGAAGATCAGCTGCCTTTGGCTCGCTGTAGATTGTAATCTTCTTACCGTCAACAACGATGTAGTTTTCACCAGCTTCAACTGTGTGACCATCGTATCTGCCTTGTGATGAGTCATACTTCAAAAGGTGAGCCAACATTTTTGGATCTGTAAGGTCGTTGATAGCAACAACTTCATAACCTTCTGCACCAAACATCTGTCTGAATGCAAGACGTCCAATACGTCCGAAACCATTAATCGCAACTTTAACTGCCATGATTAATTCCTCCTAAAAAATAATATTATTTTTCTAAAAGCCTGTATCCCATACAAACTTTATCAGTATATATTCTACCTCAAAACTTTCAATTTTACAAGAGCAAATGTTAATTTTCTAACATTTTTGTGAAATTTTTCATAATGAGCAGATTTTTCGGGTGGTTATTTGGTATATATGGTGTAAAAAGATGCCTATATATAATAGGAAAGAAAAACGTGGATAAAGTGTGGAATTTTCTTGACAGGAGAGATGGTTTGTGGTATAAGTTTTAATATGGAAGTATATGCGCTTTTTTAAAGAAGGGAAGGATGAAAATGAAAACAATACTTTTTCAGGGCGATTCAATCACCGATGCCGGCAGAAACCGTGACATAACCTGTCAGCAGATGCACGGAAACGGTTTGGGTAAAGGTTACGCTGCAAGAGCGGCGTCGAGAATAGGACTGGATTATCCTGGGGAATATACATTTTATAACCGTGGTATCGGCGGAAACAGAAGTGTGGACTTATATGCCCGTATAAAAGAGGATATTCTGAACTTAAAGCCCGATTATATGAGCATTTTAATCGGTGTTAACGATGTGTGGCACGAGATTAACCATAACCGTGGCGTATCAACAGAGAAATTCATAAAGATTTACAGCATGCTCATCGAGGAGGTTAAAGCCGAGCTTCCCGATATCAAGATAATGATTCTTGAGCCATTCGTTCTGGACGGGGAGGCAACTCACGAAAAAATCGACCTTTTCAGGAAAGAAGTTGCCGAAAAGGCGGCGGCTGCAAAAAAAGTCGCCGAAAAATATTCATTGCCGTTTATAGGTCTGCAGGCGGATATAGACGAATTGACCAAAAAAGCCCCCGCAGACTACTGGTCGTGGGATGGTGTGCATCCAAACATACCTCTGCACCAATATATAGCGGATAAGTGGGTAAAGACATTTGAGGAAGAGGTCAGATAAATGTGCCTCATCACCAAAAAAATGGCTCAAACACAAGAATTTTTGGTAATATTTCGGACAAAAAAATAAAAAATTATGCTTGACATAAGGCATATATCTTTGATATAATGTTATAGCTTGGCGTAAAATGGGCAGATGGGAGGCAGAAAGATGATTTCGGATACAGATAAAAGATACTTGAAAACCGGATTCAAAGAGGTTTTGAAGCTTATCGAAAAGAATGAAGCCGAAAAAGTTTTTATTGCCGAAGATGTGTCGCAAAATATGAAAGACAAGCTATTGGCCGAAGTTTCGAAAACCTCGTGTGAGGTTATCTATGCAGAGAGTATGAAGGCTCTCGGTGAGATTTCGGGAATTGATGTCGGAGCATCGTGTGCTGCGATTATAAAGCATTAAGCTTATATCACCCTCGGGTGTTATAATAAAAATCTAAAAAACAAGGGAGGTGTAACACGGTATGCCAACATTTAATCAATTGGTAAGAAAGGGCAGACAAACATCTGTAAAGAAGTCAACTGCTCCTGCTCTTCAGAAGAGTCTCAACTCTTTGAAGAAAAAGGTTAACGACCATAGCTCTCCTCAGAAGAGAGGTGTATGTACAGCGGTTAGAACAGCTACCCCTAAGAAGCCTAACTCAGCTCTCCGTAAGATTGCCAGAGTAAGACTTACAAACGGTATCGAAGTAACAGCTTACATTCCGGGTATCGGTCATAACCTTCAGGAACACAGCGTTGTACTTATCAGAGGCGGAAGAGTTAAGGACTTGCCTGGTACAAGATACCACATCATCAGAGGTACCTTGGATACTCAGGGAGTTGCTAACAGAAACCAGAGCCGCTCAAAGTACGGTGCTAAGAAGGCTAAGGCTCAGAAGAAATAATCTCTGACGGGTTATTTCGTATATCACATGATTGGTGCATATCGCGTTATATCGTTAAAAGTATAATTCGCATACGCACGAAACGGAGCTTTGAAAGAATAAGCTCAGAGTACCGGTGATATTCATTATTTATGCAGAGAAAATCTGTGGATTTTTATGAAGGAGGGAAGTAAAGTGCCAAGAAAAGGTTTTATAGCGAAGAGAGAAGTTCTTGCAGACCCAATCTACGAAAGCATCGTTGTTACAAAGCTTATCAACAACATCATGCTCGACGGTAAAAAGGGTGTTGCACAGAAGATCGTTTATGATGCATTTGAAATCATAAAGGAAAAAACCGGCAGAGAACCATTGGAGGTATTCAATGAAGCAATGGACAACATCATGCCTGTACTTGAAGTAAAGGCAAGAAGAGTTGGCGGTGCAACATACCAGGTTCCAATGGAGGTTAGACCGGAAAGACGCCAGACTTTAGGTTTGAGATGGCTCACACGCTATTCAAGAGAACGTAGTGAAAAGACTATGAAGGAAAGACTTGCAAACGAGCTTTTGGACGCATTGAACGGAACAGGCGGAGCTTGCAAGAAGCGTGAAGACACTCACAAGATGGCTGAAGCTAACAGAGCATTTGCACACTACCGTTGGTAATCTGCAAAAGCAATCAACTTTTAGAAA
>JAZPZI010000016.1:0-46597 GCA_045544615.1 Clostridia bacterium
TTGTTCAGAGCGAAGCAGAGGCAAATGCGACGGAGTTGGATATATAAAAGCAGAAAAAATAGCTAATATCATTCTCAACATTTTATCCGAAATAGAACTACCAAATGTCGAACTGGATTTTGCCGAGCCTAATTCTGCTAACGAAGTAAATATCAACCATGACAGCAGGATAATATCTGCACAAATTCAAAGACTTGAAATCCGTTTGGAACGAGTAAAGCTTGCTTATGAAGATGGTGTAGATACTCTTGAAGAGTACAAAGCAAAGAAAAAAGCCATTACAGATGAAATTGTGAAGTTAAAAGAAATGCTTGAGCAAGCTCAGGAGGAAGAACCAAAAGAAGAAGTTAATCTAAACAAAAAAGAGCTTCGCAGATTGACCGAGGTTTTGAAGGATGCTGATGTAAGTAATGTAGAAAAGAACAACATGGCAAGGACAATTTTTAAAGAAATCATAAAAGGAGGAAAAGACGGAAAGTCCCTAAAATGCGTATTTTGGAGGCGTTAGTAAGGCTACTCAAACATTTGCAGTACGCTCCACCGTATTGTGTGATAATAATATTCGCAAGTTTTGGGTTTGGTTTTTTTATGCAAATTGGTCTTTGCAAGAATTTTTCATAACAAAACATTAAGAATTAGCCTCCTTTTCCCATGGCCATGGTGATTCCGTCCATCTGAATGTCTCAAAATCCGCCGCTGATTTTACAGTGAGCGGCCCATATTTTTCCTCAAACTCCATAGTGAGTTTTTTTACCATTGCCACAAGGTCTTTATACATTTTAAATGCAGTCTTATCTTTCGGGTGGGTGTCAAGATACAAAAGCATATCATAAGCCGCAAATTTGTAGCTTTGAAGCTTTTTTAAAAGCTCGCATCTAGTCATTTGTGACACCTCCGGTCTGTTTGCCGACCTTTCCGTATTCTGCGATTGTCAAAACAAGCTCAGGGAAGAGCGTGGCGTTTGCCAATGCTTCTTCTGCCGAGAAAACATTCTCTAGTTGTTGATACGGCACATAAGCATAGCCTACAAAACCGCATCCGCCAACGGGGCAGTATGTGCAGTCTTTGTTTTGCTCCATATAAACATCTCCTTAAAATTGATTTTCAGGAAAATATTTCCTGTATTAACATAATATGTTCTTTTATGTAAAGTGTGATAAAACACCGGGACGAGAGAGGAAAGATTTATCTAAAATAATAGTATAAAAATACTTGAAATTTATTTTGTAATCTGTTATAATAGTTAAAATATATTGTTTCTGGGAGGATGGTTTTTATGGCAGATAAGTTTGAGAAGTTGGGACTAACCTTTGACGATGTACTTTTAGTACCGCAGGCCTCGGATTTCACACCAAACGAGGTTGAGCTTGGAACACAGCTGACCGCAAAGATTCACTTGAATATTCCTATGATGAGTGCGGCAATGGATACTGTAACCGAAGCACCTATGGCAATCGCTATGGCAAGAGAAGGCGGTATTGGTATAATTCACAAGAATATGACAATTGAAGAACAGGCAGGAGAAGTGGACAAGGTTAAGCGTTCAGAAAATGGTGTTATTACCAATCCTTTCAGCTTATCACCTGAACACACCTTAAAGGATGCCGATGATTTAATGGGCAAATATAAGATTTCAGGTGTACCGGTTTGCGATGAACAGGGCAAACTCCTCGGAATTATCACAAACCGTGACTTGAGATTCGAAGTTGATTTTGATAAGAAAATCAAGGATTCAATGACTTGCGAAAACTTGGTTACAGCACCTGTTGGCACAACTCTTGAGGAAGCACAGGAAATTTTAAGACGTGCAAAGATCGAGAAGCTTCCGCTTGTTGATGAAAACTATCACCTAAAAGGTCTTATCACAATTAAGGATATTGAAAAGGCAGTTCGTTATCCAAATGCGGCAAAGGACGAGATGGGAAGACTTCTCTGCGGTGCTGCTATCGGTGTAACAAACGATATTATGGATAGAGTAAAGGCTTTGGTTGAGGCAGGCGTTGATGTATTGGTTCTCGACTCTGCACACGGCCACTCTGCAAATATCATAAACAAGGTTAAGGAAGTAAAGGCAGCATATCCTGATATGCAGCTTATCGTTGGTAACATTGCAACAGCCGAGGCTGCAAAAGACCTCATCAAGGCTGGCGCTGACTGTATTAAGGTTGGTATCGGACCTGGATCTATCTGTACAACACGAGTTGTTGCAGGTATTGGTGTACCACAGGTTACAGCAATTTATGATGTTAGCCAGGTTGCAAAGAAGTATAACATTCCTGTTATCGCAGACGGCGGTATCAAGTATTCGGGCGATGTTACAAAGGCTATTGCAGCAGGCGCTGATGTTATTATGATGGGAAGCCTTTTGGCAGGTTGTGAAGAAAGCCCGGGAGAATTTGAAATCTATCAGGGAAGAAGATTCAAGGTTTACCGTGGTATGGGTTCACTTGCTGCTATGGAAAAGGGTTCAAAGGACAGATACTTCCAGACTGGTTCTAAAAAGCTTGTTCCTGAAGGCGTAGAAGGCAGAGTTCCATATAAGGGCTCACTTGCTGATACTGTATTCCAGCTTTTGGGCGGTTTGAGATCAGGTATGGGTTACTGCGGTACAAAGACTATCAAGGAACTCAAGGAAAACGGTAAGTTTGTAAGAATCACAGGTGCAGGCTTGAAGGAAAGCCATCCGCACGATATTTATATCACAAAGGAAGCACCAAACTACAGCTACAATACACAGGCATAAATTTCAAAAGGACAAGGTTTACCTTGTCCTTTTTTATAACAATCACCAAAATTCTGCATCGATTTTTGCATTTTTTAAAATTTTTTATAAACTTATCAAAAAGCGGTTGTTTTTTTGGGAAGTTTAATGTATAATTAAAAATGTATTTTTATGTGTTAATGGAGGTGACAGTTGTGTTTGGTAATCTGCGTTATGATATCCGCTCGGTTTTGGAGCGTGACCCGGCAGCAAGAAACGGATTTGAAGTATTTATGCTCTATCCCGGTGTTGCAGCGGTTCAATGGCACAGGCTGTCACATTTTTTGTTCAAACATAAAATGAAATTTTTGGCAAGATGGATTTCGCAGTGTGTTCGGTTCTGGACAGGAATCGAGATTCACCCCGGTGCAACAATCGGAAAGGGTCTTTTTATCGACCATGGTATGGGTGTTATAATCGGTGAGACTGCGGTAATCGGCGATGACTGTACGATTTATCAGGGCGTAACACTTGGCGGTACAGGCAAGGAAAAGGGTAAGCGTCACCCGACTTTGGGCGATAATGTCACAGTTGGAAGCGGAGCTAAAGTTTTAGGACCTTTCACTATCGGTGATAATTCTAAAATTGCGGCGGGTGCGGTTGTGCTCTCGGAAGTTCCGCCCGATTCTACCTGTGTTGGTATTCCTGCAAGAGTTGTAAAGCGTGAGGGTGTAAGAATAGACCACACGCCTGACCTTGACCAGGTGCGGATTCCCGACCCGGTATCATCACAGCTATGTACATTATCTGTACACATCGCAAATCTTGAGAAGAAATTAAAGGAAATGGAGGAAAAGAACGGTGAAGATTTATAATACTCTCACAAGAAAAAAAGAAGAGTTTGTTCCAATAGATAAAAACGAGGTAAAGATGTACTCTTGCGGTCCGACTGTATATGATTATTTTCATATTGGAAACGCAAGACCCTTTATTATCTTTGATACAATGAGAAGATACCTCGAATACAGAGGCTATACCGTAAAGTTTGTACAGAACTTTACCGATATCGACGATAAGATGATTAAGCGTGCCAATGCTGAAGGGATTACCGTAAAAGAGCTAGGCGAGCGTTTTATTGCAGAATACTTCAAGGATGCATCGTCACTTGGTATCAAAAAGGCGACAGTTCATCCTAAAGCTACCGAAAATATCGATGCAATTATCGATATTATAAAGACCCTGGAAGAAAAAGGCTTTGCATATAATGTTGACGGCAATGTATATTTTTCAACAAAGAAATTCCGTGAATACGGAAAACTTTCAAAGCAACCTTTGGAGGACCTGGAAGCAGGTGCAAGAATAGATGTTAATGAAGCAAAGCAGGATGTAATGGACTTTGCACTCTGGAAGGCTCAAAAAGAGGGCGAGCCTGCATGGGAAAGCCCATGGGGAATGGGAAGACCGGGCTGGCATATCGAGTGTTCTGCTATGGCTAACAGATACCTTGGTAAAACCATTGATATCCACTCGGGCGGACAGGACCTGATATTCCCGCATCACGAAAATGAGATTGCACAGAGCGAGTGTGCAAACGGTGTTCCATTTGCAAACTACTGGATGCACAATGGTTACATCAATATAAATAACCAGAAGATGAGTAAATCTCTTGGTAACTTCTTCACAGTCCGTGATATTTCTGAAAAATATGACCACGAGATTATCCGATTCTTCATGCTTTCTGCTCACTACAGAAACCCTGTCAACTTCAGCGATGTATTGATGGAACAGGCAAAATCGGCAACCGAGCGTGTTTATACATGTATCGATAACCTTTTGTTCCTTATCGACAAGGGTGAGGACAGAGACCTCTCTGCAGATGAGGTTGCACTCTCTGAAAAGATTGACGGCTTCAAGCAGAAGTTCATTGATGCAATGGATGACGACTTGAATACTGCAGATGCGATTGCGGCAATATTCGATATTGTATATTCGGCAAATACCGACCTCTCAAAGGACGGCGGTAACTCTGTAAAGATTGCCGAAAAGTATTTAAACACCATCCACGAGCTTGGCGATGTTTTGGGACTTTTTGCGAAGAAGGAAGAAAATTCACTCGATGCTGAGGTTGAGGCATTGATTGAGGCTCGAAACGAGGCAAGAAAAGCCAAGGATTGGGCAAAGGCTGACGAGATAAGAGATAAGCTCAAGGAAATGAATATCGAGCTCAAGGATACACCAATGGGCGTAAAATGGAGCAGAAAAGATGTTTGATATTGATTTTGAAAAGGCTAACAGTTATCCGTCGTTGGTGCTTGCATATATCGGAGATGCAATTTATGAGGTTTATGTAAGAAGCAGGATTGTTTCGGAGCATGGGGATATGTCGCCTCATAAGCTACATATTGAATCGATAAAACATGTAAAGGCACATGCACAAAGTAATGCAATAGCGGTAATTGAAGAAATGCTGTCAGAGGCAGAGGATGCAGTGTATAAACGCGGCAGGAACTCAAAGTCTGCAACCGTTCCTAAAAATGCCGATGTCTCGGAGTATAGAAGAGCAACCGGACTTGAGGCTCTCTTTGGTTATCTCTATATAAAAAAGGAAGAAGAACGCTTGGAAGAACTTATGAAGATAGCGTACGAAAATTCAAAGGACATATAAATTAGGAGGAGAAAATAATGGACAAACAGAGAAAACGCGAGCTTGCGATTATTGCAAACAAGGTTCGAAAGCACGCATTGACAGGAGTATTTAGTGCAAAATCGGGACATCCCGGCGGCTCGCTTTCGATAGCAGAGGCACTTACAATCCTCTATTTTGAAAAGATGAATGTAGACCCAAAGAATCCAAAAAATCCTGACAGAGACAGATTTGTTCTCTCGAAAGGCCATACTGCACCGGCACTTTATGGTGTGTTGGCAGAAAAGGGATTTATTCCTGTTGAGGATTTGAAGACTTTGAGAAAAACAGACAGCTATCTTCAGGGACATCCTGATATGAAGAACATCCCTGGTGTTGATATGTCAACAGGCTCACTTGGTCAGGGTATATCAGCAGCAGGCGGTATGGCATTGGCTGCAAAGCTTGATAAAAAGGATTACAGAGTTTATGCGATCCTTGGCGACGGTGAACTCGAAGAGGGTCAGGTTTGGGAACAGGCAATGTTTGCTGCACACTATAAGCTTGACAATCTTACAATCTTTGTTGACTTCAACGGCTTGCAGATTGACGGCGATGTTACCGAGGTTATGAACCCGACACCTATTGATAAGAAGTTTGAAGCATTCGGTTGGAAGACAATGGTTTGTGATGCACATGACTTTGATGAGTTGTCTGATGCAATCGAAACTGCAAAAACAATCAAAGACAGACCAACTGCGATTATTATGAAATCTGTAAAGGGTAAGAATGTATCATTTATGGAAAATCAGGCAGGCTGGCACGGTGCTGCGCCTAATCAGGAACAGTACGAACAGGCAATGGCAGAACTCGATAAGATAATTGCAGAATTGGAGGCGAACAGATAATGGCAAAGAAAGCGACAAGAGAATCATACGGTATTGCACTTGCAGAATACGGCAATGATGAAAGAATAGTAGTATTGGATGCGGACCTTTCAAAATCAACTAAGACAGAGACATTTAAAAAAGCATATCCTGAAAGATTTGTTAATATGGGTATTGCTGAGGCAAATATGATGAGCGTTGCAGCAGGTTTGGCATCTTGCGGAAAGATTGCTTTTGCGTCAAGCTTTGCGATGTTTGCTGCAGGCAGAGCATTCGAACAGATTAGAAACTCAATCGGTTACCCGAAGCTTAATGTTAAAATCGGTGCAACTCACGCAGGTATTTCTGTTGGTGAAGACGGCGCAACACATCAGTGTCTTGAGGATTTGGCACTTATGCGCTCAATTCCCGGCATGGTAATCTTCAACCCTGCAGATGATATCGAAGCAAGACTTTGCGTTAAGGCTGCAATCGACCACGAGGGCCCTGTATATATGAGATTCGGAAGACTTGCTGTTGAAGATGTAAACGGCGAGGATTATAAGTTCGAACTTGGCAAGGGTGTTGAATTAAGAGCGGGCGATGATGCTGCGATTATTGCAACAGGACTCATGGTTCAGGAAGCAATCAAGGCTCACGAAATTCTGAAAACAGAAGGCATAAACGCAAGAGTTATAAACATTCACACCATTAAGCCTATTGATGAGGAAATCATCACAAAGGCGGCAAAGGAAACAGGTGCGATCGTAACCGCTGAAGAACACTATATTATGGGCGGACTCGGAAGTGCAGTTTGTGAAGTTGTATGTAACAATGCTCCTTGTGCGGTAAAGATTATTGGTACAGACCGCTTCGGTAAGTCGGGTACACCGGCTGAACTTTTTGAGGAATACGGACTCACAGCTGATAATATCGTGAAGAATGTAAAAGAGGCTATAAAGTTAAAATGAGTATGAAGAAGCTATTATTAGTATTTTTGATGATTCTTTTGACTGCAGGATGCACAAAGTCGGCAAAAGAAATTGTTGCATCGGATTTTCTTTCTTTGGAAGAGGCGGGAAAGTATCTTGAATATCTTCCTGTTGAAGAGGTCAATAACACCAGACTTTGTAAATCGGTTACATATAAAAACGAAAAAATCGGTCAGGGCGATACTGTAAAGGTGGATGTGTATCCATTCAACGGTAAGTATGATAAATCCGAGATTAAGGCACAGTTTGAGGCAGAGAAGAAAAGAAATGATGATTTGGCAAGAACTGTCGCGGTTGATATCGAGGGTGTAGATGCTTTTATTGCAATCCCGTCGTGTCATATGTACAAAAACGGATATTATATTGTAATCACCGCAGGCTCGGGAGCGGGCGAACATCAGGTATCGCTTTTGAAGAATTATGCCGAAACGGTATCAAAAAACCTTATAAAGATTGCAGGCGAAGAAGAAACAGAAACCGAGAAAACAGAAGAATAATTTTTAAGGAAAATACGCATTGTAAATAATGCGTATTTTTTTATAAAAATTTTTAAAAAAGGCTTGTATTTTATGGAAATATGTTGTATAATAATAGAGAACAAATGTTTGATATAAAAATTTTAAGATAAAGTGAGGGGTTATCCTATGGCAACAAATGATAACAGACAGGAAAAGGTTGTTGGCTCAGCCGAGAGAAAAAAAGCTATCGGTGCGGCTATGGATTTAATTGAAAAGCAGTACGGCAAAGGAAGCATAATGAAGCTTGGCGATGCACCTGCAGTTAATGTTGATGTTATCCCGACCGGCTCAATGACACTTGATTTGGCTTTGGGTGTTGGCGGTATTCCGAAGGGCAGAGTAATCGAAATCTACGGTCCTGAATCATCAGGTAAAACAACAGTTGCTTTGCATATTGTTGCAGAAGCTCAAAAAAGAGGCGGAGAGGCGGCATTTGTTGATGCTGAACATGCTCTCGACCCTGAGTATGCAAAGAACTTAGGCGTTGATATTGACGAATTGATCGTTGCACAGCCTGATACAGGCGAGCAGGCACTCGAAATTGTTGAGGCACTTGTTCGAAGCGGTGCACTTGATGTTATTATCGTTGACTCTGTTGCGGCATTGGTTCCAAAAGCTGAAATAGACGGTGAAATGGGTGACGCTCATGTTGGTCTTCTGGCAAGACTTATGTCACAGGCTTTGAGAAAGCTCACAGCTATCACAAGCAAGGCAGGAACAACCGTTATCTTTATAAATCAGCTTCGTGAAAAGGTTGGCGTTATATACGGTAACCCTGAGACAACTCCTGGTGGTAGAGCTTTGAAGTTCTTCTCATCTGTAAGACTTGATGTAAGACGCCTTGAGGCTATTAAAAACGGTACTGATGTTGTTGGTAACAAGACAAGAGTAAAGATTGTAAAGAACAAGGTTGCACCTCCGTTTAAAGAAGCAGAATTTGATATTCTGTACGGACAGGGTATTTCAAAAGAAGGTAACATCCTTGATGTTGCAGTAAATCTTGACATCATCCAAAAGAGCGGTGCGTGGTTTGCATTTGACGGCGAACGCCTCGGTCAGGGTAGAGATAATGTCAGAAAGTATATGCAGGAAAACCCTGAATTTACAGAAATGATTCAAAAAATGATCAGAGAAAAAATGAACCCAAAATCAGATAAAATGGGTGAAATTAACGAAAATAACGAATAATTTTCGCTGTTATCGGGTATTCTTACTAAAAATTGGGCTCAAATTGTTAAGAAGTTCTAAAAAGTATTGACGATAATGAAAAAATCGTATAATATAGTGTATGTGAAAAAACGCAATATTTGCGTCAAGTTTTAAGGAATTTGAGTAAAGTTACAGTTTTATCCATATAATATTTTAGTAAGCTATTTAAAACAGGGGGATAACTAGTATGTTTTCAAAAGAAGTAGTTGTGCAGAATCAGGTAGGCTTGCACGCAAGACCTGCAACATTTTTCATCCAGAAAGCAAATGAGTTCAAGTCAAGCATCTGGGTTGAGAAGGATGAAAGAAAAGTAAATGCAAAGAGCTTGTTGGGTGTTCTCTCACTCGGCATAACAAAGGGTACAACAATCAACATCACAGCTGACGGTATTGATGAAGAAGAAGCCGTTGCTGCATTGGTTGCACTCATTGCTTCAAACTTTACTGAATAACAACTGGTTAAACTTTTTTAAGAATTAAATAAATATAACTCTGCATCAACTTGTAGAGTTATTTTTTTCAAAAAAAGAGGGAGGTGTTTTGAAATGTTCAATCTGGAAGAAGAACTGAAAAATCTTCCCGACCAACCTGGCGTATATATAATGCACTCAGAAGACGGAACGGTTATCTATGTCGGAAAGGCAAAGATTTTAAAAAACAGAGTCCGCCAGTATTTCAGAAACATTAAAAAACACACTCCAAAAGTTCGTGCGATGGTGTCCAATGTTGCTTTTTTTGAGTATATAATCACAGGTAGCGAACTTGAGGCACTTGTTTTAGAATGTAATCTTATAAAGAAATATCGTCCGAAATATAATATTCTCCTAAAGGATGACAAGAACTACCCGTACATTAAGGTTAATATGCAAAATGATTACCCGAGTATTGTTATAACAAGAAGCCTGAAAAAGGACGGTGCGAAATATTTCGGACCGTATATCGGCAAGGGTACTGCAAAAAAGAACCTTGAAATCATTCAGAAGATTTTCAAACCTCCGGTTTGCAGACGAAAATTCCCTGACGATATAAAAAAGGGCAGACCTTGCCTTAATTATCACATAAAAAACTGCTTTGCACCTTGTACCGGAAATGTGAGCAGGGATGAATTCAGACGAGTTTTTGAAGAAATCTGCGAGTTTTTAGAGGGCGGACACAGGGAAATGTTGAAGTCTCTAAAATCAAGGATGATTGATGCATCCGAGAAAATGGAGTTCGAGCTTGCGGCAGATTTGAGAGATAAGATTCGGGCAATAGAAACACTTGATGAAAAACAGAGAATTATAAATTCAGATAATCAGACCGACCTTGACCTGCTCGGCATCGGGATGTTCGAGAATAAAGCATTTATTGAAGCTTTCTTTATACGAGGCGGAAAGATTATGGGTCGTGAAAACTTTACACTCCATAATGTTGAAAATGAAAATGATGCTATGCTTGACTTTATCAAGCAGTTTTATGTCGATATTGAGGATATACCGCCTGAAATTCTTTTGGGATGCAGTATCGACGACTCGGAGCTGATAGAAGAGTGGCTCGGCTCAATGCGAGGAAGAAAAGTCAGGCTTTTAGTTCCTCAAAAAGGAAAAAAAGCCGACCTTATCCGCTTTGCCAAAAAGAATGTCGAACAGTCGATTTTAAATTATCGCGCGAATAAGCAACGTGAGATGGAGTATCACTCGGGCTCTGAAATGTTATCAGAATTGCTCGGACTTGACTTTCCAGTATCGAGAATTGAATCGTACGATATTTCGAATATATCCGGAACAAATAATGTTGCCGGTATGGTAGTATTTGTTGACGGCAGACCGCAGAAAAAATCATACAGAAAATTTAAAATCAAGTCCTTTGAAGGTCAGGACGACTATAGCTCGATGCGTGAGGTAATCTACCGCAGATTCAGAAATGCACTCGATGAAGAACTTGCAATAGAGGCAGGGGAACTTCAGATTGATGATGCAAAATTTTTGCCATATCCCGATATAATCCTTGTTGACGGTGGAATTGGTCAGATAAATGCAGTTGAGTCGATGCTTGAGGAAATAGAGATTGATGTTCCTGTTTTTGGTATGGTCAAAAACGATAAGCATAAAACCCGTGCCCTGCTATCATCAGATGGTCAGGCAGAGATTGCATTGAATTCCGGTGTGTTTAATTTCATCACCCGAATTCAGGATGAGGTGCACCGTTTTGCAATAACCTATCATAAAAGTTTAAGAAATAAAGACATTACCAAATCTGAGCTTGACATTATCAAGGGCGTGGGTGAGAAGAAAAAGCTTAAGCTTTTGGAAGCTTTCGGAAGCGTTGATAATATTTCAAAAGCGACGCTTAATGAAATATGTAATTCGGGAATTGATAAGGCTACTGCAGAAAATATTATAGAGTATTTTATGGAAAAGGAGAAATAGATTATGTTAATGATTGGTTTAAAGACAAACATCAAGCTTGATGAGGATAGCGAATTAAAACTTAAAGAAATTCTTTTTAAAGCTGCATCAAATCATCTGTCGAGTAAAGAGCAGACAACCCTTCTCTCAATAGAAGACGGAGCACATATAAATCTTGGTGTAAGAGAAACTAACGATATAATTTTCCTTGATGTAAATGCCTATGAAAAATTACCCGAGATAGAATGTAACAGATTTGCGACTCGTGTCAGTGAGACGATTGAGAAAGAATTTGGCATAAGACGTGAAAATGTATATACTATTTTTGAAAAGAGTGTGTATTGGGCAAAAAATGGCTCAAAACAGGTATTGGAGAATAACTATATTCCTGTCAAAAACGGAATGTTTGTTGGCTCAAGAGTAAATAAAAAGTAAGATTAATATGAGACGAAAGAACCGCAAATTGATGCGGTTCTTTTTGCTTTAGGAAAATAAAAAAGCACTTCAAACGAAGTGCTTTTGGCTGCGGAAGAAGGATTCGAACCCTCACAGAGTGAGTCAGAGTCACTAGTGCTACCCTTACACTATTCCGCAATGTTGGTGCGAGGAACGAGACTTGAACTCGTATGGTAAAACCACACGCCCCTCAAACGTGCGCGTCTGCCGATTCCGCCACCCTCGCGTAACAACGAATATCATTATAGCAGAGAAATTTGGGTTTGTCAAGAGATTTTTTTAAGAAAATTAGAAAATTTTTAAAAAAATCTCAGTGCTTCATAATATGATAATTTAATTGACAATTTTTAAAAATAGTGATAGAATAATCTAAAACTAAATATCCACACGGTGTGTCCGTTATACCGCATAAAAGGTATAGCGGGTGAAAAGGGAAGTGGGTGAGAATCCCGAACGATTACTGTCGCTGTATATGCTCTGATGTTTTAAAACCGTCGGCGAAAGCCGGTCATTGGGAAACTGAGAAGGCAGGTTTTAAAACGATTTTTCAGGAGCATGAGTCAGAAGACCTGCACCGATGCTGCTTCGTGTTCGGATTTTTCGTAGAAGTGGTAGTTTTGTCGCTTTTTTTGCGGCGGATTGTGGTATGCACAGAAAACACTCAGGCTGTGGCAAATTTTGCCACGGTTTTTTTTATTGTTCCGAGGCAGCGCAAAGGAGGGAAAGTTTTAAAAACAATAAAATAATTTAATCGAGGAGAAAAATATGAAAAACAGTTTTAGAAGAATTCTAAATATTTTTTTGATGCTTGCTATTTTTGTATCTACATTGCCGGGAACGGTTATTGCATCAGACGAGATTACGGTATATGTGTCGGTATTTGATTATACCGCACAGGGAGATAAAAATGCGTCAGATACCGGAATTGTGTTAGAGGATAAAGCAGTTTCGATAAAAGACAGTGACTCTGCACTTGCAGCAATTAAAACGGCGCTTGATGAGGAACAGATTGATTATGTTGTTGATAGTCAGTATGATTACATCACATCGGTAAACGGCCTTGCGGAATATGATTTGGGTGCTGAAAGCGGATGGATGTTTTCGGTAAATGACGATTTTGGAAATATGGGTGCATCTGCAACTTATCCAAAAGATGGCGACAGGATTGAATTGCATTATTCGGTTGCTGGTTGGGGTGCGGATGTGGGTTCTTATTTTTACGGAGGACCAACTGTAGAAAAGCTGATAATTGAGGGTAAAGAGTACGAGTTGATCTTATCCGGGACCGACGGTGACGGAACTAAAGAGAACCCATATAAATTTTCACTGGACCTTGGTGATATAACTGATAAATCGCAACTTTTGACCGGGTTAAAGACTAATTTACATCCGAAATACAGAGTGATCTTAGATGACGAGGGTCTTATCGATGTTGAGGGAAACATCGATTATACAAAAGACTTTACTTTTGCCATCTCGACAAAAGGTGGTTTTTTTAAGACTTATTATACATTTTTAGCTGAATTTATACCGGAACCTTTGCCTGAATATTCGGGAGAGTGGGAAAACTTCAGAGGCAACCTTGAAAATATGGCAGTCACATCAGCAAAAACTCCAAGAAAACCTGAACATGTTGAGCTAAAATGGGCTAAAAAACATTCAAGTAACTGGTCAGAGGCAATTACTCCGCCAATTATTGTTGACGGATATCTATATATTGCCAAGGGTAAAAATATTGTAAAGCTTGATAGCGAAATCGGCGAAATTGTTCAAAAGAGCGATAAAATTACCGGAGATATCGGCTATGGCATGAATCCGCTTACATACGGTGGTGGCTTGATTTATGTTACTGTTGGGTCAGGTCAGGTTCAGGCTTTTCGTGCCGATACTCTCGAAAGTGTTTGGATAAGCGAGGAACTTGATGGCCAAACTTTAACTCCAATATCATATCACGACGGATACATATTTACAGGTACATGGAATAGCGAAACATCTGACGGAATGTATTTTGCGATTGAAGTTTCCGATGAAAACCCAAGGGAATCACTCGAGGTTAAAAAATGCTTATGGAAGTTAGAACAAAGAGGCGGATTCTATTGGTCAGGAGCGTACGCAACTGATGATTTTGTTATATTCGGAAGCGATGACGGTGAAAAAGGCTCTGCTTCGGCTTCGGCGTGCCTTTATAGCGTTGATACTAAAACGGGTAAATCTATAGATGTCATTGATGATGTAAATGGCGACATCCGTTCAAGTATTGCTTATGATAAAAAAACAGGCGAGGCTTATTTTGTGACCAAAGGCGGTATGCTATATATCGTTCCGGTTGAGGGTGACGGAAGATTCGATAAAACATTTATCAGAACAGTTGATTTGGGCGGAGTTAGTACTGCTACGCCGATAGTAAATAATGGCATTTGTTATGTTGGAGTAACAGGTGGTAGCGGATTTGATAAAGATGAAAATTATTTTTTGGCGATAGATGTTATGAGTGATGAACCTAACATAATCGGTAAAACAGCTGTTCCGGGATATATTCAGGCAAGTCCGATTCTCTCTGTTGGATATGAATCAGAAGAAGGAAAGGTTTATTTATATACTACCTACAATAACATTCCCGGTGGTATATATATGATAGAAATTGAAAAAGACGGCAGTAAGGTTAATATTTCGGGTAAGGATATATTCGTGCCGGATGAAGAGATGTCAAACTATTGTATCTGCAGCCTTGTATCGGATAAAGAGGGTACAATGTATTATAAAAATGATTCAGGATACTTAATGGCGGTATCGACAACCGAGATATTTCAAGAGGAAATTTCAAGACCTCCTGCACATACGATAAAGGATCCCGAAACAGAACCTGAAATTGAAGAAAAACCGTCTGAGCCAACCGAATCTGAGAAAAAAGAAATAGTTATAAAGGATGTTGTAAATCCTGACAAAACATTTTCAGATATTGAGGGACTGGAAGAAAAGGAAGCGATTGAAGCTCTTGCATCACGTGAAATCATAAACGGAAAGACCGAAGCTGATTTCAAGCCGTATGATAATATCAAACGTTCGGAATTTTCGGCGATTATTGTAAGGGCATTGGAACTTGATGCACCGGATGTTGATGAATTTATTGACGTTCCATATAATGCGTGGTATTTTAGGGAAGTAAATGCCGCATATTTATTCGGTATCGTAAATGGTGTTGGTGCTAATCAGTTTAACCCAGATGGCTTGGTATCAAGAGAAGAGGCCGTAACAATGATTGCAAGAACGGCAAAACTGATTGGACTAAATACTGTGTTTGAAGAGGATTCAATCAGAAATATTTTGTCGGGATTTGTAGATTATAAATCTGTGGCAAAGTGGTCTGATGAGGCATTTTCATTCTGTTTCTATAATGGTATAATCGATGATTCGGAGACTGAGATTAAACCAAAGGAGATAATAACAAGAGCGGAGTTTGCTGATATGTTTTATAAATTATTAAAAAAGGCTGATCTTTTATGAGAAAAAATATTTTAAAGACATTAATTGCAATTCTTACAGTTGTAATTTTGGGAGTCGCTGTTTGGTATACCGTGGATGCACCGGATTCAAAAGAAGAAGGTTTTGAGGAAAGAACAGAAACGGTATTTATCCCTGAAGAAAAAACCGTCGATAGCACGATAAAAGAAAAAGAAGAACTAACTGATAATTCGTCTTCCGTTACTCAAGTAGCGGAGGATGAATTAAAAGAACCTGATGCGGAAGTGGTTGCAAATGACGAGACCACCGAAGATGAAGAGATTATAGCTGATACGGAAAAAGAAAATGAATATACTTGCACTTTGTCGGTAAGGTGTGATACAATACTTAATAATATGTCAAACCTTGACGAAAACAAGCACAGTTTAATACCTGACGATGGGGTGATTTTTCCACATCAAGAGGTTGTTTTTTATGAAGGTGAGAGCGTATTTAATGTTCTTTTGCGGGAAATGAAAAAAAATAAAATTCATTTTGAGTTTTCAAATATGCCGCTTTATAAGAGCGCTTATGTTGAGGGAATAGCGAATATTTATCAGTTTGACTGCGGCGAACAATCGGGTTGGATGTATTCGGTCAATGGTGTGTTCCCTAAAAAAGGCTGCTCTGATTATACTCTGAATGATGGAGATTGTGTAGAATGGGTTTTTACTTGTGATCTGGGAAAAGATGTTGGTGGAAATGATGTGAAACAGAGGTAGAAAATGTGTGAGTGTGAAAAATTTCATCCGGTTGTGGACTTACTGTATTTTATATCGGTAATTCTTTTTTCAGTGATATTTATGCACCCGGTATGCATTGGCATATCGGTTGTTTGCTTTGTTTTATATTCAATATATCTTGGCGGTGCGAATGCTTTAAAATTTAATATGTTTTTTATGGTTCCAATGCTAATTGTAGCAATTATGATGAATGTCCTATTCAATCATGAAGGCGTTACGATTATAACATATTTTCCGGACGGCAATCCGTTTACATTGGAATCGTTAATATACGGTATTGCATCTGCGTTTTTGCTTGTGTCGGTTGTTGCAGTTTTTTCTGTTATAAACAAAATTATGACTACCGATAAACTACTCTGTGTATTTGGTAAAATTACGCCGTCAATTTCGCTTATAATGTCGATGACATTGAGATTTGTGCCAAGATTTATAAACCATATTAAATCGGTTTATCAGGCAAATTCTGACGAGGACCTCAAGCTTTTTGACAAACTAAAGCTTGCAGTAAAGTCTTTTTATGCAACTGTTGGCTGGGCGATGGAAAACTCAATTGAAACTGCTGATAGCATGAGAGCTCGAGGATATGGCCTTGGCAGACGAACAGCCTATTCGAACTTTAAACTGGGAAAAAGGGACGCAATTTTATTGTGTTTGATTATTAGCCTTGATGTGGCGATTGTTTTATTGAAGGTCTTTGTAAATGTTTCATGGCATTATTTCCCGAAATTTGAGTTCGGGAAAATTGGCGGATTTGAACTGTTGTTTTTTTGCGTATATCTTGCATTGTTTTTATTGCCGTTTATTATTGAAGAGTGGGAGGTGTTCAGATGGAAATTGTTGAGATCAAAAATTTAAAATTTATTTATCCGAACACATCCGTTCCGGCGATATCGGATATAAACCTTAAGATTTCAAAAGGCGAATTTATAACACTTTTTGGCTATTCGGGAAGTGGTAAATCAACACTTTTGCGACTTATTAAACCTACTTTGGCACCGTTTGGTGAAGTGGTTGGTGAAATTAAGATTTTCGGAAAAGCCATCAAAGACCTTGACAAAAGGGAAGATTGTGAAAGAATTGGCTTTGTGGGACAAAACCCTGAAAATCAGATTGTGACCGACAAAGTATGGCACGAGCTTGCTTTTGGCTTGGAAAACCTTGGCAAAAGCAATTTAGAAATCCGCCAAAGAGTTTCCGAGATGGCGTCATTTTTCGGGATTGAGGATTGGTTTCATAAAAACACTGCAGAGCTCTCGGGCGGTGAAATGCAGTTTTTAAATCTTGCATCACAGTTGGTATCAGACCCGGATATTTTGGTTTTGGATGAGCCGACAAGTCAACTTGACCCTATAGCGTCGGGCACATTTATGGAAATGTTAAGTCGCATAAACCGTGAGCTTGGTATTACTGTGATTATGAGCGAACATCGTCTTGAACAGGCTTTTGCAGTATCTGACAGGGTGATTGCTATGGATAAAGGAAGAATAATAGCGGATGCCCGACCGGATGAGATTGGCGTAGTGCTATCGGCAAAAGAAAACGACCTTGTGATGGGTCTTCCTGCTGCAACACGGCTTTTTGTGAAATATGGTGAGAGTGGGAAAAATCCGGTAAGTATACGTGACGGCAGAACCTGGCTTTTTGGTAAGAAACTCAAAAAAAAATCTGTGATGTCAGAAAGTCATAATAATTTTTCCGAACCGGCTATAAAGCTAAAAGATATATGGTTTAGGCACGAAAAAAACTCGGAGGATATACTGCGAGGTTTGTCAGTTGAAATGCTAAACGGAGAAATTTTTACAATTCTTGGTGGTAACGGTGCGGGCAAGAGTACCTTATTAAAGATACTCGCCGGTATGCAAAAAGCATACAGAAGAAAAATTGTAACTTCGGGTAAAACGATAAGTTATCTGCCGCAAAATCCCGATATTTTGTTTTTGGAAAAAACTGTAGAAGATGAACTCTCATGCAATGGAGAAATCGCAAAAGATGCCGAGGAACTCATTGAATATTTCGACATGATAGAGCTTTTAAAAAGGCATCCCTTTGATTTGTCGGGCGGAGAAAAGCAAAGACTTGGAATTATAAAAATCCTTTTGAAAAATACCGATATAATACTTCTTGATGAGCCGACAAAGGGTATGGATGCCCGCATAAAAGAAAAATTCGAAAAACTTCTGAAAAAACTGAAAACACAAGGGAGAACAATAGTTATTGTTTCGCATGATATTGAATTTTCGGCATCGGTATCGGACAGGTGTGCTTTGATTTTTGACGGTGAAATTGCAAGTATCGCAACACCGAGAGAGTTTTTTGCTAAAAATCGGTTTTACACAACCGGTGCGACAAGGATTGCAAAAGGAATAATCGACGGTGCAATCTTTGATGCGGATATTTTGGATTGTCTGGAGGGAAATGCATGAAGATTTTAAAGATAGTTTTATCAGTTGTATTTTTTGCGTTATTTTTGGGCTTGACAGTTATATCAAAGTTATTTGATGGAACAAAAGCAAGTATGCTGCAGATGGCATCAATTCTTTCTGCTCTTGTTGGATTTTTGCTTGTCATTCCGACAAAAAAATATGAAATTCCGAACCAAAAGGGAGGAATAGGCAAGCGTACAGTTCTTAGTCTCATATCAGTTTTGGTTCTTATTCCTACTACGATTTTTTGCGGAATGTATTTTTTTCAGGATAAAAAGTTCTACATAATTAGTGTTTTGGTTATTCTGGAAATTTTATTACCGTTTTTCATAAGATTTGAAGGACGGAAACATCAGGCACGAGAACTTGTTATAATAAGTGTAATTTCAGCTTTGGCTATTGCGGGAAGAATTGCATTTTTCTTTCTTCCGCAATTCAAACCCGTTATTGCGATTCTGATAATTACAGGCGTGTGCTTCGGCGGTGAGGTCGGATTTTTGGTTGGTGCCGTAGTGGGATTTTTGTCTAACTTTTATTTCGGTCAGTGGGCAGGAACGCCGTGGCAGATGTTTGCTTTTGGTATAATCGGATTTATTGCCGGAGTGCTTGCTGATTCCGGACTTTTAAAAAAGAGAAGAATACCGCTTTCGATTTTTGGGTTCTTTGCAACCCTTGTTGTCTACGGATTGATTATGAATACCTCCTCTGTGGTTTTGTGGATTGATAAAATTACGTTTGAGGCTCTGGCATCCTCTATAATAATGGGATTACCGTTTGATTTGGTGCATGCAGTATCAACTGTATTTTTCCTTATGATATGCGCTGATCAGATAATCGAAAAGCTCGAGAGGATAAAGACTAAATACGGTATTTAAACATCGATTTTACATGCAAAAAAAAGCACCCGATAGGGTGCTTTTCGTTGTGGGTGCAGGGGCCGGATTTGAACCGACGACCTCCGGGTTATGAGCCCGACGAGCTACCAAGCTGCTCTACCCTGCGATATCTTGTGAACGAATTATATTATAACACTAATGCACACCCTTGTCAAGAGTTTTTTTAAAAAACTCTTGGACAAAAAGCGACAAAATGTTTTGGAGGAGAGGAAGAGATTCGAACTCTCGGATGCGTGAACATCACAGCATTTCCAATGCTGCGCCTTCGACCACTCGGCCACCTCTCCGTATTTGACCGAGTTATTATATCATAACTTTTTTTAAAAGTCAAGAAGTTTAAGTATAAACTTCTTTGCGAAAAATGCACCCGTAATCAAAGTGAGGCGAACATATAAAAGAGATGAATTAAACTGTTCAATTTTCATACCTTTTTATATTGTTTTTCAAAAAGATATGGACAAAATAAAAAATAAGGTATATAATAAATGTATCTTGATAATAAAATAAAGGTGGGTTATAATATGGGAAAATTATTTGTAATGGACCATCCTTTGATTGTCCATAAGGTATCAATTTTGAGAAGTAAGGATACTCCTGTTAAAGACTTCCGTGAGCTTATCAATGAAATCGCGCTTCTGATGGGATATGAGGCAACAAAAGACCTGAAGCTTACCGAAATCGATGTTGAAACACCGTTGGTAAAGACTAAGGGTAAGGTTGTTGAAAAGCAGGTTGCGCTTGTTCCGATTTTGAGAGCAGGTCTTGGCATGGTTGATGCTTTGATGAGCCTTATACCTGCGGCTAAAGTTGGTCATATCGGACTTTACCGTGACCACGAAACCTTACAGCCTGTAGAATACTACTGTAAGCTTCCAACCGACATTGAAGAAAGACAGGTTCTTGTTTTGGATCCGATGCTTGCAACAGGCGGAAGCTCTGCTGCAGCCATTGATTTTATCAAAAAAAGAGGAGCAAAAAATATTAAACTTGTTTGCATAATTGGTGCACCTGAAGGCGTAAAAGCAGTTCAAGAAGCTCATCCTGATGTTGACATCTATGTTGGTGCGCTTGATGAAAAGCTCAACGAAAACGGCTATATTTTGCCTGGATTGGGCGATGCCGGTGACAGACTTTTCGGCACATTATAATAACATTTAAACAACCTCGGAATACGGGGTTGTTTTTTGTTTTTAATATTATTTTAAATTGAAAAAATTAAATGCAAAAATAAACCAAAAAAAACCAAGAAAATCCAAAAATAATGGTTGAAATGGCTTGATCTGTGTGTTATAATTATAATGACAATATAAAGTAGGAGCAAATTTGATTTATTATATACATAAGGAGATAATGTTATGGCAGAATTTTCACCGGTTGATATTAAAATGTCACCAAGAATTAAAAGACTGATTGACAATCTTTATAGTGCAAAACCCGAAATCGAAACCGATCGTGCTGTACTTTTGACAGAAAGCTATATGGCAACCGAGGGTCAGCCTATTGTAAGAAGACGTGCGCTTGCATTTAAGCATATTTTGGAAAATATTCCGATCACAATAAGACCGGAAGAGCTTATTGTTGGTAGTGCAACCAAGAAATCAAGAAGTGCACAGGTTTTCCCTGAATATTCATTTGAATGGATAGAAAAAGAACTCGACACTCTTGAGTCAAGAGCAGCAGACCCATTCTATGTTTCTGATGAAAATAAGGCAATACTCAGAAAGATTTTACCATATTGGAAAGGTAAGACAACAAGTGAGATGGCTACTGCATATATGACTCCTGAGGCAATTACTGCAATCGAGCATAACATCTTCACACCGGGTAACTATTTCTATAACGGAATAGGCCATATGAGTGTTGATTACGGTAAGATTTTGAAAATTGGCTACAGCGGTCTTATTAAAGAAGCAAAGGAAGAACTTGCAAGATGTAATATCTATGATGCGGACTACTCTAAAAAGAGCGAGTTTTTGAATGCTGTTATTATTACTTCTGAGGCGGCAATCAACTATGCACGCCGTTATGCAAAGCTTGCGGCTGAAGAGGCTGCAAAGTGTGCTGATAAGATTCGTCGTCAGGAACTCAATGCGATTGCAGAGACCTGTGCAAACGTGCCTGAAAAGCCTGCTTCAAACTTTATGGAGGCTTGTCAGAGCTTCTGGTTTATTCAGATGCTTTTGCAGACTGAATCTAACGGACACTCAATTTCTCCCGGAAGATTTGACCAGTATATGTACCCTTATTATAAGGCGGACCTCGATAAGGGGCTCATCACTCGTGATTTTGCCCAGGAGCTTATTGACTGCGTATGGGTAAAACTCAATGATATGAGTAAAGTCCGTGATGCTGCATCAGCAGAAGGTTTTGCAGGCTACAGTATGTTCCAGAACCTTTGTGCAGGCGGTCAGGACAAGAACGGACTTGATGCAACAAACGACCTTTCATATATGTGTATTCAGGCATCTATGCACACACAGCTTCCGGGCCCGTCATTCTCTGTAAGAGTATGGAACGGAACACCGACAGAATTCCTTATGAAGTGTGCCGAGCTTACAAGAACAGGTATTGGTTTGCCTGCTTACTATAACGATGAGGTTATTATTCCTGCTTTGATGAGCAGAGGTCTAACGTTGGAAGATGCAAGAAATTATAACATTATCGGCTGTGTTGAACCGCAGACCCCGGGTAAGACCGACGGTTGGCACGATGCTGCATTCTTTAATATGTGCAGACCTTTGGAACTTGTATTCTCAAACGGTTATGACAAGGGTGAACTCATAAGCATCCAGACCGGCGAAGTTGAGAATATGCGCACATTTGACGAGTTCTTCGATGCATATGTAAAGCAGATGCACTATAATATTGCACTTATGGTTAACTCAATCAATGCTATTGATATTGCACACGGTGAGGTTTGTCCGCTTCCGTATCAGTCATCTATGGTATTTGACTGTATCGGCAGAGGTAAGACTCTCCAGGAGGGCGGAGCACTTTATAATTTCTCCGGTCCGCAAGGGTTTGGTATTGCCAATATGACCGACTCACTTTATGCAATCAAAAAGCTTGTTTATGATGAAAAGAAAATTACAATTTCCGAATTCAAGGATGCACTTGCAAAGAACTTTGGTTTGGGATTATCGCCTGCTGCTGCACAGAGTGCAACAGAGGATGTTGTAAGAGAGCTTGCAAGAAAGGGTAAGAATGTTTCAAAAGAACAGATTGAAAAGATTTTGAAGATGTTCTTAGAAGGCATCGCAACAAGGGAAGAAAAAGCAAGATTTGCTGAAATCTTAGAGCTTATTGACTCTGTTCCAAAATACGGAAACGACATTGCCGAGGTTGATATGTTTGCAAGAGAAGTTGCATATGTTTACACCAAGGAACTTGAGAAGTTCAAGAACCCACGTGGCGGTGTTTTCCAGGCAGGACTCTATCCTGTTTCTGCTAACGTTCCGCTTGGTCAGCAGACAGGTGCAACACCTGACGGAAGATCAGCAAATACACCTGTTGCAGACGGCGTTGGCCCTGCATCGGGAAGAGATGTAAACGGTCCGACATCTGCGGCAAACTCTGTTGCAAAGCTTGACCATGCTATTGCATCTAACGGAACACTTTATAACCAGAAGTTCCATCCATCTGCATTGGCAGGTACAGAAGGATTGTTGAAGTTCTCGTCTTACATACGTGCATTCTTTGACCAGAAGGGTATGCACATGCAGTTTAATGTTGTAAGTCGTGAAACACTTTTAGACGCTCAAAAGCACCCTGAAAACTATAAGAACCTTGTTGTTCGTGTTGCAGGCTACAGTGCATTGTTTACAACGCTTTCAAAGTCTTTGCAGGATGATATTATCAACAGAACTGAACAGGCCTTTAACGGCTGATTTCGAAAGGTAGAATAATGGATAACTATATGAATGTTGTAGGAAGAATTTTTGATATTCAAAAATATTCCATACACGACGGCCCGGGTATCCGCACAATTGTGTTTCTAAAGGGTTGCGCTCTGCGTTGCCGTTGGTGCTGTAATCCTGAATCGCAAAACTATAAGATTGAAAAAATGCTCTTTGCCGGCAAGGAAAAGATTGTCGGCAAGGACGTTACTGTCAGAGAGGTTATGGAAGAGGTAAAAAAGGATATTCCATACTATGCACGCTCTGGCGGTGGATTGACACTGTCGGGCGGTGAATCACTTCTTCAGCCCGAGTTTGCAATAGCACTCTTAAAAGCTGCACATAGCCTTGGAATTACCACGGCTATTGAAACTACAGGCTTTGCTGAATTTGATGTGATAAAGGAATTTCTTCCGCATCTTGATTACATACTGATGGATATCAAGCACATAAACGAGAGAAAACATAAGGATTATACCGGACAGTCAAATAAACTGATACTTGAGAATGCAAGAAAGATTTCCGAGTCTGGTGCAAATCTTACAATCCGAGTTCCTGTAATTCCGACCTTCAATAATACAGAGGCGGAAATTCAGGCGATTGCTGAATTTGTAAAAACCTTGCCGAATGTTCGTGCTTTGCATCTTTTGCCGTATCACAGAATGGGCGAGGATAAGTATGCAGGTTTAAACCGTGGATATTTGCTAAAAGGCAAGCAACCGCTTTCTAATGAGGATATGCAAAATCTTTTGGAGGTTGCAAAAAAATATTCCGGAGTGTACTGCCAGATAGGCGGCTAAATAAGGAGACTTATTATGGGCAAACTTTTAAAAGCTGTGACTTTCAGCTATGATGACGGAGTTGAACAGGATGTCAGACTTGTTGAGCTTTTCAACAAATATAACCTTCGTGCCACTTTTAACCTCAATAGCGGTATTATGACTCCCGATAGTGTCTGGACCAATAAAGGCATTGATATCAGGCGAATGGTGCCTGACGATATGAAAGCTCTCTATGCAGGTCATGAGATTGCATCTCACGGTACTTGTCACTTGAGTGCAACAAAGTTAGAGGACAAGGAAGAATTCAAGAAAGAGTTTTTTGAAGATATCGTGTCGCTTGAGGATATATTTGATAAGCGTGTTCAGGGTATGGCATATGCTTACGGGCACTACGACGACAAAACTGTCGAGTATTTAAAAAGCCTTGGCATCCGCTATGCAAGAACGGTTGAGAGTAACCATAGCTTTGATATTCAGACTGATTTGTTAAGATTCAAACCGACCTGTCATCATACCGATGATGCACTTTTGGATGTCGCAAAAAGCTTTATTGACTTAAAAGCTGACAAACCGCAGATTTTATATATCTGGGGTCACAGCTATGAGTTTGATGTAGATAATAATTGGGATAGATTTGAAGAACTTTTAAAACTTATATCAAATCGTGAAGATATTTTCTACGGTACAAACACAGAGGTGTTTGAGTATTTTGGATTGTATTAGAATGAGTCTAAAAAACCATTTTTAATAAATAGAAAATAGGAGGAGAAAATCATGGCAAAAAGCAGATTGATAGGGGATTACCCTGTAATCGGTATCCGTCCGACAATTGACGGAAGACGTGGACCTTTAAAGGTTAGAGAATCTTTGGAGGACCAGACAATGAATATGGCAAAGGCTGCGGCTGAGCTTATTTCAACAAACTTAAAGTATTCAAACGGAGAACCTGTAAAGGTTGTAATCGCTGATACAACAATCGGTAGAGTTGCAGAAGCTGCAGCTTGTGCTGAAAAGTTTAAAAAGGCAGGCGTTGATATTACATTGACTGTTACACCTTGCTGGTGCTACGGTTCAGAAACAATGGATATGGACCCAATGACAATCAAGGGAGTATGGGGCTTTAACGGCACAGAACGCCCTGGTGCGGTTTATCTTGCAGCTGTTTTGGCAAGCCATGCACAAAAGGGTCTTCCTGCATTTGGTATTTACGGTCACGATGTTCAGAATATGGACGAATCAGATAAGATTCCTGAAGATGTACAGGAAAAGATTTTGAGATTTGCACGTGCAGCTGTTGCTTGTGCAACAATGAGAGGCAAGTCATACTTGCAGATTGGTTCTGCTTGTATGGGTATCGGCGGCTCAATTATTGATAACGCATTTATCGAAGAATATCTCGGCATGAGAGTTGAATCGGTTGACGAGGTTGAAGTTATCAGACGAATGTCTGAGGGCATCTACGATGAGGCTGAATTCCAGAAAGCTCTTGCTTGGGCAAAGGAAAAGTGCATAATGGGCTTTGATAAGAACCCTGTTGAAATGCAAAAGACCGATGCTGAAAAGGAAGAACAGTTTGCATTTGTTGTAAAACTTATGTGTATCATAAAAGACCTTATGAACGGTAATGCGAATTTGCCAGAGGGTTGTGAAGAAGAAATGGTTGGTCACAATGCAATCGCAGCAGGTTTCCAGGGTCAGAGACAGTGGACAGACTTCTATCCCAACTGTGATTTCCCTGAAGCAATGCTTAACACTTCATTTGACTGGACAGGCGCAAGAGAGCCGTATATCCTTGCTACAGAAAATGACGTTTTGAACAGTATGTGTATGCTTTTCGGTAAGCTTTTGACAAACCGTGCACAGATGTTTGCAGATGTCAGAACATACTGGAGCGGTGATGCGGTTAAGCGTGCTGCCGGCTATGAAATTTCTGGCAAAGCTAAAGAGGCTGACGGATTTATCCACCTTATCAATTCAGGTGCTTGCTGCTTGGATGCTTGCGGTGAGGTTAAGGACGAAAACGGCAATGGCGTTATGAAGCAGTGGTTTGAAATGACAGAAAAGGATCAGGATGCAGTTATGGCTGCAACAACCTGGAATATGGCTGACCTTGGATACTTCAGAGGCGGCGGCTTCTCATCAAGATTCTTGACAAGAAGCGAAATGCCTGTAACAATGATGCGTTTGAACCTTGTTAAGGGACTTGGTCCGGTTATGCAGATTGCAGAAGGCTGGACAGTAAATCTTCCTGATGAAGTATCAGATGTATTGTGGAAGAGAACAGACTACACATGGCCATGTACTTGGTTTGCTCCAAGAGTAACCGGTAAGGGTGCATTCAAGACCGCTTATGATGTAATGAATAACTGGGGTGCAAACCACGGTGCAATCAGCTACGGTCACATCGGTGCTGACCTTATCACACTTTGCTCAATCCTCAGAATTCCGGTTTGTATGCACAATGTTCCTGAAGAAAAGATCTTCAGACCTGCATCATGGAATGCTTTTGGTATGGACAAAGAAGGACAGGACTTCAGAGCTTGTCAGGCTTACGGTGCAATGTACAAAAACATTAGATAATTTTACATATAAAAAGAGGCTGTCCGAAAGGTCATTAGACCTTTCGGACAGCCTTTATTTTTTCATTTTCTTGCGTTCCGGAGATTTTTAGCATCCCCATCAATTCTTTCTTGCATCAATATACGCATTGCCCATGGTGTGCTCAATTTCCCATACCGGAGCCGGCATTATTGATTTGTGGAATGTTTCGGGCTCATAAATATTGTAGCCTTTTTCAATGTTTAGTATTGTAATTTCGGCATTCGGTTTATCCTGACTCGATAAAAAGTCAATCAGTGCAGAGGTGCTCGGGTTGAGACCGGTGCTTGATGTAAAACCGTCGGGTTTTCTCTCAAACCATAGCCCGGAAATAACTGTTTTATCGGTATTTTCAACCTTTATAAATGAATTGAAAACTTCAAGTTTGTTTTCGAACTTTTTAAGATAAAAAACATTATCTTCTTCATAAAACTCACATCCTGTGAGCTTAATGCCTTTATCTTGGAAAAATGATAGGATGTCATTCTTTTTAGGTTTTCCAACAAATAAAAGGGAAGACGAAGTGAATCTGAATTTGTCACCCCAAAACTCTACTTTGCCGCCAACACCTGAATATGCGGTGTCGGAAACTTTTGTCAAATCATTACCCAAAAACAGCTTTGAAAAACTTTCATAATCGGAGATGATGTTATCCGATTCGAAAAGCTTTACTGAACCTTTTTTGTTTGGAATCAACTCGGGTGCGACATTGATTTGGTTTTTCTCTAAAATTGTAACGGTGTTCTTTATAACCTCATCGCTAACATAGTTCTTGTCCTGGTTTGTCACAACAATCTGATACAGCAGGAAGGAATCAACCATCAGGAAGAATAGAATAAGGATTGTTTTTGCTTTGCTCCAGTTCATATATTATTCCTCCTCGTTTAAGACTATTGCCTCGACATCGGCAGTCCAGTCAGCACTCAAATTCTGATTTGAACCACTGTCGGTATAAGCAAGGTATAGTTTGTTGATTGTAACCTCCTGAGTGACCGATGAATACTGCTGAATGATGTTATCAACAGCAAGGATGTATTCAGGAGTCGAAATAACACTGTCGGTGCGGTTATAGTTTCTTAAAATATGCCTGTATTCTTTTATGCAACCGTTTGAAATCTGACAATATACGGCATTCGAAAGATCACCAATTGACATCTTTACAGGGAATCCTTCGCAGATATAGTCGAATGTGATAATATCGGACTCCTCGCCAACACCTGATGAAATGTACATGCTATCATTTGCTTTTGAGATGTTGTTTATGTTTGTTACAAATTCGTTTACCGCAGATATTATATTGTATCTTCCGCCCGAACCTGAGAGAGGGAGGCCGTTGTCACGGGCTTTATATTCCAAGAGTCCGTCGGGATGAATCTTTAGTGTTGCATTGTTTTCAACATATACAGTAGTTCCATCCGCTTCGGTGTAACGGTTTGCTATGTTAGAATTCAAGCTAAATGCCTTAACTATAGCATTTTTAGTTGAATTCACATAAGGTTCAGAAAAGTCTGACCATGGCGACTCTGCCGTTACAACAGGGACTGACTGTGCGTTTGAATATATCGGCACCATTGATGATATAACTGTCTTTTGTGAACCGAAAGTTTTGTCGAAATTCAAATCGAAAGAATAGTTAATTGCATCCTGACCGGTTTCGGACAGGTTATGGTTTTTAATGATTTCTTTTGCGATTTTTTTAAAATCGGAAAAACGGTTACCGGTTTTGATTCTATAGTATTTGTCGCTTTTTGCATCGTCTATATATACAGTCACATTGTCATAAAGTGAAATTACAGCATTTGAAAATCCGCCTGAATGTTCAGAAAGCAAGGTTTCGGGAACACCGAGAAATTTTGAAAAGAGTTCTGTATCGTATTCGGAGTAATAGCTAAGATAAATAGATTCGGTCATAAGGGAAGAGAACCACTCGTCCTGAGTGATTTCGCTGATAGAACTGCTGGAGAGTGCCGAGATTAACACCTCGTTACAGTATTCGATAATATCAGTATATTCCTTATTATTTGAATTGAGCGAAAAACGTGTAGTCTGGTCGCCTGTGTTGAAAATAATCTTTTCGGGCATAGTAAGATGCGAGACCTTTTTAAAGCTCTCGTCATTATTCTGGGCACCCTTGAAAAACTTTAGAATAGAAAAGTTTTCTATATTAAAAAAATTATAGTCCGAGGACCATAATTTTTTATCAAGCAGTATTTGAGAGCCCAATACAATATTCATACCAACCAAACCGGTTAACAAAATACTTTTCACATGCTCTTTGTTCATTTTAATCTCCAATTAGTTACCAAAGAAGTTTCTTATGGTTACTGTTACAGTTTTTAATCTGTTTACTGTACTCTTTTTGATTTTACTGATATCAATTCTGACAACCTGATTGCTAGCACCGTTTTCAGCTGTTACCAAAAACACATTAGAATCGGATGTCAAATCAACAACTGTTGAGTAAAGTCCGCTTGCACCAATCTGTGTTTCGTTCTTGATTGCATAGCAGGTATTTGCCTGTGGGTTATAGCGGTAAACTTTTACTTTAGTGCCTTTTGAACCAACCGCTGAAATTGTGTATGTTAAATCGGAAGTTGCAGCAGAGTGTGATTCAGGGCGTTTTATGTAGATTAGTGAATCGGTATTACCTTTTGCAGATAAGGAAAGCGAACTTCCAAAAGCTGCGTAACTTACCGAAGGCAACGCAACGACTAATGAAAGTGCAATTATTAAAAGGGATAAAATTCTCTTCATTAAAGTTCACTCCTTACTTCAAAAATTTTTATATAAATTATTCCTTTTAGTAATTATAGTATAACATATATTGTATTACAAGTCAATTACACGTTATTTAAAATGGAATAACATTAGATTGGGATTGAAAGGATAACCTCGGTCCCTTTTTTGTATTCTGAATTGATTTTGATAGTTCCGCCCATGTTTTCCATAATCTGTTTTGCGATTGCAAGACCAAGCCCTGTACCGCCTGTATCACGGCTTCTTGCTTTATCAACACGGTAAAAACGCTCAAAAATTCTTGATAAGTTTTCCTTTGGAATACCGATGCCGTTGTCGATAATCTTTATAAAGACTTCGCTGTAGAGCGCACCCGATACAACCTTTATCTCGCCACCTTCTGCGGTGTATTTAATAGCGTTTGAGAGGATATTTATAATAACCTGCTCAAGCTTGTCGCTTTCGGCAAGTATTATCGGAATATTCTCTGCAATCTTATAAGTTACAGTCTGATTTTTCTTCTTCGCATTGATATACATTTTCTCAACAATACCCGAGAGAAAAATCTTCATATCAATAGGCTCTTTGTTCTGCGGTGCATTTGCACCGTCATCAAGTCTTGATAGAGTCAGAAGGTCTTTTACAATTCTTGTCATTCTGTCGGTTTCCTTTACGATAACCGAAAGGAAGCGGTCTTGTAAATCCTTATCATCAATATTTCCGTCAATCAAAGTTTCAGCATAGGATTTAACGGTAGCAAGTGGAGTACGGAGCTCGTGAGAAACATCTGCCACAAATTCACGACGAGACATCTCAAGCTTTTCCTGCTTTGTAATGTCGTGTAAAACTACCAAAACACCACCAATCTTGCCGTCGATGCTAAATGGTGCAAATGTAAAGCGGATATATCTGTCGTTAAAATGAATCTGTTTTTCAATTGGCTGGTCATGCTTTATATAGAGAAGGTCACCCATTGTTATATCGGCGTCCAACTCCTTGAAAAAAGTGTTAAAATCAAGACAGTCTACATAACCTGTAAGCTTTTTTGCTTCGGGATTTATGTGTATAAGCTCACCGGCAGGGTTAAAAGCCATAATACCGTCGGTCATGTTTTGGAGCATTGTTTCAATTTTAGTCTTTTCAGAGTTCACCTCATCGAGTGTATCGTGCAAGGTGTTTGCCATTTGATGAAATGTGTTTGTAAGCTTGCCAATTTCATCACTTGCCGAAGTTTCTTCCATAGACCCGAAATCACCCGCTGCAAGTCGTTCTGCCTTTTTTGTCAGATTTATAATAGGTTGTGTTACAGTACGGCTCAAAAAGAGCGCAATTAGAATTGCGATTATAACCGCAATTGTAATAGCCTGTAAAAGAATGATAAGAACGCTGTTTGTAACACTCTGTTGTTCGTCTTTTGTGTCCCTTACATATACGATATATCTGCACTCATCGCCAACCATAATTGGAACGGCATAGTCCATAAATTCATCGTCGGATGAAACACTGTTGCCGGTTTTTCCTGCCATTGCGGTTACAATATTGTCGGTGATTCCGACATCACGGCTTTTGATTTCGTCAGATGTTGAAATAACAGAGCCGGTTTTTCCGTCTAATATGCAATAGAATCTGTAGGTATCAATTCCAAGCGGACCGATATGTGTTCTTATAGCATTTTCAATCATTGATGAATCTGCACTCACTTCAGCGGTTTTTCTTAACTGATATGAAAAATCCTCGTGAAAAACCTGCTCCATCATAACGGTAAATTCCTTGTTATAGAAATCTTTGATGTTTATGATGGTAAATGAGCCGATTACGGTTGTTATAGCAATTGTTATAAAAACAAATATAAGTATAAATCTGAAACGTATACTTCTAAACATTTACTCACGCCTTATTAAAGTAGTAGCCAACGCCACGTTTTGTAACGATGTAGCGGGGAAGTCCGGGGTCATCTTCGATTTTTTCTCTGAGTCTTCTAACAGTAACGTCAACAGTTCTCACATCACCGTAATATTCATAGCCCCAAACCTTCTCAAGAAGAGTCTCACGAGTGAAAATCTTATCAGGCTGCATTGCAAGGAACTTTAAGAGCTCGAATTCTCGCAATGTAATCTCGATTACCGTGCCACGTTTTTTAACTTCATAGCGCTCCATATTTATCGAGAGCTCGCCCGATGTGATAACATTTTGTGCACCTGACGGAGCATCGGGTGCGCTATCCTGTGACAAACGTCTCAAGTTTGCCTTAACACGGGCAGTAAGTTCTCTAATAGAAAATGGTTTTGTCATATAGTCATCAGCACCAAGCTCAAGACCAAGAACCTTGTCAACTTCTTCTTCGCGGGCTGTGAGCATAATAATCGGCACAGAAGATTTTTCTCTGACCTTTCTGCAAACCTCAAAACCGTCCATTCCGGGGAGCATAACATCCAAAAGGATAAGGTCAGCATCGTTTGTAAGAGCCTTGTTGTAGCCTGTAACACCGTCGAGTGCAAAGTCTACCTCGTAACCCTCTTTTTCGAGATTGAATTTCAAAATTTCAACTATTGGCTGTTCGTCCTCGATTATCAAAACTTTTCTGTTGCTCATCTTTAACACATCCTTTATTTTTATTAAAACCTTTAAGTCAAAATTACTAAATGATACAATTATAACATCATATATCCATTATACACTAAAATTCGACTCAAGTCAAATATATTTTATATAAAAATAGCAAAACCCTGCACCCAAAAATAAGAGGGTGCAGGGAAGGGAAATTAAAGGTTGTTTTTAAAAAATTCTTCAAGAAATATTTTTGCCTCAGCCTCGTCAGGACCTGAGATCCTGACCGACATTTTGTTGCCGCATTTTGCCTCTAATCCCATTACGGCAAAGAGCCTTTTTGCATCGGCAATCTTGCCGTTTTCTGTATTTTCTATAAGGATTACCGAATCGAATTTTGCAGCTGCTTTTACTAATAGTCCTGCAGGTCTTGCGTGGATTCCGATTTCGTCCGAAATTGTATATAAAAACTCGCTCATTTATATCCTCCGTACTAAAGTATAATATTTAACAAATCATCGCCTGCTGAAACCTTGCCATTTGCAAGAATTTCAAGCTTTGAGTAACTATCATCTGATGATATTACAATCGGTGTTACAGTATTGTAGCCTTCAGCTTTTATCTTTTCCAAGTCAAACTCAATCAAGGTGTCGCCTGCTTTGACCTTTTGTCCGAGTTCAACTTTATATTCAAAATACTTACCCTTCAAGTTTACAGTTTCTAATCCAACATGAATCAAAAGGTCAATATTATTTTCGGTTGTAATACCGATTGCGTGCTTTGAGTTAACTGTATTTGAAATTGTTCCGTCGCAAGGTGCGATAATTTTTCCGGTAGTTGGCATAATTGCAACACCATCACCGAGAATAAGACCTGAAAACACTTCGTCAGGAACATCTTTTAGCTCGACAATTTCACCGTCGGTAAATGCTTTTAAAGTTTCTGACGGTGCAGATTCAATTTCACGGTCAAGATAATCCTCAAGGTTTGATTTTACAACTGTAACAGTTGGCCCATAAATTACCTGAACACCGTCGCCTTTTATGATAACACCCGATGCACCTGATTTTGAGAGTATATCCTTTGACACCTTACTGCCGTCCTTTACGGTAATTCTGAGTCTTGTGGCACAGCAGTCGATGTCCCTGATATTATCTTTGCCGCCCAAACCTTTGACGATGGTTTCTGATTGTGTTGCACTTGCTTTTCTTGCATTGACATCGGCTCTCGTGTAGAGCTTGGTTTCAACATCGTCAGGCTCGCGGCCTGGGGTCTGGTAATTGAATTTCTTTATCATAAAGGTAAACACTCCCCAGTAAATGAAGAAGTATGCAACACCTACAATTATAATGTTTATCCAGTTTGTTTTTGCATTACCCTGAAGTATACCGAAGAGCGTCAAGTCGATAAGACCGCCCGAGAAGGTCATTCCGACACCGACTCTTAAGATGTGCATGAGCATAAATGAAAGACCTGCAAGTATGCAGTGTACAACATACATTAGCGGTGCAACAAAGATAAAGGTGAACTCAAGCGGTTCTGTTATACCTGTTAAAAGTGATGTCAGAGCGGCAGATAACAAAAGACCACCGACAACTTTTCGCTTTTCGGGTCGGGCACATTTATACATGGCAAGTGCCGCACCCGGGAGACCGAATATCATAAACGGGAACTTACCCGACATAAATCTTGTTGCTTCAACATTGAAAACAGTTGTTGACTTTGATGCAAGCTCTGCAAAATAAATGTTCTGAGCACCCTGAACAACAACGCCGTCAATTATAGCTGTACCACCAACCGATGTCTGCCAGAACGGGATATAGAATACGTGATGCAAACCAAAGGGAATAAGAGCACGCTCAATTATACCGTAAATCCAGGTACCTGCATAACCCGATGCCAATACGAGGTTTCCAAGCATTGAAATTCCACGCTGAACAATCGGCCAGATAAAAAACATTGCAATGCCGACCAGAAGATATACAAGTGCAGAAATTATTGGTACAAATCTTGTTCCGCCAAAGAACGCAAAAACTTGCGGAAGCTCGATTTTATAAAATCTGTTATGAAGTGCCGCAACGCCGAGACCAACGATAATACCGCCAAAAACACCCATCTGAAGTGTGGTTATACCAAGAACACTTGCGGTGGTATTCTCAAGTAACGCTCCCGTACCGCCTCTTGCCGTGATGAGAGCACTGATTGTTGTGTGCATAATCAAAAAAGCAACAACACTCGAGAGTGCGGCAACTTCCTTTTCACGCTTTGCCATACCGATTGCAACACCAATTGCAAAAAGAAGTGCTAAGTTATCAAATACGGCGCTTCCTGCTTTTGCAAAAATATCCAGAAGAGTATATAAAAAGCTACCCGGGTGGATTATGCCAATCAGATTATATGTTTCTAATGTCGTTTGATTAGTAAAAGAACCACCGATTCCGAGTAGTAGCCCTGCAACAGGCAAAATCGCGATCGGGAGCATAAAAGAACGCCCAACTCGCTGCAGAACACCGAAAATTTTGTCCTTCATAGAATTATCCTCCTAAATTCTGATTATGAAATTAGTATTGCACTTTTTGGAATAATTATAAATATATTTTTTAAGTTCAATAATTTTCTTTCATATTTGAATTTAAGATGTAAAAAATATATCCGGGAGGTGTTTTTGAAATGAAAAATAAAAAAAGTTATTCTTATGATATTCTGGATAAAATCAACTCTGTTGCATCTGCAACCGAATGTACGGGACTTATGTCCATTCCGCCACAAAATGAACATGAGGCAAAAAATTATTCTGATATCTATGTCGTTCCCGAGGTCGTAAATAACACCAAAAGATTAAAAGGCAGACATAAAAAATCCGTACATTAAATATGTACGGATTTCTGGCACACGTGACAGGGTTCGAACCTGCGGCCTCAAGAATCGGAATCTTGCGCTCTATCCAGCTGGGCTACACGTGCATTTGAGAAGTATTTTAACATATTTTATGTTAAAAATCAATAAATTTAAACCAATATTTCAAATATAAGGAAAAATTTTTTATTCGCTATTGCAAAATTATTTAAAATAGTATATAATAAATATGATTTTAATTATATTTAAAAAAATAAAAATTATACAAAAAGGAGAAGAGCATATGTATCATTTTGACAATGCAAAAAAAGAGATCAGCTTTGACAAATATAATACTCCAACACCTTGGATGAACTATTTGTCAAACGGTACATTCCACACAATGATGTCGCAGGCAGGCGGCGGTGTAGCATTCTATAAATCACCGCAGATCTGGAGAATCAACCACTATAGATTCTTCCATTTGCCGACAGACAGAAGTGGATTCTATACATATATTAAAGATGGAAATGAAGTATGGTGTCCGACCAACGAGCCAACAAAGGTTAAGCCTGATGAGTGGAAATCTACTCACGGTATGGGTTATACAAGATTTGAAGCAAAAAAGAACGGCTTGGCTTGTACTGCAACATACTTTGTAGGCAAATTCGAAAATGCACTTTTATGGAACCTGAAGTTCAAGGCGGACGAAGATAAGAAAGTTTCGCTTTTCCCATATGTTGAACTTGGTATGATGGAGTTCATGAGAGAATTGCAGTGGCAGTGCTACAATAAGCATCAGTTAACAGCTTATGCTATGGATGATATCCTGGTTTATAAGTACGGTGTTGAAATGCAGCCAAAGCCTGACGAAACTCCGCTTGTATACTTTGCAACAGATGCTAAAATTTCAGGATTTGATTGTGACAGAGACGAATTTGTAGGCTCATACAGAAGTGAAGAAAATCCGCAGAGAATTGAGATGGGCGATTGCTCAAACTCAACATTATACGGCGGAGACCCATGCTTTGCTTATAAGATTGACCTTGATCTGAAAGCAGGCGAGGAAAAAACTGTTAACATCTATCTCGGTACTGCAATGACAGAGGAGGAAATCAAGGCTTGTGTTGCACACTGCAGAGAAAAAGATTTCATTGAAAAGTCATTTGCCGCATTGAATGAACAGTGGGATAACTATCTTGCAAAATTCCAGTGTGAAGTTCCTGATAAGGATGCAGAAACTATGATCAACATCTGGAATCCGTACCAGGCAGAGAGAAACTTCCAGTTCTCGAGAAATATCTCATATTATGCAACAGGAACATTCAGAGGCGTTGGTGTTCGTGATACTGCACAGGATATTCTTTCAATGGTACCGTTCGATCTTCGCCGTGCAAAGGATAAGTTGAACCTTCTCTTTACACAGCAGTATCAGGACGGTCACTGCAACCACTACTGTTTCCCGACAGAGGGTTGGGACCCGGTTGCGAGAATCCACTCGGATAACCACCTCTGGCTTGTTATGACAACATATAACATCGTTATTGAAGAAGGTAACCTTGACTATCTTGACGAGGTTGTTACATACTATGATGGCGGTGAAGGAACAGTTTGGGAACACATCAATAAGTCAATCGACTTCACAATGGCAAACCTTGGCGAGAGAGGCTTCCCGTTGATGCTCTCATCAGACTGGAACGATATGCTCTTTAAGGTATGCCGTGAGGGTAAGGGCGAAAGCATCTGGACATCAATGCAGTTCGGTACAGTTTTAAGGATGATTGCTGAAATCGCACGTTTAAAGGGTGTTGATGATAAGAAGTTTAACGATATTTATGCAGATCAGCAGAAGCTTGTAAATACAACCGCTTGGGACGGTGCATGGTTCAGAAGATGTATCACAGACGACGGTACATTCATCGGCTCGGAAGCTGAACCAATGGCAAAAATCTGGCTTAACTCACAGAGCTGGGCAGTTATCTCGGGTATGGGCGATAAGGATAAGCAAATTGAGGCAATGGACAATGTTAAGAAGTATCTTGACAGTGACCTCGGTATCAGAAAGATTCATCCTGCTATGAAGGACTATCCTTCAAAGGAAGACCCACTTACATATTATAATAAGGGTTGCGCAGAAAACGGTTCGGTATTCTGTCACGCAAACACCTGGGCAATTATTGCTGAATGTTTACTCGGCAGAGCAGAGAATGCTTATAAATATTATCACCAGCTCCTTCCAATGGTTGCACAGAAGAAGGCGGGGGAGTGGAGATATAAGGCAGAGCCTTATGTATACTCATCAAACATCTTCGGACCTGAAAGTGATAAGTTTGGTCTTGCAAACGTTTCATGGCTCTCGGGTACAGCTGCCTGGATGTATGTTGCAGTTACTCAGTATATGCTTGGTGTTAAGGCAAAATGGGACGGCCTGGAAATCAATCCATGTCTTACCAAAGAAATGCTTCCTGCTAAAATCACAAGAGAGTTCAGAGGTTGTAAGTATGATATTACCATCACAAAGAACGAAAAGGTATTTGTACCTCATGTTGACGGCAGAAAAGAATATAGCGTAGAAATCTAAAGTAAAAAAGGCTTTCGGGTGAAAATCCGGAAGCCTTTTTGCTTACAAAAAAACTCCCGCAAATTTTGCGGGAGTTTTAGTATGTCGGTTATTATACAATACCCTGAGCAAGCATAGCTTCTGCAACCTTCAAGAAACCGGCAATGTTAGCACCTGCGATGAGGTCATCTTCCATACCGTATTCCTTAGCAGCAGAACTTACGTTGTTGTAAATAGTTGTCATGATGCCGTGGAGCTTTTCATCAACTTCTTCAGCTGACCATGAAAGTCTCATACTGTTCTGGCTCATTTCGAGAGCTGAAACTGCAACACCGCCGGCATTAACAGCCTTTGAAGGAGCAATAACAACATTGTTCTTCTTGAGGAATGCAACTGCATCGTCTGTTGTAGGCATATTAGCAACTTCTATGTAGTACTTAACACCGTTTGCAACGATCTTTTCTGCATCTTCGATGCGAACTTCGTTCTGAGTAGCGCAAGGCATGATAACATCAACCTTAACACCCCAAGGCTTTTCGCCAGGGAAGAACTTAGCACCGAACTTATCGGCATAATCCTGAACCTTATCACGGCCAGATGCACGCATCTCGAGCATGTATGCAGCCTTTTCTTCTGTGATACCGTTTTCGTCGTAAACATAGCCGTCAGGGCCTGAGATTGTAAGAACCTTACCGCCGAGCTGGTTGATCTTCAAAGCAGCACCCCAGGCAACATTACCGAAGCCTGACAAAGCGAAAGTCTTACCTTTAACTTCTTCGCCGTAACGCTTCAAAACTTCGCTACAGAAATAAACTGCACCGAAGCCTGTAGCTTCAGGACGAATCAAGCTACCGCCGTATGAAAGGCCCTTACCTGTTAAAACTGCATTTTCGAAATTGTTGCAGATTCTCTTGTACTGACCGAAGAGGTAACCGATTTCTCTTGCACCAACACCGATATCGCCTGCTGGAACGTCAACGTGTGAACCGATGTGACGGTAGAGTTCTGTCATAAAGCTCTGGCAGAAACGCATAATTTCGCCGTCGCTCTTGCCTCTTGGGTCGAAGTCTGAACCACCCTTACCGCCGCCGATAGGAAGGCCTGTAAGAGAGTTTTTGAATGTCTGTTCAAAACCGAGGAACTTGATAATTCCTTCGTAAACTGACGGATGGAAACGCAAACCGCCCTTGTATGGACCGATTGCACTGTTAAACTGAATTCTGAAACCACGGTTTACATTAACTTTGCCGTTATCGTCAACCCAGGGAACTCTGAACTTGATGATTCTTTCAGGCTCAACGATGCTCTCGATGATACCTTTTTCGATAAGTTCAGGACGCATTTCAACTACAGGCTCCAAAGATTCCAAAACTTCTTTTACAGCCTGATGGAATTCGGGCTCGCCTGCGTTTCTTGCGATAACTCTTTCCATTAGTTCATTAAGATAAGCATTTTTAATACTCATAATAATTACTCCTTTATGATAGAATTTGACATTTAAAAAAATTTAAATATCTTTTTTAGTATATCACCATTTTTTTTGTCAGTCAATGGTTTTTTTGCATAAAATTTCAGGTCAGGATATGTCTTTTCTTGTTATTTTGAAAAAAGTAAAGAAGTCTTTTAAAATATTCTTGCTAAAACATCTCAAAATAAGGTTTTGATAGTATTTGCATTGATAAAATTATTGTTGAAAAGTTTTGGGAGCTGTGGATCATTAAATGAAGTGAAATTTCCTGTAGCTAATTGACTTTTGAAAAACCTTGTGGTATAATCTTGATATTCGGATTTTTTAATGATTAAAGGAGTTGTAACAACAATGAAATTAGGAATAGTGGGATTACCAAATGTGGGTAAGTCAACACTTTTTAATGCAATAACACAGGCGGGTGCAGAGTCTGCAAACTATCCGTTTTGTACAATCGAGCCAAATGTAGGTATAGTTGATGTGCCTGATGAGAGAATTGATGCACTTGCAAAGATGTATAATCCTAAAAAGGTAACACGTGCATATATCGAGTTTGTTGATATTGCAGGCCTTGTAAAGGGTGCATCAAAGGGCGAAGGTCTTGGAAACAAGTTTTTATCGCACATACGTGAAGTTGATGCTATTGTACATGTTGTAAGATGCTTTGAAGATGCAAACATTACCCACGTTGACGGTTCAATCGACCCGATGCGTGATATTGAAACAATCAACCTTGAGCTGATTTTTTCCGATCTTGAAATTTTAGAGAGAAGAATTGACAGAACAAAGAAAGCTATGAAGGGTGACAAGTCGCTTGCAACCGAACTTGAGCTTTTAGAGAGGGTAAAGGCAGCCTTGGAGGACGGAAAGCCTGCAAGAAGCCTTGAATATTCAAAGGATGAGATGCTTATAATGAACGAAATTGCACTCATCTCACTAAAGCCTGTTTTATATGCTGCAAATGTTTCGGAAGATGAATTTGCAAAGGGAATTGAAAACAATAGCTATGTGAATGCTCTTGTTGAGCTTGCAAAGAAGGAAAACTCTGAGGTTATGCCTGTTTCTGCAAGAATAGAGGAAGAGATTGCACAGCTTGACAATGATGAAAAGGCGATGTTTTTAGAAGAACTCGGAATGAGCGAATCGGGACTTGACAGACTCATCAAAGCAAGCTACAGACTTTTAGGACTTATAAGCTACCTGACCGCAGGTGAGCCTGAAGTTCGTGCATGGACAATTGTTGATGGCACAAAAGCACCACAGGCTGCAGGAAAAATTCATAGCGATTTTGAGCGTGGATTTATCCGTGCAGAGGTTGTTGCATATAAAGATCTTATGGAATGCGGAAGTATGAATGCAGCAAAGGAAAGGGGCTTGGTCCGCTCAGAAGGTAAAGAATATGTTATGAAGGATGGAGATATTGTTCTTTTCAGATTCAATGTCTAAATAGTATCACATATATAAAAGGCAGGCGTTTTGTCTGCCTTTTTTTTGTATTCAGATTCGATTGCTTTAATAAAACGGTCAACATCAGAGTCGGCAACAACAGCAAAAATCATAGAATTTTCAAAACAAGGTCTTTGGGTAAATGCAATTTTAGTTTTTTTGATGAATTTATACATATCAACAAAGGAATATGTTGAAGAAAAGGAGATTAGTTCATCGCCTGATGCGGATATTATTTTATAAATTTCGCCAATTTTCTTTTCTTTTTTTGCCGTTTCGACCCGCTTTTTCTCGTTTAACATGAAACGGTACATTTTTTCTTCAGATAACGAAAGATTGGTTTTTTCTGGGATGGAATAATCATTTAGCGAAAGAAGTTTAACTTTCTTCAAGACTTTTTTTGATAACGAAATCAAATTCTCAGGCTTGTTTTCGGCATCGACTATAACAACCTTACATTTCTGGAAATACAATCTTAAATCGGCATTTTGAGACTTGTTTGACATCTTTTCAAATGCTGATTTGACCGCACCGAGAGAATTGCAAAACAGCTTGGAGTCTGTATTGTTTACAAAAAGCATATCAAGCCCGAAAAGCTCGGAAGGCTTGCGGATTTTTAAAATCTCTGAAAAGATTTCTTTTGTAAAATCCTCTTCCTGATATTTATCGAGCTCATAAATGTTACATTCATAACATATATTATTGTTTGCGTTCTGGACTCTGATTACATCATCCTTCTCGCTTTTTGAAAATATAAGTCCTGTACCACAGGAAAGCTGTGCGGTTAATAAATCCGACACGTCAGGGAGGTAGTCACCAAGAATTTTCAGTCTGTGACCTGAAAAAACACAATCCGGTTCGGCATCGGTTTTGAAACGTATTTTGAAATCATTTTTTAGTGTTTTAAAATCCATAATTTTCTCCTTAAAAATTGATGTATAAAACGAATAATTTAATCATAATATTTCAGTGTTTGGTAAATCTGAACAAAAAGTCTTGACAAAGAAGGAGTTATCTGCTATAATAACACGGTATGTTTTTAGTTGATGACACCTTGGTTTAATTATATAATTATTTGAGGGAGTGTTTAGATATGGCAGAGAATAAGGAAATCATACTTACACAGGAAGGTATGAAAAAGCTCAAGGACGAGCTTGAATACTTAATCACAACAAAGCGTCAGGAAATGGCTGAAAAAATAAAGGTTGCCCGTGGCTTTGGTGATTTATCAGAAAATGCCGAATACGACGAAGCAAAGAAAGAACAGGGAGAGGTTGAGGCAAGAATCAATGCCATCAACGAAATGTTAAAGTATGCAAGAATCCTTGACGAAAGCGAAATCGTTGCTGATGAGGTTGGAATTGGAAGTAAGGTTAAGATTTACGATTTTGATTTCGAAGAAGAAGATGAATATACCATTGTCAGCACAACAGAAGCTGACCCTGCAAACAACAAACTTTCACTCGAATCTCCTGTTGGCAAGGCTTTGATGCACGGCAAAGTTGGAGATGTTGTTAAGGTTGAGACCTTAGACGGCGAAATCGAACTGAAGATTTTAGAAATTTCACGCTAATGAATTATTATGTCACTCATTGCATATATTGCAATGGGTGATTTTTTTATGAAAGAAGATTTAAAATCAACAGGTGTATATATAGCAACTCTGGTTGGAGCTGGTTTTGCATCAGGCTCCGAGATTGTGCATTATTTTGTTCGGTATGGAAAATTTAGTTTTTTTGCAATTGCTTTTGCATCTTTTCTGTTTGGTTTTTTTGCAATAACAATTCTTGAATTTTCAAAAAAAATAAATGTTGATAGCTTTTCGTATTTTATAGACGGTGTGTTTGGTGACAGATTGGGGAAATATATTAAAATCTTGATTTCTTTTTTTATCTTCGCAGTTTTTTCGGCAATGATTTCAGGGAGTGCAAGCTCGCTTTTGTCTGCATTCGGACTAAAGAGAGCGTACGGGGCTCTCATCGCCTGCGGATTGGTTTTTGCGGTTTTGATTTTTGATTTTAAGGGACTTGCAAATATTGATACTGCAATATCTATTTTGATTTTTATTGGTATTATTGCAATTACATCTTATTTATATACATCACGGGAGATAAGTGTATTTAGTAATGAAATTTCGAGCCTTTTGTCGGGCGCAAAATATGCAGGCTATAATATGTTAACAGCAGGCGGTGTTCTGACAGGGTTTTCTAAAAAAGTTTCAAGTGCAAAAAGAGTTGGCGTTTTGTCCGGATTTTCTGTTTTTGTTTTACTTTTGTTTTTGTGGGGTATAATAAGCATATATCATGGCAAAATACCTCTTGGTGAGATTCCGATGCTTACAATCTGCAAAAGACACGGTGATGTGATTTATTATTCCTATTTTATAGTTTTGTTGCTTGCAATGTTCTCAACTGCAATATCCAATGCGTATCTGTTGGTTGATGCAAAAGGGAATAACAGGATATTGAGTCTTTTGGGAGTAGTAATTCTTGGGTTTTTCCTTTCGGGATTTTCGCTTGATTTCTTTGTTGGAGAGGTGTATGCGGCTACAGGTTTTTTGGGTATTTTGATTATGATTATAATTTGTTTAAAAAATATTAGAAAAAATTAAAATAGTTAGAAAAACAACGAAAACAGACGAAAAATAGAGCATATTATTTGTAATTGCAAAAATCGAGGGTTTTTGGGCGTTGATAAAAGCATTTCGTTATGGTATTATATTCAAGTCGCAAACGAGAGCGACCGAAAGTGGATAACGGGATGTAGCGCAGTTTGGTAGCGCATCTGGTTTGGGACCAGAGGGCCGCAGGTTCGAATCCTGTCATCCCGACCAATGAAACTTTGGGAGTATAGCTCAGCTGGGAGAGCGTCTGCCTTACAAGCAGGATGTCACAGGTTCGAGCCCTGTTACTCCCACCAATTTCATATGCTGGTGTAGCTCAATTGGCAGAGCAGCTGATTTGTAATCAGCAGGTTGCGGGTTCGAGTCCCATCACCAGCTCCAGGGAGAGTTCCCGAGTGGCCAAAGGGGGCAGACTGTAAATCTGTTGCGTCTCGCTTCGGTGGTTCGAATCCACCCTCTCCCACCAGAAAAAAAGACATCTTCGGATGTCTTTTTTCAGTTATATTTGTTTCTTGCGTAACAAGTGATATTTACTTCGTAAGTGATATTACCCTTTGGGCAGTGGTATTCGCCTGCGGCGAGTTGAAGGAACGAATATAATATCACTGCAAACAGAGTTTGTAATAACACTTTTGATTTATCAAAAATATCACTCCATCGAAGATGTAATATCACTAAAGCAAGTGTCATCTAAATCATTTTGTTCTTCAAAAACCGTACAATTAACTGTACGGTTTTTTGTCTTAATTTTTTTGACCCTTTTATGATTTTAGCTTTACGGAAGGTGAAAAAGATACCTTGCTAACGCTTCGTTGTATTTAGCAATTATTATCAAATCCGCAGCACACTTCTAAATTTATGTAAAGTATGGTTAATTTGTGTTTCTCTTTCTATTTCACATACAGTTGATTTTTTATATTTCGTGCACAAAAAGTTATATTTTAGAATAAAATAAAGCTTTTTTGTTGACTTTTTAACAGCGTGATGCTAAAATGGACTAAAAATCAGATATTATTATCTTAGATGAGGAGGAAGAAAAATGAAAAAAATTATTTCAGGAGTTTTAAGCTTTGCAATGGCGGTTTCTATGATTGTCGGACTCTCCGGATGTGGCAAGAATGAAACCGGTGGTACATTGATTTGGTATATGGTAGGTGATAAGCCTGCTGCACATGATGAAGTTATTGCAAAAGCCAATGAAATTATAGAGCCTGAATTAGGCATGAAGCTTGATTTAAGATACATTGATGGTGCATCATATGCCGAAAAGATGAAGCTTATAATGGCAAGTGGTGAAGCTTATGATTTGTGTTTCACAGGTTATACAAACCCATATCAGACAGCTGTTGAATTGGGTGGATTGTATGATATTACAGAGCTTGTTGAAGAAGTAAAATTGAATGAAGCTGTTGAACAATTTTATCTTGATTCAGCAAAGGTAAAAGGTAAAATTTATGGCGTTCCTAACATTCAGATTATCTCAAATCCTGACTGTATGGCAGCTTTCCCAAGTGTTATAGAGGCGGCAGGAATTGGTGATACATATCAGCAGATTAAAGATATGGCTTCTTTGAAAATGAGCTATGCTGATTTGGAAAAAATGTTTGGTTTATATACCGATATGTTTGCTCAGTTAAAGGCTAAGAAGCCGGAGCTTACAACAGTAACGATTCCGGCAGGTAATCTGGCAACATTTACAAATTATGAAACACTCTATAACCTTGCAATCAGAAGAGATGGTACTGATAATAAGTTGTATATTGAACATGAAACAGAAGAATGGAAGTTAGGATGTAAGACTGTAAGAGAGTGGTATAAGGCCGGTTATATCAGAAACGATGTTGCATCAAATCCGATTGATACAAATGTAAAAGAAGAAAGAGTTAAAGTTGGTTTTTCAAAGGAAACATGGAAGCCATATGATGAAAACGGACAGATTGTAAAGTATGGTGAGCAGTTTGATTCTGCACTCTTCTCAGAACCTTATGTGAAGAGGACTTCATCATTGCTCACAATGATTAGTGTTGGTGCAAATACAAAGCATCCTAAAGAAGCAGTTGAATTTATTAAACTGATAAACGAAAATGCAGAATTATATAATATTCTTATCTGGGGTATTGAGGGTAAGCACTATACAAAGAATGAAGACGGAACAATAAAGCAGATTAAGGATAGCGGATACGATGAGATTGGTAATAACGGCTGGAAATACGGAAACCAATTCAATTCGTTTGTGCTTGAAGGCGAGCCTTTAGATAAGTGGGAACAGTATGAAAAGATGAACAACGAAGCTGTTAAATCACCGCTTTTGGGCTTTGTTCCTGACACAACAGGTATTTCAACAGAAGTTGCAAACTGTGGCAGTGTAACTGCTGAATACAAGGCTAAAATTTATTTCGGAACAGAAGATTTTGACGCTTGGTATCCTGAGTTCTGTGCGAAGATGGAACAGGCGGGTATTAAGAAGGTTCAGGAAGAACTTCAGAAACAGTTTGATGAATTTTTAGCAAGTAAATAATATCATAAGAAAACGCAAGGCTTGTTGCCTTGCGTTTTTTATGTGCTTGGGAGATCTTTGTATTTCAAACGGTCTTCCATATGATTTTTTTTGTACTGAAGAGGTGTTTGACCAAAGTTTTTCTTAAAAATTGAAATATAATGTGAGCAATCTGTAAAACCGCTTTTTTCGCAAACTTTTTGGACGGAAAGGTTACTTTCCAATAACTTGATTGAAAGAGACAGACGCTTGTTTAAAATAAACTCACGCGGTGAAATACCTAAGTTGTTCTTAAAGTGTCTTTCGAAAGTGTTGATGCTCATATGAACATTGGCAGCCAATTCCGATATTTTAATTTGTTCTGATATATGTTCATTTATGTATTCGAGAGTAGTGCTGATTTCGTCAGACGGGTTTATATTATCTTTGTAAATCGCATACTTTGAATTTAAAAGCTTTAGCAGTCTGAAGAAATTCAGATATTTTTCGATGGTGGTCTGTTCCCGGGTCATGGCGTAAAGGAGAAGATGAAATTCATCATTTTCACGGGTGGGCAAAACGATAAGGTTGCTTTTTCCTTTTTCACGTTTGAAAAATATATCAAGCAAAGATTCATTTCCAATGGGAGTAAAATGAATTGTATAGTGATAATGCGGATCTTCTGTGTGGTATGCACAGTGGTGAAATTCATAAGGACGTGTTATTATGATGCTTCCTGATGAGATTTGGTATAGGGTGTTTTCAACCCAGAAGGAAACGTTTCCGCTGATGTTATAGTAAATTTCACATTCGTCATGTATGTGATGAGCACCGGGATTGTTTTGGTCATAGTAATCTGTAAAAAAAGTGTTTTTTCCGTGATTGATTGTCACCCTGAATGGCTGCAAGCCTTTAAGAAAAAAAGAATTTTTTTCCATATGTATCCTCCATTGGTAAATTATGTTTTATGTTTTAATCAACATGGTGATTATATCATATTTTTTAGTGAAGAATCAATAGAAATATGAAAAAATTTGTGTTAAAATTTTATTACATGAGGAAAATGTCTGAAATTGACAAGGAGTGTTAATATGAAAAGGATGTTAGCTTTAGTTTTGAGTTTGACAGTATTAGCTTCAGGTGCAAGCGTTTTTGCTGATAGTGATAATGAATACATAAATGATACATTTGAAGGAATGGTTGATGAGATAAGACCTGAGGGGTGGAGTGCTAATGCAGCATCGACATATCCCGGTAGTCAATTTGCAGTAAGAGGGAACCGAATGCGGGCTTTCTATGTCGGAAGAAATATAACA
>JAZPZI010000017.1:0-2171 GCA_045544615.1 Clostridia bacterium
TATTTTTGCATATGTTCGGTTGGTGGGCATTTCCCTATAGCAATCTAAAAAAGAAATCTATATCAAAACCTAATCTGCTCGCAACCATATATCACAAATCATAACCAATTTTCATCCTGTACTGCCTATTTAAGTTGTTACTAAGATAGAAAAAACAAAAAGAAATCCTTAAAATGTCGCGTCGTAGCATGACAACCAAGAAAACGGAGCAACCTCGTTTGAGGTTGTTCCGTTTTTTTAAAAAAATATTTATAGGGTGCAACCATTTAAGTTCGGTGTTGATTATATTGTATAAACAAGTTCGTTTAAAACAATTTCTTCTGCTCGGTTATGTATGTTGTTCATTCGACAAATCCATTCCATTTGATCAGATGCTTTTAATTCTTCCGTAACACCTTCTTGTTCTGCCATTGAATTACAAAGAAGTTCCATTCTCTCGTTACAGCATTTGTCTGTTTCAGCAAGGTGTTCGTTCAGTTTGCCGTTCATCACCAGTTTTGTATAGATAACATAATGGTGGTTTTTCAAAAATGTTTGGCGAATACGCCCGTATTTGCCGATTGAATAGTTTGTTGATTTGGGTAAAACAAGATTCGGGATAAGATAATCTCCGACTCGGCTGTATGTCCCGCCCATTTCTTCAAAATGTGATTTCATAAGTATCAGCTCCTTTTTATGTTGATATATAAGCGGTTATGCGGATTTTCTTCTCCTTTCCTATAACTGCTTTTCTATTCACCACAAATGAGCCGCAGTCATATATGTATTAGATGGTAGAAACCACCCTTTACATATTAACTCTTGATTCTCGATAGAGTTACTCTCATTTTCTTTATTGCCGTCATCACGGGAAAGACGGCAGTAGAGAGCAGTAATGCCACTATTATTTGACTGCATTAGTCCTCCTTTCCGGCAGTCATGCATACACATTCTGTGTTAATTGTATTTATATCATTGCAAGTTGTCAAATGTGCAAAATCGCTACCTATATATTTTTTAATTCTGTCCTTGAGTGTCATTGTTTCGGTTTTACTGTACTGTGTCGAAACTACATAACGCACGCCGTTGATGACATATTCATTCGCATCATCTTCTCTGAGTTTTAGTTCAGCACGGGTGTTGCCGATTGTTTCGATAATCTTGAATTTTAAAATGTGCCAAAATCTCATTATCTTGCCCCCTTATCACTTCTGGTTTTGTTCTGTTGTTTAGACCATTTTTCAAGCAAAGCGATTAATAACTCGCTGACCTGCTTTTGCGTATAGTCTTTGGGGATGAATTTCCGTATGTCATCAAGTTTTATGGTTATCTTTTCTTTCTGATTCGCTTTTGATTTACTCATCACTGCAAAGATTTGGTCCGTAGTAAGCAATTCCGCAAGAGATAAGTTGCGTAACTGCTGTGCCTGTGACAGCGAGGGTGTGCAATCTTCGCTGTTCATTGTTTCAAGCAGATTCTTTTGCTCATCTGCACGCAGATATGAAAGCTCGACGGCAGGAGTGAGTGCGATTTTGCCTTCATCAACTTTATCGAGCAACTCGGGTATCAGCTTTGTCAGCCGTATATACCGCTTTACTTGTGACGGACTGTCCTCTGTTGAAATATCTTCTGCTGTCAACTTCGGACCAAGTTGGACCGAAGTTAAATCCGTTCGCCTACCTTGTTGTTTCATTGCATCCATTTTCATCTTGTATGCCTTTGCTTTTTCGGACGGTAAGATATGTTCTCTCTGCAAATTGGAATCAACCATAGCAATAACCGCTTCTTCATAAGTGAGTTCTTTAAATACGGCAGGTATTGTTTCAAGCCCCAACTTTTTGCAGGCTAAATATCTGCGGTGACCCGATATGATGTCATACTTGGTTTTTCTCACATCCATATATGTTACGATTATCGGTGTGAGGACTCCGTTTTCCTTTATGCTTTGAGTCAGCATTTCCATCTCTTCATCATCACGCACTTTGTACGGGTGATTCCTAAATGGCTGCAATTCATCAAGGGGTATGTTTAATTCCTTTGTCGGCTCAGTAAAAACCTTCGCCGCTTTTTCCAATAAAGATTCTTTTTTATCTTTCATAATTTTTATACTTCCTTCCATTTCTGAATTTTACTTGTTGTTCCGGCTTGTCCTTTCGGACATTTTTCAGAACATCATCAATAAATGCCTTTAC
>JAZPZI010000018.1:0-6493 GCA_045544615.1 Clostridia bacterium
CCGCGGCGTTCTTTATTGAGTACATTCCAGTAAACCTTTCCTGTGGTAAGATTGGAATATTTGTTAAGGTTTTCATCAATAAATCTTTCATAATGTCCAAGGTCAAGGTCGGTTTCTGCACCATCTTCGGTTACATATACTTCGCCATGCTGATACGGACTCATTGTGCCGGGATCAACATTTATATACGGATCAAGCTTCTGTGCCGCAACCTTGAGTCCTCTTGCTTTCAAAAGTCTTCCCAGCGATGCAGCGGTAATACCTTTACCAAGCCCCGAAACAACACCTCCGGTTACAAATATATATTTTGTCATAGGTAATCCTCTCCTTTTCAAGCAAAATTTACTCAACTGTTACTGACTTTGCAAGGTTCTTAGGTTTATCAATATCACAGTTGTTTTCTTTAGCAACATAATATGCCAACAGTTGCAACGGAACAATTTCAACCGGTGCACCTAGTAAAACATTAACCTTTGGTATCATAATCATATCATCCGCAAGAGATGCCATTTTTGTGTTTTCCTTAAAGGTAACAGCCAAAACTTCCGCACCTCTCGCTTTAACTTCGACAATATTATTCATTGTCTTTTCTGTCATTTTTTCGTTACAGCAAAGAGCAATTACCGGGCAATGTTCTTCTATCAATGCAATAGTTCCGTGTTTCAATTCTCCTGCAGCATAACTTTCTGCATGGATATATGAGATTTCTTTCATCTTCAGTGCTGCTTCTAATGCTACTGCATAATCCGTGTTGCGCCCGATAAAAAACATCGAATCAGAACTATGATATTTCTTTGCAAGTTCAGGTATTGACGGATTCATATCCAAAACCTGCTGGATTCGCTTTGGAAGCGATTTCAGCTCCTCAATCAATTCTTTATACTCGGATGCAGAAATTTTTTCAAGCTTCTTTGCAGCATATATTGCAAACAGATACATAACAATAAGTTGAGTTGTATAGCCCTTTGTTGTTGCAACGGCAATCTCAGGACCTGCCCATGTATAGAGGGTGTAATCTGCCAGCTTTGCTATTGTACTTCCGACAACATTTACAATAGCAAGAGTTTTAGCACCTAAACTTTGACATTCCTTCATTGCTGCTATCGTGTCAGCAGTCTCACCGGATTGTGATAATACAATGAGAAGTGTGTGTTCATCAATAAGAGGTTCGTTGTACCTTAGTTCGCTTGCAAGCTCTACCTGCACAGGAATTTTACAAAGCTTTTCGATTGTATTTTTGCCTGAACAACCGGCATAATAAGCTGAACCACAAGCAGTAATTACTATCTTGTTAATACTCTTCAAATAATCATCAGGCAATTCCAAATCGTCAAGCTGAAGCTCGCCGTTTTGTAATCTCGGTGACATTGCTGCTTCTATAGCCCTTGGCTGCTCCATTATTTCCTTGAGCATAAAGTGTTCATATCCGCCACGCTCTGCAGCCTGAATATCCCATGTAATTCTGTTTGTCTTCTTTTCTATTGGCTTTCCTGCACAATCGTATATTTGAATATTATCAGCTGTTATTTCTGCAAATTCTCCGTCTTCAAGATAGATAATATTTTTTGTATATGCAACCAGTGCTGTTACATCGGATGCAAAATAATTACTTCCGATTCCAACGCCAAGGATTAACGGACTTGCCTCTCTCACAACAAAGATTCTTTCCGGTTCATCTGCACATACAATTCCCAAAGCATATGAGCCTTGTAACCTCTCCGATGCTTTCATCACAGCCAATTTAAAATCTCCGGTATAGTACATTTCGATGAGATGTACAACAACCTCTGTATCAGTCTGACTTTCAAAATGATATCCGTTATCAATCAGTTCCTCACGAAGCTCCATATAATTCTCTATTATCCCATTATGCACTACTGCAAATTTTCCGTCATTACTCGTATGAGGGTGTGCATTTGTATCTGTAGGTGCTCCGTGTGTTGCCCAGCGCGTATGTCCGATTCCCAAATTTCCGGGCAGTAACTGTCCGTCATTAGTTTTCTCACATAAATTTGAAATTCTTCCGGTAACTTTGCTTATCGAAATATTGTTATCGTTTACAACAGCAATTCCTGCCGAATCGTAGCCACGATACTCAAGCTTTTTTAATCCGTTCAGCAAAATCGGTGCCGCATCCTGCGTTCCGGTATATCCAACAATTCCACACATATTTTGTCCTCCTTTATTCCCATTCCACCGTTGCCGGCGGTTTAGAAGTTATATCATAAACAACTCTTGTAATTCCGCTTACCTCGTTTGTAATTCTGCTTGATGCTTTTTCTAAAACCTCATACGGAAGATGTGTCCATTCTGCCGTCATAAAATCATCTGTAGTAACCGCTCTGAGTGCAACCGTATATCCATAGGTTCTGGCATCTCCCATAACACCGACACTTCTTAAATCCGTAAGCACTGCGAAATACTGATTTGTCTCTTTTTCAAGGCGTGCATTTGAAATCTCTTCTCTGAAAATTGCATCTGCTTCTCGCAAAATATCAAGTTTATCTTTTGTGATTTCACCGATTACTCTTACCGCTAATCCCGGACCTGGGAACGGCTGTCTCCACACAAGTTCATATGGGATACCGAGCTGCGTTCCTGCATTGCGGACTTCATCCTTAAATAAATCTCGAAGTGGCTCTACAATTTCCTCAAAAGAGATTACATCCGGAATTCCGCCTACATTATGATGGCTCTTTATCACAGCAGAATCGCCCTTGCCGCTTTCAATAACATCGGGATAAATGGTTCCCTGAACCAAGACATCTACTTTTCCGATTTTTTTAGCTTCATCTTCAAATACTCTTATAAATTCTTCTCCAATGATTTTTCGCTTTTGCTCAGGTTCACAAACGCCTGAAAGCTTGCTTAAAAACCTGTCTTGGGCATTAACTCTTATCAAATTCATACCAAACTGACCACGGAAGGTTTTTTCAACAAAATCGCCTTCATCTTTTCTTAAAAGTCCGTGATCAACAAATACACAGATTAAATTCTGACCGATTGCCTTGTGCAAAAGAACTGCCGCAACAGAGGAATCAACACCGCCGGATAGTGCCAGAAGCACTTTTTTCCCTGCAAGTTCAGTCTTATATTTTTCAATAGAATTTTCTACAAAATTTTCCATTTTCCAGACGCCTGAGCATTTACAGATTCCAAAGAGGAAATTTTTAAGCATTTGTTTGCCGTAAACAGTATGTGTAACTTCGGGATGAAACTGTACTCCATACAGATTTCTTTCTTCATCACACATTGCCGCAACAGGACATTTTGAAGTTTTTGCAATTACTTTAAATCCCTTTGGAGCTTCGGTAATAAAGTCTGTGTGGCTCATCCAGCAAACAGATTCATCAGGGATATCTTTAAACAATACACTATCAAAGGTCTGCACAGTGGTTTTTCCATACTCACTGCTATTTTCGGCACTCGCAACCTTTCCGTTTGCCATAAATGCCATAAGCTGATCTCCGTAGCAAATACCTAAAACAGGAATGCCAATATTCAAAATTTCAGCATCATAATGCGGTGACGAGTCATCATACACACTGTTTGGTCCGCCTGTAAAAATAACGCCTTTATATCCTGCATCCTTGATTTCATCAACAGAAATTTTATTATATGGCTTGATTTGTGCATAAACATTATGCTCTCTGACTCGCCTTGCAATTAGTTGATTATATTGACCGCCAAAATCCAATACAAGTATTTTTTCCACTGTACTCACCTCCGTATTTTAAAGATTTATTTCTGCTGTTTCTCTTAGCACATCTGCAATCAAAGGTTTTATTTTATCAATAAAAGCTTCAACCTGCTCAGAACATCTGCCTATATACAAGCTCGGCGTTAAAAGTTCATTCATTTCAGTTTCAGTTAAACCGAACTCTTTTTCCTGAGCCAGACGAGAAAGCAAATCACATTCTTCTCCGTTTTTCATTTTCGCTGTAGCCTCCATTGAGCATTTACGGATTATTTCATGAAGCTTTTGTCTGTCTCCGCCTTTTTTTACTGCTTCCATCATAAGATTTTCAGTCGCAATAAACGGCAGATATTCTTTCACTGTTTTTTCAACTATTTTTTCGTTTACTAAAAGTCCGTCTGTAACATTCTGAGCGAGACGAAGTATTGCATCTGCACAAAGGAAGCCTTCCGGCATTGAAATTCGTCTGTTTGCCGAATCGTCAAGTGTTCGCTCAAGCCACTGAGTCGAGGCTGTCATAGGTGCATTCTGTGCATCTGCAATCAAATATCTTGCAAGTGAGCAAATTCTTTCACTTCTCATTGGATTGCGCTTATATGCCATTGCAGAAGAGCCAACCTGATTTTTTTCAAAAGGCTCTTCAAGCTGTCTGTCATGCTGAAGAAGTCTTATATCATTTGCCATTCTCCAGCAGCTTTGTGCGATGCTTGAAAGTGCATTTAATATTCTTGAGTCAACCTTACGGGGATATGTCTGTCCGCATACATCAAAACATTCACTGAATCCAAATTCAGCGGCAATCTGTCTGTTCATTTCATCAATTTTGGATGTATCACCATCAAACAAATCTAAAAAGCTTGCCTCTGTTCCGGTTGTTCCGCGGCAGCCTAAAAATTTGATATTATCTATAGCAAATTCAATTTCAGAAAGGTCAGAAAGAAAATCCTGCATCCAAAGTGTTGCTCTTTTACCGACAGTTACAAGCTGTGCCGGTTGATAGTGTGTGTAACCAAGTGTCGGCAGTGCTTTGTACTTATCAGCAAAATCTGCAAGGTTTGCAATAACCTTTAAAAGCTCATTTTTAATATATAAAAGTGCGTCTCGGTAAATTACAAGGTCTGCATTATCGGTTACATAGCAGCTTGTTGCACCTAAATGGATAATTCCTTCAGCAAGAGGTGCGGCTTTTCCGAAAGCATAGATATGTGCCATAACATCGTGTCTTACTTCTTTTTCTCTTTTGGCAACCAAATCAAAATCAATATCTTCTGTATGTTCTTCCATTTGAGCAACCTGCTCATCTGTTATTGGAAGTCCAAGATTCATTTCTGCTCTTGCAAGTGCCACCCATAGCTTACGCCATGTCTGGTAGCGTACATCGGAGGAAAATAGCTTTAACATATATTCTGAGGCATATCTTGATGATAAGGGGGATTCATATTTACTTGTCATAATAATTACTCTCCTTTTATCTCTAATTCTTTGTGTATTGCCGCCGCTGCAGTTTTTCCTGCACCCATCGCAAGTATAACGGTTGCAGCTCCTGTTACTACATCGCCGCCGGCATATACAAAAGGCTTTGAAGTTGCACCGTTTTCATCTGCTACAATACAACCACGGTTATTTGTCTCAAGGCCTTTGGTTGTCTTTTTTATAAGCGGATTAGGTGATTGTCCGATAGAAATAACAGCCGTATCTATCGGGATGATATGTTCAGAACCGAGTACAGCCTCTGGTCGTCTTCTGCCGCTGCTATCCGGTTCGCCGAGCTTCATATCTATGACTTCAACTCCTGTAAGCCAACCGTTTTCATCTCCGATGAATTTTGTCGGGTTTTTAAGAAGCCTGAATTCTATACCTTCTTCCTCTGCGTGCATTACTTCTTCGGCACGTGCAGGAAGCTCTTCTTTGCCGCGTCTGTATATGATATATACATTTTCTGCTCCAAGTCTTTTTGCACATCTTGCTGCATCCATAGCAACATTTCCTCCGCCGAACACAGCTACATTTTTACCGATGTAAACAGGGGTATCATATTCAGGGAATTTATATCCCTTCATAAGATTTATTCTTGTCAAAAATTCATTTGCAGAATAAATTCCGTTTAAGCTCTCTCCGGGAATACCAAGAAAAGACGGAAGTCCGGCACCGGATGCAATATATACTGCATCAAATTCCATATCCTCAAAAAGCTCATCAACCAAAAGTGTTTTACCTATAATCGTGTTAGTTTCTATTTTTACGCCTGACTTTTTCAGCTTGTCAATTTCTTTCTGTACAATTTCCTTTGGCAATCTGAACTCAGGAATGCCATACATCAAAACACCGCCTGCCGTGTGAAAAGCTTCATAAATTGTCACTTCATATCCGAGCTTTGCAAGGTCACCCGCACATGTAAGTCCCGAAGGTCCGGAACCGACTACGGCAACCTTTTTACCGTTTTTCTCTGCTTGAACAGGTTTATCTTCGCAATTTGCCATATGGTAGTCTGCAACAAATCGCTCTAATCTGCCGATTGCAACAGGTTCGCCCTTGATACCTCTTACACACTTAGATTCACATTGTTTTTCCTGGGGACAAACTCTTCCGCAGACAGCCGGTAAAGCATTTGTTTCAGTAATTTTTTTGTAGGCAGCTTCAAATTTTCCGTTTGCGACAAGCTTGATAAATTCGGGGATTTTTACAGCCACAGGACACCCCTGCATACATGGCTTATGTTTACAGTTAAGACATCTTTGTGCCTCATCAATTGCCATATTGGATGTATATCCTGTTGTTACCTCTAAAAAGTTTTTA
>JAZPZI010000019.1:0-3411 GCA_045544615.1 Clostridia bacterium
TCGGTAACTCTGGCTGAATATTACCGCCAGATGGGACTTAATGTTTTGCTTTTGGCAGACTCAACATCACGTTGGGCACAGGCTCTTCGTGAAATGTCAGGCAGACTTGAAGAGATTCCGGGTGAAGAGGCTTTCCCTGCTTATCTTGAATCGTATATAGCAGCATTTTACGAAAGAGCAGGTTATGTCCGCTTGCCTGACGGAAGCACAGGCTCTGTTACTATTGGAGGTACGGTTTCTCCGGCAGGCGGTAACTTTGAAGAACCTGTAACTCAGGCAACACTGAAGGTTGTGGGAGCTTTTCATGGCCTTTCCCGTGAGCGTTCGGATGCAAGAAAATATCCGGCCATTGATCCTCTTATTTCCTGGTCAAAGTACAAAAGCGTTATTGACAATAATAAATTGGAATTTTGCAAAGGGATTCTTCAACATGGTGATGAGATTGGTTCTATGATGAAGGTTGTCGGCGAAGAAGGTACAACTCTTTCGGATTATATTACCTACTTAAAATCAGAAATGCTCGATGCCGTTTATCTGCAGCAGAACTCATTTGATTTGATTGAGGCAAACTGCACAACATTACGTCAGCGCTATGTTACCGATAAGCTGGTATATGTTTTGGGCAGTAATTATGCTATCGAGAGCAAAGACGATGCACGTAGTTTCTTTAATCGTATGCGTCAAAAATTCATTGACTGGAATTACACAGAGTTTGAGAGCGAGTCGTTTAAAAAAGCAGAATCCGAAATTGATATATTGTATACTAAGGGTGGCGGAAAATTATCTGCACAGGCTGAAAAAATATTAAAGGACGGTGAATGAGAATGAATAAAGTATATAATCGAATAGAATCCATTACCGGAAACGTCATTACCGTTCGTGCAAAAGATGTTCAATATAAGGAATTGGCACAGATCAATACGCGATTCGGCAAATCTTTGGCTCAGGTTAACAAAATTGATGGAGATGTTGTATCATTGCAGGTCTTTGCCGGCGGTCAGGGTGTTTCTACCGGGGATGAAGTGCGTTTTCTCGGCCACGAAATGAGAATATCATTCAGCGATGACTTGTTAGGACGTATATTCAACGGTTCGGGTGAACCAAGAGATAAGGGACCGGCACTTACAGAAAATATGAAGCCCATCGGAGGTCCCTCTGTTAACCCAACCAAACGTATTCTTGCCAACCGAATGATGAGAACTAACATTCCTATGATCGATATGTTTAACACATTGGTTGTTTCTCAAAAACTGCCTATTTTCTCTATTTCCGGCGAGCCGTACAATCAACTTCTTGCACGTATTGCAATGCAGGCTGAAGCTGATGTAATTGTGCTCGGAGGAATGGGACTTAAATATGACGATTTTTTATATTTTAAGGACGCACTTTCCAAAGGCGGCGCTTTGAGTAAAACTGTAATGTTTATTCATACTGCTTCCGATCCTACGGTAGAATGTATGATGATACCGGATATGGTACTGGCGGTAGCAGAACAATTCGCATTGCAAGACAAGGATGTATTGGTGCTTCTTACCGATATGACCAACTTTGCTGATGCAATGAAAGAAATTGCTATTACTCAAGAACAGGTGCCATCAAATCGTGGATATCCCGGAGACCTTTATTCTCAGCTTGCAGCACGTTATGAAAAAGCGGTTGACTTTGCTGATTCAGGTTCAGTTACCGTTTTGGCAGTTACCACAATGCCGGGCGATGATGTAACACATCCTGTTCCCGACAATACCGGATATATTACAGAAGGACAATATTACCTTAAAGGCGGCCGCATAGAGCCTTTTGGTTCACTTTCCCGACTGAAACAAAATGTAAATGGTAAAACACGAAAAGACCATCGCGCATTAATGGATGCAATGATTCGCTTATATTCTTCATATAAAGAAACACTCGAAAAGAAGAATATGGGCTTCTCTATGAGCCGATGGGACGAAAAATTGCTTAAATATGGTGAACTGTTTGAATGCAAGATGATGTCACTGTCTGTTAATCTTTCACTTGAAGAAGCACTTGATTTGGGTTGGGAAATTTTAGCGGATTGCTTTGATAAGGATGAAACCGGAATAAAATCAGACCTTACTGATGAATTTTGGCCTAAGAAGTAAGGAGGGATGCGGTTTTGGCAAAAATCAAGCTAACAAAAAATGAATTAAAAGTGCAAAAGGACGCACTCAAAATGTACCGCAGATATTTGCCTACTCTGACACTGAAAAAACAACAACTCCATGCAGAAATTCGCACGATTGCCCAAAGAGCAAAAGCAGTAAGAAAAGAAAGAGAAATTCTTGAACTTGGGTTTAGAGAATGGATATCTGTTTTTAGCGAAAAGGATGCCTTTCCCGAAGGAATCATAACCGTAAGCAATATCCGTAAAGGAATGGGAAATATTGCAGGTGTTGATATCCCTATATTTGAGGGTGCGGATTTTCAAAGAGGAGATTACGATTTATATGAAACCCCTCTTTGGGTAGATATAGCTGCAAATCATATGGAAAAAGCAATGTCTCTTGACTTGGAAGCAGAAGTGTTGGACGAACAGGTTAGACTATTGGAGAAAGAACTTCTTTCCACATCTCAAAGGGTGAACCTGTTTGAAAAGGTTAAAATTCCAGAAACTGAGGAAAACATTAAAAAAATATCTATTTATATGGCAGACCAACAGGTTAGTGCTGTTGTGCGTTCCAAAATTTCAAAACGCAAGATAGCTCTTCGCAATGTTGCCGCTTCCGAAACGGAGGTGTATTCATTATGATAGTGCCTATGAAAAAGGTGTCTCTTATTATAAGAGGCAGTGAAAAAGATAAAGCTCTGAAAAAGCTTCGCAGCTTGGGTATTCTCCATATCGAGATAACCGAAGGAACAGGCGAACGCCTTGTAGGTCTTAAAGAACAGGTATCTTTACTTGAAAGTGCTGTCTTTACCATTGGGAAAAACAAAAATGCTGGGCAAAAGAATGTAAATACTTCAGAAGCATTGACTATCGCAACCGAGGTTAATTCCCTTGATGAAGAGAAAAAACGATGTCAAGCGGAAAAAATTGCTCTTGATGCAGAACTGGATCGTTTAAAAAGCTGGGGTGACATTGATCCAAGTGCTTTAAGTGATTTGGAATCAAAAGGTATTGAAATACTCTTTTATGAGATGCCGAAGGCCGAATATGAAAACCTTTCTGATAATGTTAAAACTGTTAGAATTGATACTACTAAATCTACAGTTAAATTTATGTTGTTTAAGTCTAATGATGAGGAAGATGAAAAATTTATTTCGTCATTAAATGTTTATCGCTTGGCTTTGCCTCAGACATCTACTGAAGAAATGAAACAAGAGATTTCTGAGTTGGATAACCGTATTGCAGAAATAGATGAAATCATTGTTTCCCATGCTTGTTATATTAAG
>JAZPZI010000020.1:0-79651 GCA_045544615.1 Clostridia bacterium
CCGTACACTCTTACCTTATCTCTAAACTTACCACCCAGCATCTGATATAGCGGTACACCCCATGCTTTACCTGCCAAATCCCAAAGAGCAATTTCAAGACCTGATACGCCACCACCTTGTCTTGATGGGCCACCAAATTGCTTAATCCTTCTAAACAACTTGTCTACATTACAAGGATTTTCTCCAATAAGTCTGGATTTCAGCATAAGAGCATATGTAGCACTTGATGCATCTCTAACTTCACCATATCCTATTAACCCCTGATTAGTATACACTTTTATGAGTGGACAATGTTTTGGTGCTCCATTAATATTTGCCACCCTTATATCCGTTATTTTTAATTCTGATGGATTTGAGCATATATTTATATTTTCGCTCAACATTTCTTTAATTGATGTGTTCATAATATTCCTCCTTGACAATATAACATCCACATGCTATATTTTAGTTATATTATAATTATAAAGCATTATCATTTTCAGTGCATCCACTATGTTATGTTTTTTGTCCACTATATTATGTTTTTAAGGAAATAAAAGGAAAATGTGCTATGAGAAATAACGAAAACACGCTTCACAATCACCACAACGATCTAATTCTAAAAACTTATCATTCGTGTGTAGGTCCAATAAAACGAGCTCTTCAAGAGCATCACCATACCGAATGTGAACTTTCAATTTTCATCTCTGGTAGTGGAACGTACACTGTCGGTAATAAAGATTACTCTTTTTCTGACGGAGATATGTTTCTTTTTGCAAGCAATGAGGCACATTGTATCACCGACATAACCTCCAATTTGAACTTGCTGAACATTCAATTTGAACCTCGTATATTATGGGAAAACGCTGACACTGCTGAACTTTTAAATATTTTTAACATGCGAAATAGTAACTTTAAAAACAAGGTCTCAAGCAGCGATGTTGTTTTAAAAAATCTCATACTTGACATAGAAAAAGAACTTTCACAAAAAGAATTTGGATATATAATCCGAACAAAACATCTGCTTTTTTCTGCACTCATACATATAACAAGAACATATGATTATGTAGAGAAAAATGTCGAATATACTTTTCACAGGTCTACAACAAAAAAAATCAAGGAAGCAATAACGTATATTGACAGCAACCTCGATACAGACCTGACACTGGCAGGAATTGCAGATCATGTATGTATGGCAAAAACATACTTTTCATCAGAATTCAAGAAATTTAACGGTATATCCCCTTGGGAATATATAACCATAAAAAGAGTGGAAAAAGCAATTAAATTAATACAAAACACAAATATGACTAAGCTTGAAATAGCAGAGCAATGCGGTTTCTCGAGTTCTTCTAACTTTTATAAAACCTTTTTTAATATTACAGGAAAAAAACCATCTGACTATGAAGATAAAAAATAAATAAACACTATCCACTTTATTGTAAGACTTTAACATGTAGTAATTTGGAAAAAAATATACAACCGACTCATAAATCGGTTGTATATTTTTTTGAATTGAGACTCATTTCAGACTTTCCAACAAAGGATTTATTTATATCAAAATTTTCTAAATTCCTCAGCAGTAACCCCCTCATGTTTACGAAAAACTGATGAGAAGTAACTACTGCTTTGCAACCTTTTGTCTTGCATATCCAATATCCTCAATTATTTCTTCCATCTTGTAAATGATGTATACACGGTTATCATCATCAATCCAACGATTACGCATTAATAACCCCATCCGGTCAAGCATAAGACCATATAGCAACTTTGCATCCGTTGACATGTCTTTAAATCTTTTATCTTTAAATAAGACTTTAGGAATTCGGAAGAAAGTAAACTGTTCTGCTTCTGCTCCATAAAAGTAATCAAATTCAAAAGACATCATTCTCACCCCTTGTATTAAATTTAGGTACAAAAAAGGCAGCCTATATATTCATAGACTGCCTCACACTTTCGTGTTTTTGATATTTTTAATTATATTCGTTATCATCCTTCTCATTGCTTATTTAGACTTATAAATGAACAATAAAGCACCCAACTTTTCAAAAAATGAAAAAAGGGCAAGTTCTGAAACCCTTGATATTACTGGGTTTTCAGCACTTGTCCCTATTATAACATGAGCATATAAAGACTGTATATTCCGGATGCCAAGTTTTTTAAAGTAGTTTATATCAGGTTAGGACATGAAAAATCATTTACATACAATAAGATACTCTCCAATCGAATTAGTTTCGTGACCACTTATTTGCATATATAGCATATTGTAATACCATTTTGGAGCAGGAACTGTAAATTCAGAAATCACTATTCCCTCAACAGTGAATTGATTTCCGTTCTCATCTTCTATCACATCGCCATTTCTACAGTTTATAGACTTATCAATATATATCATAAGTAAATCTTGATTACGTATGCTGATAACTTCCGAATCAGCAACACGAGTATATTCCTGTCCATTTATTATTTTTTTAATATCATCCCTTGCTTTATATTCCTCATACAATTTTTCTGGGTCTATTTTGGATAGCATTAGAGATACTCCTTTCAACAAATTTCGACATCCTTTATATACTCGTGTCAAGTCAGGGTGAAAATCACCCGTCCTCAAGGCAAAATTATACATAACAATTATATCACACTCGCTCTCCCATTACAATAGTTTGTAATAATTCTTAATCGTTTTTTTACTTTCCCGACACATTTTTTGTAAACTTTATCAATCGATTCGAATATACTGTAATGAGAGAGGGCAAAATACCAAAAAAACAAAGGAAGAATGCTATGGAAAAGAAATTTTGCCCTATTCTGGAACGAAGTGTTCCCACAAAAAACACAAATCCCGAAAACGCATCCAAACCCGCAAAAGGTCCGCTTTGTCCACTGACCGGCGGAGTATGCAAAGGATGTGTTTTAATATAATCTGAAAGGTGGTTTTATATTGAAGGATATAGAAAAAAAGGTGATGAATCTTCTCTCGGGTATGTCATCCGATGAGTTCTCTAAAAAAAAGCAGGAAATACTTAACTTTTTGAGTACGCCAAAAGGTCAGAGCATTTCCAAATCGCTTGGTGGCGACAGCACGTCGGTTGCCGATAAGATAAGCAAAATCAGCTCGGAGGATTTAAAATCAAAACTCGAAAAGACAGACCTCTCCGGGCTCTCGGGCAAGGATATCGACGATATTTTGAAAAAATTGAGGTGATTTTATGTCAGGCGAAATGTTAGATTCCCTAAAAGGCTTACTGGGCGATAACGCTGACGAGAAAATCCGCACAGTCCTGGAGAGCCTGAATTCGAACAAATCGGCACCCGATGCCGAAAGCCCGGTTGCCGACACCGATTCTGCTCCCGAAATATCCCGGCCTGCATCACCGCCAGTTGACCTTGCATCGCTTGAATATATCGGCAAAATCAAAAGCATCGCAGACGAAATCGGCATGGCAAACGACTCACGCTCGCATCTTTTGGAGTCGCTTCGGCCCTTTATGCGTACCGAGCGTCAAAAGAGCATTGACACTGCGATAAAGCTATTGAATCTGTCAAAATTCTCAGGTCTTTTCAGGCTTTAGAGGAGGTATATATGTACCGTAATTATTATAGTTATTCCGATATGCCGACCATCGCAAAACCGACCGAGACACGATGCGAAAAAAAGCCCGAACCCAAGCCGGAAATACAGGATTGCAAAAAATCAAGCGACGGCTTTTTGCAAAACCTCTCGGCAGATGACCTGATACTTCTTGCTGTAATTTTCATCCTGCTCCAGGACGGTTGCGATGACACGCTTTTGTTGCTTGCAATCGGGTATATCTTCATATCTGCATTTTTTTAAAAAGGAAACCTTGCCGGTTTCTTTTTTTATGGCATTTAAAACCTCAAAACAGCATTTTTAAAAACAAAAAATACGGGAATAATGAATTTGATAAAACGATAAACGAGGAAATGAAAATGTCGGAAATTATTGTAAAACCAAACGGAAGCCTTTCGGGCACTGTCAGGATAAGCGGTTCAAAAAACTCATCGCTACCGATAATGGCGGCATCGTTGCTCACTCCGGGCAAAAACCGCATCCTGAACATCCCGAATTTAAGCGATATAAATATAATGTGCGAGCTCCTGTGCGATGCGGGTGCAACAATCACCCATAATGCAGGATATATGGAAATAGATGCTAAAAACCTTAACTTTTCGCCCTTTCGGTATAATCTCGTAAATAAACTCCGTGGCTCTTTTTTGTTGACAGGCCCACTTCTTGCACGCCTCGGCCATGTCAAAATGCCACTTCCCGGTGGTTGCCCTATCGGCACACGCCCGATAGATTTGCACTTGAAAGGCTTTGCCAAATTAGGTGCCGAAATTTCGCAGGGACACGGCTTTGTCGAGCTATCCTGCAAAAGACTCCACGGAGACAGGATTTATCTTGATTTTCCAAGTGTTGGAGCAACCGAGAGCCTGATTATGGCGGCAGTCCTTGCCGAGGGCGAAACGGTAATCGAAAACGCCGCCTCCGAGCCCGAAATCGGCGACCTTGCGGAATTTTTAATATCGCAAGGCGCAAAGATTGACGGTGCAGGAAGTGATACCGTGACAATTCAGGGTGTTGATGAACTGCATCCTACAACCCATACCGTGATCCCCGACCGTATCGAGGCAGGGACATTTATGACCGCCTTCGCAATAACAGGTGGATGCGGCAAGATAGAAAACATCAATCTTTCGCACTTAAAGCCTGTTGCGGCAAAGCTGTCCGAAATGGGAGTTATGGTCGAATACGGCACCGATTCTCTGAAGATTGATGCCACATTTCCCTTGCACACAGCAGACATAAAAACTCTGCCATTCCCGGGATTCCCTACCGATATGCAGGCTCCTTTTTCAGCACTTCTTTCGGTAACATCGGGAACGGGCGTTGTGATTGAGACAGTGTTTGAAAACAGATTTTTGCATATCGGCGAGCTCAACCGAATGGGTGCAAATATAAAGATAGACGGCAGAACCTCTATCATCGAGGGTGTGCCATCACTTACCGGCGCGTGCGTTAATGCTATGGACCTGCGTGGCGGTGCTGCCCTCACTCTTGCCGGAACTGTTGCACATGGTACAACTAGAATCTCGGGGCTTGACCACATCAGGCGAGGCTATGACCATTTCGCCGAAAAGCTCCGCTCAATCGGTGCAGATATTGAAATTGTGGACTAATTATAACTACCGGCTAAGATTGCGTTTTTTTGGTGCGTCGATAAAACTACCGATATTCTCGAAGACACTAAAAGAAATGTATACCAGTCCAATATTCTCACAACGAAATCCAAATATAGCCTAGGTTAAATGTACTTTTCAGAGCATCACGACCACTTTTTAAAAGTCGTGGCAATTACCAAAATCTATTTTGTATTTTTCAAACACAGAAACTATCTCATCCACAATCTCGAAATCAGAATAAGAATCATTTTTTATTATCTCCTGAATTTCCGATAGCACCTTTATTGCAAGAGTGTTTGCAATCCTGTCTGCATCAATTTCAAAATCGTCAATCTGATTATTGATATAGCAAGCAATATATCGCTTTAGCAATTCGGTTTTAAGTTTCATATTTTAACCCCCTTTTATGGTACTGTTCGATACCTTTTTGCGGGTATTATATTACCATATGGTAACATTAAAGTCAAGAGGTGATTTTGATGTTTATTAGAAGATTATACGATTTGAGAACCGATAACGATTTAACTCAACAGCAGGTTGCCGACCATCTTACCTGCAATCGTCAGGTTTACGCCCGATATGAACGTGGCATCCGTGAAATTCCGGTTTCAATGCTCATCAAGCTTGCTGATTTTTATGACACCTCTGTTGATTATATTTTGGGCAGAACAGATAATGCAAAACCTATAAAGTAAACAGCACAATCGTAACTACCAGCTGGTGGTTTTCGTTATACAAAAAACCGTTTAAAGGATTTTCCTTTAAACGGTTTTTCTTTACTTATTAGTTGTAGAGTGGGTACTTTTCGCAAAGTGCCTTTACACGACTTCTGATTTCGTCTTTTGAGTTTTCAAAATCGGTAACTGTAAGCTTGATAAGCTTTGCAATTTCCCTGAAATCATCTTCCTTGAATCCTCTTGATGTTCCTGCAGGAGTACCAACTCTGATACCGCTTGTGATGAACGGACTCTGCTTATCAAACGGAATAGCGTTCTTGTTTACCGTGATGCCTACTTCGTCGAGCAAATGCTCTGCATCCTTACCGGTAACGCCGAGGTCTGTCAAATCGATAAGTATCAGGTGATTATCTGTTCCGCCCGATACCATCTTGATTCCCTCAACTCTCAACTGTTCTTCAAACGCCTTGGCATTTTTTACAATCTGAGTCTGGTAAGCCTTGAACTCATCTGACAAAGCTTCCTTAAAGCTTACAGCCTTTGATGCAATAACGTGCATTAAAGGTCCGCCCTGGATTCCCGGGAATATCGCCTTATTGAATATCTTTCCTAACTCTTCATCCTTTGAAAGGATAAGGCCGCCCCTTGGTCCTCTTAAGGTCTTATGAGTTGTTGTTGTTACAACATCAGCATAAGGCACAGGGTTCGGATGAAGTCCTGCTGCAACAAGACCTGCGATGTGTGCCATATCTACCATGAAATATGCGCCGACTTCCTTTGCGATTTCTGCAAACTTTTCGAAGTCTATAATTCTCGGATATGCTGATGCGCCTGCAAGAATCAACTTAGGCTTGCACTCAAGAGCAAGCTTTCTTACTTCATCATAGTTGATGCGGTTGTCGTCCTCGCTTACGCCGTAAGGAACAATATTGAAATATTTACCCGACATATTAACAGGGCTTCCGTGGCTTAAGTGTCCACCGTGAGCAAGGCTCATTGAAAGGACTGTATCACCAGGATTCAAGAGTGCAAAAAATACTGCCATATTAGCCTGTGCACCCGAGTGTGGCTGAACATTTGCATAGTTTGCACCAAATATCTTCTTTGCACGCTCTATAGCAAGATTTTCGGCAACGTCAACACATTCGCAACCACCGTAGTATCTCTTGCCCGGGTACCCTTCAGCGTACTTGTTTGTAAGCGGTGTCCCCATTGTTTCCATTACTGTCTCAGAAACAAAATTCTCCGAAGCAATAAGCTCAATTTTGTTCTGCTGACGTGAAAGCTCAGCCATTACCGCATCATAAATCTCTTTGTCGTTTTCCTTGATTTTTGAAAATTCCAACATATCTTCTATTTCCTTTCGTGGCATTTTACGGAGCAAAAACTCCCTTAAAATATATTATACTACAAATTTCCATAATTAGCAACAATAATTATTGCATTTTGTCAAAAAAAATTATATAATATTAAAAAATGGAGGTGATCAGGTTATGAAAAAAGCAGAACGGGCAGAAAGAATCCGCATAATACTCGATAGGCTCTACCCTGCTCCAAAGTGTTCGCTAAACTACGGAACACCTCTTGAAATGCTGATTGCAACCCAGCTTTCGGCACAATGCACCGATGCAAGGGTAAATATCATCACCGAGTCGCTTTTTAAAAAATACCGGAGTGCCGAGGACTATATGAATGCCGACCTTGCCGAACTGGAAGACGATATCCGCTCGGCAGGCTTTTATAAAAACAAGGCAAGGAACATCAAGGAAACGGCAAGACGGATTGTTGAGGTGTTTGACGGCAAAGTTCCCGATACTATGGAAGAGCTTCTCACTCTCCCCGGCACAGGCAGAAAAACCGCAAACCTTGTCCTTGGCGATATCTACGGTCAGCCTGCCGTTGTGGTGGATACTCACTGCATCAGGCTTACAAACCGGCTTGGACTTACCACACAGACCGACCCGACAAAGATCGAGTTTGAGTTGAAAAAACTTCTGCCACCGGATTATCAGCTGAAGTTTTGCCACCAGATGGTTTATCACGGAAGAGCTGTATGCCCGGCAAGAAGCCCGAAATGTCCAGAGTGTGATTTGAACGAAGTATGCAAATACGGCGTTAAATATATGAAAGAAACGAAAAAGGAGAAATGAAAAATGGATTGTTTGTTTTGTAAGATAATAGCAGGAGAAATCCCGTCAAAAAAGGTGTATGAAGATGAGCTTGTATATGCATTTTACGACATTGACCCACAGGCACCGCACCATGTTATAATCATACCAAAACTCCACATCAAATCGGCAAACGAAATAACAGCCGAGAACAGCAAGTATATTGCACACATCTTCGAGATTGTGCCGAAAATTGCAGAGGAACTTGGTTTTGCTGAGGCCGGCTACAGAGTTGTAAATAACTGCGGCACAGACGGCGGTCAGACTGTAGGTCACTTGCACTTCCATCTTATGGGCGGCAGAAGTTTTGGTTGGCCTGCAGGTTAAAATTTTTAAAATTTTTTAATAAACATATTGACATTACGGTATAATTTAAGTTATAATAGACGATGTAGTAATTTATGGGTAGGTTATGCCTATTCAAACATCCGGAAGATTTTGATTGGCCGGAGGGAGGGGAAAAAAGTGTCTGAAATTCGTGTTAAAGATAATGAATCATTAGATAGCGCGCTTCGTCGTTTTAAGCGTCAGTGTGCAAAATCAGGTGTTATGTCTGAAATCAGAAAGCGTGAGCATTACGAAAAACCCAGTGTAAAGCGTAAGAAGAAGTCTGAAGCTGCACGCAAGAGAAAGTTTAAATAAGGAGACAGCTTATGTCACTTAAAGAACGCTTGGCCGATGATTTGAAGTCGGCAATGAAAAATAAAGAAGTTATCCGTAAAAATGTAGTACAGATGGTAAGAGCCGCTGTGCTTCAGGTTGAAAAGGATAAAAGGGTTACTCTTGATGATGACGGAGTTTTAGAGGTTATAGCAAAGCAGATGAAGCAACGCCGTGACTCTCTTCCAGACTATGAAAAGAGTGGCCGTGACGATTTAATCGCCGAACTAAAGGCAGAAATGGATGTTTTGGCAGAATATCTCCCAAAGCAACTTACCCGCGAAGAACTCGAGGTTATAGTTGCCGAGGCAGTGAAATCTACCGGCGCATCGTCTGTAAAGGACATGGGAAAGATAATGGCTGCAGTTATGCCACAGACCAAAGGCAGAGCAGACGGCAGGATTATCAACGAAATCGCCAAAGAATTACTATCATAAAACCGCAAAAAAGAGAGAGCATTTATTGCTCTCTCTATGTGTTTTAATTAAACCCTGCTGGTGTAGCACAGTCGGTAGTGCATCTGATTCGTAATCAGAAGGTCACGTGTTCAAGTCACGCCACCAGCTCCAAAAACGCATCCTTTTGGATGCGTTTTTTTATTCCATAAAAAAAACGCTTTCATCCTCCATTTTAACATGTCTGTAACACCAGAGAAAAAAATTTTTACATTTTTGTAATTATTTTGTTTGAATATATTGATATTTGGGTATATTTAGTATTATAATAGGGTATACCCTAAAACATATCAAGGAGGTGGTGCCAATGCTAAATAGCATTGTAGGCAGAAATCGGTTAATCAACCCCCTGTCCGGCACGGAGAAAAAAATCATCCGTTCTGCGACTCGTCTGTTTCTACAAAACGGATTTTCAGGAACGACGCTTAAAATGATAAGCGACGACACCGGCATCCGTCAAGGAACTATATGTTATCATTTTCATTCAAAGGAAGATATGCTCTATATGCTCATTCAGGAACTTATGGACTTCCACCGCAGCGTAATTAACGATATAATCGACAAAACAGAGGATGTTCTTCTCTCATATGCAACCGAGATTACAGCGCAGATTACGCTCTGCGAACGGGATAAAAAGGCGTGGGATTTATATTATTCTGCATATTCCCTGCCCGGAGTATACGAGCTTATAAAAGACTTCAGCAGTAAGAAGAACTATTCTTTATATAAAGAACGACTGCCTGACTGGAATGAAAATGATTTTCGAGTCAAGGAGAATATCGCAAGCTCCATTGAACTCTCGGCCTTTACTTCCCCATGCGACAGAGACTTTACATTAGAGGACAAAATCACATTGATACTTGATTCGCTGATGATGCTCTATGAAGTCGCACCCGAGGAACGCAAAGAAACAATTAACAAGATACTGACTCTCGACTATATGAATATCGGTTTTAATATGTTCGGGGAGTTCGTAAAAAGGCTTGATAACGACATCGAAGAAGAACAATAATAAAGAAATGAGGCGAATATTATGAAAAATTTCAGATTAAGGACATTTATGGCATATCTTTTGACAGTATGTATGTTCTTAAACATCACTCCGGTTTTTGCTGCCACAAATACAGCAGATGACGGAATTGAGTTTACAAAAACTGCAGTTGCAAATTCCGATGGTACTGTAGACATCACAATGGAAGCCTACACCACAGGCACAGTTACCACAAGCAACATTGTAACCCCGACCGACATTATATTGGTGCTTGACGTTTCGGGAAGTATGGACTATGACAGTACAGTTCCTGTAAAAAACGCCACATTCAATTCGGTAAAAGGGTCATCCTATAGTTATTGGGTTCTTTGGACCGCATATGGCTTTGACGATAATAGCGAAGAGAATTACTTCATCAAGGACGGCGAAGATTATATTTATGTAAGCTATGTAGACCTTGACGATAACAGATTCGAATACTATAAAGACAGAAACGGGAACTACTATTACCCAACCCTGTCAAGCTCTGCATCGAACAGAGAACATAACTACCCTGTAGTGGATTTCTATCAGGCATCAGATTATCTTACACATATGGAAATCCTCAAAGAGGGTGCCGATGCTTTTATAGCAGAAACTGCTGAGATGAACAAGAGCATTACAGATGATTCTAAAAAGCACAGAATTTCAATCATCAAATTTGCTGATGACTCATATTATAACGGTTCATCATCAACCACTGATTATGAGCAGGCAGTAATCGGCGATAACAAATCGGGCAATACAAACTATACACAGGTTGTAAAGGATTTCACAGTTGTCGACAATAATGGGAAAAACGAGCTCATATCAGCCATGAACGCTCTCACCGCAGGCGGTGCAACCGCTGTTGACTACGGCCTGCAGCTTGCAGTTCACCAGTTTGGCAAAAGAGGCAACGAATCAGTCGGCAGAAACGAAGTTGTAGTCGTATTTACCGACGGTGACCCGACACACGGCAATTCCTACAGTTCATCCGTTGCCGGTTCTGCAATAAATCTTACAAAGTCACTCAAAGATAGTGGCGTTACAGTATATTCAATCGGCGGTGCAAATACTGCAAACAGTGCAATCGAGGGTGATGCATCGAATCAGTTCATGCACTATATTTCGAATAACTTCCCGACCGCCTCCTATTCAAGCGGTACAATTACACCTGGTGACGGAAGCATCACTAAAGGTTATTATATGACACCAAGCGACGACAAAAAGCTTGACGAAATCTTCGTCGGTATCGCAAGCGAGGTGGGCTCATCCACAATCCAACTCGGGCCTACAGCAAGTGTTGTTGATGTTGTTTCGCAATATTTCACCATCCCCGATGGCGTGAACAGCATAAAGATAGAAACCGCCGACAAAACGGCTAACGGCTGGGCAAACCCTGAACCTTCAACACTTGTGCCTACCATACTCGGCGACAACATCGTTACCGTGACAGGCTTTGACTTTGATGCAAACTATGTTTCAGAAACTCCTCGTGGCGAAAATGGTGATTTCTATGGCAGAAAACTCATTATAACAATCAATGTCACATCAAACTACACAGAAATTGATGCAGATACCGATATTATCGAGGCAAACGGTGGCGAAATCGTAACAAACAGCGGTCTTGCCGAGGTTGCAAACTCGGACGGTGATCCTGTTGTTACTCACGACTCACCTACCGTTGCCCCGCACAAGGTTATATATAAGGTAGACAACAAGGTTACAAACACCTTCTACCGTTTCCAGAATGCGGATGTAACAGTCATTGGGAACCCTGAACTCGAGGGCCATAACTTCTCGGGTTGGAGCACACAGGATGTTACTATCAACAACGGCACATTCACAATGCCTGCAAAGGATGTTGTAATCGAAGGCACATTTGCAAAGGAAAACTATAAAGTAACATACCAGTACTCCGGTACACAACCCGCAGGTGCCCCGACACCGCCTGCCTCACATATGGCAGAGTTTGAGTCCGAGGTATCAATCGTGACAGAGCAGGAATGGGATTCATCTCTTGCAGGTTATACCTTCAGCGGCTGGTATCCGCAGGCTACAGATATTACCATAACAAACGGCAAGTTCACAATGCCTGCAAAGGAAGTAGTACTTCTTGGTTACTATATTCCTGATTCGAATGTTGAATACAAGGTACATCACTATCTGATGGACGAAAACGGAAGCTACGATGAAGACCACCCTGACCTGATTGAAAACAACTCAGGCACACAGGGACATACAGTTCAGGCAGAGCCTGATGCGAACTTTATTTCACAGGGCTTTACCTATGAGCTTGAATACAGTTTGGATAAAAACGCTGAAACCGACCCTGCAGTCGATACAGTAGTATGGGGTACAATTGATACCAATAATCCTCTTACACTCAAACTCTATTATTCAAGAAATAAATACCCGGTAACATATCAGCTTGAAAACCTCGAAAATCTTCCTGTTGATATCCAGACTCTGGCAACAAACCAGATTCCGGTCGATAGCGAAAGTCCTTACTACCACGGCAAGACCGTAAGAGTCAAGGATCCGATAGCAATCGAAGGCTACACCTTCTCAGGCTGGCATGCTCATACAACCGACGGTTCGCTTGAGATAACATCAGGCACATTCACAATGCCTGCACGTGATGTTAAGCTCTACGGTTACTTTACAGCAAACACCGATACAGAGTACAATATTGAGCATTATGTTATGAAGGTAGACGAAACTGATGCTACCGATTTGAACAACTATGAGTTGCGTACAACACGTACAGCTACCGGTACAACCGGCTCAACGGTTCACGCTTCTCCACTTCCTGAAATCATAAATGCAGGATTTGAATACAACGACAGTATCAGTACAGCATCAGGTACAGTCGACCGTGAAGGTAATCTTGTATTAAAGCTTTACTACACAAGAAAACAATTTACGGTAACCTATAAATACGAAGGCGAAGTTCCTACAGGTGTATCGGTACTTCCTACCGACTCACAATTTATAGGAAAGTTCCCTGTAGGTGCAACAGTTCCTGTTTCACCGTCAGCAAATGTTACCTACCCTGCAGACTATAACTTTGTTGGTTGGTACAGAGGTACTGTAGATAACATCATTACATCTTTCGAGATGCCGAATCACGATGTAGTAGTTATGGGTCACTTTGAACCAAAGTCAGGTGTTCCATACATCATTCACCACTATCTGATGGATGAAAACGGTGATTACATCGACACTCCTGACTATGTCGAAAACTTCAACGGTGTTGCAGGTCACAATGCTACAGCCGAATATCTGACCAACCTTCTCAGCGAGGGCTATGATGAAGATACAGATAAGGAAGACAAGAAAACAGGCATAATAAAGGCAGACGACCCGAACACACCTGAAGACGAAACACTGGTACTTGAGCTTTACTATAAGAGACACACATACAAGGTAACCTATCAGCTTGAAAACCTTGAAAATCTTCCTGCTGATATACAGACTCTTGCGAAGAACAAGGTTCCGGTTGATAATGTACCACACCCACACGGCAAGTCGGTAACAGTAAAGGACGCCATTGAAATCGAAGGCTACACCTTCTCGGGCTGGCATCCACATACAACCGACGGCTCGCTTACAATAGCAAACGGTAAGTTTGAGATGCCGATGCGTGATGTGACACTCTACGGTTACTTTACAGCCAATACCGATACAAAGTACACAATCGAGCATTATGTTTTAAAACCAGACAAAACTGATGCTACCGATTTGAACAACTATGAATTACACACAACACGTACAGCTACCGGTACAACCGGCTCAACTGTTAATGCTTCTCCGCTTCCTGAGCTCGTGAATGCAGGCTTTGAGTATAACAGCAGCATCAGTACAGCATCGGGTACAGTTGACCGTGAAGGTAATCTGGTATTAAAGCTTTACTACACAAGAAAATCGTATAGTGTAAGCTATAAATTCGAGGGTGATGTTCCTGGCGGTGCAACACTTCCTACCGACCCACAATTCGTTGGCAGCTTTGCAATGGGCACAACTGTTCCGGTTGCCCCGGGTGCAACTGTCAGCGGTTACAAGTTCATCGGTTGGTATAGCGGTACCGAAACAAATATGTTAGGCTCAAGCTTTGAAATGCCAAACCGTAATGTTGAAATTCTCGGTAAGTTTGTTGCGGAAACCAACATTCCTTATTCGATAGAGCATTATCTCCAGAAGCCGGGAACAGATGGCGATAAAGCTGACGATTATGTGCTCGACACTGCATCAGTGGTTAAGCGTTTTGGCAAAACCAACACCGAAGCCAGTGCAACCTTCAGAGAGTTCCCTGGTTTCAGCTTTAACCACGAATTCAGTGCCGCACAAAACAGCAACAAAATCAGAAACAATGCTGAACTCTATGGTACAATCACAGGCGACGGTAAGTTTGCTTTGAGATTCTACTATACAAGAGAATCATACCCTGTAGAGTACGTGCTCGACGGCACACAGCCTCACGGCGTGACAGCGACAGTTCCACAGAGCTATAACACAGAAAACGAGTTTGATACAACTGTAAATGTAAAGCCTGCACTCTCACAGGAAGGCTATACATTCTCAGGTTGGGAAACAACCGATGCAGTTGTTGATAACGGAACATTCACAATGCCTGCAAAGAAGGTTGTATTCAAGGGCAAGTTCACCGCAAACAATAATGTTCCATACAAAGTTGAATACTATCAGCAGAAGCTCAACACAGAAAAAACAGGGGTTCTTGACGAATATGAGTTGGTAGAAAATGATACCTTCAACGGCACAGGAACAAGCGGACATCTGGTTAATGCAACACTCCACCACTACGACGGATTTGCATTGAATAACAGCAAGAGTACCTTATCAGGCTATATCCAGGGCGACGGCAACTTGGTATTGAAGCTCTACTATGACAGACATCTCTATAATGTAGAATATCGCTATTACGGCGAAACACCTGCATGCGCATCAGTTCTCCCTGCGAAAAAGACAAACATTCCATTCGGAGCAGTGCTTGAGGTTGAGGCAGATGCTACATGTAGCGACAACAAGCACCACTTCTCGGGCTGGACATCACCTCAGGTAATACCTGGTGCTGACGGAAAATATGCCGTTCCTAATGTTACCAACGAAACCAGAACAGTTTTCTTCTACGGAATGTTTACCGATAAACACACCGTGGAATACGACTTTAACGGTGGTACAGGAGCAGACGGCGTTGACTACTCAACAGTAGAAGTTCCTCACGGCACAGTTCTTACAGTAAAGGCAGCACCTTCAAGAAGCGGCTACACCTTCAAGGGTTGGCTTGAAGATACAACAACCTATAATCCTGGAGACGACCTGACTGTATCAAAGGATACCGTACTTGTGGCTCAGTGGGAAAGCAACAGTGGCGGCGGTGGCGGATATGTGCCTACCACCAAGTACACACTCACCTACGAAACAAACGGTGGCGAGAGCATCCCATCCGAAAAGCATTCATCAGGTAAAACGGTAGCACTCACAAAAATACCGAAAAGAGACGGTTATGTATTCGAAGGCTGGCATCTTGACGATGCACTCACCGAAGACGTTACACATGTAAAGATGGACAGAAACATCACAGTCTATGCATCATGGGTTGAAGATAACGGAAGCGCAGGTAACGGATACCCAACACCTGGCGGTCTTAACAACAAAGACCACTTTGCATATGTTGTGGGCTATCCTGACGGAACGGTAAGACCTGGAAACCACATCAGCCGTGCTGAAGTAACAACTATATTCTTCAGACTCCTGACAAGTGAACTCAGAAATGAAAACCTCACATCATCAAATCCGTTTGATGACCTTCCGGCAACTGCCTGGTACACAACAGCAATTTCAACTATGACAAAGCTCGGTATAGTAAACGGCAGAACTTCAGCAACATTTGTACCTGATGCTTATATCACACGTGCTGAATTTGCGGCAATCTGTGCAAGATTTGACGATTCCGAATTTGAAATCACAGACGGCTTCACAGATGTAGCAGGACATTGGGCAGAAGCTGAAATTCACGAAGCAGCTGCTCACGGCTGGATAAGAGGCTATAACGACAACACCTTCAAGCCTGATCAGCTCATCACACGTGCAGAGGCAATGACAATGATCAACAGAGTCTTGAACCGTGTACCTGAAACTGGCGATGACCTCCATAAGGATATGATTCTATGGCCTGATAACAGTAATCCTTCAGCATGGTATTACCTGCCTGTACAGGAAGCTACAAACAGCCACGACTATACAATGAAGAATCACATCTACGAAAAATGGACATCTATCAATGTCGGTACAGACTGGACACAGTACGAATAAATCCGGTTTTAAAAGACACAAAAACCGTCGGGGAATTACCCCGACGGTTTTCTTTTATTCTTTGTTCGCCTTTTTATGCTCTGCTACCCATTTAAATTCAATCTCTCCTATTTTATGATTTTTCCCATAATGCTTCTTCCAACTGCTGTCATCATTTTTGCAGCACTCATTAAGAGTTCGTTGGGCAGAGGATTAAAAAAGTTATCCGCTTCATAGGTAAAATCCCCGTCAAAACCAATTTCTTTGAGTGCAATGGCGATTGCATCCCAGTCGCCCAATCCACCATAATATGGTATGGTGTGCAGGTCTCTTTTTCCGTCAACATCATGGATATGCAATGCCTTCAAGTGTTTTTTACCAAGCACATTTATAAACTCACAAGGGTCCTCACCCACAAGCATAGCGTGACCGGTATCAAGACAGCCTACGAACCATTCGCTTCCGAGCGACTCGATATAGCGCAACAAATCCTCAGGAGTTGAGCATACCGAATGGGTAAATACCATCTCATCGCCAATCTTTTTTCTTCCCCACATATTCTCAATCGCAATCCTCACACCGTATTCTTCGCAGCAGGGCTCAAATTGCGAAAAATATTCCATATTCATATCAAAAAGCTTTTCTGACACATCACCCGGCTCATTTGCATAGTTTTCTATCGGGTGCACAACAATGTCACCTATCCCCAGAAGTGATGCATTCTTTATAGATTGTCTGACATATCCCGAGAGCTTTTCAATCTCCGAAAAGTCGTGCATCTCCCAGAACGGTGCGTGTGCCTGATTAAATACTATTCCCTTATCTTCTGCAAATTTACGAAGTTCTGTAAACAATGCAGGATTTCCGTCGGGTGCATAGTATTTTTCTTCAAAGAAGGAAAAATCAATAGCATCAAAGCCTGCTTCTTTTGCAAGAACCACTGCATCCTCAAGGCTCATTCGCCTCATCAGTGTGCTGAAAGATGTTGAAAGTTTCATTTTATCACCTACTTTAATATAATCATAGCCGCCGTCAGAACAATTACAAACCCGAAATTCGCCGCCGAGAAAAGTCCGATATACTGCATCGTCTTCCCCGGATTATGCTTTATGTATTCCCTGAATGTGATAAGACTTGCAAGCGATGCAATAAGCGTTCCTGCACCGCCGATATTTACACCCAGGAGCAGGTCGTGATAGTTTTGGGTAAACTGCGAAAGCAAAATCGCCGATGGAACATTGCTTATAACCTGACAGGAGAGAACACTCACAATCAGGGTGTTTTTTTCCAAAAGCCACGAGAAAAACTCCCGTACCGCATCAATCCTTGCCATATTCCCCGAGAATATGAAGAAGAACACAAAAGTCAGAAGTAGCGGATAGTCAACCTGTTTTAATGCCTTTTTGTCCAGGAAGAAAATCGCAACCGGTATTATTATAAGTCCGAGCTGATACGGAATACTCCTGAAAACTATCGTTATTGCAAGCACAAAAAGCAGAAGATATGCGGTTGTACGCCAACCCGAGAGCCTTACCCTCTCCCCTGCAATCTCCAGAGGCTCGGATTTTACGAACAGGCAACATAGGGTTATAATCAATATCGAGAGTATAAAAGGCGGTGCCATAATCGCCATAAATTCACCCGTCGGGATATTGAATTTCGTGTAGAGATACAGGTTTTGCGGATTCCCGAACGGTGTTAGCATCCCACCGAGATTTGCCGCCAGGTTCTGCATCACAAAGGTAAACGCCATGTACTTTTCCTTACAGGTGGTCGCCAAAACAAAGTACCCAAGCGGCAAAAACGTCAGAAGTGCCATATCGTTTGCAATCAGCATCGAGCCGATAAAGGTTATATAGACAAGTGCTAAAATGCACATTCTTGTGGTTTTAAAATATTCGACTATTTTTCGTGCAAGGATGTAGAAAAAATTGATGTTTTTGAGGGCACAAACAACCGCTAAAACGCAAAAAAGACAGGTTAGCGTTTTAAAATCAAAATATCCTGCATACTCCCCGTCCGGCGGTACAAAAAAGCTGGTTATGAGTGCTGCTGACAATGCAATCACCATTACCGCATTCTTCTTTATAAATGACATATTATCCCCTCGTTCTTTTAACCTTTAAATATTATATCAAGCTTTAATGCCAAAGTCAACCGACAAACCGCCCTAATCGGCAAATATCGGGACTATTTTTTCAAAAAAACACATATTTTTTCAAAAAAAGTATTGACAAGGGTAGCTATTTTTGGTACAATAGACTTCGTTGTAAAGGCAAATAACTTTACAAGGGTGGGAGGTTAATAAAAATGAGCAAGGATTTATCAATAAATATGCTTATGGATTTTTATTCCGAACTTCTTACCGAGAAGCAGCGTGAGGCGTTGGAATTATATTATAATGACGACTTTTCACTTGCAGAAATTGCACAGCATATGGATATTTCACGCCAGGGCGTCAGAGATTTTATCAAGCGTGGCGAAAAACAGCTTTTTGAGTTTGAATCCGCACTTAACCTCGTCGCTCGCTTTGATAACATCCAGAAGGAAGTCGCAAAAATTGAAAAGCTGATTTCTAAAAAGGATTACGACAAGCTTTTGGCACAGCTTGATAAAATAAAAGAATACTTATAAAAGAGGTGAGCAGGAAACTATGGCATTTGAAAATCTCGGCGACAAACTCCAGGGCGTATTCAAACGCTTAAGAGGACAGGGAAAGCTCACAGAAAAGGATATAAAAGAGGCAATGCGAGAAGTTAAGCTTGCTCTTTTAGAAGCCGACGTTAACTTCAAGGTTGTAAAGAACTTCGTATCAACCGTCTCGGAAAAAGCTCTCGGTTCTGAGATTTTAGAATCTCTTACTCCGTCACAACAGCTGATAAAAATCGTTCGTGACGAGCTCGTGAGCTTAATGGGCAACGAAAACGAAAGACTCGAATACTCAAAAACCCCACCGACCGTTTACATGATGTGCGGTCTGCAGGGTGCAGGTAAAACAACCGCAACAGGCAAGCTTGCACTTAATTTGAGAAAGACACAAGGCAAGCGACCGCTTATGGTTGCCTGCGACGTCTACCGACCTGCTGCTATCAAGCAGTTGCAGGTTCTGGGTTCACAGATTGATGTCCCGGTATTTGCAATCGAGGGCGAGCAGAACCCGGTAAAGATTGCAAAAGCGGCAATCGACCACGCAAAACAGCACGGAAACGATCCGGTTATCATAGATACCGCAGGTCGTTTGCATATAGATGAAGTCTTAATGGAGGAACTCCAGCAAATAAAGAGAGAGACCTCCCCTTCCGAAATCCTTTTGGTTGTTGATGCAATGACCGGTCAGGATGCGGTAAATGTTGCAGAGCACTTCAACTCACAGCTTGATATCACCGGCGTAATCTTGTCAAAGCTCGACGGCGATACCAGAGGCGGTGCCGCAATATCGGTTAAGGCTATCACAGGAAAACCAATCAAATTCTCATCAATCGGCGAAAAGTTGTCCGACTGGGAGCCGTTCTATCCGGACAGAATGGCAAGCAGAATCCTCGGCATGGGCGATGTGATGACACTGATCGACAAGGCACAGGAAGCCTTTGACGAAAAGGAAGCGGCAGAGCTTGAGGCAAAAATCAAGAAACAGACCTTTGACCTTGAAGATTTTCTGGCACAGCTACAGCAAATCAAAAAGATGGGTCCGCTCTCACAGCTTGTCGGAATGATACCGGGTGTTGACAAAAAAATGCTCGACTCGGTTGATATGGAAGACGGCGAGCGTAAGATGCGAAGAACAGAGGCAATCATCCGTTCAATGACTCCCGAAGAACGCCAGAAACCGCAGATAATCGCCGCAAGCAGAAAGATAAGAATTGCAAAAGGCAGCGGAACAAGGGTTCAGGATGTAAATGCACTCCTGAAACAGTTTGATCAGATGAAGCAGATGATGAAACAGATGTCAAGTCCACGTCAGCAGAAGCTTATGAGGCGTATGCAGAAGCTCGGCGGCAAAAGATAAGATATTGAGGCTTATAAGTTAAGCTTTACAATATAAATAAACATATAAAATTTTATGGAGGTAAGAAAAAATGGCAGTAAAGATCAGATTAAAGAGAATGGGTGCAAAGAAGGCTCCTTTTTATAGAGTTGTAGTTGCAGATTCAAGATACCCAAGAGACGGCAGATTCATCGAAGAAATCGGCACATATAACCCATTGACAGATCCTGCAACAGTAAAGATTGACGCTGACCTTGCAAAGAAGTGGATCGGCAACGGCGCTCAGCCAACAGATACTGTTAAAGCTCTTCTTAAGAAGCAGGGCATCATCTAAGGAGGTCTATAACCGTGAAAGAGGTTTTGGAATTTATAGCCAAGTCATTGGTTGAACACCCCGATGAAGTCAACATTACAGAAATCGAAAACGGTGATTCTACAACCCTTGAACTCAGAGTTGCCGACGGTGACATGGGTAAAGTAATTGGAAAGCAAGGAAGAATTGCCAAAGCCATCCGCACAGTCGTAAAAGCGGCAGCAAGCCGTGAAGACAAGCGTGTTTCGGTTGAAATTATGTAATAACAAAAATCGTGGTAGCTCCTACCACGATTTTTCGCTTTTAAACGAGAAAGGATAATCTATGGAATTGCTTGAAGTTGGAAAAATCGTAAATACTCACGGACTAAAGGGCGAGGTCAAGGTCGTTCCCTGGACCGATTCACCTGATGTTTTCGAAGACCTTGAGTATGTTATTATAAAATCCCGTCGTGGCGATATGACCTTAAACATCACAGGCATCAAATACCAGAAAAATAATGTAATCCTGAGATTCCGTGAACTTGGACGAATCGAGGACGCAGAACCGCTCAAAAACTCGGTACTCTTTGCTCCCCGTGATATGCTCGGCGAGCTCCCCGAGGGCGTTTATTATATCGCTGACCTGATCGGCCTTCCGGTATATGACGAGTCGGATGCATTGCTCGGCAAAATCTCGGATGTGTTCTCAACAGGTGCAAACGATGTATATGCCGTGTCCCGTGAAGGCAAAAAAGACCTTCTTCTGCCGGTAATTGAGAGCGTTATTCTGAATGTGGATTTGTCTGCAAAGAAAGTAACCGCAAGGGTTATGGAAGGACTTGATGACCTATGATGAGATTTGATGTTTTAACCCTTTTCCCCGATATGTTCCGTGCCGTTTTGGGCGACAGTATCATAAACCGGGCAAAGGAAAACGGACTGATTGAGCTGAATTTTATAGATATCCGTGACTTTACAAAAAACAAGCACAGAAAAGTAGACGACTATCCATATAGCGGTGGAGGCGGAATGCTTATGATGCCGCAACCGGTATATGATGCCTATATGAGCATAGCAGACGGTCTCGACTATAAGCCATATACAATATATATGTCCCCACAAGGAAAGGTTTTTGACCAGGCAACTGCTAAAACCCTCACAGAACACAATCACATTGTTCTTTTGTGCGGACATTACGAAGGTATCGACCAACGAGTGCTTGATATGATAGTCGATGCTGAAATTTCGATTGGCGACTTTGTCCTGACCGGTGGCGAAATCCCTGCAATGGCGGTAATTGATGCGGTAAGCCGTATGATTCCGGGAGTGTTGGCAAACGAGACTTCATACTCGGATGAGAGCCATTTTTCAGGGCTTCTGGAACATCCGCAATACACTCGCCCTGAAGAATTTATGGGCGTAAAAATCCCAGATGTATTACTCTCGGGTCACCATGCCAATATAAATAAATGGAAGCGGGAGCAGGCTTTGAAAAACACATATCTGAAAAGACCGGATATGTTAGAGTCGGCAGAGCTTTCCAAATCAGATATTGAATACATCGAAGAACTAAAGAGGGACACTAAATAATTTAGTGTCCCTCTTTTATTTAAGCATTGCAAGAATTTCTTCTTTTGTGATACCCGAAAGCAGTCGTGAATTTTCCCGTATCACATCATCTGCTAAAGCCCTTTTCTGTTCCTGAAGCTTTATAATCTGTTCCTCAATCGTTCCCTTGGTTGCAAGCTTTATCACCTGAACACGGGATTTCTGACCTATTCGGTGAGCTCTGTCGGTTGCCTGGTCCATAACCGCCGGATTCCACCACGGGTCGTAGTGGATTACGGTATCTGCACCAACAAGGTTCAGACCGGTTCCGCCTGCCTTTAGCGAAATCAGGAATACATCCCTTTCTCCCTTGTTGAATCTGTTTACAAGCTCAACCCTTTCCTCCGCATGAGTCTGCCCGTCGAGGTAGAAATATGAAACTCCCATACCATCCAGTCTTTCCCTGATAATCGAAAGCATAGATGTGAACTGCGAGAAGACCAAGATTCTGTGCCCTTCGGAGATTGACGAGCTTATCAGCTCCTCAAAAAGCTGAAGCTTTCCTGACTCGTCTTTATATGAAGAATCAAAGAGCCTTGGGTGACAACAAATCTGCCTTAGTCGCATCAGGAGGCTGAGGATTTTCATCTGATTTTCCTCGCCCACCTCACTCATATATGAAACTTCATTCCGGGCAACCTTCAGATATGCCTCATACATCTTTTTCTGCTCGGTCTCAAGCCCTGCATAGACCGTGTTTTCAATCTTTTCGGGCAACTCCTTCAATACATCCTTCTTCATTCTTCTCAGGATAAACGGCTGAATTTTATTCCGAAGCTCGGAAATCGTACCCGAGTCCTCCGACTTCATGATTTTATTCTGGAACCTTGCTAAAAAATCCTTTTGTGAATAGAGATATCCCTTCATCACAAAATCAAAGATTGACCAGAGCTCGGATAGAGAGTTCTCAATCGGCGTACCGCTCAGAGCAAAATATCCGCCCGCCTTTATCTTTTTTACGCTCTTTGAGTTCATCGTTGACGGATTTTTTATATACTGCGCTTCATCAATGAAAAGATACGAGAACTCACGCTTTTTGTATAGCTCCATATCACGACGCATTAGCGGATAGGATGTGATTATGAAATCGACATCGGTCGCCTCATCCAATAACCTTATCCTCTCCTCTTTTGTGCCCTCAATAATCACACTCGTTGCATCGGGTGCAAACTTTGCAATTTCGCTCTGCCAGTTATAGGTAAGACTGCTTGGTGCGACAACTAGTGCCGGTAATTCCCGCTTTGTGCTCATAACAAATGCTATGACCTGCAGGGTTTTTCCAAGACCCATCTCGTCTGCAAGGATACCGCCAAAGCTGTAGCGTGATAACTGATAAAGCCATCTGACACCATCTCGCTGGTAGCCTCTCAAAACCTTGTCGATATGCTCGGGGATTTCGGGTTTTAAGCTTTCAAGCTCATTCACAAACTCGTCAAAGCTCTCCTCGCCCTGAATCAAAGCTTTCTTTTTCAGTTCTGCAAGATAGAAGACATTGTTGCCCGATACCTGCTTTTTACCTCTGCTGATATCCTCTTTGGTAAACCCAAGCGTATGCAAAAGTCCTATCGATGAAAATGTATCTATCCCCGGTGCAAAAAAGGAACCGTCCTGCTTTCTGAAAAATGTTTTGTTGTCCTTTATTGATTCCAGGATTCCATAAACCTCCTCTGCCGAAAGCGTGCTTTCAAACCCAACCTCAAGCAGATTTATATCCTTTTCATATCCTACACTCACCTTGATTGGCAAATCCTCCAAAACCTCGATCGGTTCGGGATATGTTACTGTGGCAAAAGTCTTTAGTGTCCCTAATTTGTTGTTTAAGAAGTCGAAAATAACCTCGTCATCCAGCGACACAAACCTGTCCCCCACCATCTCGAAACCGTCAAAGAACCCTTTGATTTCAGCTTCTTTTCGCTGATTTCTTACAAGAATCTTATCACTTTCGGCATTCTCTCCGGCAAGCTTTAAGCAAATCGTACCGTAGTGTACCAACGGAATAGCCGAGAGGCCGTTTTTATGGTTTTGTATCAAAACCTCAAACTCGGGCGTAGCATCGACAATAACATCCTCAAACCCGCTCAAAACCACGCCTCTCTTCCCTTTGATTTCAGGCAGGACCTCGGTTACAAACTCAACAGCGTTGGCCGAGACGAAGTCAATCTGCGTTCTTTTTGCCGTGATTACCGTGTTGTAAATTGGCATAAACCAACTCTGCCACTCAGGCGATGTCCTGTATATGTTCCCCTCAAACAAAAACCATTCTCCCGATAGAGACAACGCAGTTCCCCGTTCATTTACAATCAAACTGATTCGGTTTGTATCAGCTCCTACATCGACCAGAATATCGGGGTCATCCTCAATTATTCTCAAATCAGGGTATGTCACCCCGTCAATTTTATACTCACACTCAAGCCTTGCAAGTATTGGCATAATCCGCAAAAAAGCACGCTCGCCAATCGGAAAATCACCACGCTCACGGTAGTCACTGCGATTATTTTCCTCCGATTCTATCAAAATACCAATCAGCTCGGCCTCGTCCTTCCCGAACTCATGCGATGCCATGTCAAGCTTTCGGTGCTTTGACAAAATCGCCTCACCGTCACGCTTTAAACCTCTTATAAAAGCGCCGCTCTCAACCGCCTCAAGCTGGTCAAGCCCGGCTTTTATCCCAACAAGAAACTTTTTGTCCTTAGTTGAAATATTCAACGAAAAGCTTGCGTTTATTCTCTCTTTATCCGTTCCAAGCCGACTGTATTCACGGCAGAGCAGTGTTGCGAGCCTGTCATTTTCGTTCTCATAGTCGGAAGCTTGCGAAATGGTATTCTGACAGGTTTTTAACGTCGCAACAATATGTCTGCAAGCAGAGCCCATCGTCTGATAATACGGACAGGTACAAAAATAATCCCCGACCTCGCCGTCCTTTATCCCGATGCTGATGCTGTAGATTTCCTCACCATCGGCAATCGCCTTGACAGTTCCTGCATCCATAGTTTTTATGTGGATTCTTCCCTCACGGAAAAACTCCAAACCACGTTTTTGGACGGTATCCGATGCGATTTTTTTAATCATTTCATCCAGAATCTTCACTCTGCTCACCTCCTCAATTTCGGTATCTTTCTATTATAACACAGATTTACTTTTATTTCAATCTTTTTTTATTTTTTGTTTGACATAAAAAACGAGCACCCGAGAGTACTCGTCCAAACCGACTTTTTGCCTCTACTCACCTGAATACCAAAAAAGGAAGGGATATTTTGGCAAATCGGGCTCGTCGGCGTATGTTGATACTCCAGAGCTCGATTTGACAAAAAACGAGCACCCAAAGGTGCTCGTGTTAGACCGACTTTTTACGCATTCAGAATTTTAGCGATTTTTTCTTCAACCTTCTTCGCTTCATCATCCAAAATATATCCTGCCTCCATAGTAAAGCTGATCTTCTCGCCGGCAGCCAAAACCTTGACCTGACCGTTTCGCTTCGCATGCGAATATCCAAGATGCTCCGATGTTGCAGGAAGTACCATACCCATCGACTGCTCATCTGCTGTTCTCGAAATCCAACGGATACTGAGCGGCAAAACATCCACAGGATGACTCACATAGCACGCACCCACGCCACGCTCATACTGCATTGTGTAGGCACGCATATCATCATCGCCCGAATAATACATACTGAAGCATATTTCAGGATTGTAGATTTCACCATCATGTCCCACTTTGTCCATAATTGCAGGATTTTCTTCCAATGCATCCATATATGCCGAGAGTTTCGCAGCATCAGGGTGCTCAGGATTAACAAACTTATGTACCTTGATGTGCTCTTTGTCACGCTTTACGCTATAGACAAGGTCTGCACCGTCTATCGGCTTGAAGTTGATGTGGCAAAGGTACATATACTCCATTGGTGAGTTCTTCTTGTTTTCGATGCTTACATTTATATTCAGAACTGTTCCATCCTCATAAAGCTTACACTGTGGAATGAACTGATACTTTCTGACAAATGCAATGTCGTAGTCGAGGATTCCGCCGACTGTGATGAACTTACCACCATCGTCCTCACCGCACTCGATGAATGCCTTTTTGTACTCAATGTTCGGAGTCTCGCCGTGCTGCGGATGCTTGTCGTCTGCCTGTGGCACACCAAATGCAGACACGCCGCAATGGTACAAAAATCCGCCATAGGTTTCAAGATAGTTGAGTGTCGGAACAGGCTCTTTTACGGTTGTATTCATTGTCAGGTCACGGCCGAGCATATTGAGTCTCCAGATTTGCTGACCCTGGAACGGGAGAATTATAAAATAACCCTTTTTGTTCTCAATCTTTAGTGCTTCAACACCTGTTGAATACTTAAATGATGTAGCCTTCATAGCACCATGGCTCAAAAGCTCATTTTCTTCGTTTTTAAAGAACCCTTTATGCAAATTTATCTTCATTTTAATCAATCCTTTTTCATTTCAAAAAAGGGCAATAGCCTGCGGCTCTTACCCTTTTTCCTTTTTATACTATTTTCTTTTCAAGATATGCAAGCGAAAGCTCAACCATCTTGTCGCCAAGCTCCTTGTTTGCCTTTGCAGCACTCTTTGTGAACCAGTGATCAATGTCACCGAGTCTGTCGAGCTTAACTGCATCAGGATAGAGTGACATAAGGATAGAACACTCAAATTCACCTGCGTGGTCGTAACCTGTTGCATTCTGAACTTCTGTGCTCATTGTAGGGATAACCTTAATCCAAGAGAATGGGTCATCTCCACCGCCGAGGTTTTCATAGTATGTAGCATAGTTTTCACTACCCCACCAACCTCTGCCCTGAGTCTTCTCAAGGTAGCGCATAGTAGCTCTCTTTGCAGCTTTCATATATGAAAGTGTCATAGGCATACAGTTTTCCTGCTCGAACTGATGATGAATAACAACGTAGATATTACGGAGTCCTGCATCAAGCATATTCATAAATACCTGGAAAAGGTATGCTTCAAAAACATCTTCTTCAATATGAACTGTACCGCTTGTTTCATCGGCAACAGCATAGCTTGAAGGGCTATAATAGATTGTCGGAGCAATCATAATTTCTTTCTTTTCTGCGAGCTTTTTGATAAGTCCCTCTGCAACAAGACTGTCGCAACCGTATGAGCAATGCGGTCCGTGATATTCTACAGTACCACCGCAGATAACGGTAGGAATTCTTTCTTCCTTTACACGGTTAAGCTCACGTGGAAAACTCATATTATATTCCATAATCTGCACCTCATTCCGTATAAGCAAGTGTTGTATAGAACGCAAGATTTGCCTGAGTATTGTCAAGTCTGCCGTACTGAACAACAATTTCACAATTTGAAGTAAGCTTCATAGCATACTGAGTTTCCAATGGCACTTCAAAACCACACATATCGTCGATGTTGTTTGTGCGGAAGCAACGAACTCTGCCTGCTTTTACAGTCCACTTGATATCCTCGTATGCGTCCTTATCTGTAAAGTAAAGCTTTACAGCGATTTCTGCATCCTTTTTGGTGTCATTTACAATAATTACAGATTCGTGACCCTTTGCAACGCCCTCTCCTGCAGGAGGAAGCTCGCAATCAGGGATAATCCATACTTTTTTACCTATATTAGCCATCGATTTCTATAATTCCTTTCTTCAAGTAATCTGTCATTGAGATACAACCGTTCTCGCCAACAACGATACCCTTTTCCCATCTTGTACCAAATGTAGGACCTGAGATAAATGTATCAACCTGGAAAGTCATATTCTTTTCGAGGCGGTAATCTGATGTTGTTTCCATCCAAGGAGCTTCAACTTCGATCATACCTGTGCCGTGGCAAGGTCCGTATACGAAGTTTTCCTTGAAGCCGTTTTCTTCAAAGAGCTTGTAGAAGCCCTTTGTGATATCGCTTGCCATAACGCCGGCCTTGATCTGCTCTGTTGTCCAGTCGTGAGCCTTCAAACAGAAATCAATGTATCTTCTGCGATCGTCGTCAAGCTTACCCATGATAACAGGCAAACCGATTGCAGGTGAGTAACCGTCAATCTTAGCTGACAAGTTAAGCTGTACAACATCGCCCTTGTTGATTGTCTTATATGTAGAACGGCTGATTGCGTGACGTGTTGATTCCTGGCTGAATACGTACATTGGCAAACCTTCGTATTCTGCACCGTGCTCATAGATAACCTTCTGAGCAATACCAACCATCTGCAACTCTGTTACGCCAGGCTTCAAGTTCTTGATAACTTCGTCTGTTGCGATTTCGATGATTCTGAAACCTTCCTTGATACAAGCAAGCTCGTTTTCAGACTTAATCTTTCTGAGCTCAACCATGATATCGTTACACTTTACGATTTCAGCCTTTGGATAGTTTTCAACCAAGCCTTCGTAGATAGGAAGTGTACATTCAACATAGCTTCCCAAACCGATTTTGATGCACTCGCCTGAAACACCGATAGCCTTGAATACATCCTTGAATGTATCACACTTGAGTTCAGGATATGAAGGATCAGCTGATTCTCTGAAATCCTTCAATACGAAAACCTTATCAAGCTTACCAAAATCCTTTGCAAAGATTGCAGACTCAGGTCCGCACATAAGTGCTGCGTCACCGTTTGCTGAAATTGCAACGCCGGCTCTTTCGAACAAAGGCCAGAAACCGCTGAAATATCTTGCGTTTGCATAGTCTGATTCAGTACTTGCAACAACCATTACGTCAAGACCCTTTTCACGGATAAGTTTTGCTGCTTTTGCAATTCTTTCTTTGTACTCATAATCCGGAATACATACTCTGTTTGCCATTTTACATTTCTCCTTTAATTTCAATTTCAACTGGATCTCAGTCCTTTTCTTTTAACATTGTATCATACGATACTCTGTTTTGTCTTTAGATAATATTAAAAATTTCGTTTGCACAATATTTAATAATTATTCTATAGTTCCAGCCTTGTCTTTATCGATTTGATATAGTCAGACGGTGCTTTATACTCATATTTTTTAAAGAGTCTGCTGAAATAATGGATAGACGAAAAACCGAGCTTTTCCGAGATTTCTGTAAGGTTCAGGTTGCCTTCACGGATAAGACGCTTTGCCTCTTTAATCTTCAGCGTATTTATATAGTTAATGATTGTAATACCAAATGTCTTTTTAAACGAACTGCAAAGCGTAGTCTTATTTGTGCTGTAGATAAAGCACAGCTCGTTTAGGTTGATGTTCTCCCTGAAGTTTTCGTTGATATACTTGTAGATTTCAAAAATCTTCGGGTCAGCCTGGAGTTCCTTATTGTTTGCATCAAGAAGCTTTGTGCTTCTTACAAGTTCAATCAGAAGAGTCTCAAGCTTCAGCCTGATAAGCTGGTCTGCACCGTAAGGGTAATCCTTTCTCTTTTTCATATCCTTCTGGTTCGGAACATCATAAGGAGGCAGAAATACAGAACGGCCTTCCTTTATGATTTCGGTCAGGAGCTTTTGCTGGTCGACAGTAAGCTCTGCTGACATTTCCGAGAAGATATCAAGGTCGGGGCAGTTACACTCAAAGCCGATGATGATAACATTCGGGGCATTGTCCCCATCACAGGCGAGGAAATGGTTTTCTCCCGCTTTGTGGATTACGAGCCTGTTCTTTTCAAGCTTACCCGAATAGTTCTCCGACTTTATGTTGATTGTTCCGTTATCCACATATACGAGTTCACGGAAAGCATGGCTGTCGTTGAAGGTGTGATACTGCTTTGTAAACTCAAAATAATGGATATTGGCAAGTCTTGTGACTTCTATTTTTGTTTCAAATTTCTTTAATTTAAATTCCATATAATTCACCCGATTTTATTTTAACATATTTTTCCCGTTAGGTCAATAGTGAAAATTCCCGTTGACATTTTTTTTAAAGTGATTTATAATAATTTTAAGAACGCATCAAAAAGGAGAATTAGCGATGATTTACAGACATATGTATGTTGGATACAAAAAGAGCGGCAAGATTAAATTCAAGGAAAATGATAAGGTTATAACCTCATCTGCTGCAAACTTTAAGGATATGACCTTTGTATATTTTGAATCAAAAGATAAGGATGTTGACATCTATGATGTCTGTGAAGGCGATATGAAGCCCTTCCCTGACGGCAGAGAATGGTTTGAGATGCCAAAAATCTTCCACTATTATGACCCTGAAAAGGACGAGGACTGGGAAAGAAAAGAGCCTAACAAAAAACCTTATTACAGAGTAAACAAGCTGAAGATGGATAAGGTCGCAAGCTACATATACTACCATGTAGACCACCAGAACACAAACCAATGGAACTGTGATAAATTCTTCTCAATTTTTATTTACGGTGACCTGATTGTTCTTTACGCAGAAGAGCCTACCGAGAGAATTACATGGGATGACCTCAAGGGAAAACTCCATGTTCCGGGGCTTTCAAACTGGTCAGACCTTATGTACCAGCACTTCGCAGAATGGCCCGAAGGCAAAAAAGCCGCACTCCTTCTTGAACTCGAAGAGTAATTTCAAAAACCCGAAGAAATTTCTTCGGGTTTTTTAAGTTAGTCTATGGTTGATTTTTAAAACCACCTATGTTATAATAAATGTGTATGCACTTTTGCAGAACACATCCTGAAAAATAAGAGGAAAAAATATGAATAGAATTTTTATAAAAGCAACAGATATAGACCCCGTTACCGAAATACTCGGAGGAGAATTTGATAAAACCAAAGCTTCCACTTCCATAGACGGTCAAAGAGTTGATGGATATCTCCTGACCCTTACCAATGACCTTTTATGGAAACTGGACCAGTTTTTTTCAGTTCCCGCAAATATGCGCTATAAAATCATTGCAGAAACAGACTCGGAAACTTCAAAAGCATTCTGTTATCTCCCGAATCCTGCCGCAAATAACATTTCTTCAGGCCACGATATCAAAACCTTCAATCACTTTGCGGACAACAATAATATGGGATTATATGACATACATCTTCTTTTCCCATGCTCACTGGATAACTTTGACGAAAGCTATATAAAACCGGTGACCTGCGAGCTATGCGATCAATTTCTTGATGCCGCTCACGACAGAAGTTCACTCGAATTCAAAGGCGACTTCGTCAAAAAGCTAAAGAGGTGTTTTCTTGGTTATTTCACTATTTTTACCGATTTAAGAGGAGTGAAATACCCTCAGGTCTGTATGGCAACACTATCAAAACACAAAGAAACCAATGTGGGAGTTCTGAATTTGTCTATAATCTCGGGCGCATTCCCCGGTCACCATATTCTGACCGACTTTTGTGCCAGAGCTTTATGTATTGAAGACACTTCCCAAACCGTATACGACTGGTTATCAAAAATGGGAATTACCGTTTACGGCACCCCGAGAAGTGTTGTATTTGCATACAACGAACTGAGCGATGAGTCAATTCTTAATGCACTTGTTGCCGAAGCAATCCCCTCGGGTGCGATAGTCGGAGACGGATTTACAAAAAAACTCAACGAAAACCTTGCTCAATATGATACGGCAAAGGTTTACGCCTCTGAAGTCTGCCTGATAGAAATTATTCCTTTGGCTGACTATTGTCTTGATACGATAACAAGAATTTCGGACCAGACTGTTGAGTTGTTTTTCATCGAACTGTTGTTATTACAAGACGCTGCCATCAGCAGAATCAGTTCAAAGATTCTTGATAATCTTAATAAGGAAACCAAGAAAAAAGCCAAATTAAAGGATAACCTTTTAGACGAATTGGTATGCGAATCAGCACAGGCAATATTGTTTTTTGACCTAAACGAATTTCTCTTTCCTACAGTTCGGTTATCTGCCGAAAATGTTGCTAAATGTTTTGGCATAGACCGCCAGATGGCTACATATGAAAAGTATAAGAACATACTTGACCAGTTAATCACTCTGCGAAACGACAGACAGGCGGAAATAAAAAATTCCTCCCTGAACTCGGTTTTATTTGTTTTGACTTTGGCTCAGGTTTTTCCGTTATTTTTAAGCGGATACAAATACCTTTTCAATTCACAAATAAGCTCAAGCGATATCATTCCTGCAATATACGGAGTGTTATCCTGTGTTTCAATGTGGGTAATCTACAGATTAACCATCATGCTTCGTTCACACCAAAAAAAGAAGCAAAAAAACAAAACAATTTCAGGAGATGCTAATCATTGGAAGAACTGATTTTAAAAAATTGCACCATACACGATAACGGAGAACTAACGCTCTGCGACATCCTTATCCGTAACGGGTTAATTGAAAAAATCGATACAACCCTTTCACTTGACGGCAAATTTGTCACCGACTGCTGCGGCAATCTTGTTTTGCCCGGGTTTATTGATTCACATCTGCACATCCCCGGTCATATGTTATATGAGGCATGCGGCATCTGCCTCGATGAATGCCAAACAGTACCCGAATATATTGCAATGCTCAATGAATACAAGAATCGTTTCCCAAAAGGGAAGGCAGTGCTCGGCTTTGGTTGGTGGGATGATATCATATATAAGTCGGACGAATATATCAATGATACAAATTTTGCAAAGCTCATTGACGATATTTTCCCTGATAACCCTGTTATACTCTATTCAGCAGACTTTCATAGCGCATGGTGCAACACTCCGGCCTTGGACCGGATGAATATCACAAAAGACACCACTCCCCCCGTAAACGGGATAATAGAGCGAACAAAAAACGGTGAACTCTCCGGCTTTTTAAGAGGCAAAGCTACTAATTCAATTAAAGAAAAAGAAGAAGTCTTCTCTTTTTCCGAAGCAGATTTTGAGGTGGCATTTAAAAAATATCAGGATCTTTTGCTGTCTTATGGCATAACAACAGTACAAACCCTGATGTTTATCGGAATATCCGCCGAAAAAGCATGGTCTGTGCTGAAACGCCTGGAAGAAAACAACGAGTTGATTATCAACATCAACGGCTATGTTCCTGCCGAACCGGACGACGAACCGGCAGATCTTTTGAACAGATATTTCAAGATGCAATCCCTCAGCTCGAAAAAAATCAAAATAAATACAGTTAAAATATATATTGACGGTGTTGTCGAAAATCAGACTGCATATCTGAAATCGCCCTATAGCAACAACACCTCCAATTGCGGGCTTTTATACTGGGAGCCGGAAAAGCTCAACAGGCTTTGCAGCTTGCTCGAAGAAAACTCCATTCAGATTCACGCTCACACAATAGGCGACGCCGCTACAAGCGTTATCCTCAAAGCCCTGAACTACGCCCAGAAGAATCATGGCAACAATAATTGCAGACACATCCTCGCACACCTTCAGGTGATTGACCAAAACGATCTGGCACTCTTTAAAGAAACAAACGCAATCGCCTGTGTTCAGCCATTCTGGATAAACGGAAATCTCAATGACACCTCACTTGACTCAATTTTGCTCGGAGACCGTGCAAAAGATGAATACCCAATAAGAAGTTTTATAGAAAACGGAATACGGCTGATATCATCAAGTGATTCACCGGTAACCGAAAAACCGCTACCTTTTATTGCTATTCATAACGCAGTCAACAGGACACACGCCGAGAAAGCAGACCTTGATGATATGATTCAAAGCTACACATCGCACTCCGCTTTTGCCCTGATGCGAGAAACAGAAATCGGCAGGATAAAACCGGGTATGATTGCGGATCTGGTTGTGACTTCAGAAAATTTATATTTAATCCCCGAATCTGACATTGGCAAAACTAAATGCTTGTTAACGATAGTTGACGGGAAAATTATATACAACAATTTGTAATATTACGGAGGAGCCCGTATATGATCATCCGATACGGCTAATACTTTTATGTTTTCATATATAACAGCAAGCGCAGCAAGCCTGGTATCAGGAATATACCTTGCCGATTCGATGCCCTACATCAAGGCATCAGAGCTTATTGCTATATCGATAGTTTTGTGGGGAATCTTGTTTTTCTCGCTCAAAACTATTCGCAGGAAAATCACGGTTTGCACACTCTTTTTGGTGCTCGGCATCATATCTTTAAACTATGCAGGTGATTATACCAAAAACCCACTCTATCCATTCGAGGGAAAATACACAACCCTGACAGGTCATATCTGCGATCTTCCCGAGATGTACGACGGACTTTACTCATACAGGCTTCGTCTGGAGTCAGCAGAATATCTCGGCAACAAAATAAATACCGACGAGGTTATAAGACTCACCTCTGACGAAAAGCTTAATTTCGGCGATGAACTTATTGTCAAAGGCTTTTTGAAGACCTTTTTTGACAAGAAAAACAGTACCGACTATAACACAAAACGCTTTTACCAGAGTCATGGGGTTTTCTATAAAGCTTACGCCCGTGAGATTACTCCAACAAAGCTTAAATCCAATAAATGGACAATCTCTTATGCGGTAAACTATGTCCGGAACGGAATATGCAAAGCAATCGACTCGGAATTTGACGGCGACCGTGCGGCAGTATTGAAAGCTATCTCGTGTGGAAACAAAAAGGGCTTTTCTGAAGACTACCACGATTTAATGATAAAAACAGGGATGACAAAATATCTCTACTCCCCGTTTTTCCATATACATCTGATATTTATGCTTGTCGGATTTTTCTTTTCACGTATGAGAAAATCCACACGGGACTATCTCCTGATAGTTGCATTTTTGCTGTATGCAATAGTCAACTCTCACGCACCCGTATTTTTCAAAAACTCCCTGTTTTTGATTCTCGGGATAGTTATGGTAAAAAGGTACGGCTTTTCGCACCTGCCCGACACGCTCGGAATAACCGTACTTTCGATAGTTCTTGTAAATCCGCTTTTCTGTTTCGATGTCGGCTTCTCGGTGTCGGTAATCTGCACCCTGATGTTTTATTATTTTTACGACATCCTTTACGAAAAGCTATGGTTTATCCCGTTCGGGAGAAAATTCGTCGCATTCTACATACTGACAACCTTTGGTATGCTGCCGTTTATGGCATACTTTTTCTCGGGAATTGCACCCTACACTAACCTGTTCGCACCGTTCTTTTCACTGGTTGTCGGAGTGCTGATATTCTTAGTACCGCTATCTGCAATATTTATAAAGTTATTCGGAAGTTCTCTTTTCCTGAAGCCCATCATATCTGTGCTTTCGGTTCCGTTTTTAGAGCTTCCCGTTATTACCGACAAACTGCCCTTATCGCATATATACCTTCCCTTACCGGGTATTGCAGTGCTTTTGGCATTCTTCCTTACCTTGTATGTGTTTTATCAGTCACATCTCGGTTTGACGAAGAGCCGAAAAGCCATCCTGGCAACTGTGGTTGCATCAGCGCTGTGGCTTAGCATCCCTGCAGGCTACATATCAAACCTCGGCAGATGCGACATCACCTTTGTAAATGTAGACCAGGGCGACGGTGCGGTGATTGATATTGCCGGCGGTGAGACAATACTTGTAGACGGTGGCGGAAAGACCGATTTTTCTACATATGACTGGGGAAAGAATATTTTTCTTCCCTACCTTATCGATAACGGTCACACCAAAATTGACATTGCCTTTGTTTCGCATTGCCACGGAGACCATGTTCTCGGTATAATTGCGGCGGCAAAAACACTCTCTATCGGTGAGATTATTATGCCCGCCCAGAACAACGAAAACGAACACCATCAGGAGCTTGTCAGGATAGCATCCGAGCGCAACATCCCTATTCGCTATCTTGCCGCAGGAGATACGCTTCGCTTGAAATCAGGACTTAATATCGACATTCTCTCGCCCGATGCGGATAGTTTATCAGACGATGAAAACGAAAACTCACTTGTGCTGGAGTTCTCATATAAAGGGTTCACCTGCCTTTTCACAGGCGATATTGGCACAGAAACCGAACATTCTCTGCTCAATTCGGTATCCGATGTGGACATAGTAAAGATGGCACATCACGGCTCGGCTAATTCAAACTCGTATGAATTTGCAAACGCCATAACCGCCGAGTATGCGATTTGTTCAGCAGGCGAAAATAATATCTACGGCTTCCCGAAAGATGAGGCAGTCAAAAATTATCAAGATACCGGTGCAAAGGTTTTGCGGACCGACAAAAACGGTGAAATCACAGTAAGAATAGAAAAGGACGGTAACTACCGAATCTTTAGAAATAATCCATAGGAGGTATGAAATGGCAAAGGATAACGGTTTTTCGGAACTTAAAAAACAGATAAAAGACAATAACCTAAAAAACATTTATCTTTTCTTCGGAGACGAGCTTTTTATAAAGGAACTCTATATCAAAAAACTCCGTGAGATGCTTGTTGACCCAAGCCTTGAGGATTTTAACTTTGCATTATTGGAAGGTAAAAATATGAGCCTTGATGCGGTTGACGATGCACTTGAGAGCTTTCCTATGATGGCAGAAAAAAAGCTCGTGCTCATCAAAAACAGCGGCATATTCTCAAAGCCCAAAGAGGAGATAAAAGAGTTCTGGCAAAGCCGCATAAAATCTCTTCCCGACTATGTAACCCTCCTTTTTGATGAAGCCGACATCGACAAGCGAAGTGCTCTTTATAAGTCGGTACAAAGTGCAGGGCACACGGTTGAATTCGAGTATCTCGAGGAGGCCGATACTATAGCCTGGATTGAGCGCGAAGCTCGTGCTGCGGGCAAGACCATAACAAAGGAAAATGCAAGATATATGGTAAATATCTGCTCCGACGGTCTTACCGCAATCAGGAATGAGCTCGATAAACTCATCAGCTTTTGCGATAATGAAATCACATTGAGCGACATCGACCGACTTGTTGCAAAATCCTTCTCGGTAAGGGTTTTTGAGCTTACCGATGCAATCATGGCAAAGGATGCCGACAAGGCAACCACACTCCTTTTCGATTTCAAAACGGTAAAGGAATCGGCGTTCAAAACTCTGCACCTTTTACTTGGAACATTTGAAAAAATGCTCCATGCAAAGCTCTTGCTCGGTGAGGGCGCAACGCAAAACGAAATTGCAGAAAAACTCGGATTACGACCCTTTTTGGTCAGAAAATATTTAGACAGTGCAAAACGGTTTAGCGAAGACTACTTGACAGACCGTATAATGCGTGTTGCAGAAATTACATTTTCAATCGTCGAGGGTGCCGTTGATGAGTGGACAGCACTCGAACAGTATGTGCTCGAATCGGTAGAAAAAGTTTGAAAAAATCAGGATTTACTCTTGACTACACCATAAAGTTGTGTTATAATTTACCTTGTTCTTCTAAGAGAAGATCGGGATATAGCGCAGTTTGGTAGCGCGCTTCGTTCGGGACGAAGAGGCCGCAGGTTCAAGTCCTGTTATCCCGACCATATAACAAAAACCCCTGCTATAAAGTAGGGGTTTTTGTTGTATATCCGATGAAAACAAACAGGACTTGAACCTTAAGAAGGCAACGAAGCGTTAAGAAAACGGTTGATAACCGTTTTTAGCGAAGTTGGTGTGAGTCGGGTACTGCGAACATCGTGAGCGGTCGACGAGCAGTCAAGACGCCATAGGCGGCTGTGTCCTGTTATCCCGACCATATAACTAAAACCCCTGCTATAAAGTAGGGGTTTTTGTTGTATATCCAATGAGATTTAACAGGACTTGAACCTTAAGAAGGCAACGAAGCGTTAAGAAAACGGGAGACTAAAGCTCTTATTAAATTCCCCCCGTTCACTCATCCACCACACAAAAAACACCGACCTTAAGGTCGGGGTTTTTCTTATTTTTTCAATATCTTTCTGTAAAACGCAGAGTACAGGACAAGCGATGCTATCATCACCGCTGCACATATGTAAATCATAACATCGGCAACAACCGGTGGGATTTCGGGGAAAAGTATCAGCAGGAATGTCACCGAATAGATTATGACGGTGTTTACCTTGCCGTACCAGCGTGCACTGTTTACCGAATCCTTTCTCTTGATTGAAAGATATCCCATACAAATCATAGCAATCTCTCTTATCAGGAAAACTATGATAAGCGGTATCATCAGCTTATATCTGACCGTCAGGCAGAGAATCAGACTCCCTTGAGTTGCCTTGTCCGCAACAGGATCCAAAATCTTGCCGAAGTCGGAAATCATATTGAATTTTCTTGCAATCTTTCCGTCTGCAATATCTGTAATTCCCGATAAAATTATAACGGCGAGTGCTGCATAATAGTTCTTTGCAAAACAATAAAGCCATATAATTACAGGTATCAGCAAAAGTCTGAAAGCACTGAGCATATTTGGAATTGTCAAAATTTCCTTTTTATTAAACAGCCTGTGCATATTGCCCTCCACAAATTTCATTAGCAATCATAATGCTTATATTCTATTATATCACAACAAACAAAAAGTTCAAGTCCCATTGAGGAATATTTTTCAAATTTCCCTACTTTTCTTGGTATTTTTACTCGCAAAAATAAAAAAGGACTTTTAAAAGTCCTTTTTTATTCAAACACAGAAAACATGCTTACCTATTGTTTTTACAACCTTTCTTGAGCGAATCCACGAATTGGTTGCAGTAACAGGGTTATAGTAATAAATCGCACCACCTGTCGGGTCCCAACCGTTTAAGGCATCCCTTGCCGCCTTATAGCAACTGTCGGGCGGTGTTACATTTATCTGCCCGTCGCTTACCGCAGTAAACGCACCCGGCTGATATATCACTCCTGCAATCGTATTCGGAAATGACGAGTGACTGACACGATTCAGAACAACAGCGGCAATCGCCACCTGCCCCTCATACTTCTCGCCTCGTGCCTCACCGCTGATTATTCTTGCAAGCAGATTTACATTCGAGTTATATGACGAGTTTGAGCCTGACGGGAGCCCGATTTTGGCAAGAGTCGCAGGCCCTGCAATACCATCGGGAGTAAGCCCGTTATTCCGTTGGAACTTTTTCACCGCCGCCTCTGTCTTTGCACCGTATACTCCGTCAACTGCACCGACATTGTATCCCCAGTTTTTGAGTCTTTGCTGAATATTTCGCACCTCTGTTCCCCTTGAGCCTCGCTTCGAGAGTGCAAAAATCTCCATAGGATATGACAAAAACATCATAAAACACATTAGAATTGCAAAAACTTTTTTCATTATATTCACCCTTTCTGATAAGTAAAACTATAAGTAGTCTTTACACAAAAAGGATATTTTATACATTTTATCGTATAACCGCCGCAAGAGTGACTCCCACTACCTCTTTTGCTCCCTTCTCAAGCAACTCAGCAGCACACGACTCCATTGTCGCACCTGTTGTGTAGATATCATCCATAAGAAGAATCTTCTTTCCCAAAACTCTGCTGTTATCTGCCAAGTACGCATCCTGCACATTCTCAAACCGGAGCGTTGCAGAGCGCAGTTTGCTCTGACGCTTGTTGTGTCTTTTCTTGTAGATGCAATTTCCGTTATATTCCATTCCAAGCCGTTCGGCAAGAGGTCGTGCCAGAACATCGGTCTGATTGTAACCTCGCTCAAGGTATCTTTTCCTCGAAATCGGAATGGCAGTGATAAAGTCAAAGTCATCCCTCAGGTTCCAGTTTTTCAGATAATCGTAGAGAATCTCTGTGAAAATCTTTTCATACCTTGTCTGGTGCATAAACTTGAATCTTGTAATTGCACCCTTTATCGGCCGCTTATAATATAGTGGCGTAAAAAGAGCCGAGATACTTCCTTTTGCGGGCAATAGATTTGGATAACCCGTATATTTTATTCTACCGTCGCAATGCTTGCAAAGACCTAAAAACTCCTCACTGATTTTCGCATCGCACCTGGCAAGCCGTCTTCTGCAACAAATACAGATAAAGCTATCCTTCATCATCGTCTCCCCTTACTAAAATGAGCCGTGCGTTTTGCACGGCTCATCCGTTATTCTTCTTCGCCTGCCTCTTCCGGCTCAATTTTACATACAATAGCTTCTTCTATTCTGTGGTCCTCTATCCTGGTAACCTTAATTGCCAACCCGAACGCTTCGAGGTCGATTGTTGTTCCGTCATCAGGGATTGTCCCAAGCTCACCCAGAATCATGCCCGCAAAGGTGTTATATTCCTCAACCGGCAACTCAATCCCGAGTTCGTCAGAAACTGTATCAATGTCCGCAGAACCAAGTATCTTCCATGTATTTTCATCAATAACAATAATTTCTTCCTCTTCGGTATCGTCCTCATTGTCGAGGTCGCCAACGATTTCTTCCAGAAGGTCGGACATCGAAATAATACCGCCAAGGCCACCATACTCATCAAGCACAACCGCAAAGTGTGTCTTTTTCTCCTGCATCTTTCTGAAAAGGTCTCTCGCCTTTATTGATTCAGGAACAAAATACGGCTGACGCAAAATCTCTTTTATATCATCCTCAGTTATACTGTCCTGTTTTCTCAAAAGCTTCAAGAAATCACGGCTGTGAAGTATTCCGACAATATCGTCAACCTTTTCGCCGCAAACAGGATATATCGTGTGATTTGACTCATTTATGACATCTTCCCACTCTGCAAGATCCTCAAGCCAGAGGAAAATGACATCTGTTCTGTGGGTCATAATGCTCTCGGCAGGTGTTTCGTCGAGCTCAAAGATATTGTGAATCATCTCTTTTTCCTCGGGGTCTATCGCACCGCTCTCTGTTCCCACATCAACCATAAATCTGATTTCTTCTTCGGTTACCTCCTCGCTCTGTTCCTTTGGGTTAACACCGAAGATAAGCGACACAATGTCCGCAATAAACGAAAGACCTCCTACAAACGGCATAAGAATGTAGTAAACAGCAAAGAAAAGCCACGAAAGCGAGAAAAGAATCTTCTCGGGATTTTTAGCCGCAATTCTTCTCGGCATATAAATACCGAAAACCAAAAGCACAACAAAAAGAATCAAAAGACTCAATCCGCATTCTGCAACCGCACTTCCGAAATTCCATTTCGGCGAAACGGTAAATGTCACAAAAGCAGTAAGTAAAACCTCAATCGCAACGATAGAAAATCTGAAGCTGTTGTAAACCCTCACAGGATTATCAAACGCCGCAATCAGTCTTTTTGCTGTCTTGTCGCCGTCCTCTGCACGCTTTTTGAGTCGTGCATCGCCAATCGCATCGGCAGCCGCCTCCACAAGGCGCAGGAGCGCAATCAAAATAACCAGTCCCAAACAAATCAATAGCCACGACGGGAACGTGTCCAAAATCATCAACCTCTCAATACATAATAATTTTAATATATTATATCAAAAAACTATCTATGTGTCAAATTACTTTTATGTGACAAAGCGGTTACTTTACTATCTTTGCCGACTTAATCCTGATCTCTTTCTTCGGTGTTGATGCCTCACCCCAATCTGTTAGCTCAACTTCAACTTCAGCTAATGCTTCAACATTTTCCATACCCTTTATCACCGAACCAAAAGCCGCATATGCGCCATCAAGGTGAGGTGCATCCTCAAGGCAGATAAAGAACTGACAGGATGCCGAGTTCGACATTTCACCTTTCGCCATCGAGATTACGCCCTTTTTATGTAAAAGTGTATTTTGTGTAAATCCGTTATCGGCAAACTCGCCTATTATCTTATACCCTGCATCTCCTGTTCCGTCACCATTCGGGTCACCGCCCTGTACAACAAAATCCTTTACAATTCTGTGGAATGTAAGTCCGTCATAGAAGCCCTTACCTACCAACTCCACAAAGTTTGCAACAGTCTGCGGTGCATATTCAGGGTAGAGTTCAACGGTAAACTGCTTTCCGTTCTCCATAGTAAACTCTACCTGCGGTTTTCCTTCCGGGATAATGTCATATAATTTCACATCTTTCATTTCTTCTGCTTCAATCTCTGCAAGCACATTTTTTGTGTATCGGTCGAGTCGGTTGATTATTGTAACCGCCTCTGCTCTTGTTCCGTTTTTGGCCGGATTGAAGTTGCCGAAATTATCACCCTTGATAAGTCCCGACTTGATGCAAACACCAACTATAATCTCCATGTCACCGCCGTAATTCGCAACAGTTGCCTCAACATCATTAAAAGTTGCAGGCTCATTGTCAAATCCAAACACTGTTCTCAAACAGCAGTAGAGCAAATACGCCATTTCCCAGCGTTTTATCGGATAATCATAGTTTTCGCCTTCTAAAACTGCAGGTGATACCCCGTCAAACACAACCTGGTCATTAGGAACTATAGTGCCACTCTCCACGCCAAAGTTATAATATTTTGACGCCCAGTGTTTTCCGTCACCATGACCTTCAGGGTCTCCATCCAGATTTTCGCAAAGCGAAGCTATCAGCATCTTCAAAAACTCTGCTCTTGATACTGTGTTATTTGGCTTGAAGGTATTATCCTTGTAGCCGTTTACCATGTTATTCGAAACCGCATATTCAATCTCACTTTCCGCCCAATGCCCCGAAACATCGGTAAAGTTGTGTGCAAATGCCACAACCGGCATCATACTGAACACTAGCAAACATGCAATAAATCTTTTGAACATTTTTATGTACCTCTCTTTTTAGTATTATAAAATAATTATATATTCTTTTTCAGGCTTTGTCAATATTCGACGTGCTTTCAATTGACTTTTCGGCATATTTATGATATGATGTAATCAAATAATACTTAACTTTGGAGGCAGAGATATGGCCATACCACAACCGGCAAAATATATTGTAGAATTTGAAAAATTAGGATTTGGAATGTTTGTTCACTGGGGACTCTATTCACAACTCGGTCAGGGCGAGTGGACCTATAAGCTCCATAATCGTGATATGGCGGAGTATAAAAAATTAAAGGACACCTTTACGGCAGAGAATTTTGATGCCGAAAAATTAGTCCTTACCGCAAAAAACGCAGGTTGTAAATATATTAACCTGACAACCCGTCACCACGAGGGTTTTTCGCTCTATGATACATGTGGCTTAAACGATTTTGATGCACCGCACAGTCCTGCCGGCAGAGACCTTATAAAAGAGTTTGTTGATGCCTGTAACAAGCACGGAATCGTACCGTTTTTCTATCACACAACACTCGACTGGTATAACCCCGACTTTAACGATAATTTTGACAAGTACCTCGAATATTTGAGAAAAAGCGTAGAAATCCTATGCACAAACTATGGAAAAATCGGCGGATTGTGGTTTGACGGAAACTGGAGCAAGCCGGATGCTGACTGGAAAGAAGACGAGTTATATAACACAATCAGAAAGCATCAACCCGAAGCTATTATCGTAAATAATACAGGCCTCAAAGCAAGAGGTCAGGCAGGTCGTGCAGAGATTGATTCGGTTACCTTTGAACAAGGCAGACCGACACCAATGAACCGTGAGGGAATGTCAAAATACCTCGCAGCCGAAATGTGCTTAACGGTTAACAACCATTGGGGCATCGGCAACTTCGACCTCGATTACAAATCACCAAAAGAACTGATCGAAACCCTTTGTCACTGCAGACGGGTAGGTGCGAATTTGCTTTTGAATATCGGGCCCGAGGCACAAGGCGGAATCGATCCGTATCAGGCAGAGCTTTTCAAGCTGATCGGCAGATGGATGGAACTCTACAGCGAAGCCATCTATAACGGAAAACCGTATCCTGCATACGGGCTTGGCAAGAACTTCATTTTAAAGGGCGATAATGAGCTCTATCTGTTCTTCCACGATCTTGGTTTGAACGGCAACAAAAATGTAACCGCAACCAGCAACTACTATGGTGCATATGCCTTCAACAGGGTGGCTGACAAGGTAAAATCAATCGAATGGATGGATAACGGCGAAAGCCTCAACTTTACGCAAAAAGACGAAATGCTTACCGTTGAGGCGACAGGTTATTCGTACGGCTTCTTCTCGTGTGTGAGAGTTGCCCGTGCAAAAATCTGAAATATTTAAATAATTATTATATAAGGAGTGACTATTATGGCAGATTTTGTTGATACTTTAAAAAAGGGCGCAGAAAAAACTATCGATGTAGCTGAAACAGTTACCAAAGCGGCAATCAAAAAGACCACCGAATCGGTAAATGCAATGAAGCTGAACTTCTCAATCAAGGAAGCGAACGACAACATCAATAAGCTTTATCGTGAGCTTGGCGAAATGCTTTTTGAAGAATTTGACCAGGGCTCGGAATTTGGCGGTGAGTATAAGGAAAAGTGTGAAAAAATCGTATCACTAAAGGACAGCATCGCTGAATTAAAGGTGCAGCTTGCCGAGCTCAAAAATCAGAAAATCTGTCCGTCATGCGGAGCACATTCCGATAAAGACTCACAGTTTTGTTCAAGCTGCGGCAACAATATGGAAGACTGATTTTCAAGCTTGGGAGTGTTTAAAAAGTCCATTGACGTTTTTGAACACTCTCAGACCTTTTTAGGGGATAGGAAAAAGCTTTGGAATCAACAAACCGCGCCAAAGCTATAGCTTTGGGTTACCCGACGGCGTACAAAGGTACGCCGAGTGGCGAAGTTTGTTGATAGCAAGAAAAATCAATTTTTCTTGCGTTCCGCAAACTTTAACATCCCCTTGATTTTTTACATTAGAGAGGGCTAAAATCCAATGGACTTTGTAGCAATAGATTTCGAGACGGCCACATCAAACCCACAAAGCATCTGCAGTATGGGAATATGTGTTGTAAAAGATAACCGAGTCACAGAAACACTCGAACTTCTGATAAAACCTCAACCGTTCGAATTCAACGAGTATAACATACGAATACACGGCATAACACCCGAGATGGTGTTCTGCAAACCCTGCTTTTCGGCATACTGGGAGCAGATAAAGCCGTACATAGAAGGCAACCTCATCGTTGCACATAACGCTTCATTCGACATCACGGCACTAAAGCGTGCACTGAACTATTCTGGGATAGAATACCCCGAATTTTCCACTCTTTGCACCGTTCAGCTCTCGAGAAAAGCATACCCCGACCTTCCGGGGCACAAGCTAAACGAGCTTGCCGAGGCATTCAACATTACATTCTCTCACCACAACGCCGAAGAGGATGCCTATGCCTGTGCAAAGGTGTTATTGCAGATTATAGATGACTTTAAGATAGAAAAGCCCGAAGACTTCGAAGCCGTCTTTGGCATTGCACCCGGTGCTGTCTATCCCGGCTGTGATGATGAAAAGAAAGAAAAATCCAAGAAAAAGAAAAGGAGATGCTCGTAATATGCGTGTTGTAGCATTTGTCGGTGCAAGCGGTACCGGAAAAAGCTTTCGTGCCATCACTATAGCCAAGCAAAACGGCATTGAGGCGATAATCGACGACGGCCTGTTGATTGCGGAAAACACCGTAATTGCAGGCATTTCAGCAAAAAGCGAGCCTACCCGTATCGCATCAATAAGAAGAGCTATCTTTACCGATGCATCGCACAGAGCGGCAGTAAAGTCAGCAATAGAAAAGCACGAAATCAGCTCGATTATGATTCTCGGCACATCGGTTGCCATGACCGAGCGAATTGCATCGGCACTCGATTTGCCCGAAATCTCAAAGACTATATTTATAGAAGATGTTGCAACTCCCGAAGAAATTGCACTTGCTTTAGAAGTCCGAAGCACACAAGGTCAACACGTAATCCCCGTCCCGACCTTCCGCATAAAGAAATATTTTTCGGGATATTTCCTGCATCCGCTTCGGTTTTTCCAGAAAAACCTCAGCGAAAAGACAATCTATGACGAGGACGAAAAATCGATTGTACGTCCTACCTTCAGCTATATGGGACAGTATACAATCTCGGATAGTGTCCTGATCAAAATGGCAATCCACGAGGCAAGCAAGGTTGAGCATGTTGTGAAGGTGCTAAGGATAAACACAAGAACCACACCGCACGGTGCGCACATTGATATGACTGTTGCGGTAGATTTCGGTATCCCAATCCCGCCAATCTGCCGAAAAATCCAGAAGCAGGTTTCGGAAAACCTGCAGGAATACACCTCGATAAACATCGGCAAGGTGAATATTTTAGTAAAAACGGTAGTAAAAAACCCTTAATGATATTTGGTATATTGGTCATACTTTTGGATTTCGAAAAAGGCGTTCTACCGCAAGCAAACTCTAAAACCCTATTTTGAAACACACACTTGAACATTAAAAAGCGAGAAAACCATAAGGTTTTCCCGCTTTTATTTTTTATCTGACTTATTCCATGTCTTCCGGCATATCCCAGTTATGATATACATTCTGAACATCGTCGTTATCTTCCATGTTCTCGAGCATTCTTGACATCTGCTGGATCTGCTTTTCATCGGTCAGGGTAACCATAGTCTGCGGTACCATGCTGATTTCGGCAGAAGCCAATGTGTAGCTTGCCTCCAAAGCATCACGAACAATATGGAAGTCTTCAGGTGTTGTTGTGATTTCGTAGTAATCATCACTTACTTCGATATCCTCTGCACCTGCATCGAGTGCCGCCATAGTAATTTCGTCCTCGTCGATTTCGTCGTTTTCGATTACAATAACACCCTTTTTGTCGAACATAAATCCTACACAGCCAGTCTGTCCCATATTGCCTCCGAACTTGTCGAAGTAATGACGAACATCCGCTGCGGTACGGTTTCTGTTGTCGGTCAGAGTCTCAACAATAACTGCAACACCGTTCGGGCCGTAGCCTTCGTATGTGATGTTTTCGTAGTTGTCGCCCTCTGTGCTACCTGCCGCCTTTTTAATTGTACGGCTTATATTATCATTCGGCATATTTGCCGCTCTTCCCTTTGCAATCGCATCCTTAAGACTTGAGTTGTTATCAGGGTCAGGGCCGCCTGCCTTAACTGCAACGATAATTTCTCTTGCTATCTTTGTAAAAATCTTTGCTCTCTGAGCATCATTGGCACCCTTTTTTCTTTTAATGGTGCTCCATTTTGAATGTCCTGACATTCTGTTCTCTCCCTTAATCTAAAATTTCTTCTGATTCTTCTGCCTGAATGTAGCTCTCAAAATCCGAGTGCTTTATAGCGGGCTTTTTAGGATAGTGTCTTGTTGTGTGCTTTGGCTCGATTACAACCTTTCTGTATGGGTCTTCACCAACAGATCTTGTTGTAACATCTTCGTTTGCCTGAAGGTTTGAGTGAATGATTCTTCTCTCATACGGATTCATTGGCTCCAAAGTATGTCTTTTGCCTGTTCTTGCAACCTTTGCAGCAAGACGGTTTGACAGAGCAACAAGCGCATTGTAACGCTTTTCTCTGTAATTTTCAGCATCAATAATAACCTTGATGTATCTTTCAGATTCCTTGTTCACAACCAAAGATGTAAGATACTGCAAGCTATCTAATGTATCGCCTCTTTTTCCAATTATGATACCGAGGTTTTCACCCTCAAGCTCGATGTTGATATCGCCTTCATCATTCATTTCAGCAGTGATTTCAACATCCAACTGCATATTTTCCAATACACCCTTCAAAAAGAGCTTTGCAATAGAAACTTCAGGGTCGGTAAGTTCTGCAACAACAGTTGCCTCCTTTGAACCGAGTCCCAAAAATCCCTTTGAACCCTCTTCTGTAACTTCAAATCTAACTTCGTCTTCGCCTACTCCAAGCTCTGCTAATGCCAAAGCTTTAGCTTCCTCAACGCTTTTTGCCTTTTTTTCTATTTTTCTCAGGAACTTTAACAACGAAATCATCCTCCTTTTCCTTGAAATAAACATTCATAAATACCTGCTGTGCCAACTGGAATACATTAGCTGCAATCCAGTAGATGCCCAATCCGCCCGGAAGTGTAAATGCAAAGAATCCGGTGAGAAGCGGCATCATTGTGTTCATACTCTTTGACATCTGCTGTGCAGAATCGTTACCCTGCGGTTGTGTAGCTGTCTTCTGGTTATGCCAGAGCGAGAGCCATGTTGTAAACATTGCAAGAATCGGTATCAACAAGAGTGCGATTGTTGCAATATCCGAAAAATTACCCTTCAAAAGTGGGCTCAATGCCACGCTTGGATTCTTTGAAAGATCGAGTCCGAAAAAGTCGAAGTTGAATGACCACTCGGCAATTCCAAGTCTTTCACACCATGTTGCAAGCTGAATCTGCCCGTTTTTGATAACCTGGTCTACGGTCATTGCGATATTTTCACCCTGTGCCTTTAAAGTATCGATGATTGTACCCACCTTATCGATGTTCGCCTGCTGGGTAAAGTCGATTCCCATAAGGTACTTAAGCGGTGACTGAATAACACGGTATAACCCGATAAGAATCGGGAACTGAATAAGCATTGGAAGGCATCCGCCCATCATGCTTACATTGTTTTCCTTGTAGAGTTTCATGGTTTCCATCTGGAGCTTTTCTTTGTCATTTGCATACTTTCTCTGCAGCTCCATCAAAACCGGCTGTAGCTTTTGTTGCTTTCTCATAGCCTTTTGAGATTTGATATTGAGTGGCAACAAAATCAGCTTTACGATAATTGTAAAGATTATAATTGCCCATCCGTAGTTCTGGACAAGATTGTAAATCTGCTCGATAATGAACCCAAGCGGACGGTAAATCAAATATTCAAACATTCTGCTATCCTTTCTCTTCTGAATTTATTTGAGCGGATCATATCCGCCCTTGCAAAACGGCTGGCACCGCATAATCCGCCATGCCGCCTTTCCCGTACCCTTGATAACTCCGTACTTTTCCAAAGCCTCTATTGCATACTCCGAGCATGATGGATAAAATCTGCAACAGGGAGTTCCTTTTAAGGGGGAAATATTCTTTTGGTAAAATCTTACTGTCTTAATCAGTATTTTTTTCATATTCTACCCTCATTTATACTGTGTTTTGGCGGTTTTTCCTAAAATACCGAGAGTTTTTTCATGGCATACTCCATATCGGAAAGTATGTGCGAAAGCTTTTTGCCAACCGCCGCACTCCTTACCACAACCACAAAATCATAGCCCTTTGGAATCTGTGTTTCAGCCAACCTGAAGCTTTCACGCACCAGGCGCTTTGCGCGGTTCCTTGCAACAGCCTTCCCTACGCTTTTTCCCACAGTTATTCCGAGTCGGTTTTCGTTTTTGCGGTTTTTCATGCAGTATAGAACTATATTTTTGCAAACACAGCTCTTTCCCCGGTAATAAAGCCTTCTGAAATCCTTATTAAGCTTTAAAGTTTTCGTATCTTTCATCTTACCGCCCCAAAAAATATGTAACACCTATAAATGTAAAAAAGGCAAAAAGCATAAGGCATATCCGCCTAATTACTTCTCGCCTCAATGTTATGCTGACAGCTTCTTTCTGCCCTTTCTTCTTCTGTTTGCTAAAACTTTTCTACCCGAAGCAGTGCTCATTCTCTTTCTGAATCCATGCTCTTTCTTTCTCTGACGCTTCTTTGGCTGGTATGTTCTTAACATGACTGCACCTCCTTAAACCAAAAATATCTGTTCGCTAATTTAAAAAATTAGACATCGCTCATATTATACTCGCTTTTATCCCGTTTGTCAAGCATTTATTTCTAATTTTTTGCTTATTTTTTAAAAATGGAGATTTATTCTCCTTATTTTGCCTCCGCCAAAAGCTGTTCGAGCTCACCTTTATTGAATGTATAGCTATTGTCACAAAACTGGCAGGTAAGCTCCGCCTCGCCCTGCTCATCAATCAAAGCCTTGAGTTCATCCTTGCCGATTGCAATCAGAGCTTTTTCCATTCTCTCCTTTGAGCATTTGCACTCATACTTCGGCTCAACCGCTTTGTTTTCCATAATCATATCAAACCCTTCGGTGATATGGAAGAATATATCTTCAGCCGACATCCCCGAGCGAATCATTTCAGTAATCGGCTCTAATGTCTTCATGTGTTCTTCAAGTCTTTCTGCCATATCCTCGGTTGCCTCCGGCATAAGCTGAATCATAAATCCACCCGATGCTAAAACCGAATTGTCGGTATCTACTAAAACTCCGAGCGCAATAGCAGTCGGAATCTGCTCACTTCTTGCAAAATAATAGGTCAGGTCCTCGGCAATTTCACCCGTAACAATCGGCACCTGCCCTGCATACGGTTCCTTCATACCAAGGTCTCTTATAACATTTAAGTATCCCTTTCCTACCGCACCGCCGACATCAAGCTTTCCCTTTTCATTGAGTGGCAGGTCAACAAACGGATTAACAACATAACCTCGTACTCTCGATGCACTGTCGGTCACTGCAACAATACTTCCCAAAGGTCCGTCGCCCTTGAACTGGATTGTTGTGGTATCGGTTTCGTTTTTGAGTCCTGCACCGATTATGCTGGCTGCAGTAAGAGTTCTTCCCAATGCCGCAGTCGCAACAGGGTACGTGTTGTGAATTCTCTGTGCCTCATTTGCAAGATCGGTTGTAACCGCAACAAAAACTCTTATTGCACCGTCTATGCTGTTTCCTCTTAAAAGTGTATCCATAAAAACTCTGTAGTTCCTTTCAAATCTTATTTAATCTCTACATCAATAACCGGTCTCTCGGCTGTCATTAAGCTCGATTTTGTAAACTTCACCTTTAGCGGTATGCTATGCTTTCCGGGCTCATATTCTCTGACATCGGCGGTCAGCACCACATTTCCGGCAGATAACTCTTCTCCTGCTCCCGATACGGTAATGTCAATCTGTCCGCTTGCCTCAACCGTCTGACCGTCGTTTTTCTCAAACTTTACAGGTACAGTAAGAGTCTTGCTCTCCAGCGGAACTTCCTTTACCTTTACAGTTACAGTTTTATATTCACGTGGGATATACACACCTCTGTCAGCAACAAGCGATACTGTATATTCCTTGCCTGCCGACTCGCTGTATTTGACAGTTGCGGTCACATTTGCCACCTCTGTTCCCTCTGCCACGCCTACATCAAGTTCCGAAAAAGTTGCATTCTCAACAATGTATGCCTTGTCATAACCACCATTCACTTCGAATGTCACCGGCGTTCTGAGCTTGTTGTAAACGGTGTTTATTACAGTTACCTTGTCAACATTTAAATTGACATTGTTTTTGAAATCAAGCTTTTTGAACTGCTCGTCCACCGCTACAATCGAGCCTGATGTCTCGGAGTCAACAAGCAAACCATCAATATCAACAAATACTGCCGCATATTTCACCTTTGCAAGGTCGTTTGCAGTACCTCTGACCTCTGCCTTTTTAACAACCGGTGCCGACTCCACAATCTTTCCCGAATCCTCGGCAGAGCCCGACTGCACCGCAATTACGTCAATTTCTTTTCTTTGTATTTTCTCAACGGTAACCTTAACAGAAGTCGTTTTTCGCTCGGTGATATATACCGCATTTGTCGAAACATCGTAAGAAACCTTGATGTTATACTCACCAGGCTCTGCGATTTTTGACACATCAGCCATTGCATAGATATTATCCATCGAGTTTATAACATCGCTTCTTTTTCCTCTGACACGAATGCTTGCCTTGCCAAGCTCGCCCTTATTCGAAACCACCAGGTCATTATTTTCAAGTACAATTTCACCGCTTAGCTGAACAGGGATATCGTTTACTCTTGTCGAGAAGTTCGCATCCTCAACATTTATTATAATAACCCATACGATGAGCCCCAAAACAGCTGCTGCAATCTTTGATACAAACTTTCTTTCCACATTCAGTTTTTTCATTTTGAAGCCCCCTTCCAGAACTTAATCTTATCGAGGCTCTTCGGTGCTTCTTTAGGTGTAATTGCTTTTTTAATTGCACGCTTTAACGATTCACCGTCAAGGTTACGTGTAAGCGTTCCCCTGATTGCCAATGAAATCTTTCCTGTCTCCTCCGATACTACAATAACAAGTGCATCCGATGCCTCAGACATACCGAGTGCTGCTCTGTGTCTTGTTCCCAACTCACGAGAGAGGTTCTTGTTCTCGGTAAGCGGCAGTACACATGCAGCCGAATAAATTCTGTCGCCTCTGATTATTACCGCACCGTCGTGGAGCGGAGTTTTTGGTACAAATATATTCTCTAAAAGTGCCGCAGAGATATGTGAATCAACAACAATACCGTTTTCTGCATACTCTCCAACCGCTGTGTTTCTCTCAATGACAATCAACGCACCGATTCGCTCTCTTGACATATTGACAGCTGCCTCGGTTATTTCGGTAATTACCGTCTCTTCTGCCTCTTCGGTTCTTGTACCCGAAAAATCTATAAGCTTTCCGATTTTGGATGTACCCATCTTCTCGAGCATACGGCGAAGCTCGGGCTGAAAGAGCACAATCAATGCAAAAGCACCTATCTGGAGTGTGTTTCTTAAGATATAGTTTACGGCGGTAAGATTTAACCACTCACTTATCGGAAGCGAGAGCAAAATAATAGCAACGCCCTTCAAAAGCTGACGAGCTCTGGTTTCGTGAATCATCTTCATAAGATAATAAACCAGGAAAATTATAATTAAAATATCTATTATGTCCGAGATCTTCATCATCTGAACAAATCGGGTTATATATGTAACAAGTCCGCTCATTTTCCACTCTCCCTATCAATATTATTCCTTATTTTATATTATAGCATAAACCTCAAAAAAAGAAAAGGGATTTTTAAAAGAAATTTCTACCTTTGAGGGATTTTTTTCGCATGCCTTGATTGACTTTTTTTGAAAATGCAATATAATAAAAGTATCAATTACGATTGGAGCGACTTTTTTTGAAAAAAATCCTTACTTTCCTTGATAAGCAACCGATTGTTTTTACCGTAATCCTGTCGGTTATTCTGAACTTTTTTATAGAATGCCTTGCAAGATTTTCAATTTTTGAAACGGTTGCATTCACAATTAAAAACCCGTTTATATTTGTCTATAACACCGTAATAATTCTCTTTACACTATCGGTTGCGCTTTATTTTTCGAAGCGGCATTCGGTATATCTTCTGGTTTCATTTTTGTGGGTAACGCTCGGTGTGGTAAACTTTATACTTATGCTACTTCGTGGTACTCCGCTCTCGGCGGTTGATTTTGTGATTTTCAAAACCGGCATAACCCTTGTTCATCTTTATATCAGCTGGCCGCTTCTGATACTTCTTATACTTCTTGCAGTTGGTGCAATAGCAGGAATTATAGCGGTATTTGTAAAGGGTAAAAGCCTGAAACCATCATACATCAAAGCCGTAATCGTGAGCTTGCTCTGTGCTTTTTCAATAACTATGACATCACAAAAAATCCTCACATCGGAGGAGGTTGTTGCCGCAAACAGAGACCTTGCAAAAACCTATGAAGACTTTGGATTTGCCTGTTGCTTTTCTTATAGTCTTTTCGGGCAGGGCATCGACCAACCCGAGAACTACTCGCATGAGGCAATCGAAAATATCATATCAACAATAGATGCCAATACCGACAAAACTCCCGATAAAAAACCGAATATCATATATGTTCAGCTCGAATCATTCTTTAACCCCGAGTATCTCGATATACCGGGTCTGAAATTTTCGGCTGAACCCATACCGAACTTCAAAGCCATGATGGTTCATTATCCCGGTGGATTTTTGAAAGTTCCTGCATTCGGCGGCGGAACGGCAAATACCGAATTTGAAGTTCTGACACAGCTGAACTTAAAAAGCTTCGGACTTGCAGAATTTCCATATACAGGCGCCCTGAAAGAACGCTCGGTAGAAACACCTGCTTTTTCACTAAAGCCGCTTGGATACACCTCACACGCAATGCACAATCACACCGGAACTTTCTATGACCGTGATATTGTCTACAAAAACCTCGGCTTTGACACCTTTACACCGATTGAGTATATGAAAGACGCAGAGCGAAATCCCCAGGGCTGGTCGAAGGACTACATCCTCGAAAATGAGATTATGGGTGCACTCTCATCAACTCCCGGCAAGGACTTCATTTTTGCAGTATCGGTTCAGGGACACGGTCAGTATCCGTCGGAATTTGACGGCAGGCTCCCGATTGAGGTATCGGGCATAACAGACCCCGAAATGAAGACCAATCTTGAATACTATCTCTGGCAGATAAACGAAATGGACGACTTTATCGGAAGGCTTACCCGAACACTTTCAACCCACCCCGAGGATACGGTTGTCGTATTCTATGGCGACCATCTGCCCGCTCTTAAAATCGGCGAAGAAAACAGCAAAAATATCGGCCAATACCCGACAACCTGCGACCGATTCACTACCGAATATGTAATCTGGTCAAACTTTTCACTCGACGGTAAGGATGAGGATATCCCTGCTAACAGACTCACTCCGAGGGTTATGTCACTACTCGGGATGGATGCAGGCATTACAACAAAGGTAAATCAAAACCCAAAGCTTTCAGATGCACAGAAAAACTCATATAACAAACTGATTGCCTATGACCTGTTCTATGGCGAACGCTACATCACAAACACCATAGACCTCACCCCACCACAAATGAAGCTCGGTTACAACGAAATCCTGATTGAGTCGGTCTTTGTTGATGCCGGTTCGGGATATGTCTCGGGCAAAGGCTTTAACCGATACAGCAAGGTCAATATCGACGGCAAAGAGGTCGATACCGAGTTCGTTTCGGCAGAGCTTCTGAAGTTCTCCGCAGACGACCTGAAAAAAGGTGATGCGGTATGTGTGACCCAGGAGGCAGAAATCAAGACATTGGGTGCAACAAATACACTCATATATTAAAAAAGCTTGCTCTTTAAAAGAGCAAGCTTTTTTAATTATCAACTTTCTCAAGCTTTGCAAATATCGCCATAAGTTGCTTCGTTCCAACACTGTCGAATGCGATTTCAAGGCGCATATCCTTGCCGAAGCTTTGTGCCGAAAGCACAATTCCTCGCCCGAATTTGCGGTGTTGGACAACATCTCCAACCTTGAAATCCACCGAAGCTCCCGTATCAACCTTCTTCTCGGGTGACTGATAGAGCTGTGCCCAGAAATTCTTTGTTCCGTCTTCACGTCTTTCTCTTGAAAATTCAGGCCGTGCCGCCTTCTTTTCGTTCAGACTCTCGGTATATTCCTCCGGCACTTCACGCAAAAATCTCGACGGTACATTAACCGTTGTTCTGCCGTAGATTGTGCGGTGCTCGGTGTTTGTTATATATAGCTGTTGCTTTGCACGTGTTATTGCAACATAGCACAGTCGTCTTTCTTCCTCAACATCCTCGTCGCTTTCGCATCTGCCCGACGGGAACAGTCCTTCCTCCATACCTGTTAAGAACACTATCGGGAACTCAAGTCCCTTTGCACTGTGGATTGTCATCATAACCGCCGCATCCTGGTCTTCGTCATACGCATCAACATCGGCTATCAGCGAAATCTCCTCAAGGAGTCCGCCGAGTGTAGGGTCAACATTCTCCTTTGCATACTCGGCTACAACCGTGATAAATTCCTGCAGGTTCTCAAGTCGGGTTTTCGCCTCAACGGTATCCTCTGCCTCAAGCATCGGTACATATCCACTATCCCGCATAACACGCTCAACAAACGCCACCAGGTCGTCTGTATCGGATGCCTTTTTCATATCAGAAATAAGCCTTGAAAACTCCACAAGCTTCATCGCCGCACGGGAGAGCTCTGGGTATATATGCGCATTTTTCACCACTTCCCACACGCTTGTACCCTCGGCATCTGCTATATCTGTCGCCTTGTCCATTGTAGCATTTCCAATACCACGCTTCGGCTCGTTTATTATTCTTTTCAGGCTCACACTGTCCGCACCGTTATGAATAACACGAAGGTATGCGATTATGTCCTTTATTTCCTTTCGGTCATAGAATCTCAAGCCCGCTAAAACCCTATACGGAATCGCATTTCGCATAAGCATTTCTTCTATAACACGGGACTGCGAGTTTGTGCGGTATAAAATTGCAACATCGGAATAATTCGCACCGTCTCTTACCGCCTCGTCTATCTTTTGTGCAATAAATCCGCCCTCATTATACTCGTTATCGGCACGGAAAAGCTTAACCTTTTCGCCCCTGTCATTCTCGGTCCAGAGTGCTTTTGCCTTTCTGCCACGGTTGTTCCCGATAACTCCGTTTGCAGTATCTAAGATATTCTGGGTTGAGCGGTAATTCTGCTCAAGCTTTATCACCTTTGCATCGGCAAACTCATCCTCAAAACCGAGGATGTTCTGAATGTTTGCGCCTCTGAATTTATAGATACTCTGGTCGTCATCACCCACAACGCAGATGTTTCTCGTACCCTGTGCAAGAAGGCTTATCAGCATATACTGAACATTGTTGGTGTCCTGGTACTCGTCGACCATGATATAGCGGAATCTCCTCTGATATCTCTCCAGAACATCAGGGTTTTCCGATAAAATTTTTACCGTATTTAGAATTATATCGTCAAAATCGAGAGCATTATTTATCTTGAGCTTTTTCTGATATCTCGCATAGATTTCAGCGACTCTTTTGTTAAAATAATTGCCTTCATTTACCAGAAGATAATCCTCGGCACTCTGCATATTATCCTTCGCCTTGCTTATAATAGATGCAATCATCCTCGGCGGAAACATCTTATCGTCAAGGTCTAAGTCTTTTATACATTCCTTGATAAGCGTGCCGCTGTCTGCGCTGTCATATATAACAAAATCACGCTCATAGCCCAGAAGATGGATTGTGCTTCTTAAAATTTTAACGCACGCCGAATGGAATGTGCTTATCCACATATCATCCGCTTTTTCGCCGAGCAGTCGCTCGATTCGCTCATACATTTCCTTTGCCGCCTTGTTGGTAAAGGTTATCGCTAAAATATTAAACGGACTTATATCTTTTTCTTCTATCATATATGCAATGCGGTTTACCAAAACGGTGGTTTTTCCGCTTCCTGCACCTGCCAAGACCAGCACAGGGCCCTCGGTTGCAAGCACAGCCTCACGTTGCATCGGATTTAAATTACCAAGTTCCATATTCCCTCCGAAATTTTTTAAAAATCTATACGATAAGTATAACGTACCGTATATTTTAATTATAGTCTAAAATTTAGTTTTTCTTTGCAGTTGTTATTGACGCAATCAACTTTCTCCTAATAATACCACAGTTGTTTCTTAATGCTTTATATGCTTCTTCACTTATTTTTTTCTTTCTATATATCAATTCAAGCCAATATTCCGTTTCCGAGCTTTCTTTTAACGCAATCTCCAGTTTGTGTATAAAATCCGCTCTGCTTTGAGCATATTTTGCCTCATGAATATTTGCACCAATTGAAGATGATGAGCGTAATAATTGATTTACATATACACTACATCCTTTTATATTATCACATATATCTGAAATAGCAAGTGCAAATTCTATAGATTCTTCCCTCAATTGATTTTTATTATGCTCCATACCTTCTCCTCTTGTCGATATGCAATCTCCGATTGCTCGATATTTTTGCTGTCGCAAAATCGATATGTTTTTCGTTACACTGAAAAACTCGATATGATATAAATCTCGTTGCCAAAGGCAACATATCGAGCCGTAAGGCATATCGAGTTCCATCGGAACATATCGAAAATCTCGCAAGAGATTTATATCGACGATTTCATCTTTGATGAAATCATTATAACACACTTTCAAAAAAAATTCTACATATATTTACAACAATTAAAAAAATTTCACCTGTCTTCTTTCCAGTATATCTTTTTTCGTTTGCGGAAAAGTTAATTTTGAAGTGAGGTGTTTTAAATTGTTCAAAAAATCGCATATTTTCTATCTTTTTCCAATATTCTTCCTTGCTTTTTTTATATTCTGCTACCTGTCGGTTCCCGACTCGGTCAGCCTGAGTGAGGGTTCTAGATACCTTATCGAGCTCAATCCCGCTTTGAATGTTTCAAAAAAGACGGTGCCTGCATCGGCACAGGATGCTCAATCGGTCAAGCCTACGCCCGACGGCATCGAACTCAATGCCGAATCGGCAGGAAAATATACCCTTGGCATAAAAATGTTTGACTTTATCCCACTAAAAAATATTGAGGTAAACATTTCGCCACAATACTCGGTCATACCCTCAGGCGAGCCGATAGGGATAAAGATTTTTGCCGACGGCCTTCTTATTATAAATGTATCGGATGTAAATACCGGCGCCGGCACAGCCTCACCTGCAACATCTGCAGGGCTTGTTCCCGGCGACCGCATAATCTCTGCAAACTCCGAAATGCCTGCCACATCGGAGGAACTCTCGAAAATCGTAAACTCAGCAGAGGGCGAAATCCTTTTGGAGATTATGCGTGATAATGAAAAAATCACTATTCCAATCACACCGGCAGTATCTTCGGATGACGGAAGAAAAAAACTCGGCATCTGGGTCAGGGACAGCACCGCAGGTGTCGGAACCATGACCTTTTACGACCCGAAAACCTCAACCTTTGCAACACTCGGCCACGCAATCACCGATGTTGATACAGGCGATATTATAACGCCAAAGCGCGGGACTCTTTGTGACTGTGAGATAATATCTGTCAAAAAAGGAACCTCGGGCGAACCCGGTGAGATTTCCGGAGTCTTTGGCGAAGAAAACCTCGGCGATATTTTAATGAACTCGTCGCTCGGTGTATACGGCAGACTCACATCACCCGAAAAGCTCGACGATACCGGATATATCCCCGTCGCTACACGTTTTGAGGTAAAGCAGGGCGAGGCTTATATCCTCTCCGATGTTGACGGGTGCGGTGTCAAAAAATATTCGGTTATGATTGACGAGGTTTCAAAATCAGAAAAGGTTGATAACAAAGGTCTTGTGATTTCGGTCACCGACCCGGTCCTTTTAGAGAAAACAGGCGGTATAGTTCAGGGAATGAGCGGGTCTCCAGTGATTCAAAATGGGAAGCTGGTTGGTGCCGTTACGCATGTTTTCGTAAACGATCCTACGAGAGGATATGGAATTTTTATAGAAAACATGTTGGCTGAGGCAGAAGAAATTAAATAGTGAAAATAGGGATTATTTTTTGTTTTGTAAAAATAATCCCTACTTTTTGCTTGGTTTTTCTAAAAAAACAGTGTGGTTTTCTTGAATATTAAATATAAATAATGTATAATATATTTATGATTGAATGAAGGAATATAAAAATGAAAAAAATTATTGATGATACCCGATTAATGATAAAGGCATGCGATTTGTATTACAATGAAAATAAAACCCAACAGCAAATTGCAGATATTTTAAATATATCTTATCCGACAGTATCTCGTTTGTTGACCGGTGCTATGAAGCAGAATATTGTAAATATAACAATCCGTAATCTGGATACCGTAAAATATTGGGTTTTAGAGCAACAAATCAAAAAAATATATGGTCTTCGGGATGTTTTGATAGTTGATTATGCCGAAGATGATTCTGAAGGAAAATTCAATCTGGGCTGTGTTGCGTCAAAATATCTGGACAGCCTTTTGTCCCCGGGAGATAAAGTTGGCATTTCTATGGGAGCTACTTTGTATAATATGTCACATGCACCAATCACTCGGGCTATAGATAATGTTACATTTGTACCGCTTGTTGGAGGAATGGGAAGATTACGAACAGAGTTGCATTCCAATCACCTTGCAGAAACTTTGGCAAAAAGGTATGGTGGCAGCTATTTGCCACTATATGCTCCTGCTCGGGTATCAAACAGAATAGTACGCCGAGAATTAAAACATGAACCCGGTGTATCAGAAGTACTTGCAATGCAAAAAGAGATTTCAATAGCAATGGTAGGAATAGGTTATCCGAATGACAATTCATCAATAAAAGCAACAGGCTATTACAAGGATAATGAAATACAGTCGCTTTTAAATCGCAATGTTTCAGGTGAGATTTGTATGCAGTTTTATGATATTTCAGGGAATACATCCTTATATAAAAACGATAATACCGTTATCGGTGTTAATCTTAATACATTAAAAAAAATTCCATATTCCGTAGCTGTTGCCGGGGGTGCTGATAAAATACCTGCTATTATAGGAGCAATTAACGGAAAGTATATAAATGTTTTGATTACCGACTACAAGTGTGCAAAGGGGTTAATAACGTATTCAAAAAAAGGAGAAGTATGATGATTAATGATGGTGAGGAATGGGTTTTATGCCCCAGATGTTATAACAAAACCAGGATAAAAATACGGCAGGATACTGTTTTGGAAAAATTTCCTTTGTTTTGTCCCAAATGTAAATCCAATACACTTATAAATATAAAAAAATTAAAAATTGAAATAATTAAAGAGCCAGATGCTAATTGACACAGAGCCGATATTACTTAACTGTTATATTTGTTCTGTGTCTTTTATTTTTAATAGGAGGGATTATCATGAACGAAATACTCAACATCGGCATAAACGATATGCCGAAAATCCAATTTGAGTGTTCTTGCGGAAGGAAACACCATTTTAATACGAGAGCTTTGTCTGTCGGAAAAAATGTAATTAAAAACATCGTGCAAATGGCACAGCCCTTTAAAGGTGACAAAATTCTTGTTGTATTTGACAATAATACATATAAAGTCGCAGGAGAAAAGGTTGTAGAATTATTAAAAAAAGATGATTTTAATGTGAAAGAACTTTTATTTGAATGTGGTGACGACATACTGATTCCCGATGAAAAAACTCTTGGGCGAATAGTTCAGGAACAAGACCTTGATGTAGGCCTTATAATTGCCGTTGGTTCAGGAGTAATCAACGATTCGGTGAAATTTGTCACCTCCAGAACTAAACTACCGTATATTGTTGTTGCAACTGCTCCGTCAATGGATGGTTATGTTTCAGATGGTGCTCCCATTATTTCTTGTGGATATAAACATTCGCCTCTTGCTCATCTTGCTTACGGAGTTATAGGTGATACAGATATTTTAGGAACTGCTCCTTTTGAACTTATTCAGGCAGGCTTCGGGGATGTGGTAGGTAAAATTACGGCAATTGCAGACTGGGATCTGGCAGTAAAAGCAAACGGAGATTATCGGTGTGATACATGTGTCACACTTGTACAAAAAGCCCTGGATAATTGTTTTAGCACCGCAGCCGGGATAAAAAAAAGGGATACCAAGGCTTTGCAAAGCCTCTTTGAAGCTCTCACATTGACAGGCGTAGCTATGGCTTTATTAAACATTTCCCGTCCTGCTTCGGGAGCTGAACATATGCTTTCTCACTATTGGGAGATGGATTTTATAGCAAAAGGTCTTAATCCCAACCATCATGGTATTCAGGTGGGGGTTGCTACTGTAGTCATTGCACGATATTTTGAGGAATTAGAAAATCTTTTGCCTCAAGGCGTAAAAGAAAAATGTCCTCATCACACAAAAATAGAGAAGCTGTTAAAAGTTGTTGATGCACCTGTAAGTCCTAAAGAAATTGGAATAAGCCGTGAACTTTTCTATCAAAGCCTTATCAACGGACATACAGTAAGACCGCGTTATTCAATTTTACAGTTTGCCTATGATAATGGGTTATCAGAAAAAATCGCAGAAAAAATAACAAAAGAAATATATGATTAAGGAAAAAACTATGAAAGTTGTGTTTGGCAGCGATCCGAACGCTGCAGAATATAAAAAAGCTCTTATGGAGTACACTTCAGGACTTGGATATGAAGTGTTTGATTTAGGATCAGATGATCCGATTTACGCCAATGTTGCATTTAAACTTGCACAGTCAGTTGTTAATAAGGAGTATGATAGAGGTATTCTCCTTTGCGGAACAGGTATAGGAGTTTCAATTGCTGCAAACAAGGTAAACGGTGCATATGCTGCCTGTGTGCATGATATCTATCAGGCACAAAGAGCACAATTGTCAAATAATGCCAACATTATAACTATGGGTTCACAAGTTGTAGGCATTGAACTTGCTAAATGCTTAATAAAGGAATATCTGTCATTAACCTTTGACCCAAATAGCCGTTCCAAAGATAAAGTAGCCAGAATTACCGAATTTGAAAATTTGTAATACTTTGTTATCCCATATTGACATCACTCGTGTCAGGGTCTCCAGTGATTCAGAATGGCCGAATTGTGGGAGCTGTAACCCACGTCCTCGTTGACGAGCCCACAAGGGGATATGGAATATTTATTGAGAATATGCTGGCGGAAGCGGAAAAAATTAAATAATAAAAATGCTCGTCTATTTAATATAGGCGAGCATTTATTTTGAAGAAATATATTTTTCAACAAAAACAGATGGAGAGGTTCCGACATATTCTTTAAACTGGCGGCTGAAAAAATATACATTGTCATATCCGCAAATTTCTGAAACCTGTGTTACGGAATATCGTTTAGAACGCAAAAGATCACAGGCATGGTTGATTTTTAGTCGAATAATGTACTTTATAGGTGACATTCCAAACTTTTTAATAAACAATTTTTTCAAATATGCCTCGCTTATTCCACAGAGGTCTGTCAAAAAAGGTACCGAAATTTTATTTGCAAGAAAGTTTTCTTCTACATACTCAATTGCAGGCTTTATCAAATCATACTGATTTTGTGGGATATAATTTTTCTTTTGCATTTCCGCAAAAATTTTGTAAAGCAGTGATATACATTCAAAATAGTATCCGTCATTTTTAGAAATCCATACAGCAAAAAGCTTTTTAAACAGGTTTGCAATAGTTGGGTTTCCTGTAATTTTTATAACAAAAGCTTCATCCGATAAAGGAATATCAGTATCAAAAAATATATCAATACATTCGCCTCGGATATGCTTATCCACAATGTATTCCCTAACCTCACCTTTAGGTAAAAAACGTATTGTGTTTTCTTCGGTTTCAAGAACCTTACCATTGAAATAAACTGTTGATTTACCGTCAAAATGATAGATAAGCTCGCTACTTAACGCAGAGTTATTAAAAACAATTCTGTTTTGAGGATATTCGTTTTTGCCGACTAATATTACACGGTTAATTCCTGTTATAATAAAATCCTGTTTCATATTATCACCAAATTAATAATAACAGATAAAAAAGCTTATGTCAACATAGAATTGTACCGAAAAGTGTAAACGTTATATTTCGTGCATTTACATTTTTATGCAGACAGATATAATTATACTGAAAGGTGGTATTTATTATGAATGAAAGAATAAATGAGCTTACAAGATTAACACTTGAAGGTAAAATGTACGCATCCCCTGTTAAAGCAGAATATGACAGAGAAGATTTGTTTTTATCAAGACAGCAGATGGAATCAAAAAGACTTTGCGAATTTATATTAAATCAGGAGCCGGTTTTAACCGAATATTCCAAAATGACCGGCTTTTTTAACTGTGATTCATCTGTTGTTGGTGATGCCTTCAGGCGAATGGGACATAAAGCTTTTGAGCAAATGTACAATATTTTTTATGTAAAAGCTGTCGACAACCTTTCTACCTTTGAATGGCAGCATGCAACTGCTGATTACAAAAAAGTATTAGAAAAAGGAATAAGCGGAATTATTGATGAAATTGATGAGTCTCTTAAAATACATAATAAGCCCGAGGAAACCGAGTTTTTAAACGCTTTAAAAGATGTTGCAAATTCGCTCATCAAATGGGCTCACAAATGCTCTGATAAAGCTCTGGAATTATCAAAAAATATCAAAAACGAAGAATACAGACAAAACCTTATAAAATTGTCGGAAACTCTTTTAAATGTTCCCAAAAACAAGCCGTCCTCTTTTTATGATGCTGTGCTCACGATTTATATTTGTTTTTCTGCAGACCCTGACAGTGTTGGAACATTAGACAGATACCTGACTCCTTTTTATGAGGCAGACATAAAAAATGGCGTAATCACCAGAGAGGAAGCGAAGGAATACCTGCAGGAGCTTTTCCTTATGCTTCAGGCAGCAACACATATAAACAGCCAACATTTTACAAGAGGCGCTGAGTCGCATTTTTGTATCGGTGGTTATCTTCCTGATGGAAGCGATGGGTTTAATGAATTATCAGAACTGATTTTGGAAAGCTTATTGGAACTGCCAACATGGATTCCACAGGTAACTTTAAGATGGACTAAAAAAACGCCAAAGGAAGTATTTCGTTTTGCTCTCGACTGCGAAAGAAAAGACCCTCATAAGAGAATTGCTTTCCAAAACGATGAAAAACGAATGAAATGCTATACTGAAATATGCGGTTTCCCATTTGAAAAAGCCGTTGGGTATACAACTGTTGGTTGTAATGAGCCTGCCTTTTTAGGTGCAATTATAGGAAGCAACTCCAAAATAAATTTTGCACGCTGTATTGAAACTCTCTTCCATAAAAAAAGCGAAAAAATTATAAATACAAAGGATTTTGATGAATTTTATTCAGTATTCTTAGAAGAAATGTTTTCCGACCTTGAAACCGCCTACGAATATGATAATAAATACAATCGTATGCGTGCAAAGGATATAAATTATCTTTCAAGCATATTTTTTCAGGGTTGTATAGAAAAAGCCAGAAGTCTTACTCAGGGTGCAGGAGATGTTGTGATTGCCTCACCAATGTATATCGGAATTGCAAATGTAATTGATTCGCTTATTATAGTAAAGCAGTTTGTGTTTGACGAAAAAATTATTACAATGTCAGGGCTTGTTTCAGCGCTTAAAGCTGATTGGCAAGGATATGAAGAGCTGCATGCTTTAATTCTTAAAAAGGGCGATTTCTTCGGCAATGATACAGACCGCTCAAATTACGTAGCACAAAAATTATATCAGAGTCTGTATGAATTCCTGAAAGATAAAACCAATCTTTTTGGCTATCACTGGCTTATCGGCGACCTTATAGGCTATAATCCACATCATAAATGGTTTGGTGAAAAAATGGAAGCAACACCCGACGGCAGACATAAATGCGATTCTCTTAAATTTGGTTTGGGACAAAGCGAAGGAAAGGACAGAAACGGGCTTACAGCACTTTTAAATTCAATTGCAAAGATTGATCCAAGCGGTATCGGATGCGGCTCTACAGTTACGAATATCACAATTGACGAACAACTTGTTAAAAACGATGATAACTTTGAGAAGACTGTTGATATGCTTGAAACCTATTTCAAAAGCGGCGGTGTTCATTTTCAGCTTACCTATGTTTCAAAAGAAGATTTGATTAACGCCAAAGAAACGCCTGACGATTATAAAAATTTACGTGTCCGTGTATCTGGATTTTCTGATTATTTTGTAAAACTTAATGAATCACTTCAGGATGATATTATCAAAAGGACGACGCAAAAATGAAATTACGGAATGAAACTATGAAAACTATAATTTTTGACATAGAAAGAAATTCTTTTGTAGATGGTCCCGGAATACGCACCACAGTATTTTTTAAAGGATGCAATTTAAGGTGCAAATGGTGTCACAATCCTGAAAGTCAGAATCCAAAAAAGGAAATACTTTTTTATAAAAATAAATGTACGGATTGTGGAAGATGTAAGGACTTATCAATAGATAACGAAAATTTTATTTGCTTTAATGATGCAAAGGAAATCTGCGGAAAAGAATATACTGTCGATGAGGTTTTGAAAGAAGTTGTAAAAGACAAAACTTTTTATGAAACTTCAGGCGGCGGTGTTACTTTTTCCGGTGGAGAATGTATGTTACAAATTGATTTTCTTTCGGGAATTTTAAAAAAGTGTAAAGAAAACGGCATACATACTGCAGTTGATACTGCAGGGCATATACCGTGGGAAAGCTTTGATAAAATTCTGCCTTTTACCGATTTGTTTTTGTATGACATCAAAGCTATGAATGAAGAAATCCACAAGGAATATACAGGTGTTACAAATACCCGTATTCTTGAAAACCTGAAAAAACTGCTAAAATCGGATGTTGATGTTTGGGTAAGGATTCCTGTTATTCCCGGTGTAAATGATACAGAAGATGAAATGCAAAAAATCAAATCATTTTTTGATATAAACAGTTATCCTGAAAAAGTAGAGCTACTCCCTTATCATGCTATGGGAGAGCACAAGTACGCATCCCTTGGCAAAAGTATTGAAAAATTTAGTGTTCCCGACAAAGAAGAAATTGAAAAGCTGAAACAAATTGTTGTCCCCTATTGACAACACCCCTGTCGGGTTCGCCGATAATCCAGAACGGCAGATTGGTCGGTGCCGTAACCCACGTATTTGTAAACAACCCAACTCGTGGTTACGGGATATTTGCCGAGAATATGCTTGATCAGATGGGCAACCTCGCGAGGTAAAATCAAAGAAGGCATTATCATTCCAAAACGGTTCGATATTGCCTTTTTGTTTTCATTATCCTAAAAATTTCTTTTTGAATTCACCCGGGGTAAGTCCTATTTTTTGCTTAAAAAAGCGAACAAAATAGCTCACATCATCAAAACCGCATTTTTCTGCGATCTCCGAAACCGTATAATATCCGCTGTTCAAATATTCCTTGGCATAATAAAGCCGTATAGCGTCACGGTGTTGCATCGGTGTATTCGAATACATTTTTTTCCATTCCCGCCTGAAATTCGTCACGCTCATGTTGGAAATAAACGCTAACTGCTCCAAGGTTATAGGGCTTTTGAAATTTTGCTCGATATACTCCTTGGCAGGAAGTAATCTTTGATAAAGTACGGAATTCTGTTCTTTCGTATACTCAAAATAAAACTGTGAAAGCAGCTCATAAAGATAGCCCGTTGATCGCATTTCATAGCCTACTTTTTTCAAGCTCCATGCACCGATCAATTCTTTTAAGATTCGCTTGATTTGTTCCAATTTTTTTCCTTGTAGCAGGCAGTACGGCTGCCCTAACGCATTAAGATTAGACGAATCCTCGTGAAGATCAAAATTTACGGTATAGTGCTTGAATTCTTTTTCCGTAACAATAGAATAAGCGCAATTTGGAGAAAGAAACAGTGCATCACCGTCTGTGACTGTGATGCGATCCCCTGCGGAAAAACGATACTCTGCCTTTCCGTTCAACACATAAACGAAACCGTAATGACGTCTTCCTTGCGGATACTCACACCTGTGTACGCGATCCAAAATGAATTCATGTGCAATATGTATTTTTTTGATATCTAAATAAAAATTCTCTGAAAACATCATAGCTCGTCTCCTCTTTTCAACAGGTCAAGTATAGCACAGACTAATATTTTTGTCAAGCAATAATGGACAGATTGTCCCATAAATGGTCATATTATTCCTTGATTTATGACGCTTTTTATGCTAAAATTCTATAAAAGGAGGATATAAGAATGAAAAAAGCAAAAATCGTCATTGTAGGCTTGGGACACTATATTTACTTCGACCAATTCGAGGGGCTCCGTGAGGAGCTGATGCAAAAGAGCGCGGACTTCAGGGCGTATCTGGATCCCGATACATGTGACATCATTGACATCGGTTATATCGACTGTGCAGAGTCGGCTTTTGATGCTGTAAAAGCACTCAAAAAGGAGGATGCGGATCTTCTGTTCGTGCTTCTTTCCACCTACGTTCCCTCTGCGGTTGCCGCGCCGTTTGCGAGATATCTTGATATTCCGCAGGTCTTGGTGGGCATTCAGCCCTTGGAGCATTTGGATTATTCGCATACTACCACCTATATGCAGCTTTGCAACGACGATATATGCGCGATGCCAGAGATCGCGGGCGTATATGAGCGTCTCGGAAGAAAAATCCCTCCTTGCATTGTGGCGTCATCCTCGCAGAGCGAAGCAATCAAAAAGCAGGTTTCCGAATGGGTGGCGGCGGCGACGGCTATGGCGGGATTCAAATATGAGACCTTCGGCTATCTCGGTCACACCTACGAGGGCATGTACGATATGCACACCGACCCCACTGCGTTTACTGCCGCGTTCGGCTCTCATGTAAAGATGCTTGAGGTGTGCGAGCTTTCAAGACTTTCGGAAGCAGTCACAGATGTGGAGATCACCGCTCAAATAGAGGAGATCAAAAGCACGTTTGAGATATGTGATCCGTCTATCGACCCCTTGACCGACTACGTAAAAAATGAGGATCTTGAATACTCGGCAAGGCAAGCGGTTGCACTCAAAAAGCTTGTATCAAACAACAACCTGACGGCGCTTGCCTATTATTACAAGAGCGAGCCGAATAACCCCTACGAGCAGTTGGCGGCAAACCTGATCATCGGCAACACGCTTCTGACCTCGTCGGGTATTCCCTTGGCAGGTGAAGCAGACCTCAAAACCGCCGCGGCGATGCTTATTATGAAAAACATCGGCGGTGGCGGATCCTTTGCTGAAATCCACCCCTTTGACGTCTGTGACGACGTTGTACTTATCGGACACGACGGTCCTCATAATATTGCGATTGCCGAGGGCAAGCCTCGTCTTCGCAAGCTAAAAAAGTATCACGGCAAGTCGGGAAGCGGCATAGGTGTTGAATTTTCGCTTAAGGCAGGACCCATTACTATGCTCAGCATCAACGTAGACCGCAACGGAAAGTTTAAAATGATCGCGGCAGAAGGAACGTCTATTGCGGGAGATATTCCCCAGACGGGCAACACAAACACACGCGTCAGCTTCGGCGGCGACGTTTGCGAATTTCTCTCGCGTTGGTGCGAGGCAGGTCCTACGCATCATCTGGCACTCGGCGTCGGACACCATATTGACACCTTGCGTAAATTCGCAAAGATCAGCGGCATTGAATTGATCGAGGTTTGATTGTATGAATATTCGAGAAAAAATCTTTTTAGATCTAAAGGGACTGGAGAAAGAAGGCCCTATCAATATTGTAGTATTTGGAGATAGCGTTACTCACGGTGCTCTCTGCAGTTGTTTTAACTACGAAACAGTCTATTGGAATCTGCTCCGGCAAAAAATCAGTGCCATTCGGGATTACGTTCCCGTGAACGTGATCAACGCAGGAATCGGAGGAACCACCGCAAAAAGCTCTTTGCGCCGTTTGGAAAGTCAGGTCCTTTCTCATTCGCCCGATCTTATAATCGTTTGCTTCGGGTTAAACGATATTAACGGCACGTTGGAGGATTATCTTTCTGCTTTGGAGATTATATTCAAAAAATGCAAAGAACAATGTGAGACAGTTTTCTTGACCCCAAATATGTTGAATACCTACGTTGCAGACGATACCCCGAAAGAGCATATTGAATACGCAAAAAAGACAGCGGAATATCAGACAAGCGGAAGAATGGACCTCTATATTAATTCTGCGACAAAGCTTGCACGCGACATTGGTGTTGAGGTGTGCGACTGTTATTCGATGTGGAAAGATCTGAATAAGATACAGGACACAACAAAGCTTTTGATCAATCGCATCAACCACCCCACGCAAGAAATGCACACACTTTTTGCCGACGCGCTTTTTGAGACAATATTCGATGGTACAGATGTGTGCGAAGCAAGGATTCATGAAAACGCGATGTATCAAAATGAAAGGAAATGAAAGATGTTTGAAAACGTTACGTTAGAATTAAGCCTAAAGCCATTTAAGCAAACAGACGAAGTCTATATCCAAAAGGTATGCGCGCAAATCTTTGAACAATGGCATCCACTCCTGAAGAACAGAAAATCCATCTCTATTATGCTTTGGGTAGGAGACGGAAGCGAGATATTGGATTACGCGGGAAATTTGGACGACGTGTTCGAATGGGCACGCTTTGTCGGAACGGCAAATCTGCTGTATTTGGAAGACGGCGAGCCGCTTGAAACCTCTTTACACAAACGGAAACAGGATTATATCAAAAACGCGCCTGTGATGACCTACGGTATCCTCAAAACGATCATTTCCTGCTTGAAGGAAGAAGGCAAAAAAGCATTTCCCGAGGCTGTGATACGGGTGGGTGAAACCTTTGATATCGGTCCCGAATTCGCCATTTCGGATTTCAAATACAACCGCCACACCGAGATCTGCTCGGGCTCAAGACTCGACAAGCACGGCTTTGTTGACGCCACCGCGACGTTGCACGCAGATGACCGCTATTATGTTGCCTATCCCGACGGTATCCCCGAGGGCACACCCTTTGGAACTTTCCTCGGAAAACAATCCGAGATTTTCCTGCGGGATATGGGATTTGACTACCTTTGGCTTTCCAACGGACTCGGTTTCAGCGCCAATCCTTGGGATAAGACGGGCAAGATCTTTGACGGTGAGAAATATTATCCGGAAAAGCTGGGGACGACCAAAGAAAGCGTGTTTGCCTTTTGGAAGCTCTTTAGAAAGGAATGTTCCTTCCCTCTCGAAACAAGAGGCACAAATAACTCCGTCGGCATCGACTATGCCAGCGACGGTGTACCGCTTTACGACATCTACAACGCCAATCTTGACATCGCCGCGCCTCCCAACTCTCCGTGGGCGGCACTCAATGATAACTACGGTCTTGAGATCATGGGGCATATGACACGTATCTGTGAACTTCCGAGTGAAAGATTTCCGTTCCGCTACTATATCCATGACCCTTGGTGGATCAACTCACCATGGTACGACCGCTATGACGGCTCTCCGTGTGATATCTACCTTCCAATGGCGATCTCGCGCATCAATGAGAACGGAGAGGCGGAGACAGCAAATTCGCTCAATATTCTTTCCATCGACAACTCCTACGGAGGTATGCCCGATGCGTGTGTCAACGAGCCCTTGCCGCACATTCTAAAAGCCGAAAAGGATGCGGCTGACGAGCCTGCGCCCTTGGTTTGGGTCTATCCTATGCGTGAGTACACTACGTCGGAGAATGCTGAGCTGCTCCGAGAAATGAATCTTGGAGATAACTATATCTGTGACGCGATCAACGATGGACTTCCGCTTTGCTGCGTGGTGTCAACCGACAATTTTTTAAAGCATAGTGTAGATATTTACAAGAAGAGCGTATTGATCTCGCCCGTTCCCGAAAATCCCAACGTACTTAATCGGTTAGTAGCCCTTGCAAAGCAAGGATTTGGCGTACTTGTATACGGAACGAAGGAAAAACTTCAAACAGTCCAAAGCCTTGACAGATTGGTAAAGCTTGACGTTGAAGATCCCGCAAGCCATCTGCGCGAGGCGCTGTCAGCGTGGGGATATGAAATCTCCTTTGCCAAAAAAGAAGAGGGCACCAAGCCCCCCACAATGGCTATCGTGCGACACGACAATGCTCTGTTTTTCTCTGTTTACAACGCAAATACCACGACCGATACACACCTGAAATTTCCACTTGGCGCACCCATATTATGCGGAGCAGAAGCCGAAATGACAGACGGAAGATCGTCCTACCGTTTCAGTCGTGGAGAGCATCGGGAATGCCGAGTATTCGTTGAACAAAATAGCGGTGTGATCTCCTGCCGCGAAACGCCCCCTGTCAATGCGAGATACAGACGGGCAATCAAAATAACGGGACTTAGTGATGCGACCGTATACTTGTTCCCCGAAAAAAACTGCGAATCCTCGGTTTCGATTGCAAAAGGTACCGACCGAACCCCCGAATTCGATCCGCGCTTCACCGCCGTCAATGATGAAAAATACGACACCTATCTGAAAGGTGAACATATCAGCGGAAATATTTATTTTTTGATGGGACATAATAGAAAGAGCGCGAACTGAACAGGTCAATTCGCTCTCAAATCTACCGAAATATGGGCTTTTTCCGCTATATTTAGCTGAGTGTTGAGGACTTTTAGGTGTAGGTATCATCAATTTACTTATGTATTTGTAAATAACCCGACCCGTGGTTATGGGATATTTGCCGAGAATATGCTAAACTCCGCCCTCAGTCTGCAATAATCTTTTATAAAGCTTGAATTTTTACAAAATTTCCATTTTTTGGAAAAATATTTTAAAAACTATTGCAATTTTTCAAAGAATATGTTAATATATTGCTACGGGTGATGTTTGCTGACACCCACGTACTTTTATAATTTAATATTGTACCCGGTCTTAACAGACATCATTTCGAGTTATATCAACATGAAGGGGTGTTTTTCTATGAAAGACAAAATATCTGTACTTATTGCAGATGACAACAAGGTGTTTACAGATGAGCTGGCGGACTACCTAAAGACTGCGCCCGACATTAAAGTTGCAGGCGTTGCGTACAACGGTAGAGAAGCCCTGGGGATGATATCCGAAACCGAACCCGATGTGGTTATTTTGGATGTGATAATGCCCGAGCGTGACGGACTTGGCGTTTTGAAGCAGCTACAGCTGCAAAAATCAAAAAAGCCGACCGTGATTGTTCTCTCGGTAACCGGTAATTCGAGCATAATGGAAACAGCCATGAAACTCGGTGCCGACTATTATCTATTAAAGCCTCAGACACTTCCGGCGATTGCAGATACTATCCGCAGTTTTGCCTCTGCATCAAAAATCTTGGCACCTACCCAGGAAATGATTTCAATCACTCCTCAAAAACAACCGCTCGACCTAGAAACTCTGGTAACCGAATTTATCCACGAGCTGGGCGTTCCTGCTCACATCAAAGGATATCAGTATATCAGATCGGCAATTATGATGGTTGTTGAAGATATGGAACTCTTAAATTATATTACCAAGCAGTTGTATCCTACAATCGCAAAGAAATATAAAACCACGTCTTCAAGAGTAGAGCGTGCAATCCGTCATTCAATCGAGGTTGCATGGAGTCGAGGAAAACCCGAGACTATGGATGAAATCTTCGGCTACACAGTCGATACCGGAAAGGGTAAACCCACAAATTCCGAGTTTATCGCTATGGTAGCAGACAGAATACGCCTCCAGATCAAATAACCAGTGTTGATATTAACAAAAAAACAGCAGACCCCCCCAATTTCTGCTGTATCTTAAAAAAAGGCACAAAAAAGCTGTACTTAATTTAGTACAGCTTTTTTATTTATAAAGAATTCGATTTCGAAATAGCTTACATCAGAAGATATGTAACCCCAAAGGGCCACATACATCTTTTTTTAAATTTATTTTCTGCACGGTAACTCTCCTTTTGTACCATTTAGATATTCCCCAAGCCAAAACTCACCAAAAGTGCATCGTCAACGAGCGTCATAAGCATCTCATCAAGATGACCTATTCTCTCCCGAAGTCTGCGCTTATCGATAGTCCTGACCTGCTCCAGCAATATTACCGAGTCCTTGTTAAGACCGTACTCCTCTGCAGATATTTCAATATGTGTCGGCATCTTTGCCTTGTTTATCTGCGAGGTAATTGCTGCGGCTATCACCGTGGGGCTGTATTTATTGCCGATATCGTTTTGTACAATCAATACCGGTCTGACACCTCCCTGTTCACTGCCTACAACAGGGCTTAAATCGGCGTAATAAATATCTCCTCTTTTTACAATCACCACTATTCACTCTCCGTCAGTTTTTCCTCATACTGCCGAAGCTGTTCGCTGTCGGCATCAAAACACATTTGAGCTAACGAAAGATTTATTTTACCCATTTCCTTATAGCCCTTCTTCAGTTTCTTCTCCAAAGCAGTAATCCGGGGATTTTCTATCCTCAGGCGTACCGTTTTTTTATTCTTCTCGGAATTTACCAAAGTTAGCTTGAAACAGACCCTTATTAGTTGTGACAAAGTAATCAGGCCCCCTGTAAATAAATTTAGTTTATCAGATAATTAACTTTTCCTACCGTTTCTCCTCCTTTTTTGTAGATTCTGGGTATTCGTCTTGAAACCATACAGACAATCTCATAATTTATTGTGCCGAGAGCATCTGCTAAGTCTTCTGCCACCACATCACCGTCGCCAAAAATAATTACTTCGTCACCTACTTTTATATTATGAACATTTGTGACATCAATCATACATTGGTCCATACAAATTCTTCCGATAACCTCGCAAGTTTTTCCTCCGGCAATCATTTTTGCCTTTCCGGTGAGAAGTCTTGTATACCCGTCTGCATAGCCAACAGGCACGGTTGCAACCTTCGTCTCTCTGTCGGCTATGTACCGTCTTCCGTAACTGACGCTTCTTTGATCAATCGTTTTTATATGTGAAATGCGTGACTTGAATTTCATTACGTACCGTAATTTGAGCTGAGTTTTGTCCACCTCATCCGACGGATAAAGTCCATATAAAATCACGCCTGCTCTTACCATATCAAGATGTGTTTCAGGGTGCATCATAATAGCACCGCTATTGGCAATATGCCGGATCGGGATTTTTAATCCCTTCTTTTCGCACATATCACAAACTGTCAAAAACTCGGCAAACTGCTTTTTTGTAAACTCTTTATCTGCCTCATCCGATGTGGCAAAGTGCGAAAAAATCCCCTCAACTTCAATGTTTGGAAGCTTCGAAATCCTGATTATCTCATCGGTCATAGCATCATCATCTACACCTGCCACATACCCGATTCTTGACATTCCTGTATCAATTTTTATATGCACAAGACATTTCTTCCCCTGGGCTATCGCCTCATCTGAAAACGCCTTTGCAGTATCATAATCAAACACAGTTGCTGTAATCCCGTTTTCAATTAGCATCCTTGCCTCCGGGCAACCAGTAGCACCAAGTATCAGTATTGGTGCATCAATTCCTGCACGCCTTAACTCTATTGCTTCATCAAGGTCTGCAACTGCAAGTCGGTCAGCACCGTTTTCCAATAAACATTTGCTCACCTCGACCGCACCGTGCCCGTAAGCATCAGCCTTGACAACCGCCATAACAAGAGCGTTTTTGTCGGTTTTTTTGCGGATATTTATAATATTTTCCTTCAGGGCATCAAGGTCAATCTCCGCCCAGGTTCTTGTGTTCATATATAAACTTCCTTTCAAAATCCACAATAATAGTATATCATACTTTCTTTTTCTATTCCAGTGGTAATATAAGGTGGATGGCATCTATGATATCACAGGCAGAAAGTGAGTCTTTGCCTACCGTCTCTGCCGCCTTATCACCTGCCGATGCGTGGCAAAAAACTCCAAGCACCGCAGAGTCCTGAGCACTCATTCCCCGTGCAAGATATGCACCAATCATACCCGACAAAACATCTCCGCTTCCGCCTGTCGCCATGCCATTATTCCCCTTAATATTAATATACTGTTCAGAGGTCGGGGCTGTGACAACTGTTTTTGAGCCTTTGAGTACCAGCACCACACCGAACTCATCGCAAAATCTCAACGAATGGGACAGTCTGTTCTTTCTGACATCCTCTGCATCGCTGTTGATAAGCCTTGCAAACTCCGCCTCGTGCGGTGTTAAAATCACATCACAACCGCAGTTTTCCAGCATCTCGGGATTTTTAGAGAGTGCGTAAAGTCCGTCTGCATCAATCAAAACCGGAACCTTCGATACCTTCAAAATCTCCGAAAGCAGTATTCCGATAGCATCACTTCTGCCGATTCCCGGTCCGAAACAAACCGCATCATACCCGCCAAGAATTGATATAAGCTTTTCCGTTGCTTCCTCCGAAAATGCGCCGTCAGAATCGCTCATCGGAATCGTCATTGCCTCGGTAAGCTTTACCTCCATAATGGCATTTAGCGATTCAGGGATAGCAACACTCACCAGACCGCATCCGCACTTGATTGCCGCCTCGGCAGCCATTGCAGGTGCACCCGTCATACCCTTTGAGCCGCCGATAATCAACAGCTTTCCATAGTCGCCCTTGTGAGAATTATCACATCTCCTCGGCATCAGGCTCTTTGCAAAAGCCTCATCTATAATATTAGTATTTATGTCCTCTAAAATATATTCCGGAATTGAAATATCCGAAAGCTTAATCTTTCCACAGCAATCCGCACCCGGGAATGCAAGCATTCCGAGCTTATATGCGGCAAATGTAACTGTCATATCTGCTTTTACTGCAACTCCGGCAATCGAGCCATTATCTGCATTCACACCGCTCGGAATATCAACCGAGAGTACAAACCTTGCATACTCGTTTATTGCCTCTATCACGGTTTTCGGTACGCCTGTTATCTCGCCCGAGATACCCGTTCCGAATATCGCATCAACTACTATATCAAAGCTGAGTATTTTATACTTCAAATCCTCATCCTCGTCGATGTGCGAAAATTTTGTGCCCATCTTCTCGAGGATTTCATAATTTATCAGCGCATCTCCTGAAAAATTGTTCCCCGAAACGAGAAAAATCTCGCAGTCTACGCCCATATTCAAAAGATGTCTTGCTATAACAAAGCCGTCACCGCCGTTATTGCCTTTTCCGCAAAAAACAGCAACTCTTTTTCCGCTCACACCAAGCTTTTCAAGCTCCCGCACACAGGCAAGACCCGCATTTTCCATAAGAACGATGCCGGGAACTCCGCCATATTCGGTTGCCGCCTTATCCGCAAGCCGCATCCGTTCTGCAGTACACGCCTTTATCACACACAAAACCTCCTTTTATTCTTCAATTATAACATTTGCAACAGCATACTTTTCAGAATGTGAAATGCTGACAAATATCCTTTTTCCATTAAGCTTTTCTGTAAGGCTTCCTCCAACTTCGATAAACGGCTTTCCGAGCCCGTCACGAAGTATTTCAACATCCTTTAACTCAAACCCTGAAAATCCCGTACCGAGTGCTTTCGAAAAAGCCTCCTTTGCGGCAAAATTTCCCGCAACAGTCTCTGCACGCATATTCTTTTTCAGGAAATACTCCTGCTCTTTTTCCGAGAAAAATCTTTTGGTAAAATTGGTATTTTCTATCGCCTTTTGAATCCGCTCTATCTCGATAATATCGATTCCCGTTCCGAATATCATCAGAATTCCTCCTCGAGGAATACCGCCGCAGGATTTGCAAGACGGATATTTTTAACCATGTTATCGCTGAGCTCAAGGTTTATTCTTATCTTGCTTCCGTCTTTTTTGCTGATAACATCTGTAACATAGATATTTTCAGCCTTTTTGGAGCTGACATAATAGTATTCTCTCGAAATCTGACCCGAGTGCTTCATACACTCTGCCACCTTCGGATTTGTTCTCTTTCCGAAATACTCAATCTTTTTGAGGTTGACAGTAGAAATATGTGCTCTTCTGCTCTTTGCCTTAATGCGGTCAATGTCGAGCTCGTGGTTTGTAAGAGTGAACTCATACTCAACCGACAAGCCTGCAGCGAACTTGATATAGAACCACCATACACCGACTACCATCAAAAGGTTCAAGCCCATAAAAGTCTGACCAAACATCAGAAAGGCAAGCAAAATAAATCCAGTAATTCCTATTGCAAGGATTCCCAGAAGCACTATAAGCACAAAATCCTTTGCCTCCATCTTTTTCTTAATCAAATACTCACAAAAAACGTCCATTTTAAAAATCTCCTTTTTTATAAATTTTCTTTTACTTTATCATATACCGCCCGCAAGGCACGCCCTCTGTGACTGATTGCATTCTTCTCGTCATCATTTGCCTCACCAAAGGTTTTGCCAAGCTCGTCTGCAAAAAATATCGGGTCATATCCGAATCCGTTCTCGCCGTGAATTTCGGTTGTAATTCTTCCCGGGGCTCTTCCCTCTGCCGAAAACTCTCTGCCGTCGGGTAGTATCATAACCACCGCCGATGTAAAGGATGCCGAGCGGTTTTCCGCTCCCGAGAGCTCGCCGAGTAACTTGTCCATACGGTCACGGTCGGTCGCATTCTCGCCTGCATATCTTGCAGAATAGACACCCGGTGCACCGCCCAGGGCATCAACCATAAGCCCGGAATCGTCTGCGACTACCGCCTCATGCGCAATCTCAAAGACCGCTCTTGCCTTTAGCCTTGCATTATCTAAAAAAGTCTCACCAGTTTCCTCAACATCGATGTCTATCCCTGCCTCTGCCTGGGATACCACCTCAAACCCGAGAGGTGCGAAAATCTCTCCGATTTCCCTGACCTTTCCTTTGTTTTTTGTCGCTGCTATGATTTTCATGTTATCTGCTTCCTTTTCGGTTTACTTACTATACTTTATTTTACTATACTAAAACCTTTTTTTCAATGGTTTCTCAAAAAAATTAACAAAAAAACGGATTTTTAAAAATCCGTTTTTGATGTTCTTTTTTCTTTTACACAAGTTTTAAAAAACTTTGCTTGCAGTAGAACGACTTTTTCAAAGCCTGCCTACGCTCTTGGGTGTGCTTTTTGGTACACATCCTTGATTTTGCTGTTCATAAGCTGCGAATAAACCTGCGTCGATGAAATGTCAGCATGGCCGAGCATTTCCTGAATCGAGCGAAGGTCTGCTCCGTTTTCCAGAAGATGTGCCGCAAAGGAATGCCTCAAAGTGTGCGGTGTGATTTCCGCCTCAATTCCTGCCTTTTTCTGGTACTGCTTTATTATCTTCCAGAACCCCTGGCGCGATAGATGTGCACCGTTACAGTTTACAAATAGAATATGCTCCTTCTCATCCTGGCAAAGCTCAGGTCGTGAATGAAGAATATAATCACTCAGTGCACCCTTGGCAATAGTTCCGATTGGCACTACTCTCTCCTTTTTTGTGCCCGAGCACTTTATGAATCCTAAATTCAGGTTTACGTCATTGATGTCCAAACTTATAAGCTCCGAAACCCTGATGCCTGTTGCATACAAAAGCTCCATCATGGCCTTGTCTCGCTTACCTTTGATATCGTTAATGTCGGGCTGTTCAAGCAACAGTTCAACCTCCCTCGGTGATAAAATGCTTGGAAGCTTCTTTTCCACCCTCGGGGTCTCTAAGTTACTTGTCGGGTCAGGGATTCCTGCACCCTGATCGTTTATATATGCATAAAATGCCCGTAGCGATGCCAAAGTCCTCGATACCGTAGAAGTTGCCTTTCCATCCTTTTGCAACTTCAGAAGGTATGTAAGAACGGTTGTTTTTGTCGTCTTTTTAATGTCGGTAATTCCGCTCGTATTAAGGAATCTGATGTATTGCGAAACATCTCTTTTGTATGACTGTATTGTATTCTGGGATTTATGCTTCGAGATAAAGCACACAAACCCCTCAATATAGTCTGTCATACCTTTTCCTCCTACAGATATAAAAAATGCAACATTGGTTTACATAACATTGTTACATTTATATTTCTAAAACATATCAAACATTAGAATTATAGCACATATTTTTTGATTTGTATAGCTTTTTTTCGTAAATTTTTAATTTTTGTGTACTTTTTTCGCAATAAGATTTCAGCTTTGTTACATTCGGGTTACAATAAAATCCATAAATATAGTAGTTATGTAACCGTCCAAAAAGGACGAAGCACAAAATATAGCCATAAATATCGCAGATGTAATCAGGTACTCTTTTTTTGCTCCAAATTCACGTTTTCTTGTCAAAATGCCGAAATTTATCGAATATCCACCGAAAAAAACAAGAGCAATAGCAAAAACAACTGCAGAAAACGCACCCGATAATGTCAGCAAAAATCCACGCCAGCCCATAAGCTTCATCAAGGTCGCCGCCGTAAAGCCCGACACAAATCCCCGAAATATCCCGACACTAACGGTAAGAATTGCACCAAGTTTAAAAAAACCCGCAAAGAATATTGCCAGAAACACAGGCAGATTTTCAATCAGCGATGCCAGAAAGATTTCGGGCTTTGAGCGGATATTGTTCTCAAAAAAATCGGTTATGTATTCCCTCAACTCATCAACAGCAGACGATGCGATATTTCCCGAATACACGCTGCCCAACACCACACCAAGTGCAAGTGCACCTATCATAATCACAACCGACACGGTATTTCTTCTGTGATTTGCCATTTCCATTCTCCTCCGACAGTTAGTAGTAAATCCTATTCGGTCGACGGAAAATTTATTACAAAAAAGCAGCTAAAAAGGCGGTTGACTTTTTTGCGGCTTTTGATTTTTTAGGGGTATGGAAAAAACGTTGGGATTAAAAAAAC
>JAZPZI010000021.1:0-2440 GCA_045544615.1 Clostridia bacterium
TATCAATTTGTGGGAACTGAAGAAGATTTGATTAAATTTTTGAAGGCAATTACCTTTGAGTATTTAACAGCAAACTATCCTGACACAGAGGATGAAATGCACAAAGCAAGTACATAACTTTGGTTAGGTATTGCGGCTGGATATATCAAAAAAGTTGTGGTAATGTTGTCTTCAGAAAAAACTGGAGGTGATATTAAGTGAAAGGGTTTGCATACGGTCGTCTATCAAGAGACGAGGACAGTGAACAGGAATCCCTGAAAAATCAGGAAGATTTGGTTGTCGGATTTATTAAGAAATACAATCATATAGTTGTCGAAATAGAAATGGATGATAACTATACAGGAATGAATTTTGACAGATCTGGAATTAAGAGAATGTTCGAGCTTGCGAGAAATGGTGAGATTGATGCGGTATTCGTAAAAGACCTGTCAAGACTCGGCAGACACCGAACTTTAACTTTGGAATGTATCGATAAGCTCAGGCTGCTTGGAGTCAGGGTTATATCAATAACAGAGAATATTGATAGCTTTAACGAAGCAGATGATTTAATCATAGGCTTTAAGGGACTTATGAATGATAGTTATTCAAAGGATATACAAAGAAAAGTCATATACGGCTTCAGACAAAAGCAACAAAAAGGTCTTGTAATGATTCCGCCAATGGGATATTTCAAGGACAAGAACACCAATGAGGTTGTAATTGTCGAAGAGCCCGCGGAAATCGTTCGGACAATATTCAAGCTTTATCTCGAGGGATACGGCTTAAAGGCTATAGCAAGAATATTGAACGAGAAAGGTATGAAATCTCCTGCATACTATCAATTAAAGCTGATAGGTAAAAAGCAAGGGCATAACAAGCCTAAAATCACAAGCAGGTTTTTATGGGATTACTCATCGGTAAAACGAACTTTAAAGAACGAGTTCTACTGCGGAACAGTCGTAAATCATCAGAATGAGCGTAGCAGATTTACAAAGAGACAGGTTGCAGTTCCAATCGAAGAACAGTTCAGGCATGAGGATATGGTCCCGGCAATTATCCCCCGTGAAATGTGGGAACGGGTTCAGGAATTCTTGAATGCAAAGGTAAAGAAAAATGTTCGTGCAAGTGAGAACAAACCTTGCCATAAGTATTCAGGATTGCTAAAGTGTTCGGACTGCGGCTGCTCATTCGTAGCAAAGGTCAGGAAAACAAAAGGCAACCCCGACAGAGTTGAATATGTGTGCAACGGTTACCATCGGTACAGTGAGGTTAACTGCACATCTCATAGAATTCGAGAGGAAATGCTTGACAAGATAGTACAAGCCGAGCTTGAAGGAATACGATTAGTATTCGATGACCTATGGGAGAATGTAGAGGCTGATGTCAAGAAATGGGCAGCAGGAAAATCTACAACAGAGAAAAGGCTCGAAAATCTTAAGCAAAGCATTTCGGATACAGAGCTTGAAATCCAGAAAATCCTTATGGAAAGGATTGAGGATAAACAGAATGCTGATATGTATGACAAGATGATTGAGACAAGGCGAAATGACATTGAGAACTTTAAAAAGGAAGTTTATGAGATAGAAAACCTTGATAAAACAATCAAGGATAGAAAATCTACTCTCAAACATTCCATAGAGTTACTCGATGATATCATAGCCGAAAACAACATCAGTAATGCAAACCTGCACCTGATGTTCGACAAAATCATCATCGAAGAAACGGAAGAGGGCTTAAATCTTGACCTGAGATTAAAATCGCCGTTCATCAGCAAAAATAAAGAAGACCTATTAAAAAAATATTTCATTGTAGATGATGAGATATTTCAGTAGGAGAATAATATTATTCCAATAAACAACAAAACACTTATAGGAAATCCTATAAGTGTTTTGGGTGGTGGTGCGCCTGAAAGGACTTGAACCTTCACGTCGGGGACACTAGATCCTAAGTCTAGCGCGTCTGCCAATTCCGCCACAGGCGCATATTAAATTTTACCTCTAAATTTTTACACGGGAGAGGTTACCCGAGGAGGAGCAAAATCGCTTAATCCTCATCTATGAAAACGGAAAACCGTAATCAACAATTCTTTCACCGAGGTGGATGAAGCAAAGTCTAGCGCGTCTGCCAATTCCGCCAAAGGCACATATTGAGTTTTAAAAATAAATCTCATCCATAACAGAATTAATTATACCAAAAAAAAGATAAAATGTCAATAGGAAAAATAGAAAAATATTAAATATAATTGTGTAGGTTTACAATAGATGTGTTACATTCCGGCATATTTTGATACGAGATAAACTCATACCAAAATATGTCGGTAAAAAAAAGGATACGAAAACTCCCCAAAATGTGTTATAGTTAATTTACCACAATCCACTATCACAAGGAAAGTTTCCGTATATGAATACTATAACACAAACTATGAGGTTTAGGCAAGCATTAATTGAATATTCTTTTAAAT
>JAZPZI010000022.1:0-84723 GCA_045544615.1 Clostridia bacterium
CACCCATCCCCGGCTCGGCGGCGTATATTTATACTCCAGAGGCTGACTCAACAAAAAACGAGTGTCCAAAGACACTCGAGGTATAGCCCCATTTTTACCTATTGATCAGAGATTTTGGAAAATGGAAGTTATATTTTTCGAATTCGGCTTTGTAGGCGTACGTCGGTACGGTAAAAGGCGAATTCGGAAAAAACGCAGTGGTAGAACAACATTTTAAATGGCGGCTATATTTTGGTAAATCGGGCTCGTCGGCGTATTCTTATACTCCAGAGACCGATTTGACAAAAAACGAGTGTCCGAAGACACTCGTGGTATAGCCCCATTTTTACAAAATCTCATAGAAGGCGTCGGCAAGCCTTGCATACTCCTCTATCCCTAACTTCTCGCCACGGATTCCCGGATTGATTCCGCATGACTCAATAACCTCAGCCGTTTTCTCTTTATCAAGCCCGAGCGCTGATGACAAACAATTCAACAAGGTCTTTCGCCTTTGTGCAAATGCGCCCTTTATAATGCGGAAGAAAAGTTTTTCGTCCTTTACATCCACATTCGGCTTATCACAAACATCAAGGCATACTACGGCAGAATCCACCTTTGGTGCAGGATAGAAGCTTCCTGCCGGGACTACCGTTACAATCCTCGGGTTTGTGTAATATCGGCATAAAAGACTGATTGCGCCGTAATCCTTGCTTCCGGCATCGGCTGCAAGTCGCTTTGCAACCTCCTTTTGCACCATAACAACTATCTTCTTGATTGGGTAATGTCCTTCAAGCAACATTGTGATTATCGGGGTTGTGATATAGTACGGAAGATTTGCCGCAAAGCTGATTTTCTTATCTGCGAACTCCTCGGCAATCAACTTTTTCAAGTCAATCTTTAAGATATCTCCCTCGACAAGCTTTATGTTGTCAAACTCGGAAAGGGTGTAGTCAAGCACAGGAAAAAGCCGGCTGTCAAGCTCGATTGATACTACCTTTTCCGATGCAGCACATAACTCACGTGTCAGGACACCAAACCCCGGGCCTACTTCGAGAACACCCTCTTCGGGTTCTGCCGCATCGACTATATCCTCAAGCACGCCTTTATCGAGCAGGAAGTTCTGACCGAGTCCCTTTGAAAAGCTGAACCCGAACCGCTCTGCGATTTCTTTTATTGTCTTTGGTTTTGTTAGCTCCACCTTTTTCGCTCCTTTTTTACATAGCAAAACCGAACAGGAGATTCTCCTGTTCGGAATAATAGCTTTATTCTAAAACATATACGGTTGCCTGCTGTCTGCCGAACTTTCTGCATTCTGCCTTTGTGTTATAGCAAAGGTCAACCTTATTACCCTTGATTGCACCGCCTGTATCGCCTGCTATACAGTAACCGTAAACCCATGATTTACCACCGTCTGCCGACTCGATATAGAGCTTTGTTCCGAGCGGAATAACCTTTGGGTCAACCGCAACCACTCCGTACTGCGGAATTAGTCCGTATGCAGTTTTAGAGTACCCTGCATTTGTACCCGGTGACGGATCGTATGCTGTTGCAGTCATTGTATAAACCTTTGAATAATTAAATCCCTTGCCGCTATTCTTCGCAGCAGAGCTTGCTTCCTTACTTGCCGATTTAAAGCTGTTGTTACTGCTTGATACAGTCTGTTTTTTCTTGGTAACTGCAGCCTTCTGCTTTGTTCCCCAGATAACAATCTCGTCTATTGGCTCTGAAACCTGCTCGGTCTTTAGAAGCTCACGTGAAATCTCAACGCCGTTTTTCTTTATAACCTTGCTTGTTTCAATTCTCTTTCCCGGCACGCCGTACTGTTCAACCGTTTTCTGGTCAACATACTTTGATGAGTCGGTCTTTCTGATTGCCTTATATGGAATCGGTATCTCCTTGACTTCTTCGATAATCTCGATTCTGTCTACAATAATTATCATATTTTCGGCAATCTCTGTTTCCTTTGCCGGAGAAACTGTATCTGTTTCTGAAAGAATTATACCAAGCGCGGTAAGCGAATCGCCAACCGTCTTTTCGGTTGCACGCTCAAAACGGATTGTGCCGTCGATATGAACCTCAACCATCTTTGATTTTTCCACCGTAATCTTTGCGCCGCCAATAATCTCGCCGGCAAGATCAGCATTTACTACTTCGTCGTCTGCAAGGACTATTCCCTGCTCATCTAAAAATTCTCCTACGGTACCCTTTCTTGTTACAACACTTCTTTGTGTTTCGGTATCGGAAAAGCTATCCTTAATAACAAGGGTTACCTTTTTTGTTTCCCTATCAAATATCGCACCTGTTGCCAGAATACTCATCATTACAACAAGCGCCATCGCAATTGCTGATCTCTTTTTTATACGGTAGGTGCTACGCATTTTTTCAAATAACATATTTCTACCTCCTTACATATCTCTTGCATTATACTACATTTTCGGGGTAAATGTCAACCAAATTGTTAAGAAGTTGTTACATTCCACCAATTTCGCTCTGTTTTTTTACCCCTCATTTCCTTTGTTTCTATATAATATCCACAAATTTTATACCATTTTATTCCTGTATTTGGAAATATATTCCATTTATAATATCTGAATTTTACCTCTTTTATGAAAAAATAACAGTATAAGCAGGGTTAATTTGGGTAAAATATCCATATCAGGCAATAAGTTTAAATTGCTACAAAATTATTAAGCAAGAGGTGCTATATGAAAAACAGAGAAAAGAAGGTAATCATTTTAGACAATCTCTCCTCTCCGATTGTTTATCAGGCGATAATTATATTAAAAGAAGACATCCACGAGACCGAGGACTCGGTGCTTGCCGAGGCAGAGCGCATAGTTGCGGGCTACTTTCCGCCAACAAAAAAATCCCGACCGCAGAAAAACCTGTTGTTTCTCCTTGGTGGGATTTTAGTATCTTCAGCTTTACTCTTTACCGTGTTGCTCACAAGGTTTTTTTAGTTACCAAAAGCCTTCTCGATTGATGCCTTGAGTTTGTCGTAGTCCTCGCACTTTGACAAAATATCCGAAATTGCATTTTCGGTATTTAGCATTATAAGGGCAGGCATTCTTCCGTCAACAACCGAGAAATTCTCGAGGTCTTCAGGGTTTTTGTCAACGTTTCGGATATCGAATGTAACCTTTCCCTCATATTCCTTTTTGAGCTTGTCTATCGTTTCTTTTGTTCTTTCTTCGTCAGCAGTTGTTACGAAATACATAAAGGTTGGTGTGAATTCCGCATCAGCCTTTTCTGTTTTAGTATCGGCAGGCTTTTCCTCGCTCTTTGTCGTGGTTTCTTCCTTTTTATCTGTAGCCTGAGCATCGTCTACTTTCTCGGCGGTCTCGCCTTCTGCTTTCTCAGGCTCGGTTGTGTCGCCCGAAACCTCGGTTATTGCATTATCCTCTGTCTTTTCCGGTGCTCCCGAACCGAATATGCCGACTGCAATAAATGCACCAAGCAATATAACCACAACGGCGGACAGTATAATTATCAAAAGTTTTGTATTTTTACTCATTTTCATCTACCCCTTTTTCTTCTATCTGTAATTTTTCCCTCATAATATCAAGCGCTCGCTCTGCTATCAGGCGGTATCGCTCAACCTTTCCGCCACGGACACGCTCGGGCCAGCCTTCGATTATGCCGAAATTGGCATTCATCGGCTGAAGCTCGGTCTTTGATGTGTCGGAAATGTATAACGGTAATGACCCGATAGCCGTTCTGATGTCGGGCTCTAAAAGCTCCTCGCCCAGAATCAGCCTTGCCATATTATATCCTGCAAGTATTCCCGACGATGCCGACTCAACATAGCCTTCAACACCGCTTATCTGCCCCGCAAAGAAAATCTTCGGGTTATTTACCATCTGATAAAATCTGTTGAGCACACCGGGTGAGTTTAAGTAAGTGTTACGGTGCATAACGCCATAGCGTACAAACTCTGCATTCTCAAGTCCCGGTATCATCGAAAATACCCTCTTTTGCTCGCCCCATTTGAGGTTTGTCTGAAATCCTACTAAATTATAAAGCGTTCCCTCACGGTTATCCTGACGAAGCTGTACAACGGCGTGTGCATCGTCCTTTCCCGTTTTCGGGTTTTTGAGTCCTACAGGCTTCAGGGGCCCGAAAAGTAAGGTTTCAGGACCTCGTTTTGCCATAACCTCAACCGGCATACATCCCTCAAAAACCTTCTGATTTTCAAAGCTTTTGAGTTCTGCTGTTTCCGCACCGATAAGCTCGGTATAAAAAGCGTCATACTCCTCTTTTGTCATCGGGCAGTTGATGTAGTCAGCCGTACCTCTGTCGTAGCGTGCGGCATAAAACACCCTGTCCATATCTATGCTTTCCTTTGCAACAACAGGCGCTGCTGCATCGTAAAAGTACATATTATCAGCACCGGTCAGTTTCCCGATTGCCGAGGTGAGCCCTTCCGATGCAAGCGGACCTGCCGCAATTATAGTATAGTCATCAGGCGAGAGTTCTGTCACCTCGTCATAGATTACCTCAATATTCGGCTCATTTTTAATCTTGTCTGTGATATATGCCGAGAATATCTCCCTGTCTACCGCAAGCGCTCCGCCTGCCGGCACACTCGAAATATCCGCAGCCTCCATCATGAGCGAGCCGAAAAGCCGCATCTCCTCTTTCAGGAGTCCGCAGGCGTTTTCAATCCTTGCAGCCTTTAGGGAATTAGAGCAAACGAGTTCGGCAAAGTTTTCGCTTTTGTGTGCCGGCGAAAACTTTTTTGGCTTCATCTCGTAAAGCTCGACCTTTATCCCTGCTTTTGCAAGCTGCCATGCCGCCTCGCACCCTGCAAGGCCTGCACCTATTACCTTAACCTTCATTATTTTTTCCCCTTGGTTTCTACCTTTTCTTCATATCCGCATCCGTCTTTTATGCAGTAAATCTTCTTGTTTTTGCCGAACTTCTGCAGGAGCACCTCACCGCATTTTGGGCATACCTTGCCCGCAACCGGCTTATCCCATGCGATAAAGTCACATTTCGGCATATTCTCACACGAATAGTATTCCTTACCCTTCTTTGAGCGGCGGATTAGGATTTCGCCCTTACATTTCGGGCAGAATGCACCTGTGCCGTGGCGGATAGTCTTTGTGTTCTTACATTCAGGATATCCCGGGCATGCCAGGAACTTTCCGAACTTCGATAGCTTATACACCATCATTCTTCCGCACTTTTCGCACTTGACATCCGAAACCTCGTCCTTGATGGTAACCTTTTCGATTTCCTTCTGTGCCGCCTCAAGATTCTTTGCAAATGGCGGATAGAAGTCCTCTAAAACCTTAACCCACTCAACCTTTCCGTCTTCAACCGCATCAAGGTTATCTTCCATCGCGGCGGTAAAGTCGATATCGACAATATCACGAAAGTTCTTCTTCATTATATCGGTCGTAACCATACCGAGCTCGGTCGGCATAAGCTGTTTTTTGCTTCTTGAGATGTATCCTCTCGATACAATAGTTGTTATTGTCGGTGCATAGGTACTCGGTCTGCCGATTCCGTTTTCCTCGAGCTCGTGCACAAGGCTTGCCTCGGTAAATCGTGCAGGAGGCTGTGTAAAATGCTGTTTTCCCTCGATTGCGAGAAGTTCAACATTCTTTCCTGCCTCGAGCTTCGGCAAGGTCTTATCCTTTTCCTTTGCGGTGTCTGTTCCCTCTGTATATACCGCCATAAAGCCCTTGAATACAAGCTTTGAGCCGACTGCCTTGAATGCGTGTCCTGCCGATACCACCTCGGCTGTTGTCACATCATATACAGCAGGTGACATCTGGCTTGCGATAAATCTTTCCCATATCAGCTTATAGAGCTTATACTGGTCATTGGTGAGCTTTGATTTTATATCGTCAGGCTTTATGAATACATGTGTCGGTCTGATTGCCTCGTGAGCGTCCTGTGCATTCTTCTTTGCCTTGAACTGTCTCGGTTTTAGATATTCCTTCTCGAAATTCTGGGAAATATATGCTATTGCTTCCTTTTGTGCCTCGGCAGAAATTCTCAGCGAGTCGGTTCTCATATAGGTTATAAGACCGACGGTGCCGTAGCTGCCGCCAAGACTTATACCTTCATAGAGCATCTGTGCAGTCTGCATTGTCTTTGCAGTATTGAAGTTAAGCTTTCTTGATGCATCCTGCTGGAGTGTACTTGTTGTAAATGGTGGCTGAGGATTTTTAACCAAATCCTTGTTCTTTATATCAGAAACAACAAACGGCTTTCCCTTGACATCAGCTATAATCTTATCAGCTGCCGCCTTATCCGAAAGCTCGGCATCCTCGCCCGATTTATCCACATACTTTGCCATAAAAGTCTTCTTTGACTTCGGCTCTGAAAGCTCTGCCTCGACAGTCCAGTACTCTCTCGGCACGAAGTTGATAATCTCGTCCTCACGGTCGCAAATCATACGTGTTGCAACCGACTGAACTCTGCCGGCACTGAGTCCTTTTTTGACCTTGTCCCAGAGAATCGGGCTGATTTTATAGCCAACAATTCTGTCGAGCACACGGCGTGCCTGCTGTGCATCAACCAGGTCCATATCTATACTTCTCGGCACCTTGATTGCCGCCTTGACTGCATCCTTTGTAATCTCGTTAAAGGTCACACGGCACTTTGATGTGATGTCAATCCCAAGCGCATTTGCAAGATGCCAGCTTATAGCCTCTCCCTCACGGTCAGGGTCGGTTGCGAGATATACTACATCTGCAAGCTTTGCTTCCTTTTTGAGCTTTGAGAGGATTTCGCCCTTGCCTCTGATTGTGATATACTTCGGCTCAAACCCATTTTCACAGTCAACACCAAGCTGACTCTTCGGGAGGTCTATGATATGACCCACCGATGCCATAACCTTATAATCCTTTCCAAGGTATTTTTTTATTGTCTCCGCCTTGGACGGTGACTCAACTATCAAAAGCTTTTTCATATAATGTGTCCTTTCCTGCAATAGATGTTGTTATGCTTTAATTGCGTAAATATTACCCGGGAGCTTTACGATGTGTCCCATCATCTCGAGCATCGGCAAAACAGCGTTCAGCTCCTGAATACCAAGCCCTGTCTCCCTTGCGATTTCGTCAACGTGCTGACTGCCTTTTAAAAGACACTCAACAGTTGAACGCTCGCTATTGTTTAAGCCGAGAAATCTTGAATCGTCTATCGAAATATCTGAAAGATTCTCAATTATTTGCGACTCTGCTTTCTTTTTCTTTTGCTTTGGCGGTTTTTCCGACTGCTTCGGGAGCTTGATTTTTACCCTCTTTCCCGTCGCACGCTTTAGCCTTGACGCCTCGTCGGGGTACTGCTCAAATATATCGGTAACCGATGTGGTGAGGAATGCTCCCTGCTTTATCAGGAGATTAGTTCCCTCTGATTTTTTGTGGAAGAGTCCGCCCGGGATAGCAAAGATATCTCTGCCGTTCTCGATTGCATGACCTACGGTTATAAATGTTCCGCTCTTTTTCGCCGCCTCGGTTACGAGTATTCCACGTGAGAGTCCGCTGATAATTCTGTTTCTTTCAGGAAAATGTGTTCTGAACGGCTGAGATGACGGCGGATACTCGGTGATTACAAGTCCGTTTTCCTCTATTGCCTTCATCAACTCATCATTTTCGGGCGGATAACAAATGTCAAGCCCCGAGCCTATTACTGCAATGGTCTTTCCGCCGGCTTTTAGTGCCGCAACCGCTGCAACCGAATCTATTCCTCTTGCCATACCGCTTATTACGGTAACACCCGTTGCGGCAAGCTCGGTACATAGCTTATGTGTTGCGACTATTCCGTATTCGGTACACTTTCTTGCACCGATAACCCCGATTCCGAGGTAGTTGTCCCAGTCAAATTTCTGTCCTTTCATATAAAGAACATAGGGCGGGGACTGAATTGTACGCAAGGGCTTTGGATATTCTTCGTCTTCAAAGGTGACGATTCTTGCACCAAGCTCTGCTATTTTGCTGATAATCCTGTCCGCTTGCTTGAAGGATTTATTTGAAAGCTCGGTCTTTTCCTTATCGCCGATACCCTCGATATCCTTATAAAGGTCAGCCTCATAGATTGCCTCTACAGAGCCGAATCTGTCAAGCAGGTTTGTTATTTTAAAAGACGACATACCGGTTTTCACGGTAAGCCATACCCAATATTTTAGATTATCCACATAACCACCCCGAAATATAACACTCTTTTTTTACATTACTATAATTTTTTTGAATTGTCAAAGGTTTTTTTAATTATTTCAAAAATTTCAAATTCCGATTGACAGTTTTTTCACATCATATTATAATTAAAATATGAAGAAACTCTGGCAAGGAGCATATATAATATGAAAGAAAAAATATATACCATTCCGATTAACGAGGCAATCGAGGAAAATTCCGAGTGCCCTTTTTGCGTTATCAGAAAACGCCTTGAAGATGAGGCGGTTGAATATACCCTCGGTGCTGCTATGATGGAGCCCGACTACAGAATCCTATGTAATGAAAAGGGTTTTTGCAACCACCATTTCGAAAAGCTTTATAAAAAGCCGAACAAGCTCGGGCTTGCCCTTATTCTCGACAGTCGGTTTGATACCTTGAAAAAGGAGTTCGGAAAATTCAAGCCCGACGTGAAAAAGAGCGGTCTTTTCAAAAAAGCCGAAACCCAAACACCGCAAGAGACTTGCGTAATCTGCGACAAGGTCAACTCTACATTAGATAGATATGCCGAAGTATTCTTTTATATGTGGCGTCACGACCCTGCAACCCGCGAGAAAATCCTTGCATCAAAGGGTTTCTGCATTCCGCATTTTTACTATCTCTCCGAGATGGCAAAAAAGCATTTACCAAATCCTGCCGATTTTATCGCACCGATATATGAGCTGCAAAAAGCCGCACTTGAGCGACTGCACGGTGAGGTACACCATTTCACGCTAAAGTTTGACTACAGAAACGCCGACCTTGAATGGGGAACGGCACAGGATGCACCAATCAGAGCAGTTGAAAAATCGGTCGGATATATCGAAAAGGATGAACAGTAGGTTTTAAAGGAACGGACAAAACCGTTCCTTTTTGTTGTGTTTTTCGTAGGGGAGGGCTTCCACGCCCTCCCGATTTTTTAGGTTATTTTTATTTTCGGGAGGCGCAAGCCCCTCCCCTACAATTCTACGCTTTTGTCTCCCTTTCCCAACCAAAAAAGCAAGCTTTAAAAGCTTGCTTTTTTTACTTATACTTCAGTCTTTTTAACTGTATCAAACTCCGCCTTAACTTCATCAGATGCACCGCCTGTTGCGATACTTGTGATAAAGATTGCAAGGAGTGAGATTATAAATCCAGGAACGATTTCATATAATGAGAATATCGCCGGAACCTCTGTTATTCCGAACCATCCGAGGATGTTACCCATATATGCCCAGAGGAGTGCTACAACACCGCCCGAGATAACACCTGCGATTGCACCCTTTGAGTTTGTGTTCTTCCAGAAGAGTGAGCAGAGGATGATAGGACCGAATGCGGCACCGAAGCCTGCCCATGCGTGTGATACGATTTCGAATACCGAGCTGTTCGGGTCGATTGCGATAATACCTGCAACCAACGCAACGCATGCAATAGCGATTCTGCTTACCTTAACAAGTTCCTTATCTGTTGCATCCTTCTTAAAGAGCGGCTTATAGAGGTCGCCCGATACTGCCGATGCTGTAACAAGAAGCTGTGAGTCTGCTGTTGACATAATAGCCGCCAAAACTGCAGAGAGCAAAACGCCTGCGATAACTGTCGGGAACATATGCTGAACAAGTACCATAAATACCTTTTCGTGGTTTCCTGCAGAGATTGCACCGTTTTCGATAATTCCAACGATTGTCGGGTTAGTGATTGCACCCTTGCCTGCGATTGCCGCAATATATGGCTTTGCAATAATACCAAGGATAACTGCAGCTGCAAGTGTGATTATAACCCAAACCATAGCAATAATTCTTGCAGGACGGATTTCCTTTGATGAACGGATAGACATAAATCTTGAAAGGATGTGCGGCTGTCCGAAATATCCGAGTCCCCATGCAATAGCACCGACAATACCCATAACTGTGAAGTTCTCGCTTGGCAGAAGTGTTGCCTCACTCAAAGCCTCTGATACGCTGATACCGTTACCGCTGATTTCCTTAAACATTACAACCGGTACGATTACAAGCGCTGCAAACATCAGAAGTCCCTGGAAAAGGTCTGTCCAGCATACTGCCTTGAATCCGCCTGTGAAGGTGTAGATTGTAACAACCAAAACGCTTATGATAAGTGCAATACCATAATCAATTCCGAACACGAAATCGAAAAGCTTTGCACCTGCTGCAAACATCGACGAAGTGTAGACTGTAAAGAAGATTACAATAAAGAGTGCAGAGATTATTCTCAAAAGATCGCTCTTATCCTTGAATCTGTTCTTTAAAAAGTCAGGGATTGTAAGCGAGTTATTTGCAATCTGTGTGTATTTTCTCAAGGGCTTTGCAACAATGAGCCAGTTTAAGTATGTACCAATCGCAAGACCGATTGCTGTCCAGATTGCCTCGGTAATACCCGAGCCGAGATATGCAAGTCCCGGAAGACCCATCAGGAGCCATCCACTCATATCAGAAGCCTGGGCACTCATTGATGTTACCCATACATTCATACTTCTTCCACCAAGAACATACTCAGAATGAGTGTTGCTCTTGCTGTAGAACTTAAAACCAACAAAAACCATTAGTGCAAGATACAGGAAAAATACTGTACCCTGTACGATAGAAGCTGTCATAAAACTTCCCTCCCAAAAAATAAATATTCTTTATTATATCAAAAAACATCGCATTTTGCAAGCAATTTTTCAAAAAAGGAGTATGTTATGAAATTTATCAGGAAAATGTGTGCCGGAATCATCATCGGTGCGGCGGCAATTCTCCCCGGTGTAAGCGGCGGAGTTTTAGCCGCAACGCTCGGCGTGTATGAGCCGATAATGCAGGCTTTGTCGGGATTTTTCAAGGATGTCCGCAAGAACTTTTTATATCTTCTTCCGCTTGCTGTCGGCGGAATTTTTGGGTTTCTGGCAGTCGGAAGACTCATCGGCAGGATTATGGATAAATATGAAGCAGAAGCACTCTTCGTCTTCTCAGGGCTTGTCCTCGGCGGACTCCCCTCCCTTTTTAAAACCGCAAACAGAGGCGGGTTTAAAAAAAGATACCTACTTGTTTTGGTGCTTGCACTCTTTTCCTCATTTTTTCTCGGTGCAATATCAAAAATCCCCATACCGGGCAATTTCCTGAAATACTTCACAGGCGGAATCCTCTACTCCTTCGGCTCGGTTGTGCCGGGTGTGAGTGCATCCTTTTTGCTCATAAATATGGGGATTTATAAAAATGTCATTTTATCTTTTGCAAGCCCGGGTATTTTTGTTCCCTTTTTGCTTGGTTTTTCTGCTATGACCGTGCTTTTGGTGCGTGGCGTTTCGTGGCTTTTTTCGCATTTTCGTGGCTATGCTCTCTATGCCTCAATCGGGCTTTTGCTTGCAAGCATCATCTCGGTCGCACCGCCGATTACAAAACCGATTTTAGATATTCCGCTCTTTTTGGCAGGGCTTTTTGCGGGATTTTTCTTCCTCAGCGACTGAAGTCTTTTGCAAAATCCACCTCGTCGAGCGAAAATTCTTTTCCATTCAGGTATTCAAGGCATCCTGCATCGGTTGTAAACCGGAACTTCAGCTTATACGAGCATAGTGCTTGATGCGAAAATCCCGAGCCACGGTTTAAGCTCTCCCTGCCGTACTTTCCGTCACCCAAAAGCGGATGCCCGATCGATGCAAAATGTGCCCTGATCTGGTGTGTTCTGCCTGTTACAAGCTCGACCTCGACAAGCGAGTTTCCGCCCTTTTCGGCTAAAACCTTATAGTCGGTCACAATGGTTTTTGCACCCTTTTTCGGCTCGGTGTAGACATAGACCGTCTTTTTCTTCTCGTCCTTAAAAAGGTAGCCCGAAAGGCGTGCCTGCTTATTTTTTAATATCCCGGTTGCAATCAGGAGATAGTATTTTTTTATCTCCCTGTCCTTTATCTTCTGGTTCATAATCCGGAGTGCTTCGGCAGTTTTTGCCGCAATCACGATACCCTGTGTGTTCCGGTCGATTCGGTTACAAAGCGACGGAACAAAGGACTGCTCCTCATCGGGGCGATACTCGCCCTTTTGGTAAAGATAAGCTTTCAGGTGCTCAATCAGGGTATTGGTATTGCCCTCGTCGTCGGTGTGGACAACCACACCCGCAGGCTTATTCAAAAGCAGAATAAATTCGTCCTCATAGAGCACCGAGATGTTCGGCTTTATCGTCATAAAAGCCTTGTCTGCATCGTGGTCGGGGAAGAACTCGTCTTTAATGTAGAGCTTTAAGCTATCCCCTTCTGAAAGCTGATACGCACCGTCTTTAATATGCTTTCCGTTTACCTTGACGCAGTCCTTTCTGAGGCTTTTATAGAGCATCGACTGCGGCATATTTTTCAAAAACTTGGTCAGAAACTTATCAAGCCTCTGCCCTGCATCGTTTTTATTTATAGTTATTTCTCGCATAATTTTTCCCTTTGTTTTCAAAAAGTTTTCTTTTTATCTATTGTAACATAAATTTTTTTGTGATACAATAGAGTGTGGATAAATATTTTTAGCGAGGTAATAAAAATGGGATTTTTTAACTATGATAAACCGGGTCCGGGAGTCAACCCCGATGCACCAAAAAAGAAAGGTGTATTTTTGTATTTTGAGCTTTTGGGCAGAAATTTCGGTGGTTTCTTAAAGACAGGTATGCTCTATTTTGCCGTGAGTATCCCGATGATACTTCTCTCGGTCTGGGCAGGTGCATATTTTGTAAGATGGCTTTCCGAGCTTTTCGGCATCACCGATTCGATGTTCCTCCAGCAGGCAGTTGCCTTCTCGTCGCTGTTATTTGTGGTATTTTTAGGCTCGGGCCCTGCATCGGCAAGCCTTTCACACTTTTTCCGTGCAAAGCTCCGTGAAGAGCACACCTATATTTTCGGTGATTTCTTCAAGCACTTCAAAAAGAACTTCAAACAGGGTATGATTGTCGGCATTATTCAGGCAGTCGCAACAGTTTTATTGCTCTTTTGCGGTGTGTTCTACGGAATGCAGTATATTATGACAGGAAGCATAATATGGTTTTTGTTTATGCTGATTGTATTGATTGTCTGCCTCGTGCTTGTAATGAGCGGCTTCTATCTCTATCAGCTTATGATTACCTTTGATAATACAATCCTGGAGCTTTACAAAAACGCACTTATTCTTGCGCTCATAAAAGCACCGCAGAATATCGGTCTTATGATAATCCTTGCAGCGGTTGCATATCTTTTGTCATTTACCTTAACCCCTGTTGCCACAATGGTTTTTGCCTTCATCGGCATTTTGGGGATTATGAGATTTGCAATCGATTTATATACAGCAAGGGTAATCGACAAAAACATCTTAAAAAAGATTAAAGAGGACTAAACAATGACTAACTTTTTAGACAGCTTTGATGTCGCCGTAATCGGTGCAGGTCACGCAGGGGTTGAGGCGGCACTCGCAGCAGCCCGACTTGGCATGAAGACGGTGATATTTTCAATAAGTCTTGACTGCATCGCAAACCTTCCCTGTAACCCGAGCATCGGCGGTACTGCCAAGGGTCACCTTGTTCGTGAGATTGATGCACTCGGCGGTGAGATGGGAAAGGCGGCAGATAAAACCTTTATCCAGTCCAAGATGCTAAATCGTGGCAAGGGCCCTGCCGTTCATTCGCTCCGCTGTCAGATTGACAGAAAGCGTTACCACATCGAGATGAAAAACCGACTCGAGAATCAGGAAAATCTCCACGTAAAGCAGGCGGAGATAACCGAAATTCTTGCAGAAAACGGACAGATTACAGGTGTTCGGACACACCTCGGCACATGCTATGCAGCAAAAGCGGTTATAGTCTCGACCGGAACTTATCTTCGTGGTAAAATCCTGATCGGTGACTATGAACGCCAGTCGGGTCCCGACGGTACCTTCCCTGCAATAGCACTCACCGACAGCTTAAAAGAGCTCGGAGTTGAGCTTTTACGCTTTAAAACAGGAACACCTGCAAGAATTGATGCAAAGTCTATCGACTACTCGAAGATGGAGGAGGAGTTCGGCGACGACAAAATCACTCCATTCTCTTTTGAAACCACTGATGCAGGCAAAAATCAGGTTTCATGCTTTCTAACCTACACAAACGCCGAAACACACAAAATCATTATGGACAACATCGACAAAGCACCGATGTATAACGGCAAGGTTGAGGGTGTTGGCCCGAGATACTGCCCGTCGATTGAGGATAAGATTATGCGTTTTCGTGACAAGGAACGCCATCAGCTATTTATGGAGCCGATGGGGCTTGACACCAACGAAATCTATGCACAGGGCATCTCAACAGGTCTTCCCGAGGATGTTCAGCTGAAGATGCTCCGCACCATTTCAGGGCTTGAAAATGTAAATATCATGCGCCCTGCCTATGCAATCGAGTATGACTGCATAGACCCAACACAGTTAGACGCAACTTTAGAGTTTAAAAAAATACCCGGTCTCTACGGTGCAGGTCAGTTTAACGGCACAAGCGGATATGAAGAAGCGGCGGCACAGGGACTTGTTGCAGGTATAAATGCGGCACTGAAGTTAAAGGGAGAAGAACCGCTCATTATCGACCGAAGTGAGGCTTATATCGGCACACTTATCGATGACCTCATAACCAAGGGTACAAACGAGCCATACCGTATGATGACATCCCGCTCGGAATACCGACTGATGCTTCGTCAGGATAACGCTGATGAGCGACTTACACCTCTTGGCTACAGAGTCGGGCTTATTTCGGAAGAAAGATACCGGAGCTTTTTGAAAAAGCAGGAGCAGATTGAAGAGGAAATTGCAAGGCTAAAAAAACTTGTTATTCCGCCAAAGCTTGCAAATCCGTTTTTTGAAAAGAATGGTAGTTCGACGGTATCAACGGGCATTCATATGTCGGATATCTTAAAGCGTCCCGAGATGAACTATGCACTTTTGGCAGAAATTGACCTTGACCGCCCCGAGCTCCCCGACGATGTATGGGAGCAGGCGGAAATTAAGCTAAAATATGAGGGCTATATCGAAAAACAGCTTATACAGATAAATCAGTTCAAAAAACTCGAGGGCAAGCTTCTGCCTGAAGATCTCGACTATTCCGAGGTTTACGGCTTGAGAATCGAGGCACGCCAGAAGCTTATGAAGATAAAACCACGCTCACTCGGTCAGGCATCGAGAATATCAGGGGTTTCCCCAGCCGATATTTCGGTATTGGTGATATGGCTTGAGGCAAACGAGAACAAATAAGGAGAATAAAAATGAAATTCATAACCGACGATTTTATGCTCAAAAACGAAGTGGCAAAGAAACTCTATCACGAGTATTCAAAGGCTTTGCCGATAATCGACTATCACTGTCACTTGAGTCCCGAGCAGATTGCATCAGACTATAAATTCAAAAACGCATACGACCTCTTTTTGGGCGGTGACCACTACAAATGGCGTCAGATGCGCTCAAACGGCGTGCCCGAAGAATACATAACAGGCAATGCACCCGATTTTGAGAAGTTCGGGATGTGGGCAAAAACCATGCCACTTCTGATCGGGAACCCACTCTATCACTGGACTCACCTTGAGCTTTTGAGATATTTCGGGATAGAGGATGCTTTGACACCCGAGAATGCAAAGTATGTATGGGATAAGTGTAACGAGATGCTCGCTGACGATGCGTTCAGTGCAAAAAATCTTATCCGCCGTTCGAATGTCGAGGCGCTCTGCACAACAGACGATCCGCTCGACAGTCTTGAATATCACAAGGAATTACAGGGCTTTGAAACAAAGGTATTGCCAACCTTCCGCCCTGACAAGCTTGTGGAAATCGGCAAGGACACGTTCATTCCGTATATCGAAGCAGTCGGCAAAAAGAGCTTTTCCGAGCTCCTTTTGTGGGTAACCGAGAGAATTGAGTTCTTCCACAAGATGGGTTGCCGTCTTTCTGATCACGCTCTCGAGGTTGTACCGTTTGCAGTCGGTGATGCAGAGGCGGTATATGATAAGCGACTTGCAGGAGGCATTCTTACACAGGAAGAAATTGATATATTCAGAACTGCTCTCTTAAAGCACTGTGCAAAAGAGTACACACGCCTCGGCTGGGCTATGCAGATTCACATCGGTGCACTTCGCAATAACAGCCGTCAGATGTTTGAAAAGCTTGGTGCAGACACAGGCTTTGACTCGATAAACGACCTCTCGATAGCAGAAAAACTCTCGGCATTTTTGAGCGACCTTGAGTACTCGGACGCTTTGCCGAAGACAATTTTATATACCTTGAATCCAAAGGATAACTATGTTCTGGGAACAATGATGGGTAACTTCCAGAAAGCGCCACAGGCGGGCAAGATTCAGTTCGGCTCGGGCTGGTGGTTTAACGATAACCGTGACGGTATGGAAGCCCAGCTTCAGGCGTTTGCAAACCTCGGACTTTTAGGTAAGTTCGTCGGAATGCTCACCGACTCGAGAAGCTTTGTTTCATACCCAAGACACGAGTATTTCAGAAGAATACTTTGTAACCTCCTCGGTAAGTGGGTTACAGAGGGTGAGTACCCGAACGATGAGAAGTATCTCAAGGAAATAGTAGAGGGCATAAGCTATAAAAATGCAAAGGAATATTTCAGGTTCTGAGTTATGGATAAGTTTGAAATTTTAAAGCATACAGACCACACAAACCTCGCACCTACCGCAAAATGGGAAGATATCAAAGCTTTGATTGACGAGGGTATTGAATACGGTGTTGCATCGGTATGTATCGCACCGTCATATGTGAAAAAGGCATCCGAATATGCAGACAGCAGAATCAGAATCTGCACCGTAATCGGGTTCCCGAACGGCTATTCAAGTACCGCTACAAAGGTCTTTGAGGCAGAGGATGCAATAAATAACGGTGCTGATGAAATAGATATGGTAATAAACCTCGGCTGGGTTAAGGACAAGGCATTTGACCAAATCTGCGAGGAGATTTCAGCAATACGCAAAGCAACCGAAGGTAAGGTTTTAAAGGTTATAGTCGAAACAGGACTTCTCTCGGACGAAGAAAAGGTTATTCTTTGCGATATCGTCGGAAAGTGCGGTGCAGACTACATCAAAACCTCAACAGGGTTCTTGTCGGGCGGTGCAACGGCAGAGGATGTTGAGATTTTTGCAAAGAACAAAACGGGAGATTTGAAAATCAAGGCATCGGGCGGAATCGCAACAATAAAAGATGCCGAAACCTTCCTCGCACTCGGTGCAGACCGACTCGGCACAAGTAAGCTTGTCAGGCTCATAAAGGAGGAATTTTAGGTGGAATTACTTTTGACAATAATCGCTATACTGCTTGTTGCGGTGATTGTGCTCGAGATTTTTATCCTTGCAAAAAAGGGCGGAAATCCCGAGAGCATCAAGCGTGATATAATCGACTCGACCTCGGGAAACATTAAAAATCTCGGCGATATAATCATCACAAACCAGAAAAACACCGACGAAATCCAGAGCCGTAAGTTTTCCGAGATGGACAAAAACATTATGGAAAAGCAGGGCGCTATGAACAAGGCGGTGTCCGATGCGATGTCACGTATGGAGGAGAGATTGAAGGCGCTTGAGGAAACCAACCAGAAGCGACTTTCCGAGATGCGTGAGGTTATAGAAAAACGACTCGACCATATCCGTGAGGATAATAATCAAAAGCTTGAGAAGATGCAGCAGACGGTTGATGAAAAGCTGCAGAAAACGCTCGAGGAAAAGATGGACAAGTCCTTTAAGGTGGTAAGCGAGCGGCTTGAGCAGGTATATAAGGGTCTCGGCGAGATGCAGACGGTTGCAGCAGGTGTCGGTGACCTCAAAAAGGTGTTATCTAATGTAAAAACCCGAGGAATCCTGGGCGAAATCCAGCTTGGTGCAATACTTCGCGAGATTTTGTCTCCCGAGCAGTATGAGGAAAATATCGCAACCAAGCCGAACAGCAAAAATGTTGTTGAGTTTGCGGTCAAGATGCCTGTCGATGACGGCGGATTTATATATCTTCCAATCGACTCGAAGTTCCCTGCTGATGCCTATACTGCACTTAAGGATGCATACGACGAGGGCAACACCGAGCTGATTCAGTCGGCACGCTCGACTATGGTATCGAGAATGAAATCCTTTGCAAAGGACATCCACAAAAAGTATGTAGAAGTCCCCTACACTACCGAGTTTGCGATAATGTTCCTGCCATTTGAGGGACTTTATGCAGAGGCGGTAAACTGCGGAATGGTTGAGATTCTGCAGAGGGAATACCGCATAAATATCGCAGGGCCGAGCACTATGGCAGCACTCTTAAATAGCCTGCAGATGGGCTTTAAGACGGTGGCAATCCAGAAGCGGTCTATGGAGGTATGGAATATCCTGGGTGCGGTCAAGTCGGAGTTCGATAAGTTTGAGGGAATCCTTTCGGCAACCCAGCAGAGAATCAACCAGGCAAACGCCGAGCTCGATAAACTCGTGGGCGTGAGAACCCGTGCGATACAGCGAAAGCTCCGTGACGTCGAAAAGCTTGACGATAAAACAACCGAGAAGCTTTTAACAGACGATGAAGAATAAAAGTAAAATACCGGGCAGATGCCCGGTATTTTTTGTATTTTGTAGGGGAGGGCTTGCTCCTCCACTACAATGCTCAAGCTCCGCTTGGGGCTATTCGGTGCATAGCACCGCAGCGATATGAATTCTTGCGAATTCTCGATATGTGCTTCGCACTCGATATGCCTGACGGCTCGATATGTTGCTGACGCAACGAGAATTCATATCATATCAAGTTTGACCGAAGGGAAAACATATCGATTTTACGAAGTAAAAATATCGAGCAGACTTTAAGTCTGCATATCGACATTTTTTGTCCCTAACTTGACAAAATCATAAAGTTTGATATACAAGGGACAAAAAGCCTTCCCCTTGAGGGGAAGGTGTCAGCGATAGCTGACGGATGAGGTGGAAAAAATAACGATTGCTACGCAATCTACACCTCACCACCGCCTACGGCGGAGCCTCTCCTCAAGGAGAAGCCTTTGGAAAGGCGTTTTAATCGTATGAATTTATCGGCGGTTTTGAAAAGCGCCGATAAAAAGTGCCGACAAAAAGTGCCGACAAACCATTAAATTTTTTTGTCCCTAACTTGACAAAATCATACCCAACGGCATACATCGGTACGCCGAGTGGCTAAATCCCTTCGTTATGAGCATTTTTTACCTCTCTTTACACGAAATATTTAGGAAAAATCGATTCAGAACGGACTAACTTTGCCCAAGCTTCGCTTGGGGTTACCCGAAGGCGTACATCAGTACGCCGAGTGGCTAAGTTTGTTTGTTATGGACTATTTTTACAAATATTTCCTCAGGTCCTTTTCGAAATCTTCCTCTGTCCTTATAATCTTTTTCGCCATATCCTGGGCAACAGGCTCGGCTTCGTTATATTGATTGATATACTTGTTGAGGCTCTTTATACCCATGTGACAACCGTCGGTCATGAGCTCGGCAACTGTGTGGTAGCTGTCCTCCATCATCATTTTAATGCTGGTTTTCATGGTAGACATACTTTTTGCTATCATTTTTGGCTCTTCGCCTTTTAAGCCACGTTCGTTCAGGATTCTCTCCATCTCGTCCTTTAGTTCCTCGTGCATATCACGGTATTTTTGCAACATATCATAAAGGCTGCCGTTTTCGGTCTTCTCGAGAACATCATCGATGGATGCTATCCCCATTTTCACACCCTGGTCGCACTCTTTTAAAAGCTCTCTTGTATCATCATTTACCATTTGAATCTCTCCTTTTTTCTTTTTATTATGCGGGATTCAAGTGATTATTATACAAAAAAAATCCCGTATCTTTCGATACGGGATTTCCTGATTTTCTTATTTTGAAATATAAATCAAAGCTATTGTTGTAATAAGGAACAATATAGCCAAAACAGTAGTCATCTTAGAAAAGAGAGCTGCCTTTGTACGACCTGTGTTTCTGCTGAAGAATGAATCTCCAACCTCAGGTGCACTTCCTGCGATACCCTTCATACCAGGGTCCTTGCCCTCCTGAAGAAGAACAACTGCGATAAGCAATACACATACTACAATGTGAAGAACTGTAAACAAAGTACTCATAGTCTTAAACCTCCTATACATAACAATATAACATACTAAAGTATTGTATCATAAAATTTTCCGCTTGACAAGTTATTTTTAAAAATTTTTCTAAAATTTGAATTTTTTTTGATTTTAGGGTGTACTAAACCCGAATTATTTGATATAATATAAACGGGAAAATTTGCCCGCAATCTTTATTATGATAAAAATCGGAGACGTTTTATGAATAATACCGAAGAAAGACAGGAACGGGTGCTTCTGGCAGGCGTTCATACAGGACGGCTCGACTACCTCGAGGACACCACCGAAGAATCGCTAAAAGAGTTAGAGGGTCTTGCCGAAACCGCAGGTGCAGAGGTTCTGGGTGTGATACTGCAGAACAAAGCACAGCTTGAGAGCGGAACATATATGGGCGAGGGAAAACTCGAAGAGCTTCGTGAGGCAGTCATCAATATGGACATCGACTGTGTCGTGTTCGACGATGAGCTATCCCCTATCCAGTTAAAAAACATAACAGATATACTCGGCGTTAAGGTGCTTGACCGCTCAATGCTGATACTCGATATCTTTGCGATGCGTGCAAAAAGCGGTGAGGGTAAGCTTCAGGTCGAGCTTGCACAGCTTAAATACCGTCTTCCACGACTTCGTGGAATGGGTACTGTGATGAGCAGAACAGGTGCCGGCATCGGAACAAGAGGTCCGGGTGAGACCAAGTTAGAGACCGACCGCCGTCATATCCACAAGCGTATCTCGGCACTCGAGGCAGAAATAAAGGAACTCAAAAAACACCGTGAGTTATTGCGCTCACGCAGAAAAAAGGACGGTGTCATAACCGCCGCACTTGTCGGCTACACAAATGCCGGCAAATCCACACTTTTGAATATGCTGACCGATGCAGGCGTTTTTGCCGAGGATAAGCTTTTTGCAACGCTCGATACAACATCCCGTGCAATAACGCTCGAGGATAACCGCAAAATCCTTTTAGTCGATACCGTCGGGTTTATAAGAAAGCTTCCGCATCACCTGATCGAAGCCTTCAAATCGACACTCGAAGAAGCGGTTGTTGCAGATGTGCTCCTGCATGTTACCGACGTTTCAAACCCCGAATTTGAAAACCACATCAAGGTGGTTGAGGGCGTACTCTCGGATATCGGTGCAACAGGCAAGCCTGTTATTAACCTATACAACAAAGCCGATATGGCAGAGGGAGTTATCCCCACAAAGAGCGGAGTTTTCATCTCTGCAAAAACGGGAGCGGGTACCGACGAGTTCTTGAAAGTCCTTGCCGATACCGCACCGGGCAAAAAGCAGGAAATTACTGTTTTGATACCCTACTCAAAGGGCGATATCGTAAACAGTCTTCATAATAACCAAAAGGTCTTGTCGGAGGAATACACAGGCGAGGGCACAAAAATGACCCTGCTTGCCGATAAGATTACCTATAATAATCTGAGGGAATTTATAGTAGGCGGTGATTGATATTTCTAAAAAAATCAGCTATAAAACTGTCTGGGGACACACAGAAACACTGTTGGTCGAGAAAAAATCCAAGTTTATAGCCAATGTTTTCCCGACAGATAACGAGGAGGATGCACTCATGCATCTTGCCGAGATAAAGAAAAAATATTCCGATGCAACTCACAATGTCTATGCCTATGTGATTGACGAGAACAACATCTTCCGCTATTCGGATGACGGTGAGCCGGGCGGTACTGCCGGTATGCCTGTTTTAGACACTATCCGGAAAGAAGGACTTGTCGATGTTTTAGTCGTTGTTACCCGATACTTCGGTGGCACACTTCTCGGCACAGGCGGACTTGTCCACGCATACAGTGCCAGTGCAAAGCAGGGTTTAACCGATGCAGGCATTATAACCCGCATCCTCTGCAATGTAGTCGAGATAAAAACCGACTATAACCTGTCGGGCAAGGTACAGTATAAAATCGCATCCGAAAACTATATCCTTGAGGATACCATATATGATAACGAAGTGACCTTTAAGGTCTGCTGTAAAATCGAGGACACGCAAAAGTTTATCGATGAAGTTATTGACATCACAAACGGCAAGGCACGCTGCCTGGTCGAGCCTGAGCCAAAATACATAGATGTCAAGTAAGAAAGGACTGATATATATGAAAAAATTCGCAATACTTCTGCTGCTGGCATCTGTGATTTCTGCCTGTACACCGCAAAATGTACCAGAAACTCCCGACACGCCTGATGTACCTGCACCGGAGGCAATCCGCCACGAGCTTTTAGATGAGCTTGATGCCTCGGAATACAATGTTTTTTCGGAGAATATGTTTGACTTTGATTCTGACGGCGAAGATGATACCGTAACGCTCTGGACAAATGCCGAGGTTGTAGACGGTGAGTTTATGTATGACGACGGTCAGCACTGGAAGCTCACAGTCGAAACGGCAAACGGATTTTTCGACCTCTATGACGAGTATGTTCAGTTGGGTGCTGCAGAAATTGATATCGGCGAATTCTATAACGAAAAGCCCGAAGCTGTAATAATCCTCACCCTGACAACGGGGGCAGGAAAGAGCATAACCCACTATGTATTCAAAGACGGAGTATTCCTTGAAGAACAGGCTTACTCAACCGATGACTACGCAGAGGGCGGCACAAATATTGTAATTTCATCACACACATAAAAGAAAGGAAGAATTGATTATGGCAAAGAATTTAACAAAAGCAGATTTCGAACGCGAAGTATTGTTAAAAGAAGGTCTCGCCCTTGTAGATTTCTGGGCATCCTGGTGCGGTCCCTGCAGAATGGTCTCCCCGATTATCGACCAGCTCTCGGAAGAATATGCAGGTAAAGTTGACATTTGCAAGGTAAATGTTGACGAAGAATCGGCTCTTGCATCTGAATATGCAGTCGTTTCAATCCCGACAATTATAATATTCAAAAACGGAAAACCTGTTGAAAAGGTTGTAGGTGTCCGCTCTTTTGACGACTTCTGCGACATAATCGACGCACACTTATAATCACCGACGGCTTGCCCTTTTTATGGGCAAGCCCCAGTTATTTATGCACATTTTGCATATATAGGCACTTTTATGCATCATTTTTGTATAAATAATGAATATTTATGTAAAATATCAAATATTTCTTGCATTTTTATGCAAATAGTTGTATAATAGAAAAATACTTGGCAAAAAGGATGATGAAGATGATAGATAACATTAAAGCACTCGACAAAAAATACTATATGAACACCTTTGGCGACCGCCTTCCTGTAGCATTTGAGCGTGGCGAAGGCATCAAGCTATACTCGACAGAGGGAAAGGAATACTACGACTTTTTAGGCGGTATTGCGGTAAACTCACTCGGCCACTCACACCCGAAGTTCATATCAGCCTTAAAGGCACAGCTTGACAAGGTTATCCACACATCAAATCTTTATTACATAGAAAATCAGGCAAAGCTTGCCCGGAAGCTATGCGAGCACTCATCGGCAGACAAGGTTTTCTTCTGCTCGACAGGTGCCGAGGCAAACGAGGGTGCACTAAAGCTTGCAAAGATATATTTTTATAAAAAAGGCATTGAAAAATACGAGGTAATCTCGCTCGATAAATCCTTCCACGGAAGAACAATCGCAACGGTTGCGGCAACCGGTCAGGAAAAATACCAGAAGCCTTACCGTCCGCTGCCACCAGGATTTATCCAGGTCGAGCCCGATAACATCGACGCAATCAAGGCTGCCATAACCGACAAAACCGCAGCGATTATGATTGAGCTTATCCAGGGCGAGAGCGGTGTTCATCCGATGAGCCCAGAATATGTGAAAAAGCTCCGTGCGATTTGTGACGAAAAGGAAATCCTGCTCATCTTTGACGAGGTGCAGACAGGTATGGGAAGATGTGGCGAATACTTTGCACATCAGCTCTATGGCGTTGAACCAGACATATTCACCTCGGCAAAGGCACTCGGCGGCGGTGTTCCGATCGGTGCGGTCTGTGCAAAGGATTTCGTAGCAGAGAGCTTCTCACCGGGAGACCACGGCTCAACATTTGGCGGAAACCCGCTTGCAACCGCAGCAGGAAACGCCGTATTCGATATCTATGAAGAAGAAAATTTAGTTGAAAACTCAAAAGCAATGGGTAAGTACTTTAAATCAAAGCTCAATGCTCTTATGGAAAAATACCCCGAAAAGATTTCCGAGGTAAGAGGCGAAGGCCTGCTCGTCGGTGCAGAACTCAATGCCGACATAGCAAAGGCGGTATTTACAGGGCTTTTCGATTTAGGCTATCTGACAAGCCTTTGCGGAAACGCCTTGCGTTTGGCGCCTCCGCTTATCATTCAAAAAACCGATATTGACGGCTTCATCTCGGCACTCGAAAAGGTTTTGAACGAAAACTGATTAGCAGAAAGGATTATAACCATGCAGGATTTTATAAGCTTACACGACCTCACAAAGGAGGAGATAACCTCTCTTTTGGAGCTTGCAATAAAGCTGAAGGCAGAAACTAAAAAAGGGATTGAACACCACATCTTAAAGGGCAAGACTCTTGGTATGATTTTTACCAAGTCATCAACAAGAACAAGAGTTTCATTTGAGGTCGGTATGACACAGCTTGGTGGCTATCCGCTTTTCTTGTCGGCAAACGACATCCAGCTCGGCCGTGGTGAGACAATCTACGATACCGCAAAGGTTTTGGAAAGATACCTGGACGGTATCATGATAAGAACATTTGCACACAGTGATGTTTTGGAGCTTGCAGAGCACGCCGACATCCCTGTTATAAATGCTCTGACCGACCTTCTCCACCCCTGTCAGGTGCTTGCAGATTTGCAGACAGTCTATGAGCACAAGGGAACTCTGGAGGGCTTGAAATTTGCATACATAGGCGACGGAAACAACATGGCGAACTCGATTATGTACGGCTGTGCAAAGATGGGCATTGACTGTGCCATTGCATCTCCAAAGGGTTATGAGCCTGACGCCGAGGTAACAGAGGGTGCAAAGGCCGATGCAAAGAAAAACGGTTCGGCACTCATCGTAACCGAGGACCCTGTTGAGGCTATAAAGAATGCAGATATCGTCTACACCGATACATGGGTAAGCATGGGCCAGGAAGCCGAGAAGGCAGAGAGAATCAAGATTTTCATGCCATATCAGGTCGACAAAAAGCTCTTTGCAAACGCAAAAGCCGATGCAGTATTTATGCACTGCCTGCCTGCATACCGTGGCTATGAGGTTACAGAGGATGTAATCGACGGGCCGAACTCGATAATCTTTGACGAAGCAGAAAACAGACTCCATGCGCAAAAAGCGATTATGGCGACTCTGATGGGATAAGGAGAAAAACTTATGGATGACTACAGCTCACTTTTCGAGGTCCGCATCGCAACCTATGACGATATCCCCGATATTCTGGATATCACTCACGAGGCGTTTGTAAAATACGCCGAGCTTGCAGGGCTCCCGACGATTGCGGCACTCGACGAAACATACGAGGATGTCAAGCATGACATCGATACAAAGATTGTACTTATCGCCTTTTCTGACAGCACTCCTGTGGGAAGTGTCAGAGTTGAGGTTTTTGACGATAACACCGCATACCTTTCACGTTTCGGGGTAAAGCTTACCTCGCAGAATAACGGTATCGGTAAATCTATTATGAACCTGGTTGACCGCATCATGATTAAAAAGGGTGTTAAATCAATCGCACTCGATACAGGTGCAAAAATCACCTCACTTATCCGCTTTTACTATGGCAGAGGCTTCTATATCGACTCGACCGACAAATCAAGAGGCTATGTAAGAGCACACTTAATAAAGGAATATAAATAACGGAGGAATATTTTATGATAAAGGTAGCAGTTTTGGGTGCAACAGGCTATGCAGGCATCGAGCTTGTAAGGCTTTTATCGAACCACCCCGAAGTAAGTCTTGAAATTCTCGGCTCGCAGAGCTTTGCAGGTCAGAAGATAAGCGAGGTTTATCAGAACTTTGAGCATATCCTCGATAAGGAATGCGAAAAGCTCGACCTTGATAAGGTAAAGGAATGCGATGTGGCATTTACCGCTCTTCCACACGGTGCATCAAAGGAAGTCATTCCTGCACTTTTAGCACAGGGCGTTAAGGTTATAGATTTGAGTGGCGACTACCGCTACGATTCAGCAAAGGTTTATGAAGAATGGTACGGCGAGCCTCATTCATCGCCCGAGCTTTTAGCAGAATCGGTTTACGGACTTTGCGAGCTCCACCGTGATAAGGTAAAATCGGCTCGCTTAATCGGTAACCCGGGTTGCTACACCACCTGTTCAATCCTTGGTGCGGCACCGCTTTTGGCATCGGGAATCGGCAACGACAAAAACATCATAATCGATGCAAAGTCGGGTGTTACAGGTGCCGGCAGAGGTATTGCTCTTCCATACCATTTCTGCGAATGTACCGAAAACTCAAAGGCGTATAAGATTGCAACTCACCGCCATACTTCGGAAATCGAGCAGGAGCTCTCAAACATCGCAGGCAAGGAAATCATGGTTTCCTTTACACCGCATCTTATCCCGCAGAAGCGTGGAATACTCTCGACAATCTATATAAACCTCAACAAACCTTGCACAACCGAGGAAATCGTTGAGCTTTATAAGGAATACTATAAGGACGAGTTCTTTGTCCGCATAAAGGACGCCGGAAGCCTCCCCGAAACAAAGCATGTTGCGGGCAGTAACTTCGTTGATATCGGCGTAGTTGTTGATAAGCGTTTGAACCGTGCTGTAGTTGTAAGTGCACTCGATAATATCGTAAAGGGTGCGGCAGGTCAGGCTGTTCAGAACATGAACCTCATGTTCGGGCTCGACGAGGGCACAGGCTTAAAGCACGCCGGATTCTATCTATAAGGAGCAGGAAAAATGGAAGAACTTATAAAAAAAGCCGGGATACTCATTGAAGCACTCCCCTACATACAAAAATTTGCAGGCTCGACCGTTGTTATCAAGTACGGCGGTAACGCTATGATTAACGAGGAACTCAAAAACTCGGTTATTGAGGATATCACACTCCTGAAGTTCATCGGCTTAAATCCGATTGTTGTACACGGCGGCGGCCCTGACATCTCAAAGGCACTTGCCGACAATAACATAAAGACCGAGTTCATCAACGGACTTCGTGTAACAGATGCCGACACCATGCGGATTGCACAGCAGGTTTTGGTCGGCAAGACAAATAAGGAAATTGTGTCGCTTCTAAACTGCAAAGGCGGAAAGGCTATCGGTTTTTGCGGTATAGACGGTGGATTTATAAAGTGTAAAAAGCATATGGTTGAAACCGACGAAGGCCCTGCTGATATCGGCTTTGTCGGCGATATTGTTGAGATAGATCCGCATATTTTAGACTACATCTCAAGCGATCAATACATCCCTGTTGTTGCACCAATCGGCACAGACGAGGAAGGACACAGCTACAACATCAATGCAGACAGCGTTGCAGCGGCAGTTGCAGCGGCAACTGAGGCAGAAAAGCTGATTCTCTTAACCGACGTTGAGGGTGTAAAGGACAAGGAAGGAAATATCGTCTATGAGGCAGGCGAGTCGGAAATCAATGCTATGATTGATGACGGCACAATCTCGGGCGGTATGATTCCAAAGGTATTGGGTTGCCTTGATGCAATCCATGCAGGCGTTAAGGGTGTGCATATCATCGACGGTAGAATCCCGCACTGCCTGCTTCTGGAAATCTTCACAAAATCGGGTATCGGTACTCTTATAAAAGGCGAGGGATATTGATGGAAATTCGTCGTGCTGAAATTAAGGATATGGAGAAAATCTGTGACCTTTTAAATCAGGTTTTAGAGGTGCACCATAACGGTCGCCCCGACCTTTTTAAATCGGGTTGCAGAAAATATACCGACCCGGAGCTTGAAGTTTTGATTGCAGACGACCAGAGACCGATTTTTGTCGCAGACGATGACGGTGTGGTCTCGGGATATGCTTTTTGTATAATCGAGGAGCACAAAAACAATAATATCTTAACCGATATAAAGACTCTCTACATAGACGACCTCTGTGTTGACGAAAAAACAAGAGGAAAGCATGTCGGGAGTGCACTTTTTGAGTATGTAAAAGGCTATGCCAGGGAAATCGGGTGCTATAATGTGACCCTGAATGTCTGGGCGTGCAACGAGAGTGCAAAAGCGTTTTATGAACGACTCGGGCTCTTGCCGCAGAAGTTCGGAATGGAAATGATATTATAGAATTTATAAAAAAGCAGATGCAAAAGCATCTGCTTTTTTCGTGAGAGCATGGACTCTATCTCCTGCTTTTTTTAAAAATCGTGTCGCCCGCCGGAGCTTAATTTATATTCCTCAAACACCTGCACGATTTCCTCAATCGCATCAAAATCGGATAGTTCATCATCCTGGAGTATTTCCTGGATTTTTGCAAGCACCTCTATTGCGGTGCTGTCTGCGATTTCGTCAGCATCAAAGCCGGGCATATTGAGTGCATCCTCGATTGCGACCGATATGTAACGAACCAAGAGTTCTTTTTTTATCTCCATAATTATTCCACCTTTCTTTTTTATTGTATCACACAAAACAGAAATATACAACAGAAATTTCTAATATATTATAAAAATGTATTTTGAAATATAATATATGTATAAACTAAAAAAGGTGGTTGTTAAAATGGCGTTTAATCCAAAACCGACCAAGAAAAAGGTAAAAGCAGGCTATAAAACGTTATATATTACCGATGAATTGGTAGAAAAAATCAATGATTTGGCAAAAGAACACGAAACAAGTTTTAATAATATTGTTATTAGTATAATTGAAGATTTTTTTGAAAAGAACGAAAAATAAAACAGGAAAGGCAGATGCAAAAGCATCTGTTTTTTTAAGGGAGGGCTTCTATGCCCTCCTGCTTTTTTTATTCCCTATGCCACTTTTCACCGACGAAAAGTGGCGGAAAAGTCGCCAAGAGGGGCTGACCCCCTCTTGGAAATACCCCAATGCGTAGCTCAGGGCGGAAATTTTGCCGAGGCAAAATCTTCCTCATTCGCCCGACTTTAACTCTCCGAATTTACATACCTTCTGGGACACTTCTTACCCTCCGCCGTGTGCTCGAAAGTATTTCTCCCATTCCTTCTGATGTGCTTGCCGCCTGCAAAGACGAACAGCACACTGGTGTTTTTGTTGTTTTGCTATTGTTTTCCATCTTGTGGGCATTATTTTGTAGGGGTGATTCACGAATCACCCGTTTTCCTGTATTTTTATTCGTCGGTGAAAAGTGGCATAAGAACCAATAAACGGGCTGTCGAGATGCCATCCCCAGCGATGCAAGAAAAAGGGAATGGATAAATCCATTCCCTACAAATCATATTTCTGAAATATATGTTTTTCTTGCGCTCCAAAGCTTTTTAACATCCCCTTTTATCTCAACTGCGCTGCAACTCCTGCTTCGAGCTTCTTCAGTATCTTTTCAAAGACAACATTTATCTCCTCGTTAGTGAGGTTTCTGTCTGATGCCCTGAACGAAATTGCATACGCTACGCTCTTTTTGCCTTCCGGAATCTGCTCGCCCTCATAAACGTCAAAGAGTTTGATTGTATCCAAAAGCTTACCCGATGCCTTAACCATAATTTCCTCGATATCGGCAACAGGTACCGACTTATCAACGAGCATCGCAATATCACGGGTAACAGCAGGGAACTTCGGAAGCTGTGTGAACTTGATTTCGCTCTTGATTGCCCTAAACATTACATCGAGTGAAATTTCTGCCACATAGCACTTTGTTCCGATATCAAAACGCTTCGCAACATCAGGATGGATTTCGCCGATTGTGCCGGCAAACTTTCCGTTGATTGTTACTTTTGCGCATCTTCCCGGGTGATAGATTGGGTTTTCGGTATCCGCCGAATACCTCACGCCCTCGACATTGAGTCTTTCAAAGAGTGTTTCAACTGCACCCTTCAAATCAAAGAAGTCAACTCCGCCAAACATACCGATTGTTACGATTTCCGGCTCATCAGGGAGCTTGCCCGGCTCGGTCGGGATAAATACCTTACCGATTTCGAACATCTTAACCGCATCAGCACGACGGTTATAGTTATATGACAAAGTATCGAGCATCGAGCCAACAGTTGTTGTTCTCATCATAGATGTATCGTCACCGAACGGATTTGAAATCTTAACTCCGCATCTCAAAGCTCCGTCTGCCGGGATTCCGAGCTTATCATACACAAACGGGCCTGTGAAGGTATATGTGTAGATTTCGTTCATACCAAGCGCTGTCAAAGTCTCGCTGATGTCGTCCTTTGCCACCTGAAGCGGTGTTTTTCCGCCCTTTGTTGCAGCACCCGAAAGAAGTGTCACCGGAATCTTGTCATAGCCATAAATTCTTGCAATTTCTTCGGCAATATCTGCCTCACCCTCAATATCAGGTCTGAACGACGGTGACACGAGTGTCATAGCATCGGTATCAACCTCAAATTCAAGAGCTGTCAGGTAGCTTACCATATCGTCAACAGAAATGTCTGTTCCGAGGAATGCGTTTATTTTTTCAGGACGGAAAGCATGAACTCTCTTTTCATACTCCTTACCGATTATATCAATAGTTCCGCCTACAACCTCACCGCAACCGAGCTTTTCAACAAGCTCGCAAGCCCTTTGTGCAGCAGGAATTGTATTCTGGGTATCGAGTCCCTTTTCGTATCTTGACGATGCCTCTGTTCTCAAACCAATTTTCTGTGCAGTCAGTCGAACGCTTGCCGCATCAAATGTCGCAGACTCGAACACTACAGTTGTAGTATCATCCTTAACCTCCGAGTTGAAGCCACCCATAACACCTGCAACGGCAACGGCTCTTTCACCGTCTGCTATAACAAGGTCGTTTGAGTTCAATACTCTGTCCTGCTCGTCGAGTGTCTTGATAACCTCGCCATCTTTAGCATCACGAACGATAATCTTTGCGCCTGCAAGGTCACGAAGGTCGAATGCGTGCATTGGCTGACCGTACTCCAAAAGGATGTAGTTTGTGATGTCTACAATATTATTTATAGAGCGGATGCCTGCCGCCTGAAGACGTGATACCATCCACTTCGGTGACGGACCGATTTTTACATTCTTAACCATCTTTGCCGAGTATCTCAAGCACTTTTCAGGGTTCTTAACCTCAACCGAGATATAGTCGGCGATGTTTTCGCCGTTTTCGGTAAACTTCGGCTTTGGAACATTAAACGGCTTTCTGAATGTTACCGCAGTTTCTCTTGCAAGACCGATAACGCTGAAGCAGTCAGGTCTGTTGGATGTGATTTCAAACTCAACAACATCCTCATTGATGCCGAAATAGTCCTTGATGTTCATGCCGAGCGGTGTATCCTCAGGAAGAACCAGAATCCCGTACTCAGGTGTGTAGCCAAGGTCAGCTTCTGTGATTCCGAGCTCCTCGTGTGAGCAGAGCATACCGTTTGATACCGCACCTCTTATCTTACCCTTTTTGATTACGATTCCGCCAGGAAGCTTTGCTCCTGCAAGTGCAACAGGTACAATTATCCCTGCCTTACAGTTCGGTGCACCGCAGACGATGTCCAAAATCTCGCCTGTGCCTGCATCAACTGTACAGATGTGCAGGTGGTCGCTGTCCGGGTGGTCTTGACATGTCAAAACCTTACCTGTTACTACATTTTCAATATCCTTTCCCATGTTCTCAATGCACTCAACCTTTGAGCCTGTCATTGTAAGGGCATGGTCAAATTCCTTCGGGGTTATCCCTGAAATGTCTGTATAATCATTGAACCAACTCATTGGAACTTTCATTTTATTATCATTCCTTTCCTATCAAATTAGAATTGCTTTAAGAATCTTACATCGTTTTCGAAGAAGAGTCTCAAATCGTTAATGTCGTATCTTCCCATAGCAATTCTCTCAAGGCCTATACCGAATGCAAAGCCTGAATATTCTTCAGGGTCGATTCCGCAGTTTGCCAGAACTTTCGGGTGTACCATACCGCAGCCGAGGATTTCAATCCAGCCCTCGCCCTTGCAGACATTACATCCCTTACCGCCGCAGACAAAGCATGATACGTCAACCTCGGCTGACGGCTCTGTGAACGGGAAGTGGTGCGGACGGAAGCGTACCTTGGTGTTCTCACCGTAAAGTGCCTTCAGAGCTGTCTCCAATGTGCCCTTCAGGTCTGCCATTGTAACGCCCTTATCAACCACAAGACCTTCTATCTGGTGGAAGATTGGTGAATGAGTTGCATCAACTGCGTCACTTCTGTAAACTCTGCCCGGTGCGATAACTCTGATCGGTGGCTTCTGCTTTTCCATAACACGGACCTGGATAGGTGAGGTCTGTGTTCTCAAAACGATGTTGTCCTCGATATAGAATGTATCCTGAGTGTCACGTGCAGGATGGTTCTTCGGGATGTTCAAAGCCTCAAAGTTATAGTAATCATACTCTACTTCAGGGCCTTCTGCGATTTCAAAGCCGAGCCCGATAAAGATGTTCTTGAGCTCGTTCATAACCTTGGTAAGCGGATGGAGCTTGCCGAGGTTTTCGGTCTTACCCGGCATTGTTACGTCCAATACCTCGTCCTTTAGCTTTTCAGCCAGGAGTGTTTTTTCGATTTCATCCTTTTTAGCATCGATTTCAGCATTCAAAAAGTCTCTGATCTCGTTTGCAAGAGCACCGATTACAGGTCTCTCCTCTGCCGAGAGCTTACCCATGCCTTTTAATACGGCGGTGAGCTCGCCCTTTTTGCCAAGGTACTTTATGCGTATGTCTTCGAGATTTTCAAGTGTTTGAGCTGTAGCAAGAAGTCCCTCAACAGTTTCCTTGATTTGGTTGAGCATTTCTTTCATTTTGTTCAATCCTTCCTTGTTTATTATTTGGTACAAAAAAACGTCCCTTAAAAATTAAGGGACGAAATAATATCCGTGGTACCACCCAAATTCCCCCGAGACTCCCGGGAGCGCTTGATTATACAGAATAACGGTCTGCTCCGATGCAAACTACGCACCCCGAAGGGCTTCACCTGCACTGCTCCGAAACGAAGGTTCAGCATGTCTTCTTACCACCGGGGCTTACAGCCGACGACCCCGACTCTCTTTTGGCGAAATACAGCCTACTGGATTTCATCATAGCATTTAAATTTGTCTACAAATGGCATTATAACATAACATTTTTACAAATGCAAGCAAAATTAAAAATTTTATTCAAATTGGTGAATTTGTGGCGGTATTTTGACCGTTTTGGCGGTAAAATTGTTTTCAAAAGCGCAAAAATTGCCCAAATTATAGCAAAAATTTGAATTTTACTATTGATTATATTAAAAAATGGGAATATAATTAAGGTTAACAAACGAAAAAAGAAAGGTTAATATATATGAAGGAAAACAATAAAAAACAGTCCTTTATGATGAATGTTCTGATCATTCTGTTCTCGCAGGTCGTGGTAAAACTCCTCGGCATGGTCTACAGAATGGCGATAACAAACATCCAGGGCTTCGGCGACCAGGGCAACGGCTACTACAGTGCAGGATTCCAGGTATACACCTTGCTTCTTGCTATCTCGTCGGTCGGCATCCCGAACGCTATTTCAAAGATGACCTCTGAGCGAAATGCACTCGGCGACTACAAGGGTGCATATAAGATTTTCCGCTCGGCACTCATTCTCTTTGCCGGAATTGGTCTTATATCCTCTGCACTGCTATTTTTCGGTGCAGATTTCATCGCAACCCATGTCATAAATATGGAGCGGGCAAAATATGTACTTATGGCGCTCTCGCCGTCGATTCTCTTTGTGTGCGTGTCCTCGGTTATCAGAGGCTACTTTAACGGCATGAGCGATATGAAAGCAACGAGCAACTCGCAGATTTTGGAGCAGGTTTTCAAATGCGTATTTACGGTGGGAATTGTCTATGTGATGTCACGGCTTGTGCTCTTCCCTGCCGATGCTGACTTGAACTCTGCGGCTATGGCGGCAGGTGCAAACTTTGCGACATCGCTTGCTACGATTTTCAGTTGTGTCTACCTTGTATTCTTCTACTTAAAAAGAAGAAAAGGAATCGCAGAAAAGCTCCGCTCATCCTCGGGTGAGACCTTAAATATTCCGCTAAAGCGGATGTTTATAAACATTCTGCTGATTTCGATTCCGATTTCGCTTGGCTCGATTATTGCGGCAATCAACCGAATTGTAGATACCGCAACAATCACAAGAGGTATAGAGGCTGCCTTTGCAAACGGAATTGATGCTTACGGAAATGTGGTTTTAAACCCGACACTCGGTGAACTGAAGGACGAAGCGGTAAGGCTTGCAGGAATTTTATCAAAGAGCGACACGCTCTTAAATCTCCCGATTGCGATGAATATAGCATTTGCTACAGTTTTAGTGCCATCCGTTTCAGGTGCGCTTGCAGTCGGCGACAAAAAGACAGCATCAAAGAATGTATCATACTCGCTTTTGATTTCGATTTTGCTGATTGTGCCCTGTGCCGTTGGCTATATCGCACTCGCAGAGCCGATTTACAAGCTCATCTACCCGAATGCGACCTACGGCTTTGACCTTTTGCAGTTAAGCTCAATCGCACTTATATTTATAGCCCTAAACCAGACAATCTCGGGCTCATTGCAGGGACTCGGCAAGGTTTATGCACCGGCAACGGGACTTTTCATCGGCTGTATTGCAAAGTTTATCTTAAATGTTATCCTGATCCGCCAGCCGTCAATCCACATCTACGGTGCACCGATAAGCTCGATTGTATGCCAGGTGATATCGTTCAGCTACGGTTTTACCGTACTTTGCAAGAATATGCCGGTCAAGGTCGGATTTACGAAGTATATCTTAAAGCCTGTAGTCAGTGCAGTGCTTATGGGCGTCTCTGCCTGGGGAAGTTATAAGCTTATGATGATGCTGACAAACATCAATATCATTTCAATCTTTGTTGCGATTATGATTGCAGTTTTGGTGTACTTTGCACTCGTGATTGCCTTGAGGGTATTAGACGACGAAGAAATAAAAATGTTGCCGATGGGCGAGAAACTTTTGGGACTAAAAAAGAGAAAATAACATATAATATAATAGAAGAAATCCCCGTGAGATTTTCGCGGGGATAAATTTTTTCAAAAAAAATAAAAAAAAGTCTTGACAAAGCTGATTGGTTCTGCTATAATAATCTTCGTCGCACAGGATTTTGTGTTATGGGAGTATAGCTCAGCTGGGAGAGCGTCTGCCTTACAAGCAGGATGTCACAGGTTCGAGCCCTGTTACTCCCACCAACAAAATCCTATGTATGGCCCGGTAGTTCAGTTGGTTAGAACGCTAGCCTGTCACGCTAGAGGTCGTGGGTTCGAGCCCCATCCGGGTCGCCAGCTCTCTGAAAATGAGAGCAAGATGCCTTTGTAGCTCAGTCGGTAGAGCAAGGGACTGAAAATCCCTGTGTCGGCGGTTCGATTCCACCCGAAGGCACCATATGCGGGAGTGGCTCAGTGGTAGAGCGTCACCTTGCCAAGGTGAACGTCGCGAGTTCGAATCTCGTCTTCCGCTCCATAAAAACAAAAGACGCTAACTAAAAAGCGTCTTTTGTCATAATGGCACCATAGCCAAGTGGTAAGGCAGAGGTCTGCAACACCTTTATCCCCAGTTCAAGTCTGGGTGGTGCCTCCATGAAAAAAGACATCCAGTAGGATGTCTTTTTTCAGTTATATTTGCCTTTGGCAAGTTATCTTGCTACGCAGTGATATTCGGCTTATGCCGAGTGATATTGTGCTTCGCACAGTTTAAAGGCAAATATAATATCACTGGAACCAAAGGTTTCAATATCCCTTTTGATTTATCAAGAATATCACTCCATCGAAGATGGAATATCACTAATAAGTTGGTCATCTGAACCCGTTCAGTTCTTTCAAAAAGCATTAAACCCAAAAACAAGGCTCAAATGAGCCTTGTTTTTGGGTTTATTATTTCTTTTTAAACTCTTCCCCGTTTATCAAAAAATCTATTGACACATTAAAATATTTTGAAAGTTTATTTAACATTTCTATGCTGGGTTCTCTCTTGCCATTTTCGTAATACGAAAGAGCCTCTCTTGATATATTTAAATCCATAGCCACCTTCAGTTGATTTAGATTTCTTTCTTTTCTTATAATTTTTAAACCTTTCATAAAAACACCTCTTGACTTTATTGTAACAATTTGTTACAATAAAAATGTAACATTTTGTTACATCAAAATAACTATACTACGGAGGTAAAAAAAATGGCTTTAATTAAATGCCCTGGATGCAAAAAAGATGTATCTTCTAATGCTGCAGCATGTCCCAATTGCGGTGAACCTATTGATACAAGCATCAAATGCCCTAAATGTGGCAGCAAAAATACTAAAGTGATAAGTGGTGCAAGTAAAGCTGTATCAGTTGCTTTATGGGGAGCTTTTGCTGCAAACAAGGTAATGAGTAAATATGTTTGCAATAGTTGTGGACACAAATTTTAATTGAATTGGAGTGACTACTATGTGGGCTATTCTTGGTTTTGCGCTGTTAGGACTTCTTATTGCAGGTCCTGTTGGTGCTATAATCGGTGCAATTATAGGTTTATCTGTTTCAATGAAAAAATAACTCAAAGACACCTTCGGGTGTCTTTTCCTTTTCCCACAAAAAAATATTGATTATTCCGCCAGTTTATGGTATACTGTAGAAAATATCACTTTTTTAGGGGGAACTAACATGAGCGAAAAAAGAAGTAGTTTTACCGGCAAGCTCGGGTTTGTGCTTGCAGCAGCAGGCTCGGCAGTCGGTCTGGGAAATATCTGGAGATTCCCGTATCTGGCGGCTAAATACGGCGGCGGTATTTTCCTTTTGGTTTACATAATTCTTGCGATAACCTTTGGTTTTGCATTGATGACCGCAGAAATCGCACTCGGCAGAAAGACTGGGCTTAGTGCAATCGGAGCTTTCAAAGCACTTAACAAAAAGTATTCATTTGTTGGCTATCTTGCCGCACTTGTACCGGTAATTATCCTTCCGTACTATTCGGTTATCGGCGGTTGGGTAATGAAGTATCTCTGGGAATTTATAAGCGGTGGTGCAGCACTCGCTGCAGGTGATGAATTCTTCGGCGGGTTTATTACAAGTGCAGGCGAGCCCGTTATATGGTTCCTGCTATTTTTAGGAATCACCGGAATAGTTGTTCTTTTCGGCGTTGAAAAGGGTATCGAAAAGGTAAGCAAGATTATGATGCCGGTTCTGGTAGTTCTTTCACTCTTCATCGCAATCTACTCACTTACCCTTCCTAATGCAATGGCAGGCGTAAAATACTACATACTCCCTGACTTCAGTCAGTTCTCGGTAACAACAGTTCTTGCAGCTATGGGACAGCTCTTCTACTCAATGTCGCTTGCTATGGGTATTATGATAACCTACGGCTCATATATGAAAAAGGATGTAAATCTTGAATCATCGGTAAGACAAATCGAGCTTTTCGATACAGGCATCGCATTTTTGGCAGGCCTTATGATTATCCCTGCGGTATTCTCATTCACAGGCGGAACACCTGAGGCTCTCGGCAAGGGACCAAGCCTTATGTTTGTAACACTTCCAAAGGTATTCGATTCAATGCCGGGCGGTGATTACATCGGTATTGCATTCTTCCTGCTCGTACTTTTTGCGGCTTTGACATCATCAATTTCTCTGATGGAAACCGTTGTTTCAATCGTATGCGATAAAGCCAAGATAAACAGAAAGCTCTCATGTGTTCTTGTGTTTGTCGGCTCGGTTTTAATCGGTTTGCTTTCAACCTTCGGCTACAGCATCTGGGCAGATGTCAAGATAATCGGAATGCAGTTTCTGGACCTCTTCGACTTTGCAAGCAACAGCGTATTGATGCCGATAGTTGCATTCTTTACCTGTATCTTTGTCGGATTTGTTATCAAGCCAAAGACACTCATCGACGAAGTTGAGCTCACAGGCAAGTTCAAGAGCAAAAAGCTTTTTGAGGTTGTTATTAAGTACATAGCACCGATTTGTATTATCCTTATTCTTATCAGCTCTGTACTTGAGGCTATGGGAATTCTAAAAATTTAATTCAGTAAAAAAGGCAGGAAATCCTGCCTTTTTTGTTTGACATTACAAATGCCAGGATGTATAATAGTTTTGAGGTGATTATATGCTTTTATATATAGTAAGACATGGTGACCCCGACTATGAAACGGACAGCCTCACAGAGCGTGGCAAGCTCCAGGCAGAGGCAGTCGGAAAGAGAATTTTCGATTCAAAGATAGACCGCATCTTCTCATCACCGATGGGACGTGCAAGAGAAACTGCCGCTCCTGCCTGCAGATTGCTTGGGTTAGATTGCAACATCGAGCCCTGGGCGCACGAAATAGAGGATGATCGACTCACACCCTTCCCCGACGGCAAATTGAAGTCGGTTACCGATGTTCAGAACTCATACTACCGTGAAAACGGGAACATTGACCTTGATTATGACCGTGCATTCGAGTGTCAGGGTTTTTGCGAGTCACATATGGATAATGCTATTAAATACATAGAAGAAAACGGCAAGATATTTTTAGAAAAGCTCGGCTACAGGGAAGAAAACGGAGTCTACCGCATCCTTCAGAAAAACGAGGAAAAGGTCGCACTCTTCTGCCATTCGGCTTTTGCAAGAGCCTGGATTTCGGTGCTTTTGCATATCCCGGCACATCTTATGTGGGCAGGCTTTGCCTACACCCATACAGGCGTGACCGTAATCGAATTTAAAAACTACGAAAACGGATTCACAGCACCGCGCATGCTTTGCTATTCCGATATGTCGCACCTATATTCTGAAAAGCTTGATATGATACACGATAATTTATTGGAGATATAATAATGAAAATTTTACTTGACAAGAACAAAAAATACTACAAGGCAAACCTTCACTCTCACTCGGTCTACTCGGACGGGCACCTGACTGTTGAGGAGATGAAAGAGGCGTATATGAAAAAAGGCTACTCAATTATTGCCTTTACCGACCACGAGCATCTGATTGATAACTCGCATCTTGATGACGAGAACTTCCTTTCCATAACCTCGTGCGAGGTAGCTGTTAAGGAGTTCCCCGAGCAGTCAACACTGGTAAACATGGATATGAAGGTCGGACATTTCAATTTCTACGCACTCGACCAGCATAACAATGTTACTCCCTGCTACTCTAAGGTTTATGACCACTATGTCAACGACTTAAACCGTGACAAGATAAAGTTTGACGGCGAATGGGAGAGAAAATACTCTATCGAGAGAATAAATGAGATGATAAAAATCGCAAACGAAAAGGGCTTTATTGTTTCATATAACCACCCATGCTGGTCTCTGGAGAATGCAACAAGATACCTTGGCTATGAAAACCTCTTTGCGGTTGAGATTGTAAACGGTGGCTGTGTGAAGGCAGGCTATGGTGACAATGAATCTGCGTTTGACGATATCCTCCGCAGCGGAAAAAAGATTTTTGCAACAGCTGCAGACGATAACCACAACCCTCACCCGATAGACAGCAAGCTCTGTGATTCCTTTGGCGGCTGGGTTATGATAAATGCCGAAAAGCTTGAATACTCGGAGATTATGTCGGCGCTCCGGCGAGGCGATTTCTACGCATCAACCGGACCTGAAATCACATCACTCACCCGTGACGGCGACACTGTAAGGGTTGAGTGCTCGGACGCCAAAAAGATAGTTTTGGTAACAGGCGGAAGGCGAATAGCAAAAAAGATAGCAGACTTCGGCGAGTACCTAAACTCTGCCGAGTTTACCGTAAAGGAAACCGACCATTATTTCAGAATCAGGGTTGAGGACGAATACGGAAAGAAAGCATATACACAAGGTTATGAAGTGTAAGGAAGAGAGTCACTATGAAAAAATATCTGATATCAATATTTGTAATTATAGGTATAGTAATCTGTATTTTTTCAATCTTGAAAATATCAACAAAACCAGACGCTACCATAATCACCACTTTATCCATACAAGATGTAACAGAAAAAAGTCATACCGATAATTATTATCTGACTATTCTTCTTGATGATTTTGTTGTGGAAGAATATAATTTATCATACAATAGCTTAACACTCAAGGCAACCGAAAGCATTTACAACAGAGTTGAGGTCAATAGCGGGTTTGCTGGAGTCTCTTTAAAGATTACAATTCCAGCCAATCAGGAAAAAAGAGATTTGGGTATGATTTTAAAAGAAAAACTAACCGATTGGTGCCAAATTGTTGGGTTGACAACAGAAGACAATCTTCTTATTGATTAGTATAAAATGAGCCGGGCAGGGTTTTGAACCCTGCCCGATTTCATTATTTGAAAGAGCAAATTCCCACACCTTTTTCCATCAATTTGACATACATTCCAAAAAATGGTATAATAATTTTAATTGTGAAACAATTAAAATCGTCGATATGAATTCTTTTGAAGAATTCTCGATATGTCACAAGTGACTCGATATGTGCTTCGCACTCGATATGTTGCCTTCCGGCAGCAATAATTTATATCATAAGAGGTGATTTTTATGAGAAGGCTTTTACCCATTCTATTGTTTTTTATATTATCCGTTCCGGCTTTTGCAGAAACTCCGATTACGGTAAATATCGACTCGGTGCCTGTTGAGTTCGATGTCGAACCTCGCATCATCGACGGGCGTACAATGGTGCCTGTACGTGCAATCCTTGAGGCACTCGATGCCGAGGTTTTGTGGGATTCTGCCACCAAAACCGTAACCGCAACAAAGGATTTAAAGACGATTTCAATGACAATCGGCAAGCGCGAGATTACTGTCGGCGAGAACTTTATGCTTATGGACACCGCTCCGGTTATCATCGGAAACCGTACACTCATCCCTGCGCGCTTTGCCGCCGAAGTTTTCGAAAACACTGTAAAATGGGATGCAAAAACAAGAACTGTCAGCATCATCTCAACCGAAAAACCCGACATAAAATACTATAAGAAATACACAGGTGCAGGAATATCGCTTCTTTTTCCGCACGATTGGTTATTGGACGAATCCTTCACCGATACCGTATTTATCGACAATCAGCCGACCACATATGAATCTTCGGGGCTCGGGATGATTTCCATCTCAAAGGTCGAGCTTGTAAACTCATCCTTTTCCGATACCGTATCTGCAAGGTATGACTATCTTCTGAGCGATTGCGGCTATAACATATCCGATTTTAAAAACACAACTGTCGCCGGAAAGAATGCCGCACTTTTTAAGTTTGTAGACTCGGACGGTGATTATGTTTTATCGTATTTTATCGAGGGCTCGGCATCTGCTTACTACATTGACTTTATAACCGACACAGAAAATGCCTTTTCCGACATTTTTTCTAAAATTCTGACAACCGTTTCGGTTGACTGAGCAAAGAATTTATAGTATACTGTATTTAACCTTAAAAGGAGGAAAATTATTATGAAATGTATTTTATTGGCAGCAGGCTATGCAACAAGACTCTATCCACTTACCAAGGATAAGCCAAAGGCTCTTTTGGAGCTCGGCAACAAGACAATCCTTGACAGGCTTATGGATAAGCTTGAGGAAATAAAGAGAATTGATGAAGTATTTATCGTGACAAACCATCGCTTTGCAGACATCTTCTCGGAATGGGCAAAGGGCTATTCGGGAAGCAAAAAGGTCAAGGTTTTAGATGACGGCACAACCGACAACGACAACCGCCTCGGCGCAATCGGCGATATGAACTATGTAATCGAGCAGGAGAAGATCACCGACGAGATTTTCGTACTTGCAAGCGATGTTATCTTTGACTTTTCGCTCCGTGGTCTTTTTGACCTCTATGACTCGGTAGACGGTGATGTTATCTCGGCACACTATGTTGAGAGCATCGAAACTCTCCGTTCAATGGGCGTGCTTTCGTTTGACGAATCGGGAAAGGTTACCGACTTTGAGGAAAAGCCGCAGAATCCGAAGTCACACTATGGCGTTCCGCCGTTTTATATCTACAGAAAGAGCACTCTTGCACTCATAAAGCAGTATCTTGACGAGGGCAACAACTGCGATGCTCCGGGCTACTTTATCCCGTGGCTAATCCGCCACACCGACGTTTATGCCCACAGCTTTGACGAGAACATAATCGATATCGGTATCCCTGCAGCTTACTATGAGGCGTGCGAAAGATACCGTGACAGATAGTAAAATTAACAAACTGTTAAAAAAATATATATTGCAATTTATATGAAAAAGTGATATAGTAAATTAGTATTTTATTTATTGTGAGGAGACTTTTATTATGAGCGAAAGACAGGCTAAAAAAATGAGAAAAGAAGCACCTGAGGTTCAGGTTGCAAAAAAACCAAAGAATACACAGAAGGTAGTCTTCAACCTTATCTCGGTACTTATTATCGTGGTGGTTGCAGGACTTGCAGGCTATACAATCTGGAAAAACTCAAATCCGACAAGTGCACCTGAAACATTTGAGGAGACACTTTTGGCAAACTACGAAATGGACTTTGCAACAGCAGCCGAGAAGTGGAATCTCGATACCACACTCTTTACACCGGATATGGATGTTCAGGAAGCATCACTTCTCTTTACACTCGAAAACTTTGCAAAGATGAGCGATCAGGAACCTGCTGAATTCCTTGAAGCTATGAAGATTGATGCCGAAACTCCGACAAATGTTCCATGTAAAGACCTTTCAACAAGAGTTATGATGCTCTCAAACGGTCTTGATATCGAACTCGACCTCTTGCGTGCTTACGGACTCCCTGAAGAGATAACCGACGAAACACCATGGGGCGAATCAAACGAAGCAATCTTTGCGGCATTAAACGGCTACTACACCGCAATGTCACAGGCAGCACAGGCAGAAGCTGAAGCTGAAGGCGAAACTGAAGCCGAAACCGAGGCTGAAACAACCGATACTGAAGGTGAAGAATAATGGAAAAAGCAAAAAAACCAGCTCCGAGCTATACACTCGGCGAGGAAATCTTTAATTCGATTTCCCACGGTGTCGGGGTGCTGGTCGGAATTTCAGCGCTTGTACTTTTGATTATATTTTCCTGCATAAAGGGAAGCGGCTACAGTCTTGCCGCAGGAATTGTATATGGCGTATCACTTATTGTTTTGTACTCGATGTCGATGGTATATCACATCGTACAGGGCGAGAAGGCAAAGGCAGTTTTGCGGATATTCGACCATTGCTCAATCTTTGTACTGATTGCCGGAACATACACCCCGTATATGTTGGTTTCTCTTGAAAAACCACTCGGCTGGGTAATGTTCGGAATAATTTGGGGTATGGCGGTTTTCGGGATACTCCTAAACGCCCTGAACCTTGAGAAATTCAAGAAAATCTCTATGGTTTGCTATATCGTAATGGGCTGGGCGATTATATTTACAATCAAACCGATATTGGAAGCTATTGCTCTGCCGGGATTTTTACTACTTCTTCTCGGCGGGATAATATACACGGCAGGAATATTCTTTTACCGTGCAAAAAACCACAAATATATGCACTCTGTATGGCATCTGTTTGTGCTTGGCGGAAGTATCTGCCACTATCTTTCAATACTGCTTTATGTGGTATTAAAAATCTAATTTTTAAGGAGAATTAAAATGGATAAGGAAAATCTTACACCAAACGAAGAACTTGAAACAACTGAAGAAATCACAGAAGTTGTTGAAGATGTTGTTGAAGAAATCAAAGAAACTGCAGAAGCTGTGACAGATGCTGCTATAGAAGAAGTTGAAGAATTTACAGAGGAAGTAGCAGAAGATTCAGAAGACCTGCTCGCATCAATGCGCGAACAGTTCAGCGAGGAATATCCCGAAGTCGCAGAAGAAATTGAAGAAATCGCAGAGGATATAAAGAAAAAGACATCGGGCGGTGCAATCGCAGCTATCGTGGCTTTGATCGTTGTAATCATCGCACTCGGCGCACTTCTTTTTACAAGCCTTTTTGTGAACAAGTATAACCATGCAGGATTTTTGAATACATCAGGCACAACCATCGGCGATTACTGCGCAGAATATGAATATAGCTTTGACGAATTGAAGGAAGCCTGGGGCTTACCTGCAGATATGCCGGAGAGCACATACATGAATGCAGCTATCGCATTTATGCCGATAAAGACATACGCTGCACTCTATTACACAGACTTCGCAACAGTTAAGGAAGCATACCAGCTCCCTGAAACTATCCCACAAAGACCTTTGACAATCTGGGAAAAGATTAAGGCTATCTTTGTAAAAGAACAGGTTCCCGTAACAGAAGACACCACATGGGGTGATGTTATGGATAACACCACACTTGGTCTTTTGTTCCCTGACTTTGAGGTTATCAAGGAACACTATGAGCTTGGTGATGAAATAACAACCGATATGCTCTTTGGTGAGATCAGAGAAGTAATTGAAAAGAAGGATATCGCATTCCGCAAGGAACAGGAAAAGCTTGAAGCTGAAAACGAGGTTGAAAACGAAAACCCTGAAACTGAAGCTACAGAGGGCGAAGACGCAGTTGTAGAGACTGAAGGCGAAACCGAAAGTGCTCCGGAAGCTGAAAGCACAGCCACAGAAGAAGCTCAGGTAGTTACCGAGGAAGCTCCTGAAGAAGAAACTGTAGGCGAAAACCCTGAATTAGATAAATCAGGCAACTAAGTGGGATGTTAAAGCTTGCGGAACGCAAGAAATCTTGCTACCAACAAAGCTTTTTCTAAAACAATAGATTATTAAAAAATGGCGAGAAAACCTTGGGTTTTCTTGCCATTACTTGCTTTTGTCAAACTTCGGAGGAACTTATGATTGCAATAATAGACTATGGTGCAGGGAATCTGCACAGCGTAAAAAATGCACTCGACTCGCTCGGTGCAGAATCAAAAATCACAAAAGATGCCAACGACATACTCTCTGCCGATAAGGTTATTCTACCCGGCGTGGGTGCATTCGGTGATGCTATGGCATCGCTTGAAGCATCGGGACTCGTTGATGCAATAAAAACAGTAATTGCCCGAAAAACTCCATTTTTAGGAATATGTCTCGGTATGCAGTTACTCTTTAACGAGAGCGAGGAAACACCGGGTGTTGATGGGCTCGGCATATTCGGCGGAAAGATAGTAAAAATCCCCAACAAAGAGGGTTTGAAAATTCCGCATATGGGTTGGAACAGCCTTGAATTTCCGAAAGAATCACGGGTATTTTCAAATCTCGACACCGACCCCTATGTGTACTTTGTACACTCGTATTACCTTGAGCCTGACGATTTTAACATCGTTTCTGCATATACAACCTATGGCAAAAAGCTCTCGGTCGCAGTCGAGGAAGACAATGTGTTTTTGATGCAGTTCCATCCCGAAAAAAGCGGCGATGTGGGCCTGAAAATCCTCAGAAACTTTATAAATCTTTGATTTGGGAGGTATGGATATATGTATGCAAAAAGAATAATCCCCTGCCTTGATGTCAAGGACGGAAGAGTTGTAAAAGGCGTAAACTTTGTAAACCTGATCGATGCGGGAGACCCTGTTGAGACAGCAAAGGCATATAACAAAGCGGGTGCAGACGAGCTTGTTTTTCTCGATATCACCGCATCAAGCGATAACCGCAACACCGTTGTCGATATGGTAAAAAGAGTTGCCCGTGAGGTGTTTATCCCATTTACGGTCGGCGGCGGAATAAGAACGGTTGAGAACTTTTCAGAAATACTAAACGCCGGTGCCGACAAGGTATCTGTAAACTCTGCGGCAATCAAAAACCCGGCACTCATAAGCGATGCCGCCAAGAAATTCGGCTCACAGTGTGTTGTTGTGGCAATAGATGCCAAAAAAAGCGGAGATAGCTGGGAAGTATTTTTAAATGGCGGTAGAGTAAATACAGGTCTTGATGCAATAGAATGGGCAAAAAAGGCAGAATCACTCGGTGCAGGCGAGATTTTGCTTACAAGCATGGATGCTGACGGCACCAAGGCAGGCTATGACATCGAGCTTACCCGCCGCATCTCGGAGGCGGTGAATATCCCTGTTATCGCATCGGGCGGTGCAGGAGCTTTAGAGCATTTCAGGGACGCATTTACTCTCGGAAAAGCCGATGCAGTTCTTGCCGCAAGCCTTTTCCATTTCAATGAGATTAAAATTTCCGATTTGAAAATGTACCTAAAGGAAAACGGAATAAATACAAGAATGTAAACGAAAAAAGCACCTTGGATGGGGTGCTTTTTTCAATTTGATATGTATAGGATAAAAGGGTAGAATGTAATTTCCTTCTACAAGAATTATTATAGCATACATTATTATATAATGCAAGCCTTTTTTTGAATATATTGGGGATTTTTTAAAAATATTTTATTTCAAACCACAATATGTTCGATTTTTCCGTTTTTTGACAATCTTTGCAGACAAGTTGACAATCGCTTCAGAGCTATGGTAAAATAATCTTATGAAATATAAGGAGATTTGCTATGAAAAAAATACTCTCATCAGCACTTGCAGTATTGGTTTTAATATCCTCTGCCTATGCTGAAAAAATATTTGTTACATATGATTCCTACGGCCTTATCGACTCGGTCGAGGTCTTTCGTGAAGACTTCAACTACCCGCTGGAAAAAGGCTACCGTGCTTTTATCTATGACCCGACCTGTGACTATAAGGAGCAATACTTTCCACAGCTTGAAAAGCCCGCAGAGCCGTCACTTCCGCCGATTTATCCGGAAGAGCGGTACTCTATGAGTGCGATTGCTCTTGTACGTCGTGCCTACGAAACCATGCGTGACGATGATTTTGTCACCGCAGTCGAGGTATTATACCATAATAACGAAACAACCTTCTATATCCCGGAGGATGTTTACATCAACACCGCACCCGACATTTGCTCGGAGCTCGTCGGCAAATCAGCCGCATCACTCCGCCCGGGTGATGTTATAAATATTGCGGTAAGCTTTTCGGGAGTAATCGACGAGCTCAACCTCATCGCACGCATCCCTGTCGAGGATATCGCAAGCTCGGATGTCGACTATGGCAAATACTTCGAGGCGCTCTACGGCACCGACGGTTATGTATATTGGGCATACCAAAGCCACCCTACTCTGGAATTAAAAAAGCCACAAAACCACTACTACAATGAGCAGTATCAGTTTGGCGTTATCCGGATGCTGAGAGACGATTGCTATCTCATCTCGGGCGAAGACGGGCATTGGATGAACCTTACCGATGTGTATTTTAAGCCAAACACAATCGTCTACACCTGCGATGTCGCAAACAAGTTCAGGTGTTCGGTATCCGATATCTCGGCAATCCGTGAATCGCATATTCCGGGCGACTGCTTCGACGACGATGGCAATGTAACAAGCTGGAGCAAGGATGGCGATTATGTATATGCACTCTCGAGAACAATCGCCGGCGAGGCGGTCGAGATTGTACTCTTTTATAACTTCAAATAGTTGTTTAACCCGTACTTTTTCGGGTATATATGAATAAACCAAAAAATTGAAAGGATGAATTTTATGAAAAAAATATTATCAGCAGTTATAGCACTTTCGATGTCACTTTCATCATTCGTGGCATTTGCAAAAGAATCACCGTCGCTCGACTTTTTGAAAGACTGGTACTCTTTGGAAAAGACATCAACTTCGCAAACAGCAGGAAGCTTCGAGGCAACACTCAATAAGCCTTTGGAGATCCTCGATGTTATCAATACCTCGCCTGTTGACAACTACATTGACCTCAAGACATTCGTCGAAGGCCTCTTTGACTCAACCTTTACCTTCACCACAAAGCAGAAGGTTGAGAATAATGGAAAAAAGGCAGCACAGGAAGTGCACTTTACCTCGGAAAATCCTATCATAGTTAACGATAACCTCAACCTTGATGTTGCATCAAAGCTCTCGTACTGGGCAGATATTGACTTTGAGAACCCCGAAAACTCCGAGATGATTTTCTCCTGGCCATTCGGGGCAAAGTACATCACAATCCCGTTTGATGAGCTACTCTCCGATGAGGAAATCCCGGAATTCACCGCATTTGCACCGGGTAGCGATGAGTATAATCAGCTTGTTGATTTGTTGATCGATTGCACCGAAAAGCACGCAACCATCACAGGCAACAGCTCAAAGGTTACTGTCACCTTTACCGATGCAGGACTCAAGATGTTCTTTGCAGACTATATCCTCGGTTGTATCGAGCTCGGCACTAAACTCTCGGACGAAGAGTACCCCGAAGATTATATGGACGAAATCAAAGCTGAATTGGAGCCATTTGCAGAGGTTATGAGAAAGGTTACCTTCTTTGCAAAGGACGCACTTGTAATGGAATTTTCATTAGACAGCAAAGGCAGAATTTCAAAGGAAGTTGCAACCCTGAATGTCGACCTCAATGTATATGACATAATAAAATCATTTGACAGTGAGGCGGACACCTTCGGTCTTACAAAGGCCAATTCCGACATTGACTTCACATTCACATCGATAAGTAATATTCAGTATAGCGACAGCAAAATTATAAAACCGGTTCTCGACGATAAAAACAGCATCACAATTATGGAGTATTTTGACCCATACTACTACGACGAGCCAGAGGTTATCGAGCCTGTGGAGTACTACAGCAAGTTCGTTTGGACCGATATTAACGAGGCATTCTTCCTGGTTGAGAGTTATATCCCGGTTAGAAATCTCCTCGAGAGCTTTGACTATGAAATCGGATTCGAAAACGGTATGATTACAGCAAGCTCTGAATCAAACTATGCTCTTTATGATAATCTGAAGCTCTCTGTCGGCTCACCGTACATTATAACCGATAAGGGTACAGTAACACTCTCTTCCCCGATTGTGCTTTTAAATAATGTGACATATATTTCTCTAAATGATGCGGAAGCTCTTATGCAGTCGACTGCACAAAGATATAGCTTTAACTTTGACTCCAAAAAAGGCAGTTTGACCCTTGAGCGAATCCAGCAAGAGGAAGATTTTGCGAAATAAAAAAGACCTAAAAACCTCTGGGCTTATAACCCAGAGGTTTTTTACATCTTCTTTTTAGTACGGCAACTCTCTCATACCCTGCATAAAGTCCAGGACAATTTGTTTTTCGGTCTCATCCACAATCGGTGCAGGTTGATAGTTATTGATCTCACCCGTATAAACATAACACGGGATTAGCTCCCACAACTTGGTTTTGAGTTCACCCTCATTCGTAATCTTCAAAGTAAGCTGGTATATAACCGTTCTGTTTTCCGGGCGCTTTCCGTGTCCGAAACAGAAATTACCCATAGAATATATAATGTCGACTCCGTTATAGTTCTCCATAGGTTGCAAAACGTGCGGATGATTTCCAACAACCAAGTCTGCACCTGCATCAACAAGCTTTCGTGATGCATTTATTCGCCATTGCTCCGGCTTATGTACCCTTTCCTTGCCACCGTGGTAATATACAATCTGGAAGTCGGAATTTGCTTCTTCCTTTTGAATCCTTGCTATAATATCTCTTGACTGCCAGTCCGACCAAAGCCCGTGGCATATCACCGCAATCCTGTAACCGTTCTTTTCAAGGTAGAATGTCTTATCGTTTGTGCCATATAACAAGCCTGCCGCCTCAACCGCAGCTATGGTATCCTGTCTTCCCTTTTCACCGTAATCTCCGTAATGGTTGTTCGCAAGCGATACCGCCTCGACGCTCGATGAGGTCAGGATGTCGGTATTTGATGCTTTTGAATAATACCAATATGCAGGGCTGTGGTCCTTGCTTATTTTTTGCAGTTTGTTATCGGATAAAACCGTTTCAAGATTAACTATTGTATAATCGTCTTTTTCAAAAATAGGTGCAACCTTTTCCAGAAAATAAGTAGGCGGCTGATTATTGGTATATTCGTTAAAGCTACCCGCCGTTGTCTGATTCTCGGGCGATGCCAGGAGACAATCGCCTGTGAAGGTCACAACAAAATCAAACACTTTTGTCTCTTCTGCTTTTTCCTCCACAATCTCAACAACTTCTTCTGTCGGCGGCACATACTCCGGTGTATATATAAGATACCCGCCAAGCATACTGGCCATCATTATTAAAGATAAAGCAACTCTGGACACTCTGCTCTCCCCCATTTTTTAATCCTTTTTATTATCGTAATACATTTGTCAGATTTTGTCAAGAAGAAGAGGAAAAAAAGGGAAATCGACACATAAATCAAAACCCCCAAAGCATCAGCCTCGGGGGTTATTTTCATTTATGAGCAAGTCTGTAAGCCGGGTTCTGTATTAGACGGTAATCTATCTGTGGCCTTTCGTTACCAAAAGGCTCAAGCCATCAGTCTGAAAACGCCGAGCAGGCTTAATTTTCAAGTCGATGTTGCTCCGGATGGGGTTTACACCGGGGAGTCGTTACCTGTCCCCGTGTGCGCTCTTACCGCACATTTCCACACTTACCGATTTCTCGGCGTTTATTTTCTGTTGCACTATCCTTGGAGTCACCTCCACCGGCCGTTAGCCGGCATCCTTGCTCTCTGGAGCCCGGACTTTCCTCACGCAAAAATCTCTTTTGCCCGCCACCGTCTGACTTACTCAACCTTGATTTTAGCAGATTTTTTATAGTTTGTCAAGCCAAAACATACAAAACCCCTGAAATACCTGACAAAACTGCAAGAACAATCAGCGCCACACCACCGAGGATGTTTTTGTTTTTGAAGCACCACATACTATAACTCAGAGTCCTTGTCTCCATTATCAGAAGAAGCAGGGCAAAAAGATAGAAAAATAACATTTACTGTCCCTCCCTGTTTTTGATAACCGCACCGGTTCTTCTGATTTTGAATTTGACATCAACAAAAAAATCAGCAGTGCTGAACTTCTCTTTCCAGTCATAGTTTTCAAACTCATCGGTTGTAGAAAAAGCCTTTTTTGCATATGAACCAAATCCAACAATATCTGTCCCCAACTCTCTTGATGTTCTTTCTAAAAACTTCTCGACCGCACCCTTGATATATCCCGAGATTTCCTCCTCATAGTTATAAATATCCTCTTCAACAAAGTAATCGTCCGCCGCCGAAACAAGGCTTCCCTCATAGTAGAGCTTAACCCCGATTTTAGGATTTTTTCCATCAACCTCTACCGAGATTTTCGGCTTCTTTATCTGTTGAGTTTGCATAACAACCGGGATATCGGAATTTCCGCAATAAAAAGTATTATAGCTATACTTGAAATTTCCGCAGAGCATATTATAAATCTCGCTCTCAATTCCACTCATTTTGGCAACCATTTTATCGTTTGAAAAAACAGCCATACCAAGTGTCTCGGTTTTATTATCCTTATTGGCAGAGATATCTCCCGCTGCGTAGTTCCTTAACATATACTCAAATCCCTCGAAATTCATATCGCTTGTACTTTTCGGGATTTCGATACTTTTCTCTTCGCTTTGCTGACTGCCTTTATCTCCGTCAGATTGTGATCCCCCGTCACTTTCTCCGCCCTGACTTTCTTTCTGTTTTGTGTCCCCTTTTTTACTTTTTGATACAAGGGGAAGTATGATATCCTTTTCATCCGAATCCATATAAAAATATGTGTGTTGCGAAGAAATTTTGGGGACTAACTCTGCAAAGCTGTTATCAAAAACAAGCTGATAGTATTTTACCGGGTTTATTTCCATCTCTGGCTTTACCTCGGCAAGATACTCCTTTGCCTTACCGTTTGAAATCGCAACAAACATATTTGGTCTAAGATCGTTCGAACGCTCGATAGTATAGATAAACCTGCTAATTCCTTCTTTTGCCAGTTCATCCGAAATTACAATAATCTTTGTGTGCGAAAGCTGAAACTTTTTGCTCACAAGATTGTTTGCGATATTTATTCCGCTATAAATGCTCGGTGCCTCAACCGTTACTATTCCGAGCGTTTCGGCGCCAGAGCCGCCTTGCTCACTGCTTCCGCCGCTAATCTGTGCAGGCTTTGCAAACTGAACCGAAATTTCAAACTGACCATCTGTTTGGGCTTTGTCAACTCCGATTGCAACAACATATGCGTAATCATTTGGCTCGGTTGCGGCATTGCAGGCAGAGAGTATCAAAATGCAAATTAGTGTCCCTACTGTTTTTATTGTTTTCGTTTTGAATCCCTCCTGTTCCTGATGATATATACCAAACCTACAACCGCCATAATAACATAGAAAAATGGATAAACCACCCTTGAGAACATATATTTATTAGCAAGGAATGTTACAATGTTTGTCGTGATAAATCCAATGGATGCCGACAAAACCGCAATCGGCAGTATAACATCCTTTTGGTATTTCAAGTTGAAGGCTTTGATGAATGTATATGATATTATAAATAGATAAAAGCTTGCATAAAGAAGCATTGCGACCGCCCACGAAAACTCAAAGAATGCCTCAAACCGTTGAAAATAAAACCCGATGTTTGCCATTTTTGCAAGCTGATAGCTCGGTATGACAAAGGCTTTTGACACCGGGTACGGATAGACCAGAGTGTATATCAGTATTAAAACGGTTGACACAACTCCGCTTATCAAAAACGCAAGCTTTACACTTTTTGTTGCATCTGACCTGTTTTTTGCATATGGCATTATGATGTAAATTGTCATCATATCCGCAAAGGCATAAATCCCCTGTGAGCCTCTAATAAACAGATTATATGTCCCCGTTCCCGCAAGAGGAAAGACGTTATTTATATCCATATCAGGAATTAAAACTGCGACAAAAAACAACATTACAACTGCAATCAACGGCATAAAAATAGAGTGAATCCTGAAAATCGAATTTATGCCAATTCCTGCGGCTATTGAAACCGTGGCTAAAAAAACAAGCATAATCATTTTGGTTGAAGTGTTAGGCAAAAGGACCATTCCTACACTTTCACAAAATACACGGATATCAGATGAGAGTGAAAGTATCATTATAAAAAGAGCTACAATCCCAACAAATACCCGAAATAATTTTCCTCCAAGATTCTCTGCAACCTCAAAAATATCTTTTGTACCTGTGTGGGCTAAAAGCCTGTCAATAACAAGAAAAATCAAGAATGAGAGGACAGTTATATATATCATCTGCAACCATGCAGCAGTTCCTGAATTTAAGATTAAAACCCTGGGATAGGTAAAAAACATCTTGGCGACAATCAGGTTGACATAGGTTAGAGTAAGCTCCTTTTTTTCAGGATAAAGTCTCATTATATCACCTGCCTTTTTTGAATATTTTCCACTTTTCGCTAACACCGGGCTCTTGCTTTTTCCTTTTAGTGTTCAAATAATCGGGCCTTGATTCTCTTTTCCAAATAGGGGACACTAAAATAGATTTGCCAATACTTTCTTTTCTACCTTTGGCAAGTGGCGCTAAAACAGGGACACCAAAACTCACTTCTCCGCCAAGGATTACAGCATATAAGAAGATTCCGACTGCAATCCCGTAAAACCCAAATGTGGCTGCCAAGGCAACAAAAATAAGCCTTAATACCCTGTAACTCCATCCAAGAGAGTAATCGGTGATAGCAAAGGAGCCAATACCGGTCAAAGCAATTATAATAATCATAATAGGACTTACAATCTTTGCGCTCACGGCCGCTTGTCCAAGTATCAGTCCGCCCACAATCCCAAGCGTAGAGCCAATTTGACCCGGCATCCTGATTCCAGCTTCTCTTATCAACTCAAAGGATATATCCATCAGTAAAAGCTCGACTACGCTTGGGAACGGGACATTCTCTCGTGCCGCGCTTATAGCATAAATCAGGAATGTTGGCACCATTTCCTGATGAAATAGTGTTATTGCAAGGTATAGTGCCGGCAGAAGAAGTGATGTAAACATCGCAATTAACCGAATTATTCGTGTCATATTGGCATATGGAGCTCTCAAATAGGCATCTGCCGGAGAGTGCATAAGTTCAAACGCATTTGTAGGAAATATCAAGGCTTTAGGACTACCGCTCAAGATAAACGCAACCCTGCCCTCGGAAAGTGCTCTTGCAACTCTGTCAGGTCGCTCTGTTGCAAGTACATGGTTGGTCAACATATGCGTTTTTTCCTCTACAAGCAATGAAACCTCCTCGATTGCAATAATATAGTCGGTTTCTATGCCCTCTAACCGTCTTTTTACCTCCGAAACAAGCTCGTTATTGGCAATATCCGAGATATACATCATAACACCACGAGTTTTACTGCGTTTTCCGACCGTAATTCCCACCGAAATCAGCTTTTCGTCCTTTATAATTTTTCTGACAAGTGCAGAATTATTACGGAGCATCTCACCAAAAGCTTCCTGTGGGCCATACAAAGATTGTTCATTCTCGGGTCTTTGAATCCCACGGTTACCCCAGTTCCTGACATCCAGCACAAATCCACAGGACAAGCCTTCAACAAACAAGCCACACCCACCAAAGTTAACGTCATCTATTATAGTATCAAAGTCCTCGCATTTTCTGACCTGCGAATGCGCTAAAAGCCTCTCCATAATGTAATCTGCATTGATTTCAACCTTTTCCTTGCTTATAAAAGGAATCTTTAAAAGTGTTTCAACTATTGCACCGTCAATAGATGCTGTGTCAGACATTCCATCATAAAAGATGATAAATGCTCTGATATCTCCTTTTAGTCGCAATTTTCTGATTACAAAATCGTTATTGTCGGGATAATTAAACCTGTTTTCGATATATTTTAGTGTATCGTCATAGCTTTTTGACACATTTACAACTTTTTTTTCCATTTCTTCCTGACGCACATCGTATTTAATATTATCGGTTTCTTCGCCAATCAAGAACTCATCTGCATCATTGGGGACATCAAAAGTGAAGATTTTTTTAAATATGCTTTTCATATAAATCCTCTTTTCCTATATTTACATCAAGATTATTCCAAAAATTGCCCAATTATATACATTGTTTCACGTGAAACATAACTATTTTATAAAAATTTAAGAAAATTTTCAAAATGTTTCATGTGAAACATTTACTTTTTAAAAATTTATGGTATAATAATTACATAAGAGGTTGCCAACCCCGGAGGGTTGGTGATTGATGTAATTATTGTACCGGTGTGAAGCAAGGCATTTTGAGCCTTGCACCTATGGTATAATATACTTATATAATAATAAGAAAGGATATGGATATGGGTAAAATAATTGCAATAACCAATCAAAAGGGCGGCGTTGGCAAGACAACAACATCAGTTAACCTGTCAGCTTGCCTTGCTCACAAGCACAAAAAGGTGCTGATGATTGACTGCGATGCTCAGGGAAACGCAACAAGCGGGCTCGGAATCAACCCAAGAGAGGTCCAATACTCTGTTTATGACTGTCTTGTAGACTCATCAAAGGTCCACGACTGCATTATCAAGACGAAATACAAAAATCTCTCGGTTATTCCGTCATCTCCAAACCTCTCTGCAGCCGAAATCGAGCTTGCATATGAGGAAAATAGAGAAGTTTTCTTAAAGAAAGCCCTTGATCTTATAAGAGATGACTATGATTTTATCATAATTGACTCCCCTCCGGCACTTGGAATGCTTTCAATCAACATAATGACCGCCGCAGACTCGGTAATTATACCTATTCAATGCGAATATTACGCCTTAGAGGGGCTTACACAGCTTATTGACTCGGTTAAACGTATCAAAAAAGCATTCAACAGTAAGCTTGAAATCGAGGGAATAGTTGCAACTATGTATGACAGACGTACAAATCTTTCGGTTCAGGTGCTCGATGAAGTCAAAAAACACTTCCCGAACAAGGTTTACAGAACATATATACCAAGAAATGTGCGTTTATCGGAGGCTCCGAGCTTCGGACTTCCTATTATAAAGTATGATATGACTTCTCAAGGAGCTCATGCGTATTTCCTCCTGGCAAAAGAGGTTATTGAATCACAGTAATTTTGAAAAAGAGGTGAAATTATGGCAAAAAAGACCGGTTTAGGTAAAGGAATTGGCTCACTTTTCCCGTCAGATGTCACTCTGACACCCGATGACGGAGTTTTAGAGCTTAACATCAACCAGATTGAACCTAACAAAAACCAACCAAGAAAAACTTTTGATGCAGAAAAATTAGATATTCTTGCAGATTCTATCAAGCAGCACGGGCTTATCCAGCCAATTATCGTAACTCAAAACGGGTTTGATAATTACACAATCGTAGCAGGAGAACGTCGTTGGCGTGCCGCTAAAAAAGCAGGACTTAAAAAAATCCCTGCAATTGTAAAAGAGTACTCTACTCAGGCAGTTACAGAGGTTGCCCTGATAGAAAACCTCCAGAGAGAGGACTTGAATCCTATTGAAGAAGCGCTCGGATACAAGGATTTATCAGCATCCTACGGTCTTACACAAGAAGAAATTAGCAAAAAAGTAGGTAAGAGTCGAAGTGCTATCGCAAACGCTTTGAGACTGTTGAGCCTCGAGCCCGAGCTTCAGCAACACCTTATTTCGGGTGCAATTTCTGAAGGACATGCTCGTGCGGCTCTATCTTTGGAAGGCTTTGTTTTGAGAGAATTTCTCATAAACCGCATTATTGAGGACGGTTTGAACGTTCGTCAGGCTGAAAAGCTTGCAAAAGATTTGCAGAAAGAACCTGCAAAGCCAAGAAATAAGCAGGTAACTGCATATGATATTGAGCTTGAACGCATTCAGTCCGATCTTGAAACACATTTTGGAACAAAAGTACTTATTTCTCATACAAAGAAAAAAGGTAAAATTGAAATTGAATATTACGGCAATGATGATTTGGAAAGAATCCTTTCTATGTTAAAATAATTTCCATATTTTACCAATTTTTGGAAATGTACAGAAAAAACGACACTCAAAATTGAGCTACAAGATGCTTTTCGGAAATTTCGCATAGCTTTAGTCGAAAATTTGCAACTTTTAATTACAACTCAATTTTGGACATAATTTGAAGAGGTGAAAATTTTGAAGAAAGAAAACAAATCGCTTATACTTTATACAGCGCTTATCTTTTTAATTTCAATCGTAATGATTATAATAGCCTTCATCGGTCAGCGAAACACCCAGAACATGCAACCCGAAACCGACGCTTCGGGAATGACTATCACCGAGAAGGTTGATCAGCTCAGCAACGAAAATCTGAATCTTTTCAGAAGGCTTGATGTACTTATGCAGGAAAAAAATATTCTTACAAAGGAAAAAGACCTGATGTACAGCTTTATGAATATGATTTGTCTGATTGAAGAAGACCGCATTGACGAGGCAAAGATTATATACGATGCAATCGACCCGACAAGTCTTACATCGATGCAGAAGGTTTATTATGATTTGATTACAGAAAAGATGGAATAACCGTAAGGAGGAAAAATAAATGTTAGACATTAAAATTTTAAGAACAGAACCCGAAAAAATCCGTGAGGCATTGAAAAACAGATGCAATGACCTCGACATCACACCAGCAATCGAGCTTGATATCAAGCGTCGTGAGCTTTTGAGCGATGTTGAACAGAGAAAAGCAAAGCAGAACGAAATCACAAAGAAAATCCCTGCCATGAAAAAGGCGGGCGAGGATACAACTGAAATCTTTGCCGAAATGAGAACTCTTTCAGATGCAATCAAGGAAGACGACGCTAAAATTTCTGAAATCGACGAACAGTTGCGTGATTTTATGCTCAAAATCCCGAATATCCCGAACCCATCAGTTCCTGTTGGTGCAGATGACAGCGAAAATGTAGAGCTCCGCCGTTTCGGTGAGCCAAGAAAGTTTGATTTTGAGCCAAAAGCTCACTGGGATATCGGAACAGATCTCGATATCCTCGATTTCGACCGTGGTGCAAAGATTGCCGGCTCAAGATTTACAGTTTATAAGGGCCTTGGCGCAAGACTCGAGCGTGCAGTAATTCAGTTTTTCTTAAATACACACACAGAGGAATCGGGTTATACAGAAATATTCCCACCATACATGGTAAACAGAGCATCAATGACAGGTACAGGTCAGCTCCCGAAGTTTGAAGAGGATGCGTTCAAGGTTACAAACAACGGATATTTCCTTATCCCGACCGCAGAAGTTCCTGTTACAAACCTCCACCGTGACGAAATTTTAGACGGTGATGCTCTTCCTGTTAAATACTGTGCATACTCTGCTTGTTTCAGAGCTGAAGCGGGCTCGGCAGGCCGTGATACACGTGGTCTTATCCGTCAGCACCAGTTCAACAAGGTTGAGCTTGTTAAGTTTGCAGACCCTGAAAAGAGCTATGATGAACTGGAATCACTTACAGCTGATGCAGAAAAGCTCTTGCAGAAACTCGGAATCCCATACAGAGTAGTATGCCTCTCAACAGGCGACCTTGGATTCTCTTCTGCCAAGACATATGATATCGAGGTTTGGATGCCAAGCTACAACAGATATGTTGAGATTTCATCATGTTCAAACTTTGAGGATTATCAGGCAAGACGTGCGAACATCAAGTTCAAGAGAAACCCGAAGGATAAGGCACAGTTTGTGCACACCTTAAACGGTTCGGGACTTGCTGTCGGAAGAACAGTTGCTGCAATTTTGGAAAATTTCCAGAACGAAGACGGCACAGTTACTATCCCTGAAGTACTTATTCCTTATATGGGCAAGGATAAAATTGAAAAATAACCAACAAAAAAGAGCCGAAAGGCTCTTTTTTATTACAAATCCAACTTCAAATCCCCGTCCTTTATCCAGCCGAGCTTTCTTGACAAGAGTCCCAAAAGCCAGCAGATAACAGCAGGAAGAACAAATGATATCAGAATCAATCCAACCCAGTGCATTGGGCCTATCGCTACGCCATCGTTTATCCAGCCTGTGTAAACACCGATCTGTCCCACAAGTCCGCAAGTGCCCATACCCGATGATACCGCAGGACCGTTCATTTCAAGCCCGAACAGGCAGGTAGCAACAGGTCCCATAATAGCAGATGTTAAAATCGGTGCAATCCATATTTTAGGATTTCTTACTATATTTCCCATCTGAAGCATACTTGTACCGATACCCTGTGCGAAGAATCCGCCCCAACGGTTTTCCTTAAAGCTCATAACCGCAAAGCCTATCATCTGCGCACAACATCCTGCCAAAGCCGCACCGCCTGCAAGCCCTGTAAGCGAGAGCCCTGCACAGATTGCAGCACTCGAAATCGGGAGTGTGAGCGCAATACCCACAGTTGTTGATACTATAATTCCCATCCAGAACGGCTCGAGCTCTGTTGCCCACATTATAACCTTACCGAGCGCAGTTGCCGCTGTTCCGATGTGTGATGCAATAAGCATTGATAAGAGAATTCCCGAGCAGATTGTGACAATCGGAGTCACCAGGATATCGAGCTTGGTTTCCTTGCTCACAAGCTTTCCGAGCTCGGATGCTACTATTGTTATAATCAAAACCGCAAAAGCACCACCTGCACCGCCAAGCTCGTTTGCCGCAAAACCTACCGCCGCAAGCGAAAACAGTACGAGTGGCGGACACTTCAGGGCATTACCGATTGCTATTGCCATTGCAATTCCCTGAACATTTTTTGCATATGTACCGACCGTAACAAGCGTTTCAATCCCGAACTGCTGACCAATAGTAGAGAGAATTGTTCCGATAAGTAACGACGCAAAAAGTCCCTGTGCCATAGCTCCCAAAGCATCGATAAAATACCGCTTTGGTGAAAAAATTACATCCTTTTTCTTCAAAAATGCCCTAATCTTTTGCATTCTTAACATCTCCTTTTTTTAAGTTAACTAAATTATACACCCGTCATTTTTATTTGTAAACAAAAAAGCAAAAAAATCGGCACAATTTTCATTGTACCGACTTTTTTGTTTCCTTATTTATTATATATTCACATAAATTCTTTGCCGCATCAGGTTTTCCGAGCTTTTTCACACTCTCAACCATAAGGTCATAGCGCCACTTGTTGTTCATCAAAAGATTCAGCGCCTCATCAAGCTGAAATGTCTTGGTCGTCATAATCGCCGCACCTGCATTTACCAGAAACTCCATGTTTCTGTCCTCCTGACCCGGGATAGGGTTTACCAGAATCTGCGGCAATCCCTTTGCCATCAGCTCGGAGGTGGTCAGTCCGCCCGGCTTTGTGATTATACAGTCGGATGCGTCCATCATAATATCTATCATATCAACAAAACCGTAGACATAGACACGCTTTCGCCACTCTCTCGACATGATTGCCGCACGGCTTTTCTCGTTTGTTCCGCACACACAAAGCACCTGGAATTTGCCGTCAACACTATCGATTTTCTCCATTGCCTCGGCGATATTTCCAAACCCCATCGAGCCCATCATAACAAGAACGGTCGGCAAATCCTCAATTCCTAAAAGCTCTCTTGCCTCGCTCTTTTCGGTTTTTTTCGAGAATTTCTCCTTAATCGGGATACCAAACGGTAACACTCTCTCCCTTTCAATTCCCTTTCTCTCCATCTGCGGGATTAAGAGCTCATCGGGCACTACATAATAGTCAAGGTCGGTATTTTCCCAGAACGGATGCACCGTAAAATCGGTAACAACTCCGTATGTCGGGCAGTCAATATACCCCTTTCGCTTCATATATGTCATAAGCATACAGGCATAGCTGTGAGTTCCGATTATAACATCGGGAGCATAGTCCTGCACATATTCCCTGAGCTTTTTCGATACAACCTTTGATGACACGGCAATCGGCGAAAACCGGGCACTCTCGGTGTTTTTCTTATCGAGCTTATCATAAGCCTTTCCGTATATATCGGGCATATATTTTGTAGTCAGCAGGTATCCGTCCTGAATCGAATCACCCAAAAATGTGCTTACATATTCAAGGCTGTCGAGCATCTCCGCCTCAATCCCACGGGATGAGAGGCAATCTATTATCGCCTGGGCGGTAGAATGATGACCGTACCCTGCCTTTATCGACAAAATAAGTGCTTTTCTCATAAATTCACTCCCTTTTATATAACACACTTGAAAAAATTAACTCTTTATGATACAATAATTATAGCAAAAAAATAAGTTTTTTTCAAGTATAACACAAAACTTTTGGGAGGAATATATATGAAACTTCATCCGGCTATTGAAAAGGTACTTGTATCTGAAGAAGAGCTTGCAAATGCCGTTTGCCGACTTGCAGATAAAATCAATGCCGACTTAAACGGCGAGGAGCTTTTGGTTGTTGTTATCCTAAAAGGCAGTATGGTATTTGCATCCGACCTTATAAAAAAGCTTGATATGCCTGTAAAGATAGACTTTATGCGAGCATCAAGCTATGGCTCGGGCACAGCTTCGAGCGGTTTTATCAACATCCGCCAGGACCTCGAGACCGATATCGAGGGTAGAAATGTTTTAATTGTGGAAGATATTATAGACAGCGGAAACACTCTCCATAAGCTCAAGGAGCTCTTGAGAGAGCGTAACCCGAAAACTATAAGAATCTGCACACTTCTGGATAAGCCGTCACGCCGTGTAACACCTGTTGAGGTTGAGTATAGCGGAATTGAAATCCCCGACGAATATGTTGTAGGCTACGGACTCGATTATGATGAAATTCTCCGAAACCTCCCGTATGTCGGCGTACTGAAACGCGAAATATACGAATAATCCACACTTTTTGCGGATTTTTCTGAAAAATCCGATAATTTGTGTTCGGTATAAAATAATATTATGTATTATGTAAACCAAAAATTATTTTATCCACAGGGTGAAATTTAAGTTATCCACACAAAAATAGCTTGAAAACCGCATTTTAGTGTAGTTTATCCACCTTATCCACGAGTTATCCTACATTTAACAAGTTCGTAACAAAGATCAAAAAGCTCGGTTTGATGCAGTTTTCCATAGTTTACATATTATTTTGGTAAAAAATGGGTATTTTGTCGAAAATTATTCACATATAAGTGTGAATGGGAGGAAAAAAACAAAAATAATGGCATATTTTAGCCGTTTTGGAGGATTCACGAGTTATCCACACTTGTGGATAACTTTTGGTATAACTCAAATTTCGGGCATTATTTTTATTTTTGTAACCCGAACACTTTTTAGGAGAATTGAAATGTTAACACCAAGACTTGAGTCGATATTGGGACTCATATCATATAAAACTGTGGCAGATATCGGCACCGACCACGCATATATCCCGATTGAGCTGTTAAAAAGGGCTCAGTCAGACCACGCCATCGCCTGCGACATCCGCCCGGGACCTTTGGCGATTGCCGAAAAGAATGTGAAAAAATACGGTCTTTCGGATAAAATCGAGCTACGGCTCGGCGGTGGCTTTGCACCAATTAAATCGGGAGAGACCGAAACTGCCGTTATTGCCGGCATGGGCGGTGAGATGATTATAAAAATCCTCTCGGAGGATTTGGAAAAAACAAAGGGCTTTCGTGAGCTTATCTTACAGCCAATGAATTGCCAGAGGGAATTGAGACTCTGGCTTTTTGAAAACGGTTTTTCTATTAAAAAAGAAGAACTCGAGCGGGAAGGATTTAAGGTCTATAACCTTATGCGTGTATGTTTTTCGGGAGAGACAAAAACCGCCGATGAGCTCGAGTTGCATCTTCCCAAAAGTCTTTATTCGCATCCGCTTTTTGGAATGCTCCTGGAGAAAAAACGCCGTGAATTTACCAAGATTTTAAAGGGTAACGAGCGTGCCGGGGATAAGGATTATGATGTAATAAACAAGTATTCAGAACTTTTGAAGGAGCTTGATAAGATATGAAGGTAGCAAAGATTATTGAGATATTAGAAGAAATTTTCCCTAAAAATCTCGCCTATGAATGGGATAATGTCGGGCTTTTGGCAGGGAATGCCGAGAATGATATTTCGACCATTTTAGTAACACTCGATATTACACCCGGTGTCGTAAAAGAGGCGATAGAGTGCGGTGCAGAGATGATTATTTCGCATCATCCGCTTGTTTTTGAGGGCGTGAAAAACTTCACCGAGGATAACGCAAAAACGAAAATGTATGCCCAGATTATCAGAAATAACCTGACAGTCTATTGTGCACACACAAACCTTGACTGTGCTCCAAACGGCTTGAATCAAAGGCTTGCAGAGGTTTTGGGTCTTTCGGATATCAAGGTTTTGGACGAAAAAACAGGTCTTGGCAGATACGGCAAGGTTGAAAAAACCACTGCATCAGAGTTTGCAAAAAGGGTGGCAGAAATCTTAAATACGCCATTTGTGAAATTCTCGGGCAATCCTGAAAAGGAAATCTCAACCGTTGCGGTTGGCTCGGGCGCATGCGGAGACGAGTACCCAACAGCACTTTCCTGCGGTGCAGACATTTTTGTTACAGCAGATGTTAAGTACCATATCGCAATCGAGGCGGTGGATGAAGGGCTCGCAGTAGTTGATGCGGGACATTATCCGACCGAAATAATTGCAATGGAAATTTTTTCCGAAATTTTAGCCGACACCGGTCTTACAATAAAAAAATCTAAAAATAACGATATTTTTTCTTGTATTTCATAAATAATTTTTCGACTTTTCGTTATAATAAATAAAGAAAAAACGAAAAGAGAGGTTATTTATATGAAAAGCATTATTTTTATATTGACACTTGTATCACTTCTTAGTATTTCTGCCTGCGGAAGAGGCAACAATAACACAGGAAACACAAATACAGACAACACCACAGACAGTATTATAGATGACACAATGGATGCAGTTGAAGATGTTGGTGACGGTATTATGAACGGTGTTGAGAATGTCGGCGACGGCGTTATGAACGGCGTTGACGAAATGACGGGCAACGGCTCAAATAACACAAACAACAACAATTCAGGCAATACCAACAACTCAACCAACGCAACAAAATAAAAAGAGCCGAAAGGCTCTTTTTTGTTGGAAATCAAATTATTATTTATTGATTCTTTGAAAAATATAACCCAAAACTGCACATACAACAGAAGGCAGCAAAAAGCTTATGCAAAAATGTTTAACCATTGATGAAAACGGCGCTACTAATACTAATGGATTTAACAATGATTCTTTCCATCTAAAATATCCGACTATACAAAGAGCAATAAATATTATAGCAAAAATAATTGATACGACATAAAAAATATAAGAGAAAACCTTAATTGCCTGATTTTTCATATGTTTTCCTCCCTAAATCCAATACATTTCCTTGTTAATTCAATTATACTTCAAATGCTGTTATAAATCAAGCATATGACAAACATAGCTTTTTAAATATAGCTTTTCCATCACTATTTAAATTCCAATAACAAAAAGCGAAGCGGTATCACCGCTTTTGTCGATTTCACAAAACGCAGAAAAATATGAGGATATTTTGGTATTTTGGCTTTGCCGCCGTACGTGGGTACTGCCAAAGACAAAATAACAAAAAGCGAAGCGTTAGCCTCACTCTTAAAGTCTTTCAAAATTGACAAAAATATGGGAATATTCTTTAAAAACACATTCGTCGCCGTACATTGGTACTGCAGAATGGGTTTTTAAAGAAAGCAAAGCGATAGGCCCGCTTTTTGTCGATTTCATGGAGTATACACCCTCAACCTGACGTTATGACTTATCGCATAATCAATAACATCCTTCGTCCCTCGTGATCGCTCATTCCATACCGCTATCACCAGATCCGCCATGTCCACCATCTCGTGATTTCGCATTATCGGTGCTTTTTTTCCGTACTTTTCGTAATCGGGACGGACTATGAGCTTTGGTATATTATGCTCATCAGCATACTGCTCGGCAAGTGTGTCGACACCTCTTGCTCCGCCGGTGATTATCAGGGTCGCATCTTTTGGGATATACTGTGAAATGTCAGAGGTTATGCCTCTTGACCCTACAACCATTACTTTCAAACTTCTCGCCTCCTATAAAATGTCGTATCCGCTGGTGTTCAATAACTGAAGTGAGAGTGCAAGATTCTCCTCTTTTACGAAGAAATAGTCGGTTTTGAAGGTTGATGTTACAAATACGCTGATGTCGTTATCGGCAAGGATGCTCGTGATTCTTGCAATTATTCCGATTAGTGAAAAGTCAAGTGTATCGTCTATTACAAAGCCTTTAAACCCACCCTCGATATTCGTGGCATTTTTAGGGAGATTTTCGCTTTTAGAAAAGATTGATATCTCATCTCCTGTCGATGCCAAAAAGTAAATTTCAGGCAAATTTTCGGGCATTTTTTCGTATGATGCACAAGAATATGAATCTTCTAAAACTTTTATCTTCATTTTTTTACCTCACTTAAAATATTCTCAAAAATTTCGGGAAATGGTTTTTCAAAACACCTTGCGAGCCCTTCGCCCAGCCGAGCGGAATTTTATCATAAACCACCGCACACCAGCCGTCAATATCGGCAATATAGGTCTCGCCTTTTAAGTATTTCTCGATATCATCAGGCTCATAGGTATTCTTAAAATCACCAACACCAAGCGCAAGCGACAGGGCGTGCGACGGCTCAAATCTGCCCTTTTTACACTTTCCCAAAAAGAGTCCCGCACGCTCTAACTTCAGCTTATCGGTCGAAATTGCATCGGGTACAAGATAGAGATTTTCGCCAAAGAGCTCAAAATTTCCCGAAAGCCTTACATTTAAATATTTCTTCTCAAAATCCCTGTAGAGCGACTCTTCCGAGATTGACTTTTTCGTTTGATGCTTTGAGGGCTTTATAAATGTACCCTCCTTTTTAAAGAGTGCCAGAAAATGCCCTTCACCACGGGATAGGTGCGGGAATATTCGCTTTGCACTGCTATAATCTTTATCCGAGCCGATATATTTTGCATCTGCAGGAGTAAGTCCCGAAAGTTTAATCGGCAAAAGCGACATATCGGGGTATTTGTTGAGGATATACTCAACAATGCCCTCGTTTTCTGCCGGTGCAAAGGTACAGGTTGAATATATAAGCTCACCGCCGGGGGCAAGCATCGAAATTGCAGAATCTAAAATAAGCTTTTGCCGCTCGGCACAAGCCTCTGTGTGTGCAATGCTCCACTCCTCAATGGCTCTTGGTTCTTTTCTGAACATTCCCTCACCCGAGCAGGGTGCATCGACTATTATTTTCGAAAAAAACTGTGGGAAATGCTTTTCGAGATTTTTTGGTGATTCGTTAGTCACAACCGCATTTTTTATGCCCATTCTCTCGATATTATCGGCAAGTATCATGCTTCTTTTTTTAACTATCTCGTTTGCAACCAGAATGCCACCGTCACCAAGATAACCTGCAACGTGTGTCGCCTTTCCGCCGGGTGCTGCACAAAGGTCTAATACATAGTCATCCTCCGATATATCGAGTGCCGACACCACCGCCATTGCAGACGGCTCCTGAAAATACAAAAGTCCGCCGAGGTGATACGGGTGGTTTCCGCTCAAAATGTCCTTATTTATGTAATAACCAAGCTCGCACCACTCAACCTTTTCTTTCGATGCCAAAATCTCTTTTAGACCATCCGGAATAGGTTTTTTGGGGTTTATCCTGACAGCAGTTTCCACTTCATCAGAAGAAAAGGCATCGAAAAATGCCTCTGAATCTGTGCCTAACATCTCGGTCATTCTCTTTTTAAACTCAACCGGTAACTCCATTTTTTCTCCTTTTTAATATACCAATCAATATAAACGCCGCCAAAACCGCCAGAGCTGTACCTGAAAAATCCACAAACACATCCTCTATCATACCGGCTCTGCCTTCAAAAAAGAGCTGAATAAACTCGTCGGTTGCGGCAGTAAAAAGACCTGCAAAGAGTACATAAATATAGTTTTTGCGAAAGCTATCAAACAACGCCGCCGAAAGGAATGCGCCCTGTGCGAAAAACTCGGCAATATGCGCTGCCTTTCTTACTATAACGGTTGCAACATCTCTGTTTTCAATGCTGAATACCTCCATAAAAAGCCGCACTAAAAATCCGCTCTGCTGGCTAGATTCCACCGCAGGCTTTGCCGAATTTGCGAATATAAAGAGCGTTACGGCAATAAATAATATATAAAAAATTATCTTACATTTTTTCATATCAAACTAAATTCCAACCTCCCGAAACACTTATGACCTGACCTGTTATGTAGTCTGCCATATCCGATGCAAGAAACAGTGCCGCCGATGCAACATCTGCAGGTGTTCCGAGTCTTTTTAGCGGTATTTCCTCTCTGCATTCTGCGATTTCCTCATCGCTTAGGTGCGAGTTCATCGGAGTCTCGATAAATCCCGGACTTATGCAGTTTACCGTAACACCCGAGAGGCTTACCTCCTTTGCAAGTGCCTTTGTAAATCCAATTAAAGCCGCCTTTGATGCGGAATAGTGCACCTCCATGCTTGCGCCTACCTCGCCCCAGATTGAGGAGATATTTATAATTCTTCCCGAATTTTCCTTTATCATAGCAGGAAGTACCGCCTTTGAGGTAAGGAATGCGCCCTTGGTGTTTACCGCAAACATCCTGTCCCAATCCTGTTCTGTTATATCTGAAAAGAGCTTTTGCTCGGAAATTCCGCTGTTATTTACAAGGCAGTCAAGTCGCCCGATTTCGGATATTGCCGTCATAACAGATTCCGCATCGGTTACATCTATATGAATGTTATTCACACCCGGGATTTCGGGCTTATTGTTGCAAAATCCGGCATAAACAGTATATCCCGCATCACGGAATACCTCGGCAATTTTACTGCCGATTCCGCCCGATGCACCGGTTATTAAAACCTTTTTCATAAAAAAGCTCCCTTTTACTCGTTAATGTGTATCATTACCTGCTCGATTATCCTCTTTACATGGTCGTCATCGAGAGAATAGAAGGTGTTTTTCCCTTCACGCCTTGCTTTTATAAGCCGTGCCTCCTTTAAAACCCTCAGCTGATGGCTTACCGCCGACTGGGTCATAGAGATTTCCTCGGCAATATCGTAAACACACTTTTCATTGTCAAAAAGTGTCCAGAGTATCTTTATTCTTGTCCCATCGCCGAATACCTTAAATACCTCGGATAGCCTCAAAACGGTGTCGCTATCGGGAAGTCCGCCCTTGATCTGTGCAAGGACCTCGGTATTGAAACGGCAAAATTCGCATTGTGTAGCTTTCATTTTTATCACCTGACTTTTTCTTAAAAACAAATAACGGTGCCCGATAAATTCTAAAAAGCACCATTATCCGTCCTAATCTTTAATTTATCAGTTATACTGCTTCTGAACCCTGATGTCCTTGCCTGTAAATTTATAGACATCAAAATGCTCAAAAATTCTCGACATAAACCTTACTGTGTACTCTCTTTCGAGGTCCTCGGGAGAAAGGTTGGTGTTTATGATAACCTTTTTGTTGTTTATGATTCGCTCATTTACAAGCTCAAACAGGAATGACACCGATGCTTTTGATATAAATTCTGTTCCCAGGTCGTCGATAATCAAAAGGTCGGAGTTAAAAAGATCATCGAAAAACTCGTCGTTTTTGTGGTCACGCCCGAACTTATAGTCCTCATATATCGAAAAAAGTCTTGCCGCTGAGATATATGTTACAGTTTTTCCAAGCTCCAAAAGCTTTCTTGCAACCGACACCGAGATAAAGGTCTTGCCAAGCCCCGGTGTGCCATAAAATAGTATACTTCTTTCGTGCTCTTCAAACTTCTCGCAAAAAGCCTTTGCAGAGTTTAAGATATACTCCATATTCTCTCGCTCGGAGTAGTCGCCCTTTTTTTCAGAGCTATAAAAGTCGAGCGAAAAGTTTTCAAACCGCATATCCTGCATAGTTTTTCCAAGACTTGAAATTCTGTAGGTTTTCTCGGCAAGTCGCTCCTTAAAGCAAGAGCACATCTCGCCCGATTTGATAAAGCCGGTGTCTGAGCATTTTTTGCAACGGTACTGCTTTTTGTCAAAGTCGGGGTCAATTCCGTGTTCCTTATAGAACTCGTCACGCTCCGCTAAAAGCTTTTCAAGCTCTATTTTAAACTCTTTATTATATTCTGCTGCATTTTCGGGGTTTTTGAAAATTCTTTTGGTATTTTCCAAACCCAGAAGATTTATTTTTTTAGAAAACGCCAAAACCTCGGGGTATTTTTCGTAAATCTCCGCCTTTTTCTTTTCACACTTGGCGTTTGCGATTGTACGAAGCTCCTCGAGTTCCGCTATAATCTCTCTTTTAATATCACTTATCAAGCTTTTCACCTGCCTTCAGAATTTGGGCGGCCTCGTCCTTCTTTTTTAAAATCTCATCAAACCGCCTGATATATTCATACGGGTCTTTAAAATTAAATATTCTGACTATTTCATTATCAAAAACCAATTTTGTTGCACCACCGCCACCGAGTGCTAAAATTGTCTGTGCCTCTTCCATAATATTTATGTTATAATAAGACATCTTTCCCGGCTTTGCATAGCCGACATTCTCGCTGTTTCCCGAAATATTTTTCTGGCGGTACATATAATAGGCATCCCTATTAGTTTCTCTCATACGCTTTTGCGTGTAGGATAGCATTTTTTCTATATACCCTGCATCTGAGAGTGTAATTCCGCTTCGTGCAAGGTCTGCCGAGCGTTTTATACACATCGAATGAACTGTGATGTTTTCAGGGTCGAGCCCGATTATCTCCTCCAAAGACGAATAAAACATCTCGGGAGTCTCATCAGGCAGACCTGCAATCAGGTCCATATTTATATTCGAAAACCCGACCTCACGGGCATCGGCAAAGCTTTTTCTTATCTGCTCGGGAGTATGCTTTCTTCCGATTTTCTCTAAAGTTTTCTCATTCATAGTCTGCGGATTTATGCTGATTCTTGTAACACCTGCATTTTTTGCCGCAATAAGCTTTTCCTTTGTGATTGTGTCAGGTCTTCCTGCCTCAAGGGTAAACTCATATAATTTATCAGTTTTCAGATATTTATTTATAGCACCGAGCAGTTTTTCCAACTGTTCAGCACTTAAAGTTGTCGGCGTTCCGCCGCCAATATAGATATTTTCAAGATTAAGCCCGAGATTATCCAAAATTTCGCCTGTCTTTTTAATTTCTTCTACAAGACAATTTAAAAAATCGTCTATATACCTTCCGCTATAGCGGATATCGGTTGAAACAAATGAACAGTAAAGGCATCTTGTCGGGCAAAACGGTATGCCGATATAGATGCTGACCGAGTTTTTGCCTATCTTTTTCAGGATTTCCTCCTCGTTTTTTGAAACCTCCATTGCAAGGTCAATCTTTTCGGGAGTTACCTCATATATGCTTCCTAAAAGCTCTCTTATCCCGGAGTCGGAATATCCCTCTTCACGGAACTTTCTGACCGATTTTGCAGGTCTTATCCCCGACATTACACCCCAGGGAAGATTGATTGGTCTGATTTTTTTTGCAGACCGGACAAATGCTTTCACAACCGAGGTTGAATAGATTTTCTTTATTAGCTTTTTATCGGTTACGGAATTTGAGAATGGGTACGAATAATCTGCTCTGTAAACATCACCCATAAATTCAATTTCCGATATAACCTTTATTTCATCATTTTCGTGCGAAAAGACGGTATGAATTATACCCTCTTCTTCCTTTTTAAAGAATATATTTATAAATATATTCATTTCAAATTCGCACGAAAAACCGTCTTGTATCAACTTCATTTTATTTATCCGCCTTTAGAAAAAGGTTGTGCTTTTTTTCATATTCTATGGTTGTAGGCTCACCGTGGCCGGGAAAAACCCTTGTTTTATCGTCAAGTGTATAGAGCTTTTCCTTGATGGATTTTTTCAAAGTCCGCTCATCACCTGTCGGTAAATCCCATCTTCCGACCGTTAATTTAAAGAGTGTATCTCCCGAGAAAAGATTATTTTCTATCATAAAACAAGCGGAGCATTCTGTATGCCCGGGTGTTTTTATACATAAAATTTTACCAAGCGCTGTCTTTAAAATATCGGTATCATCTAAAATTATCTCGGCAGGCTCAAGCGAAATGGCATTGCCGAAAAAAAGCGATACATTTTTTTTAGCATCTGTTATATTTTTACTGCACTCGGCAGTTGCCACAACCTTTGAGTTCTTCGCTTTTTTTACCGCCTCAACCGATTCTATATGGTCATAATGGCAATGTGTCAGGAAGATATATGGAATTTCAAGCTTTTCAATAACCCTTAATATTTTATCGCTATCGCTTCCCGGGTCGAATAGAATGCCAATTTTTCCGTCATCTATCAGATAACAGTTTTCCTCACACGATGTACATACAATTCTTTTTATATTTATCAAGTTTTAAATACCTCTTATTCGTTGTAGAGTCTGACAGGCAATACCATATAAGTAAAGCTCTTGTCTTCTTCCGAGCGGATAAAGCACGAGCTTCTCGGATTAGAAAATTCAAGCTTGATTTTTTCATCCTCGCAGGCACGAAGAGCTTCCAGAAGATAACGGTGATTAAAGCCTATTTCAATATCATCGCCGTGAACGCCTGCTTCTACAATATCGTGAACCATACCCTTGCCTGTGATACAGGTAATCTCGATTTTATCAAGATTTATATTTAAGCGAACAGGTACTTTTTCAGCCTTTGCAGTCAAGTCATCATTGATAAGAAGTGATGCTCGCTCCAAGCTCTCTGCAAATTCCCTGATTCCAACAGTTACAAAGATTGAGTTTGGTGTCTTTAAAATAGGGTCGTATTTTATAAATTCACCCTCTAAAAGTCTTGTTGTTACTTTATATCCGCCAAAATCAAACATAGCATGGCGTGAGGATACTATGATTTCTACCTTTTCTTCATCATCTCTTAAAACCTTTAAAAGTTCTCTCAATGTTGAACCGGGTACTACAAACTTATAGTTCTGCAAACTTGCATCAACAGTTTCTGTAACGATTGCAAGACGGTAGGTGTCTGTTGCAACAACATTCAATGTTCCTGTGTTTATATCAAACAAAGCTCCGGTTAAAACAGGTCTTCTTGATTCGTTCTGTGAAACAGAGAAGATTGTCTTTCTTATCATTCTCTTGAGCTTTTCCTGCTCCATCGAGAAACGATAGCTTTCTTCAACCTCAGGCACAACCGGGTATTCTGATGAGTTCATACCCTGAATATTAAATTCACTCTTTGCACACTTGATTGTAGTAACATTGTTTTCTTCATTTACATTTATAGATACATCACTGTCAGGTAGTCTTCTTATAATCTCACCAAACATCTTTGAGTTTAGTGCAATACTTCCTGCTTCGGTTACATTTGCAAATGATTTGTATTCGATTGCAATATCTAAGTTATTTCCTGTAATTGTCATATCACCAGAGATATCAGCTTCTAATTTGATACACTCAAGGATTGGCATTACAGATTTTGCAGATACTGCCTTTTGAACAGTATTTATCATTTCAAGCAATGATGATTTACTACAGATAATTTTCATAATTTATCCCTCACTATAAATAAAATTTTAAAATTCAGATTTGCGGTATATCGTACGTACGTATATATTTATATATAACTGTTGTTATAGTAGTAGAGGAGTGGATTTAGTGGAAAAGTTGGAAAATATAAGTAAAACTCTGGCATAATTTATCAACACTTATCCGTTGATAACCTGTTTATGAATTTTTTGTTATCAACTGTCAAAAAATGGCAATTTTTTTATTAACAACTTATTCCTTATTTATCCACAAATCTATCCATCTCTAAAATCAGGAGTTTTTAATTTCCTGAGTTATATTTTCAATATCTCTTTTTAAGTTCGGGTCTTCCTTGACAGATATTGCAATTTTATCGACTGCATACATAACAGTTGTTCTGTCACGGCCGCCGAATATTCTTGCTATGATTGTGAAGTTAAGATCTGTCAGGTTTTTGCATAAATACATAGCAATCTGGCGTGGGAAGGCGTAAACCTTCTGCTTTGATGTGCCTGTTAAATCTCCGAGCCCGATTTTATAGTATGATGCAACACATTCCATAATCTTATCAGGTGTCACGGTCACATCCTCAGGCAGGATTGTTTTTATAATGTAATCGGCAATTTCAATATCAATCTCACGGTTGCTGATGCCGGCATATGATATAATTTTAGATAGAGCACCCTCGAGCTCTCTAATGTTAGAGTCGATTCGCTCTGCGATATATGCCAGGACATCCTCATCGATTGCGATGTTTCTTGTTTCTGCTTTTTTCTTTAGGATTGCGACTCTTGTTTCATAGTTCGGAAGATTGATGTCGATATTTAATCCCCATTCAAAACGGTTGATTAAACGCTCGTCCAAGGTAACAAAATCCTTTGGCTTTCTATCACTTGCAAGCACAATCTGCTTGTTATTCATATAAAGGTCATTGAAGGTGTGGAAAAATTCCTCAAGTGTACCTTCTTTGCCTTCTAAAAATTGAATATCGTCAACCATCAGAACATCAAGATTACGATATTTTTGTCTGAACGATTCCATATTCTTGTCACGAACCGAGTTAATCATATCGATTGTGAACTTTTCACTTGTAACATAGAGTACCTTCTTTTCAGGGCTTGTCTCTAAAATTTTGTTGCCGATAGCGTGCAAAAGATGTGTTTTTCCAAGTCCTGAATTACCGTATAAAAATAGCGGGTTGGTATCCTGATCACCGCAAAAATGGGTAATTCGCATTGCCATTGCTGCGGCATAGTCGTTTGATGGACCGATGACAAAGTTATCAAAGGTATAGTTTGAATTTAAGCCTGTGTTTGTAGGCTGTGGTTTTGGTTTTTCCTCTATAACCTTTTTTTCTTCAGGCTCCTGATTTTCACGAACGGTTATAAAAATATCGGTATCCTGTCCTGTTATTTTACTGATAGCTCTCTCTATGATGTCACGGTAGCGGAGTTCAACCATATTTTTAATAAGTCCTGTCGGAACTAAAAGCTTAAATATTCCATTTTCATAAGAAAGTGGTCTGATCTCTTTTATGTAGGTGTTATATCCCACTAAAGAGTCAGATTCTCTGCGTATATGGGGTAGTGAATAATCCCATATTTCCTGTACATTCATCCCTTTTCCTCCTGTTTATTTTTTTCCTATACTTATCGAAACATATCCATGCTATATTATACTACATTTTAGAAAATTTTTCAATCTTTAATCACATAAATTTTTATTTTTTTAAAAAATTCTACTTTTCTTATAAATTTTTCAAAATTTTTCCACGGACTTTTCTATTTTATTATTGACTTTAAATTGGAAATTATATAGAATTAGGTTAATATGAGATAAAGGAATTGATTGATTTGAAAAAATACTATGCCGTAAAAAACGGCAGAAAGATAGGAATTTTTGAGAGCTGGGACGAGTGCAAGGCTCAGGTTGACGGCTACTCGGGTGCAGAATATAAAAGCTTTCCAACCGAAGCAGAAGCAAAAGCATATATTTTTTGCGGTGAAGTAAAAAAAGAGGAAGCCGGCACATTTGCTTATGTTGACGGTAGTTTTTCGCTCGAGAAGAGCGAGTTTTCATTTGGTGCTATAATCTCTGTCGACGGAAAGGAAGAAGAATTTTCGGGAAAATTTTCCGACCCTGAGCTTTTAGAGATGCGAAATGTTGCAGGTGAGATTAAGGGTGCTGAGTTCGTTATGAAATATTGCCTGATTAACAATATCCCGGAAATTGACCTTTACTATGACTATATGGGAATTGAGATGTGGTGCACAGGTGCATGGAAGGCAAACAAAACAGGCACGCAGAACTACCGTGATTTTTACCAGAGTATTAAGGATAAGCTAAAGGTAAACTTCAAAAAGGTAAAGGGTCATTCAGGTGATAAGCTAAATGACCGTGCAGACAAGTTGGCAAAAAAGGCTTTGGGAATAGGGGAATGTTAAAAAGCTCCGGACGTGAGAAAAGTTTAACTTTTCTTGCTATCAACAAACTTCGCCTCTCGTCGTACCCGTGTACGACTTTGGGTAACCCAAAGCTAAAGCTTTGGCTCAGTTTGTTAATTTTGTTAATTCCAAAGCTTTTTTCCTATTCCCTAAAAGAATTGAAAAATTGTAGGGGGAGGGCTTCCATGCCCTCCCGTTTTTATTGATTTCTTATGCCACTTTTTACCGACAAAAAGTGGCGGAAAAGTCGCCAAGAGGGGCTGACCCCCTCTTGGAAATACCCCAAAGCGTAGCTCAGGGCGGAAATTTTGCAAAGGCAAAATATTCCTCATTCGCCCGACTTTAACTCTCCGAATTTACATACCTTTTAGGACACTTCTTACCCTCCGCCGTGCGCTCGGTAGTGTTTTGTCCATTCTTGCTGATGTGCTTGCCGCCTGCAAAAGCGTACAGCGCACTGTAAAATTTTTGGTTTCATATTTATTTTTCCTTTTTAGAGAAGTTGTTTTTTTGTAGGGAACAAATTTATCGGTTTTAATTTGTAGGGGAGGGCTTCCACGCCCTCCCGTTTTGTTACATTAAAAAAGGAAACGGAAAATCCGTTTCCTTTTTAGTTTATAATTTTTACTCTGCTTTTTTAAGCATTAAGTTTGTTATAATACCGAGAATCAAAGCAACTGCTATTGGTGTTAATGTTACAGCACCAATCTTAAGTGCCATTCCGCCAATACCTGCGATAAGAATAGCAGATACAACGAATAGGTTTTTATTATTTCCGAGGTCAACACCCTGCAACATTTTTAAACCGCTTACTGCGATAAATCCGTAAAGTGTAAGACAAACACCGCCCATAACACATGAAGGAATTGTTGCAAGGAAAGTTACAAATGGACCGAAGAATGAAATAACTATTGCCATTATTGCAGTTGTCAATATTGTAACAATTGAAGCATTACCTGTAATTGCAACACAACCAACTGATTCGCCGTATGTGGTATTAGGACATCCGCCGAAGAGTGCACCAACGGCACTTCCTATACCGTCACCAAGCAAAGTTCTGTGAAGACCGGGTTCTTTTAAAAGGTCACGGTCAATAATAGTTGAAAGGTTTTTATGGTCTGCAATATGCTCTGCAAATACTACAAACGCAACCGGTACATATGCAACAGCGATTGTTGCAATATATTTTGCATCAATTTGGGCAAGTCCGCGACTTGCTGAAAGGAATGTAAAATCAGGATACCAACGCATATTTTCAAAAAGTGAAAAGTCTATAATTTTTAATGTGTCATTACCGGTCTTAATACCAATAACAGTAAATATAGCTGCAACGGCATAGCCTGCAAGAATACCTATTACGAAAGGAATCAACTTTGTCATTTTCTTTCCGTAAACAGAACATAAAACAACTACAAATAGTGTTACAAGAGCACATACAAATCCTATCCAGCCCTGTGCGTTCATTACATAAACTGAATTTGCTGCATCAAATTCTGCAAATTTCAACATATCACCAACTGCATTTCCGGCAAGCGAAAGACCGATTATAGCAACAGTTGGTCCGATAACAGCCGGTGGCATAAGCTTGTTTATCCATTCTACACCGGCAAATTTAACAACAAGTGCAATAATAATATAAACAAGTGCTGCAAATATCGCACCGATGATTAAACCGGCATATCCTGCTTCAACAGATACTGCTCCTGCAAAGGCAGCGAACATTGAGCTTAAAAATGCAAAAGAAGAACCCAAAAATACAGGGCTTTTGAATTTTGTAAAGAGAAGGTACACTATTGTACCTACACCTGCACCAAAAAGTGCTGCCGATTGTGACATTCCATTACCGATAATTGATGGTACTGCAATTGTAGCTGCAAGTATTGCCAAAAGCTGTTGGAATGCAAATACAATCAGCTGTCCAAACTTCGGTTTGTCCGATACATCATAAGTGAGTTTCATTTTTTATTTCCCCCTAAAATTTTTTTAGAATCGGGCATAAAAAAAGGACTTGACCAAAATTTCAGGACAAGACCGTATATGAAAAAGCCAGCGTGTAGAAAAATCTTGTCTGTGATTTCTGCGTTACTTTTTTTATTTCCTATTCTTTTTTTAATATTTTATCACAATATATCGTATTTGTAAAGGAGATTTCGACAAAAAGTTACAAGAAGTTGGAAAAAAATTCCTATCACATTTATGATAAACCGTAATTTCTTTATATCGGGCGGATGTGGGCATCCGCCCCTACATTTATCCTTTATATATGGTGTGTAGGGGATGGCGTCCCCGGCATCCCGTTTAAAAAAAGTTATTGCCACTTTTTACCGGCAAAAAGTGGCGGAAAAGTCGCCAAGAGGGGTTTTAGCCGTCTTGTGAAAGGGGAAATGTCGAAGATAGAGACACAGATGGATTGCTGCTTATATTTACAACCCTTCCGTCACACTTTGTGTGCCACCTCCCCTTACACAGGGGAGGCTATGTTCATTTGAAATTTGCTGAAATTTTCACCGAAAAAAAGAAGCTCTTCAAAAAGAGCTTCTTATCTATTAACCATTTAACTGTCCGAGGCTTGCCTTCTTTAAGTACTCGTTTATGAATCCGTTTAAGTCACCGTCCATAACCGCACCGATATTACCCATTTCAAAGCCTGTTCTGTGGTCCTTTACAAGGTTATACGGGTGGAATACATATGAGCGGATCTGGCTGCCCCATGCGATTTCCTTCTGTACACCCTTGATGTCCTCAATCTTTTCCTTTTGCTGCTGTTCTGCAATTTCGGCAAGCTTTGATTTGAGCATTCTCATCGCATATTCACGGTTCTGGTGCTGTGAACGCTGTGTCTGACATGATACAACAACACCGGTCGGGATATGTGTGATTCTGATAGCCGAGTCGGTTTTATTGATATGCTGCCCGCCTGCACCGCTCGCACGGTAGGTATCAACTCTCAAATCCTCCTGGCGGATATTGATTTCAACATCGTCATCGATTTCCGGCATAACTTCGATTGATGCAAATGATGTGTGGCGTCTGCCCGATGCATCAAACGGTGAAATTCTTACCAAACGGTGTACGCCCTTTTCGGCCTTTAAATATCCGTAGGCGTTCAAGCCCGAGATTGTGATTGTAGCACTCTTTAACCCTGCATCATCACCGGGGAGAAGGTCGAGTGTGGAAACCTGGTAGCCGTTTTTCTGTGCATACATCTGATACATTCTGAAAAGCATTTCGCACCAGTCCTGTGCCTCTGTTCCGCCTGCACCTGCGTGGAAGGTCATAATCGCATTATTTTTATCATACGGACCCGAAAGGAGAGTTTCGAGAGTAATCTTTTCAAGCTCTGCCTCAACCGCCTCAACCGATGCCTTGATTTCAGAGAGCATTCCCTCGTCATTTTCTTCATCGGCAATCTCGATTAAGGTAAGGGTGTCTTCCCATGAGCCCTTGAGGTTTTCATAACGCTCAACCTTATCCTTTAACTGCTTGGTCTTTTGCAAAACCTTCTGCGATTTTTCCATATCGTCCCAGAAATCGGGAGCGGCACTTTCTTCTTCGAGTTTTTTGATTTCCTCGAGTGTGCCCTCTATATTCAGGGAGTCACGAAGCTCGGAGATGCCTTTTTCCATACCTTCGAGCTGTAGTCTGTACTGTTCGTATTCAAGCATTTTTATTCCAATCCTTTTTCCAGTTTATCTGCCGCAGCAGTGTTTATATTTCTTTCCGCTTCCGCATGGACACGGGTCATTTCTGCCCGGCTCTTTCTTGGCACGTGCAGGCTGTTTTGCAAGTGAACCGTCACTGCCTGTATCGAGTGGCTTTGCAACCTGTTCACGCTTGATTTCCTGTGCTCTCGGGCGTGCAAAGAGGATATATTTTACTGTATCTCTCTTTATCGAATCGCTCATACCGTCAAAGAGTTCGCCCGAAACCATTCTGTATTCAACAACAGGGTCGTGCTGACCGTATGCACGGAGTCCGATTTCACGCTTTACGTGTTCCATTTCGTCCAAGTGATCCATCCAGAGGGTATCAACAACACGGAGAAGTATCACACGCTCAAGCTCACGCATATTCTCGCCGAAGAGCTCTTCTTGCTCGGCGTATCTCTTTTCAACAACTGCCACAAGACGGTCTCTGATTTCGTCCTTTGTGATTGTCTCAAGCTCGCTCTTTTTAACTTCAAATGCACCCTGTGCATCAAGGTTTCTGTTTGCAAAATCAACGAGCGCTGAAATATTCCAGTCTTCCGGAATATCCGAGATACCGATATAGTCGTCCATAGCACCGTCGATTACGGTATAGAGCATATTTTTGATAGATGCGCTGATATCGTCGCCGTTTAGCACCGACTGACGCTGACGGTAGATAATCTTACGCTGTTCGTTCATTACCTCGTCAAACTGAAGCACGTGCTTACGTGAATCAAAATGTCTGCCCTCGAGGTTTTTCTGTGCATTTTCGATTGATTTATTAAGGATTCCTGCCTCGATTGGCTCATCCTCTGCAAGTCCGAGCGAGTCTACCATTCTCTTTACTCGCTCCGAGCCGAAGATTCTCATCAGGTCGTCTTCGAGTGATAAGAAGAACTTCGAAACACCCGGGTCGCCCTGACGGCCTGCACGGCCTCGGAGCTGGTTATCGATTCGGCGTGATTCGTGGCGTTCTGTACCGATGATATAAAGACCGCCGGCTGCCAGAACCTCCTCGTGTTCTTCCTTCAATTCTTCCTTGAACTTATTGTAAAATTCCTGATAAAGGCGTCTTGCCTCAAGGATTTCGGCATCGTCGGTTTCTGCAAAGCCTGTTGCCTCAACAATCAACTCGTCGGTCATACCCATCTTTGCAAGCTCGTGCTTTGCCATATACTCAGCATTACCGCCGAGGATAATGTCTGTACCACGGCCCGCCATATTTGTTGCGATTGTTACCGCACCCTTTTTACCTGCCTGTGCAACGATTTCTGCCTCACGTGCATGGAACTTGGCATTTAATACCTCGTGCTTGATGCCCTGGCGCTTTAAGAGCGATGACAAAATCTCTGATTTGTCGATATTTACTGTGCCGACCAATACAGGCTGTCCCTTTTCATGACATTCAACAATCTGTCTGATAACTGCCTTGTATTTGCCCATTTCGGTCTTATAGACAGAGTCGTGCTCGTCCTTTCTGATAACAGGCTTATTTGTCGGAACCTCGACAACGTCAAGGTTATAAATCTGCTGGAATTCTTCTTCTTCGGTAAGAGCAGTACCTGTCATACCCGAGAGCTTTGAATAAAGACGGAAGAAGTTCTGGAAGGTAATTGTAGCAAGTGTTTTACTTTCGTTTTCAACCTTAACGCCTTCCTTTGCCTCGATTGCCTGATGCAAACCGTCAGAATAACGTCTGCCCGGCATAATACGGCCTGTGAACTCGTCAACAATCATAACCTGACCGTCTTTTACAACATACTGCTGGTCACGGTGCATAACGCCGTTTGCATGGAGTGCCTGATTGATATGATGCTGAATCTTCATATTTTCAGGGTCTGCGATATTTTCAATATTGAATGCACGCTCTGCCTTTTCGATACCACGGTCGGTCAGAGTTGCGGTTTTTGCCTTTTCATCAACGATGTAGTCAGCTGTTACATTTTCGTCGAGCTGTTTGTCGTCGTGCTCGGTAACAACGAGCTTTCTTAAAGTCTTAACGAACTGGTCGGCAATCTTATAAAGGTCGTTTGCGGCATTACCCATACCCGAAATAATAAGCGGTGTTCTTGCTTCATCGATGAGGATAGAGTCAACTTCGTCGACAACGGCGTAGTTGTGGCCACGCTGTACCATTTCTTCCTTGTAGGTAACCATATTATCACGCAGATAGTCAAAGCCGAGCTCGTTATTGGTACCGTATGTGATGTCAGCATTATATGCTGCACGGCGTTCTTCATTGTCAAGGTCGTGTATAATAAGACCAACTGTTAAGCCGAGGAAACGGTAAACCTTTCCCATCCATTCACTGTCACGCTTTGCAAGGTAATCGTTTACTGTAACGATATGTACACCCTTGCCTGTCAAAGCGTTTAAGTATGCAGGAAGTGTAGATACCAATGTCTTACCTTCACCTGTCTTCATTTCGGCAATTCTGCCCTGATGAAGAATGATACCGCCTATAACCTGAACAGGGAAGTGCTTCATACCGAGAACACGCCAGCTTGCCTCTCGCATTGTAGCGAATGCTTCAGGGAGCAAATCATCGAGTGTTTCGCCCGCTGCAAGTCTATCCTTGAATTCCTTGGTTTTTGCTTTTAATTCGTCATCCGAAAGCTTTGCAAAGTCTTCCTCCAATGCCAGAACCTTGTCGGCAATCGGGCGGACTCTTTTTAGCTCTCTTTCGGAGTATGTTCCGAATATTTTGTCAAACAATCCCATTTTTTCCACTCCTATATTTAAATCTCTTTTGGTGCATACTTTTGGTATTTTACCATACTATTTACCATATTAAAGGTATTATAACACAAAATTATGGAAAATACCACTCTTTTTTGTGAATTTTTTGTTAAAAAGAGTTTTTGTCGAAAAACAAGGTATTTTTGATACAAAACTATAGCAAAAAGCTACAAATTTTAATATTTACAAAGTTTTACCACAACTGCCGTCATATCATCGGGCGGATTCGGGAAGGTTTTTTTCAGTGCATCATTTATTATTAAGGTAGAAATCCCGTCGCAGGGGAGCTCCTCTGACATAATTTTCTTAATCCATTCACCACGCATAGCACCAAAATCCGCCTCGGCAATCCCGTCGGACACAAGCACCGCCATATCGCCATTGTGCAGACTATAGCTTGTTCGGTTTGGCGTAATATCCTCAACGATGCCGAGCGGAAGGCTTCGGGATGTAACCGTCTTAAAGTCGTCCCGTATCCTCAAATAGCTTTGTGCTCCGCCGATTTTATAAAGCTCTGCCGAGCCCGAGATCAGGTCGATTTCCAAAAGGTCAACTGTCGAGAAGCCCTCTCTGCCTGTTTTTAAGGCAAGTGATGAATTTATAATCCGAATTGCGGTCTCGGTCTTTACACCTGCCAGGATAAACTCACGCAAAAGCTCTGCACACATATGGCTTTCGGCATAAGCCTCATCGCCACTTCCCATGCCGTCGCAGAGAAGAATGCAGTATTTGTTGTTGGGTGCTTCAAAGTGCAGAGCGCAGTCGCCCGAGACATTCTGCCCTTCCTGTTTTTTCTGCTTTATCGAAATCTCGGGGTAGTAGAGGTTGTCCGCAACGAGATGATACCCTTCGGCATAGTCGTCGACGAGTCGCATCGGGAAATTCATCGCCGAGCTTACAAGCTTTCGCAACCTCTCTTTTCCTATCCTCTGCGGTGATATTATGTAAACTTCGGGCTGATGCTTTGCATCGGCGATGACCTTTATCTCAACAAGGGGTATTTTTTCCTCTAAAAAGATATGGTAGAGACTGTCCTCAATGTCCTTTTTAAAATAAAATCCGAACTCAACCTCACCCGACAAATCATTTATTACCGAGGCGATTTCCGAGTATTGATGCGCCATCAGGTCACGCCCTGCCGATGCTTCGTTCTTAAAAAGCGAGCTTTGCTTGCACATTTCATATGCGTGATTGAACTCGGCAATAAAGCTTTCACGCCTCTTACATTTTTGCGAGAAAACTATCGGGATATTTGTCATATCACAATAGCCTTCGGTTTCCATAATATCGATAATTGAAAACATATATTTGCAGGTTTCGTTAAGGTTTTTCCGCCAACACTCGTCGGAGGACGGACAGTCGGCACAGATGCGTGAAGTTACCTCCTCAAAGAGGGTTGACGAGGTTGCACGTGAGTTATACGGCAGAGCATCAGACGTGGTCAGGAGCCGTGCCGACAGCTTGGAAAATGCTCTCGAGACATTCTTGAGCTCAAGCGATATGTACTTCTTGATTTTAAGCTCGCCCTCGGGAGAGCCTGTATCGAAGGTGTTCATGAAAAATGCGTTCAGCTTTGCATGAAGCACAGGCGGTGTCACAAGAAACATCGCCGCCGAAAAGAGAACAGGAATCACCGAAACCGGCAGTGTATAGCTGTCTGCGAGATATAAAATCGATACTGCAAGCCCCGCTAAAAAGCCTGTTACGACCGCATATTTGCCGTATTGTTTCAGGAGTGAGGCAAAAGCGGCGGCGGTTGACATAATACCTATCATAACAATCGCCTCGGCAGTTGCCGCAACCGATGCAAACCCGACCGCAGCGGCAAAGCACACGGCATAAGATAGTGGCAGATATGTAACGGTGCAAAGAATCAGGTATATTCCGACAATCTGGGCAATATTTATATCAAGAGGGAGAATTATTCCCGAAAGTCCCGAAATGACCGAGCATATAAATAATATGAAGGAAACCGTTTCCTCGCCTGTTATGTGCCTCGGATGCAGGCTTTTTGTAAGGAATAGTCTTGTGTTGAAAAAGGCATAATACATCACACCCGAAAAAATTCCTTCTATTAATAATAGGAAAATTGCGCTTGCAGGATTCTGCGAGCCGAGCGCACTTATAAGTCCTGTGATGACAATCAGGCAGCCGCAATAAAAAGAGTTGGTAAGGCGGTGTGCGTCCCTCAGGCGGAATTCGCTGATCAGCCAGAATGCGAGTGCGGCGAAAAAGTATTTGAATGGGTCAGCGCCTGCCGAGAGTGAGCCGAGAAGCAGAACGGGCAGATATATGTACGCGGCGCTCATGTCGCAAACTGCGGCAAAGAATGCGACTCCCGGTGCGAATGTTCCAAGAAGCGATGCCCGTGAGATTAAAAATAGCGCACCGCCAATCGGCAGGTCACGCCATTCGGGCATTCTCAGTATGCTTCGTGCAGGTTTTCTTTTGATTTTGATTTCTTCCATTTGATTTTCCTCCTTATTATCCTATGTAGTATGGTATTGTATCATAGCTTTTATGAGAAAAATGTCATAAGTGATTGTCGGAAAATGAGAAGAATAAGCCATTTTATGACAATTTATTTACAAATACCGTCATCTGGTGGAAAAACAGCACGACGGGTGTTATAATATGAGTTACTACATTATTATATAAGGAGAAATTTATGAGAATTTTGGTTTTTTCCGATTCGCATCATAATGTATCAAGAGCCGAGCGTGTGATAAATACCATTGTCGGGGTTGATGCGGTAATTCATTGCGGAGACGGCCTTACCGATGTCGAGGAGCTTAAGATGACCTTTCCCTCTATGCCGTTTTATGCGGTAAGAGGCAATCAGGATTTGATAGCGAAAGAGTCGGAGCGTGTGATAGAGCTTGGCGGAAAAAAGATTTTCGTATCGCACGGCCATGGCTACAACGTGAAGTCGGAGGTGGATTTTGAGTATATCACAATCCGCGAGCGTGGCAGAGAGCTTGGTGCCGATGCTGTGCTTTTCGGTCATACCCATGTTCCGTATAATAAAAACTGGGGCGATATTGTGGTTATGAATCCGGGCAGCATTAAATATGAAGGAACCTACGGCGTGATAGAAATCGAGGACGGAAAGCTCAAAACTGCAATATGTAATGTTTTTTAGTCAGTATTAACATTGATGTTATAAAATGCGCCAAATAAAAAGAAAGCTGACAGAATTGCCCTCAAATGGGCTTATTATGAAGAATAAATGTCAGTAAAGTTTGTATTTTTGATAAAATTGAGGCAACTTGATAGAATCTTTCGACATTCAGGGTGAAAGAAGTTGCATAAATAAAAGCTCCGGTTGTATAATTGTATCTGATGGTGGTCAGACATTTGGTTATTTGATTCGGAGGAAGGAAAAAATGAGGGTATATCGGGGGGTATGCCCTTTTTTGCTGTCCGTTTATCCCCACATCTTGTGGTGCAAGCAGGCAGAAAACAACAACATATGCGAGGGCAAAAAGGGACACTAAATAAATGAGAAAAAAGCCTTGACACCGCATAAAATATATGTTACACTAATCAAGCTGTCAAGAGGGGTTTAGC
>JAZPZI010000023.1:0-26208 GCA_045544615.1 Clostridia bacterium
AATTTCAAATTTTCTTGCTATCAACAAACTTCGCCACTCGACGTACCAATGTACGCCGTCGGGTAACCCAAAGCTGAAGCTTTGGCTCAGTTTGTTGATTCCAAAGCTTTTTTTCTATCCCTCTAAAAATATATTATTAAAGTTAAAAGCCAAGGATTCGGGGGGAGAACCTTGGCTTTTTTAGTACATATTAAATTAAGGGGGTACGGAAACGTTTAAAACTAATCTATTCCGTATGCAGGTAGTATGTATTCCTGCAAAAATCTGCCTTTTTTGGAAAAGCACAACCTTTTTTATCACTTCCTTTCTTCTTGAGATAATAATAACATAAAATTATGAACTCCAAAGAAAGAAGCCTTTAATATTTTTGGTGTATTTTATTAACGGTTTGTAAACTTCGGGACCGAATTTTGGAAAAACTCTTTCTTATTTTGAAAAATTGTGATATAATAGTAAAAACCGAACAAGGAGGAGGTTGTGTTTTGTTTTCTTATCTTAAAGAAAAGCTTTCATATGCACAGATTATAGCGTTAGGTTTTTTCACTGTAATTCTGATTGGTGCATTTCTTCTTATGTTGCCCGTATCATCAAACGGTGGGGTATGGACACCCTTTCTCGATTCGATTTTTACTGCGACCTCGGCGACCTGTGTTACCGGACTTATAGTATATGACACATCGGAATACTGGAGCGTTTTCGGGCAAGCGGTAATTCTTGTTTTGATTCAGATTGGCGGACTGGGTTTTATGAGTATTGTGACCATGACTGCGGTTTTGATAGGCAAGACAATTCATCTCTATAGCCGTAAGGTTCTGATGCAGTCATCAGGCGGAATGCAGGTGGGCGGAATAATTATGTTTTTGAAAAAAATTATATTTGGCACACTTATATTTGAGGCAATAGGTGCGATTGTTCTTGCTGTGAGGTTTTGCTCCGGGTTTGGGATTAAACGGGGGTTGTGGTATGCGGTATTTCATTCAGTATCGGCTTTTTGTAATGCAGGTTTTGACATAATGCCGGGTGAATTTTCTTCGCTTATCTCATATAGGAGTGACTGGATAGTAAATATCGTTATTATGGCTCTGATTATTATCGGTGGTCTTGGTTTTGCTGTCTGGAATGACATAATTAAAAACCGCCACAGATTTTCTGCATATTCTCTTCATGCAAAGATAGCTTTGTTTGTAACGGCACTTTTAATTGTGTCGGGAACTGTGTTGTTTTATCTTTTTGAGAAAAACGGAGTTTTGGCTGAGATGGAATTGGGCGAGGCATGGCTCGTTTCGGCATTCAGTGCAGTTTCGCCGAGAACGGCTGGGTTTAATACTATAGATCTCAGCGCACTTTCGGCAGCCTCCGCTTTGCTTGTAATGTTGCTTATGTTCATAGGTGCAAACCCAGGCTCGACTGCCGGCGGTATAAAGACAACAACCTTCTGGGTTTTGATTTTATCTGCTATATCAACAGTAAAGGGGAAAAAGGATGGCGAAATGTTCAAACGGCGGATTGATGAAGATGTTGTCCGACAGGCACTTGCTATTTTGATAATATACCTTTTTGCGGTTTTTGCAGGAACAGGAATAATATGTGCAATACAGGGCTTTGGATTGACCGAGGCACTGTTTGAAACAATATCGGCTACAGCGACGGTAGGTCTTTCTATGGGAATAACTCCTGAACTCAACTCGATATCAAAACTGGTTATTATAGTTTTAATGTTTGGCGGGAGACTGGGAGGTCTGACGCTCGGTATGGTTATTGCAGGCAAGGGCAGGAATTCGTCACTTGAGCATCCAAAAGAAAAAATTCTGGTAGGATAAAAAGGAGAAAGGGCATGAAATCTATTTTAATTATTGGTCTTGGAAGCGTTGGTGAGAGACTGGCAAGAAAGCTCTCTGAACTCAGGAATGAGGTAATGGTTGTTGACGAAAATGAGGAAAAGGTAGAAAAGTTAGCTCCCTTTGTAACCGATGCACAGATTGGAGATTGCACAGACCCCGAGGTATTAAAGTCACTTGGTGTGAGGAATTTCGATGTTTGTTTTGTTACAATCGGAGATAATTTCCAGTCATCGCTTGAGATAACCTCGCTTCTGAAGGAGTTTGGTGCAAAGAAAGTTGTATCGAAGGCGAGCAGTGATATCCAGTCCAAATTCCTGCTCCGAAACGGTGCAGATGAGGTTTTTTACCCTGAAAAGGATATGGCAGAAAAACTTGCGATACGGCATAACAGGGAAAATATCTTTAATTTTATTGAACTCACAGAAGATTTTTCGATTTTTGAGTTGCCCATTATGCCGGAATGGGTTGGAAAAAGTATCGCAGAGATTGATGTCAGGAAAAGGTATCATATAAATATTCTGGCGATAAAAGAACGGGATTCAGAAATGAGTCTTCCTGACGGGACATATTCCTTTAAAGAAGGAGATCATATTATTGTTTTGGGAAATCCCGACGATGTGTTTAAGCTAAGTGCAAAAATCAAATAAGAAAAGCACCCTTTACGGGTGCTTTTTCAATTCATACATTCTCTTTCCAGTAGGTCTACCATAATCCCGGTATTCAGGTTTATGGCGTCTATCGGGTAGATTTCCTTTATTTTGCCGTGATAAAACTTGTCCTTGAAAAACTCTATGGCTTCCTCTTTTGACTTTCCGCCTTTTAAAAGAGATATAATCTCCTCAGCAGTTTCGACTGCACTTTTTCCGGCGGTTTTCAAGTAGATTTCGGTGGTTTTTTTGTCGAGCAGTCCGTAGTGTGGAACAAGAATCTGTTCAATATCCAGACCTTCTGCACGCTTTATCGAATCAAGCGCCATGCCGTAGCCGACAAGATATGACGGAACAACAGTCTTGTCGCCGTCAAAAACGCCGATTGTTTCGCTACCCAAAAGAAGCTTTTCCGAGGCAAGATAAAATCCGACCGAGCATTTGGTGTGGCCGGGAAGGTTTATTGCAGTAAATTCCATATCGCCGGCACAGATTATATCGCCGTCAGAAACGGGAATATCAACCTTTAAATCATCAATCAGGTCCTCATACTCCAAAACTCCGCAGGTTCTGGCAAATTTACGGTCAAGGTCACGCATGACCTCTTTTGCGGTAGGCTTTGCAAATATCTTTGCCGCATATTCGCCCGCAACAACCTTTGCATCAGGCCAGTATTTCAGGGCATATGCAGAGCCGAGTGCGTGGTCATAATGCGAATGTGTCAGGAATATATAGTCGAGATTTCTTTCGCCAAGCACATCTTTTATCTTATCCGCAACAGCATAGCCTGTAAAGGCAAAGCCTGAATCGTATAAAATGGCGGTTTTGCCGTCATCGACTAAAAAAGCACTGTCGCCGGGGTGTGAGCGCACATCGGTAATCTTTATCATAAAATCATTCCTTTTAAATAGTATTTAGAATTATTGCTCCAATCGAGAGCACAATTGCGATCACGCTTGATGTGGTGATTTTCTCCTTGAAGAATATCGCAGAGAAAATTGAGGTAAATATCATCACAAGCGAGGTGTTCAAAATCGAATAGATGCTTATATCCATTCTTCCTAATATGTAAATCCCGAGCAGGGTGGTGATGTTCGAAAAAACTACGGTTATGACAGCCTTTGCGTATGAGCCGGCTTTGATTTTCTTAATATCCGAGAAGAAGTTTTTCGTACCGCCCATTGATATTCCGAGCAAAAATGCGAATGGGAACATTATAGTATTACCCCAAAAACAGAAAACGCTGTCGGGTAAAACTCCTGACGCACCGGCATATATATCCATTAAAACTGTGTACATACCGTTCATAATAAAAAGAATTATACAGCTTATATATCCCGAAAAGCTTGTCTTTTTGTCCGATTGCCCGGAAAAAAGAGGTAGCAGGATTACCGCAAGAAGCATGACAGCTGCAATTACTTTTGTGGCACTGGTGCCCTCGCCGAGAAAAATCAGACCAAAGAGGAAGGGTATTAAAATTGAGCCGGCACTTGCAAAAACTGTGAGATTTACAAGACTTGTTCTGGTTATCGCAAAAAGCTCTGCAAGAACGCTTGCGAAAGCTACAAATGCAAGGCACGCCGAATAAATCAGTGTGGGAATATTCGGGGTGAGTTTACCGCCCGACATAATCGCAAAAAAGCTCATTGCAGTTATGCAGGTTATTAGCACGAATATATTTGATGAGTTTTTAATTGACTCGGTTTCGGTTTTGTAGCCCTTCAAAGTGGTTTGTAAAAAAGCGGATAATACAACCATCGAAAATAGTGCGGTCCATACCATAAAATCACCTCTTTTTATGATTTTCAAGCTGATTATACGGCAAAACAAAGCAAAAGTCAATAGGGAGCTGTAAAATCTTGCGGAACACAAGAAAACTAAAGTTTTCTTGCTATCAACAAACTTCGCCTCTCGTCGGGTAGCCTGAAGTTTTTTGCTGCTTCCCAAAAGGAGAGGGTGTTTAAAAAGTCACTTGACGTTTTAAACACCCTCTTTCAGACATTCACGCTCGGGTAGTAATGAATAGGTATTATTTGTTTTGAATTATGATTTTAAAACGATTGTCGTTATAATGTCCAACTGCTTTGTTTAAAACAGAATAAATTGCTTTCCAATCATCAATAACTGCTTCGGGTAGACAATCCGTTCCTAATATAACTATTATAGCCGGATGTTTTGCATAGCCTGTTAGAAGATCCCAAACGGCATCGGGATTTTTGCCACACCATTCGGGGAACTCCAAACCTCTAATCAAACGGTCGTAAAAGTCCTGTCGGGATGTGATTTCATTAAAATTTATTGTGTATTGTTTCATATGTATCTCCTTTAAATAATTTCGTAAAAAGTATCATAATGGTCATAGGTTACAAATATTAAGCCGTCACTGGAATACAATAACCGATGACCATTTCTGTGCCCTCCGGTATAATTAATGTCAGCTTCGTACCACCGTCGTCCGATAGAAGAGGGGAGTTTGCCGCTTATATTGTTATAATAATCTCCGCCCAATATTTTTTGAGGACAAACTTTCCAAAAGTTACCTAAATAACTTATCCATCCTCTACTTTCAGCTTCTTCTTTAGTCAAATAATTAAGCAGTAAAGATGAAGAGGAGGACTTGGTATATTTAATGCGGTTTTTTCGTAAATTTTACCATTTTTGGTTTCGCATGATTCGCATGTTGAATCGGAAAGTACAGCAATCCATTTTGACCACCGCTTACTTTTTGAAGTTTGTGGACTAAAGTCGTTTATCCCCATCATTTTAAATTTTATTGTTGTTAAATGTAATATGTCGTTAAATTTTTCGCGCATAAAATCTCCTCAATATATAGTCTAACCCCGAGATAGAACATATGTTCGTATTATATCATATTTCAGCTATTTTGTCAATAGAAATTATAAAAAATGACCTCCTGAAATATTATTTCAGGAGGCAGAATATTCACTCTCGGGTAGTAAAAATCTATATAATCAGCACAAAAGCGGCTGTAATTGTTTGAATTCGAGTGCCATCTTGCACGCTTCGGGGATTTGTGTCATATCGGCAACAAGCGAGTTGGGCTTATTCTCGAAATCGTCCTGACCGAATGGAACAAAAAATACATTCTTTGCATTAAGAAGCAAGCCAATATTTTTTGCGGCGTTGCCGAGCCCGTCATTGGTCGAGACAGCCAACAGCACAGGTCGTGAGTTCCGAAGATGCGCTTTCGCCGCAAGCGTTACCGATGAATCACAGACGCCCGTCGCAAGCTTTGCTAGGGTATTTCCCGTTGCAGGGGCGATAATCAGAATGTCCAAAAGTGCCTGCGGTCCGATAGGCTCTGCTTCGGCAACGGTTGAGATAATTGGCTTTTTGGTGATTTCCTCTATCTTTTTCCGAAAGGTTTCGGCACTGCCGAACCGTGTGTCGGTTGAGTATGCAACACCGCTCATTATCGGTGTGATGTCTGCACCGTATGATGCTAAAACTGCAAGTTGTTGCAAAACTCTCCTGAAGGTGCAAAATGAGCCACACATCGCAAAGCCGATTCGCTTTCCTTTCAAGTCCACAATAGCTACACCTCCATTTCGTCAAGAATATTTATAACAGCTTCCTTTATAATCTCGCCCGAGGTTATGGGCGCGACCTTACCCGGCAAACCAAGTGACCAGATGACCTTTAGTCCGAGGTCCTTTGCCATGTTGAAATCCACGCCGGCGGAATATTTCGTGATAAACGGAAATATATTGGCTGTGGAGGTGGGATGTATGATAAAAAAAACGGCACTGTATCTGCGATTGTCCCGTGATGATGAACGGGGAGGTGAGTCGGAGAGCATCAAAAACCAGCGTGAGTTTTTGACACGCTATGCCGAGAGCCTCGGGCTTTTGCCGACGGTTGAGTTTGCCGATGACGGGTTTTCGGGAACAAGCTTTGACCGCCCTGCATTTTTGGCGATGACCGAGAGCATAAAGGCAGGGGAGATTGGAGCGGTGATTGTAAAAGACCTCTCGAGGCTCGGGCGTGATTATATAAAGACAGGGTATTACATAGAAGAATTTTTTCCGCTAAACGGTGTGAGATTTATTGCGGTAAATGATATGATAGACACAAACGACAGAGGTTTAGAGGATGATTTGTTGCCCTTTAAGTCGGTTATGAATGATATGTATGCAAAGGATATAAGCAAAAAGGTCAGAACGGCATTAATTACCAAAAAGCTCTCGGGGAAATTTATAGGCTCGAGCGCACCTTACGGGTATAAAAAGGATGCTCAAAATCCCGGGAGGCTTATAGTGGACGATTGCGTATCGGGTGTGGTCAGGCGGATTTATGGTGAGTTTCTGGCGGGAAAGAGTATAAAAGACATTACAAGTGGACTGAATGTTGACGGGATTTTTCCGCCGTCGAAGTATAAGGGTGATAAAAGAGCAGGAGATGGCTGGAATGCTGCGACGGTCAGGAACATTCTGAAAAATCCCACCTATGCAGGGAATCTTGCCCAGAACAGGGCAAGGCGGATAAGCTATAAGATAAAAAAGAAGGTGAGCCTGCCCGAAGATGAGTGGATTGTGGTTGAGAAAACACATGATGCGATTATAGCGGAGGCGGATTTTTCTGCGGTATCGCAAAGATTCAGCGAGCGTGAACACAGGCTTTCGGGACATGTGTTTTGCAAAGATTGCGGTGCGAGAATGAGCTTTATGCGGTCGGGGAGATACTCATATCTTGTCTGCGGTAGTTGGAGGTGTGACACCAAAAGCTGCAGCTCGCACTGCATACGGGAGGACTATCTTGAGAAGATATGTGGTGAGGGCAAGCGAATCTTTGTTGCAAAGGATAAGTCGGTGGAGATGGAATAAAGTGGGTTGTAATTTCGGGAAAAATGTGGTATGATGAGTTTAATCGCAGATTAAACTCGGCGATATAAATCTCTGACGAGATTTTCGATATGTCATAAATGACTCGATATGTGCTGACGCACTCGATATGTTGCCTGACGGCAACGAGATTTATTTCATATCGAGATTTGTAGGAGTTAATGTTCACACCCCCGAAAAACTTAACAATCCGTCGAGCCTTTGAAAGGAAATGATTAAATGGTTTATGGAGCAATAAATGAAAAAGAAGAAAAGTACTATACTTATCTGAAAAAGGTATTTGAGGCAATCGATAACAGGCAAAAGGATTATAATTGGCTTATCACAAACTGTGAGTGCTATCCGAACAATCCTGAAACATATAAGTTGTTTAATAATATAGATTACTGTTGGATTTCAGGAGAAGAATTGACAGAAATAATTTTAGAAGAAGATTTTCAATGGGTATGGGGTATTTTATCGGGATTTGATAAGAACATTGAATTGTCTGAAATTTTAAAATGCGGTTTGCCGTGTGAAGAAGATTATGGCAAATATTTTAAAAATCCGCTTTCGGTACAACATCCATTAGCAAGCATTGAGATTGTTCCATTTGACAGTGCATATGTGATGCTATTGAGTAAAGATAAAACAATAGTAGACGATTTTATGAGGGTCTATACTAAAAGCGAATGGTTAGAGGAGTATAATAAGTAAGTTTGCAGTGAATAATGGCGAAATATCAGGAGTGTAGCAAATGAAAAAGTATAAATTCATATATCCCCATGACTTGTCAACAACGGTACAACACATTTTAAAAGACACACATAAGCCACACAATATACAAGAAGAGGTGATTTATGCAAAGCTTTCCAAAAACGGAAAGAGTATTTGCATGTTTCATGGGACTTTGTATAAAAATGCATTTCTCCCTATTTTGCAACTGAAGCTCATTGAAAAAAATAAAAATCAAACAGTTGCAAAAGGATTTTGGAGATGGTCGGCGTTTGTAAGCATATTGTATTTATGGATTGGAATATGTTTAATAACGGGTTTGGTAGACGGATTTTTATCTGAAAATAATATGCAAATAGGAGTGTTGGCAATTCTTGGTTTGATTTATATTTTATTATGCATTTTTTGTGTACTATTGGAAAGAAAACATATGAAAAAGATTATTGAACATTTAGAAAGTATACAATAACATTCAATTAACTAAAAGGAGCAACAAATGAAAAGACTGGCGGTTGGAATCCTTGCGCATGTTGACTCGGGAAAGACCACGCTTTCGGAAGCCTTGCTATACCACGCAGGCGAAATAAGAAAGCTCGGCAGAGTCGACCACAAGGACGCATTTTTAGACAACAACAGCATAGAACGAGAGCGTGGCATTACGATTTTTTCGCATCAGGCAACGCTTAAGTTTGCTGATGCCGGAATTTCGCTCCTTGACACTCCGGGGCACGTGGATTTCTCTGCCGAGATGGAGCGGACACTTCGTGTACTTGACTATGCGATTCTGGTTATAAGTGCTGCCGACGGCGTGCAGAGTCACACCGAAACGCTTTGGAACCTTTTGAGGCTTTACGGGATTCCGACCTTTATATTTGTAAATAAAATGGATATTAAAATGGCGGAAAAGGATGAGCTTTTAGCCGAGCTTACAAAAAAGCTTGGCGAGGGTTGCCTTGATTTTTCCGCACTCGATGACGGCTTTTTTGAGAATGCGGCAATGCTTTCGGAATCGCTTTTTGAGGAGTTTGAAGAATGCGGAAAAATAGGTGCGGACAGTTTGAAGTCGGCTATTCTTGAGCGAAAGATTTTCCCGTGCTTTTTCGGCTCGGCGCTAAAGGATTCTGGAGTCAGCGAGTTTTTGAGAGGGTTTTTGGATTATACCGAAAAAAAGCCCGAAATAGGCGAGTTTGGTGCAAAGGTATTCAAAATCTCGGAGGATGAGCGTGGAAACAGGCTCACACATATGAAGATAACGGGCGGAATACTGAAGGTTAAGGATATAATCTCGGGAACAGAAAAGGTAAACGAGATAAGAGTCTACTCGGGTGAGAAGTACAAAAACGAACAGGAGGTCTGTCAGGGCGATGTGTGTGCCGTGACCGGGCTTTCAAAAAGCTATCCCGGTCAGGGGTTAGGCTTTGAGCCCGATTCGGAAAGCCTTGTATCCGAGCCGCTTTTCACCTATTCGGTGCGCCTTCCCGATGATATTGATGCCCATACTGCGCTCGGGATTTTCAAAAAGCTCGAGGAGGAAGAAACCCAGATGCACGCGCTCTGGAACGAGCATTTGCAGAGAATTGATGTCGAGATTATGGGTGAGATTCAGCTTGAGGTTTTAAAACGGATATTATCAGAGCGGTTTGGGCTTTCGGTTGAGTTTGAAAGTGGAAGCATCATATATAAAGAAACAATTAAGAATACCGTTGAGGGTGTAGGACATTATGAACCACTTCGGCACTATGCCGAGGTGCATCTCCTGCTTGAGCCGGGAAAACCGGGCAGCGGTGTTCAGATTAAGGTGGATTGCAGTGAGGATGTACTTGATAAAAACTGGCAGAGGCTTATCGTAACACACCTTGCAGAAAAGGAGCATATCGGTGTTCTTACCGGCTCGCCGATAACCGATATTGTAATAACGCTGATTGCAGGCAGAGCACACCTAAAGCATACCGAGGGCGGAGATTTCCGTCAGGCAACCTACAGAGCGGTAAGGCAGGGTCTTATGCAGGCTCAAAGTGTGCTTTTAGAGCCGTGGTTTTCTTTTAAAATGGAAGTCCCGATTGAACAGACGGGCAGGGCTATGACCGACCTTTCCGAGATGGGTGCGGAGTTTGAGTCGCCTGTTGCCGATACCGAGGTCAGCATAATTTCGGGCTCGGTGCCGGTTATAAAGATGAACGGGTATCAGAAAACGCTGATTTCATATACTCACGGCAGAGGCAGGCTTGCCTGTACCTTCAAGGGGTATTTCCCCTGTACCGATGCTGATACCATAATAGAAAAAATAGGCTATAATCCTGAATCGGATGTCGCGAATACTCCCGACTCGGTGTTCTGTGCACACGGAAGCGGTTATAATGTCAAGTGGCACGATGTGTTTTCGCATATGCACATCGAGGCGAGAAAGGAAAAGACCGAGGAAGTAATACTAACTCAACCCAAGTACCGTCCGATAATTGCCGACGAAGAGGAGCTTTTGCGGATTTTTGAGCAGACCTACGGCAAGGTTAAAAGAAAAGAACTCCGACCGATGCGTACACAAAAAGAGGTCGAGGTGAAGTTCAAGGCAAAGCCGCGGTATATAAGCAACACCGAGTATCTCTTAATTGACGGATATAACATAATCTTTGCGTGGGACGAGCTCCGTGCGATTGCCGAGGAGAGCCTTGATGATGCAAGAATACTCCTGATCGACAAGGTCTGCAACTATCAGGCGATGCGTGAGAATAATGTAATCCTTGTATTTGATGCATACCGTGTCAAGGGTGCAAGGCGTGAGGTGGAAAAGGCGCACGGCATAAGCGTTGTCTACACCAGGGAGGCAGAGACGGCAGATGCCTATATTGAGAAAACCTCACACGAGCTGTCAAAGCATTACAAGGTGAGAGTTGCGACCTCGGATAACCTTGAGCAGATTATAATCTTCGGGCAGGGTGCGATAAGAGTTCCGGCATCCGAGTTTGCCGAGGAAGTAAGGCTCGCAGAAGAAGAGATGCGGGAGTTTATAAGGAATAATAATTAAGGAAATTTCAATATCTACAGAAAAAAGAGGCGGTTTTTAACCGCCTCTTTTTATCCCCCAAAAATCCGCTCCGCCGGGTTTTGATGCGAGGTCGATTATTAAAACATCGGGGTCGAGCTCTTTTAAGATATCCTCGTCGAGTACCATAGCAGGGACGGTGTTAAATATTACATCATAGCCCTTTATCGAGCCCTTTAGCTCGGCAGTCTTTGCAGGCGTATGCCCCATCACCGAAATCCAGGCAAGGTCTGCACATTTTCGGGCTGATACCGTAACATCTGCACCGAGTGCGGACAATAGCTTTGCAAGGATTTTTCCTATTCTGCCATAGCCGACAACAAGGCATTTTGCCGAGGCAAGAGTAATGGGAAGCTCGGAAAATGCAAGCTCAATCGCACCCTCGGCTGTCGGGAGTGCATTTTTTATCTGCAGTTCTTCCCGTTTTAAATAGTCTATGTATTTCACACCGCAAGAGCTAAAGAAGCATTCGAGTGTCTTGCTTATATTACCGCCAAGCACAAGTTTTGCACCTGACAATTTTTCTTCGGTCAGATAAATTGGCTCGGCTGAGAAGGGAGCATTGACGGTTTTGCCGTCGTTGCTTGCAGGAATGGGCAAAATCAGCACATCGCTTTCCCATATGTCAGCGTCAGGTTCGGGATGGTCTTTTGGCCCTTTGTCAAACCCTGTGACCCTGACCTCAAATCCGTCCTCTGCCAAAAGCCGTGCCAATGTGAGCTGGCGTAAGTCGCCACCTATTACTGATATAGTCATAATTTGCTTACCTCCTGTCTTTTATATAATATGAAAAATCGAGAAATGTGTGATGAAAATTGATGTTGCATAATGCAATAAAAATAACCAAAATGCCTTTGGGTTTTCGGTGTATTATGCCGAAAAGGTCGCCAAACTATTGAAAAAATGGCGATTTTATGGTATAATAGGGGTGTTCCTGCAGGTGAGGCAACGGAGTTGTATAGTGCAACTATGGGTGTACTGTTGGCTCATACAGGAAACAAAAAGGAGAAAGGATTTTTTTATGGTTGATTATTTATATTATAAGAAAGAATACCTGGGCAAGGTTTTCTGCGAAAAGACCGAATTTGAGAGATACGAAATCCTTGCAAGAAGATATATAAATTCGGTTATAAATTCAAAAGCAGAAGATGCCGGCGAGGGTATTTTTTATTGCATATGCGCCGTGGCAGAACAGCTTTTTTTGAATGCGGAAAAAGCAGGTATCAAGTCGGAGAATCTTGACGGCTACAGTGTTACATATTCGGGCGATGAGCGAAAAAAGCTCTATGAAATTCTTCGCATCTGCCTGCCGGCAGAACTCCTTTTTAAGGGGGTAGGAAGATGATTTTTTATTTTAAGGTATCGGGCGATTGCCTTGAGTTAATTGATGTAAAGGACAGGGCATACAGCGGAAATGTCAATTCGTATATCTGCAGATTCGAGCTCGACAGCAATTGGCAGGGACTCGATTGCTTTGCAACATTCGGCACAGGCGATAAGTTTTATACTGTAGTTGTCACATCTTCGGGTGAGGCGGTTATTCCGGAAGAGGCTTTGCTTGCAGGCGAAACTCTGATGGTCGGACTTTTCGGAACAAATGCCGGTGGAGAGAATTATGTGAGATTATCTACAGGCTTTGCAGAAATTCAGGTGGGGCAGGGTGCATATATTCCTGATGCAACAGCACCGGCATTGCCGGCTCCCGATGTGTGGGAAGAGCTGATTTGCCGGAATATCCCGAAAATCGGCGAAAACGGAAACTGGTATATATGGGATATCTCATCGGGTGAATACCGTGACAGCGGTGTTTCTGTAAGCGGAGATGGTGTTGTAATACCCGATGGAGTTGAGTTGAAGGCGAACAAGGTAACAGAGATTACCGAAAATTCGACCGATGAAGAGTATCCGAGTGCTAAGGCGGTATATGAGCTAGTGGGTGATATTGAATCGGTGTTGGCTCAGACGGTCGAAATGCAAAGCTTTATCATAGGCGACCCGACAATGCCTGCAAGCGAGGTGGACGATATATGAATATAGCAGAAACTTTGAGAAAACAGCAGGAGAACACGGGATATCTTGAGGGTGTAAGAAATGTGCTTATGGGTGTGATTGCACCGACAGGCGGTGCGCTTACCACGCTTATACACGAAGCAACTGCCATAAAAGCGGCGACCGATGCGATAAGGGAAAAACTCGTTGAATACGGAGTATCGGCAATGGATGAAACAATTGATTTTCTCCCGCAAAAGATTGACGATGTTTATGATGCAGGCAAGCAAATAGGAAAGAGTGAGTTTTGGGATAAATACCAAGATTACGGCAATATCACCCAATATGAACAGGCTTTTGTTGGTGATAGGTGGAATGACGAAACATTTACACCAAAGTATGATATGAATTTATCATATTGGGGAGGTAATCAAATGTTCTATAAATGCGGAATAGTTGATTTAAAAGGTGCTTTGGAGAAATGTGGTGTGACATTAAACACTAAAAATTGTCACGCCTTTAATGGTTGTTTTCAAGACTCCAAAACCAAAATAATCCCTATATTAGATTTAACAAACGCCGATTATTCAACCAATTATATGTTTGCAACCAAGGCTGTAGAAACTATAGAAAAGATTATATCGAGTGTAAATACAAACCACGGCACTTATATGTTTCAAAACGCTACAGCTTTGACGGACATTACTTTTGAAGGTGTTATTGCTAAAAACATAGATATTCACTGGTCGCCATTATCAAAAGCAAGTATCCTGTCGATAATTGAACATTTGTCGGATACAGCAAGCGGGCAGACGCTGACCTTGTCCAAGGCGGCAAAGGAAGCCGCTTTTGGCGACACAGAATGGGCGGAATTGATTGCGACAAAGCCGAACTGGTCGGTATCTTTGGCATAAAGGGGGTATATGATGAAAACACGACTTATAATATATGCAGATGACGGAATGGTTTTAACCAACGGCGAAATTTTTGGTAAGGAAATATACCTTGCCGAGGGAATGTCGGCGGAGGATTTTTATGAAATAACCGATGCTGAGTATGAAGAAATCCTGAGTGAGGTAATTCAGGAGGAAAATTAAAAAAGGGTGAGCAATTTGCTCACCCTTTTTACATTTCGCCCAATATAATCGTTGCGAGTTCTGACAGGGCAGCATCGGTGTTGATGGCATTTACCTCGGGCTCAAGCTCGACCTGTATGCTCTTTTTCGGGAGGAGTTTAGCATTGTCACTTTCGGAAAATTCAGGGTATGCCGAGCGGTTAAAGTCATAATATGGGTTTGGGTTCCTGTTTTTTATATGTATAATCGAATCAAATCCCTCGGTATTTATAAATTCGAGAAGTGCCGAGATTTCCGGCTCGCTCTCGGGGAAGGCACCCGGCAGATGACGCTCGGCAGAGAAGGCACCTTGCAAATCCACACCGTTTCCGTTTGCCTGCCAGACCTTACAAAAGCTATGTATTCCCGAGATGCTGATTAAGTGACGGTGGTGCGGATTTGTTATATCAAGCCCGTGGAGGGCAATATCCACGCCGTCAGGATTTATCATCGGCAGAAAATAGAGAGAAAGAGATGTAAAAATCTCAACAGGGCTTTTTGAAAAAAAGGGCACATTTTTTGAAAAGGCATCGGCAAAGCGTTCAAGAAAGTTCATTAAAAGCTTTGAGCCGTTATATTCAAGGCCGGAAAGAGCCGAGCCAAGGAGTATTTTTTTCCTGCCTACGCCGATTTTCAGGCAGTAAATCTTTTTTTCAAATAAGCTCTCGCCGACCGGAAAAAGGTCTAAATAGCGGTACTGTCCCGAGAGCATTTTTGCATTTTTCAGGAATGCGGAGTAGTCATAGAGCATAATTCTCATCCTTTTTAAAATATTACTATAAATATACTATTTAATTGTTTGATTTATTCGGATAATGTGGTATAATGATTACAATAGAGGTTACCAACCCCGGGGGTTGGTGATTGATGTAATTATTGTACCGGTGTGAAGCAAGGCATTTTGAGCCTTGCATCTATGGTATAATGATTTCATAAAGAAGTTAAAGATTTGATATAAAAGGGCCAAAAGCCTTCCCCTCAAGGGGAAGCCTTTAAAAAGTTAAATTATTTTATCATTAGTCTGACAAAAGTATATAACTAAATTAAGAAAGTATTATCTGAAAAAAGAGGTGAGGAATATGTCGCTTGAGGTTATACGAGGTGCAATAGGTAGTGGAAAGAGCACCGTTATCTTTGATGAGATTTCAAAAAGGTTAGAAGTAAGCGACCGAAAAAATATAATAATCGTTCCTGAACAGTTTTCATATAAGACCGAAAAAATGCTTGTTGAGAGGTTCGGCGGTGCAGGGCTCAATAATGTCGAGGTTATGACCTTCAAAAGACTTTATTCACGCTATATCACAAAGCACACCGAGCGATACCTGACCCCGTCGGGTAAGCAGATGATTATATACGAAGCACTCACGAGAATCTCGGAGGAGAGCATATTTTTTGGCTGTAAGGACAAGCCCGGGTTTGTGGAGTCTACCGCAAGCCTTGTTTCCGAGCTTACAGAGTATATGATAACACCCGACATACTGCGGGAAAAAGCAGGTGTTGTGGGCTCAAAGCTTTTGTCGGAAAAGCTTATGGCGATTGCCGAGATTCTGGAAATCTATACCGAAATAACAAAGGACAGATTTTTGGATAGCGGTGAGGATATAAAAAGGCTTGCAGATTATGCCATAGCCTCGGGGTGTTTTGCCGACTGTGATTTCTGGATAGACGAGTTTTCGGTATTCCTGCCGCAGCATTATCTGCTTTTTGAGGCACTCATTGAGGGTGGCTCTGATTTGCATATATCGGTTACAATAGACGGTGACGAGAGTGAGTTTTACGAGCTTAACAAGATTATAATTGACAGGTTAAAGAGACTTTCGGAGACCCTTGGGTGTGGATATTCCGAGCAAAAAACCGATGATGAGTGCAGAAGCATCGCATCGGGTGAGTTGCTCTTTATGAAAAAGTGGATAAACGACCTGAATTCGCCCGAGTTTGAGCCGTCGGAGGAAAAGACAGAGGACATCTCGCTTTTTGTCAGCAAGGACCTCTATAAGGAGGTACGCCATACTGCACTTCTGATCCGAAAGCTGATTATGGAGGAGGGCTACCGCTTCCGTGATATTGCGGTTGTGTGCGGTGATACCGAAAAGTATGCGCATATTATCGAGGCAATTTTTGCCGACTACGATATTCCGTATTTTTCCGATATAAAGATAACGGCATCGGAGCATCCTGTGGCTTTGACGGTGCTCTCAAGCCTTGATGTACTGCTCGAAAACTGGAGCTATTCATCGGTGTTCAGATTCTTAAAGACAGGTTATGTTTTTGAAAGAGACAGTATCGGGAATGTGCATGAGCTCTCAAGAGAGGGAATTGACCTATTGGAGAACTATTGCTTAAAATACGGCATAAGAGGCAAAAGTGTCTGGCTTGACGACGAAAAGTGGCAGAGCTCGCAAAGAGGTATTTTTGAGCCTGTATTTGACAGAAAAGAAAACAGCGGATTTTCCGACGAGGAAATAAATGCTGTAAACGATACCCGAAAAACGGTAATTGCACCGTTTGTAAAGCTATACGATAAAATTTCGGGCAGAAGAACTGTGCGTGAATTTTCCGAGGCACTTTTTGGATTTTTGGTTGACATAAATCTGTACGAGGGATTGAGACTTCGTGCAGAGGAGTTTGACCGACTTGGTCTTAGAAATGAGGCAGAGCAAATCAGAAAGCTCTGGAATGTCATTATCGAAACGCTCGACCAGGCAGTTGTGGTTATGGGAGAAGAAAAGTGTAGCCGTGAGGATTTTGCAGGAATTATACGTTCGGGACTCTCGGCAGTCGAGGTGTCGATTATACCGTCGGGACTTGACCGTGTTTCGGTATCGAGCGTGGAAAGAAGCCGTCAGCACAATGCAAAAGTAATGTTTTTGATTGGTACGGTATTCGGCGCAGTCCCGAAAGAGGTTGCAGTTGAGGGCATTTTTACCGATGCAGACCGTCTGGTTTTGAAGGATGCACTTGCAGGTGACGGAATGGATATTGCGGCAGATACAGAGAAAAAGTGCGAAATGGATCGCTTTAATCTGTTCTGCTCGCTTTTTGGCGTGCGCGATAAACTTTTCATATCATATCCTGCCGCAAATGCCGAGGGTGAGACCAACCGTGCGGCGACCCTGATCGGGGATATATATAAGCTTTTCCCGAACCTTTCGGCAGATGATGATATATTGGCAGAAAACGGTGATGAACTGTTGTATTCGCCCAAGAGTGCATACCGATTTATGCTTGCAAACCACAAAAAGGGCGGAATTGCAAAAGAGGTCTATGACTGGTTTTTGAAAAACGAGCCCGAAAAGCTGCAGATTATCAAAAATGCGTCGGGCTATAAGTCGATTGATGCATCAATCACGCCCGAGAATGCCGAAAAACTTTATAAGGGTATAAAAAGCTACAGTGCAAGCAGGCTCAACGAGTACGGAAAATGTCCGTTCGGGTATTTCGTCAAATACGGACTCGGAGCAAAGGAGCAGGAGGTATGGCAGATACAGAAGTTCGACCTGGGAAGTATAATGCATCTTGTGATTGAGCTTTACTGTAAGTGTGTGGATGATGGAGCAGAGAGCTTTGAGGAGTTAAGGAAAAACTGGCTCAGCCTTACCGATGAGAAAAGCAGAAATATCATAAATGAGATAATGGACAGCATCAGGGAAAAGGTGCTAAAAGGACTTTTGCGTGATGAGAACAAGGTTGGATATATAATGATGCGGATAACCAAGATTGTTGAGCGCTCGGTTGAGAGGGTAAGAAAGAGCCTCTCTGCAGGCGAGTATGCCGCAATCTGTTATGAGCAGAAGTTCAGAGTTGATGTGAAGTGGCAGAGCGATACTGTCGGCATAAACGGTACAATAGACCGCATTGATATGGCGGAGGATACCGAGAAGATGTTAGCAGAATTGCGTGTTGTTGACTATAAAACAGGAAGCAAGAATTTCAGTACAGTATCAATATGCAACCGACAGGATATGCAGCTGGTACTTTATGCAATCGCTGCGGTCGAGATGTACCGCTCGGGTGATATCCGCTATAAAAAGGAAGGCTTTGAGCCGAAGGCAAGAGCGATTCTCTATAACCGTATGCGTGACGATTTTGTTGCCGAAAAGGATGAGGCGGCGGCTCTTGCAAAAAAGGCAAAGGAGACATTGCCTGACGGCTTGATTGTTTTAGACGGTGACGAAGATGCGGTTGAGGTTGATGCGGCACTCCGAATGGATAAAAATCTCATGACCGACAGAAAGAGCGAGGTTATGAGAGTTGACTTAAAGGTTGACGGAACGCCGACTTCAGGTTCACAGGTCACATCTTCCTATGCTTTTGATGTGCTGTGTGATTATGTAAAAAAATCGGTTATCGAGATAGACGGTGAGATTTTCTCGGGTGTTGCAAGAATCAATCCATACTGTGATGGGGATGACCTTGCCTGCGGAATGTGTGCATTCTCCGAGGTATGCCTCTATAACGAAAGCTTTGATAAATCCCGTGACCTTATACGTGATAAGGATGCGGCTATGGAGCATATGAAGAAGGAGGTGGGAAGATGAGCAAAAGAAACTGGACACCCGAGCAGGAGCAGGCGATTTTTGCGAAATGGATAAACGATGAAAAGACAAAGCGTGGAAATATCCTTGTAAATGCGGCGGCAGGCTCGGGAAAGACTGCGGTTTTGGTTGAGCGTATCATAAAAAAGCTTATGCCAGATGACGACAGCGAGCCGATAAGCATAGACAAGCTTTTGGTTGTAACCTTTACGAATGCGGCGGCAGCAGAGATGCAGGAGAGAATTGCCGCAGCGTTAGGCGAATGCCTCCAAAAGGCGATTGTGGATCACGACTACAAAAAGCAGAAGTTCATAAAACGCCAGATTTCGTTGCTTCCGTTTTCCGACATCACCACAATCGATGCCTTCTGCTTGAAGGCGGTAAGAAACCACTTCCACCTTCTGAATATTGACCCTGATTTTACGATTATGGACTCGGGCGAGCTTGAGCTTTTAAAAGCGGATGCTATGGAGGAACTTTTTGAGCAACTCTATGAGGAAAAGAACGAGGGTTTTTTTGAGCTGCTTTCAAGCTACACCGATGGCAGAGACGATGCAGCGGTAGCCGAAAAGATTAAGCAGATATATAATTTCACAAGAGCATTCCCCGACCCGAAGGCGTGGCTTTTTAAAAAAGCCGAGAGCTTCTCGGAAGACAATCTCGATTTCTGGCTCTCGAGTGCATCGGAGCAGAGTGACATATATATAAGGAAAGCTTTGGAAAAGCTTACCGAGGCAATGGAGGTAATGATCGGGCAGGTTGAAGATGAGTTTGACGGTATCGAGGATGCTATGGAGCAGATGCCGCCGCTTGCGGAAAATCCGCTCTATCTTGCATGGGGAACGTACTATACTGCGGTACACACCGAGTATTTGCGTATGAAAAAAGCACTCGTTGCGGACTGGGACGAGAGATTTTTGCTACTCTCCGAGCCGTATATTACCTTGAACCAGAAGGCACTTTTTGTTGACAAGGCTTATCAGGTAACCGATAAGGACCAAAAGGAGCAGGTTAAGGAGTTGAGAACTCATGCAAAGGACTATGCCCTTTTGGCAAAGCAGGAAATGGGTATGGAGCGTGAGAATGTCTCGGAGGTTTTATCCGGGACACTCTACCCGATTGCAAAGGCTCTGGTTGAGATTACAAACAGATTTGACGAAATCTATTCGGAAATGAAGCTCAAAAAGAATACGGTGGAATTTTCTGACCTTGAGCATTCTGCTTTGAGACTTTTTTCGGAGTTCCCTGATGTGCAGAGAGAATACAAGAATAAATATGAAGAAATCCTGATGGACGAGTATCAGGACACCAACCGTCTGCAGGAGGAGATTTTCAAAAAAATCTCGACGGGTGATAACATTTTCATGGTTGGCGATATGAAACAGAGCATCTACCGTTTCAGAAGCAGTGACCCGTCTATATTTAAGGAAAAGAGCGACAGCTATAAAAAGGACGAGCATGCCGAGAACAGAAAAATCGTACTTTCCAAAAACTTCCGAAGCAGAAAAGAGGTTCTGGATAGTATCAACGATATATTCGGGCTGATTATGACCGAAAAGGCGGGCGGTATTGACTATGATGATGACCAGAGGCTGAATGTCGGCGACGAGAGTTATGAGCAGAGGAATACCGAATACCGTTCGGAATTTATAGTCATCGAAGAAAAGTGGTGCTCAAGCGAGCTTATTATAGACAAGGTAACACTTGAGGCTCGTGCGATTGCAGGGCGTATCCAGAAGCTTCGTGAGGAAGGCTTTCTTGTGCGTGACCGTGAGCTTGTTCAGGTGCGTGACCCCGATACCGGCTCGGTCAAAAAGGAGATGCAGACCGTCTACCGTGAGCTCAAGAATAAGGACATAACAATCCTTATGTCATCATATAAAGGTGTTGCGGATATATATGTAGACGAGCTTGCAAAGGCGGGGATTGCCTGCTATGCCAAAAATGACGGATACTTCGAGCGAAACGAAGTAAAGCTTGTGATGGCACTTCTGAAGATAATAGAAAATCCGTATCAGGATATACCGCTTCTGGGTGTTCTGCGTTCGCCGATTGGCGGATTTTCCGACGACGACCTTGTAAATATCCGCCTATCAAAAGACGGATACATCTTCTCGGCGATGAGGGAGCTTGTAAAAAAGCTCGACTCGGGCGAGTTGAGTGATGAGGAAACAACAGAAAGTGCGAAAAAGACGAAGGAGTTTATAAATAAGCTCACAAGATGGCGTGATTATGCAAGGTATATGCCGAGCGACAAGCTTTTGTGGACCTTGTATGAGGAAACAGAGATATACGGCTTTGTCGGTGCACTCTATGGCAGAGAGGAAGCACAGGCGAATCTCCGACTCTTGTTTGAGCGTGCGAAGAAGTACGAAAACTCGGGTTATAAGGGACTCTTCAATTTTGTGCGGTATGTGGGACTCCTGAAGAAAAAGAGCGAGGATCTTGCAACGGCACAGATGGTTACCGAAAACCACGATGTCGTGAGGATTATGACGATACACGCAAGTAAAGGTCTCGAGTTCCCGGTAGTTTTTATGGCAGGAGCAGGAAAGGGATTTAATATGCGTGATACCTCGGGAAATGTGATTCTTCATAAGGACTGGGGTTTCGGGCTTGATTATGTTGATTATGAAAGAGGCATAAAGCTCCCGACGGTATCGAAAAAGGTGGTGTCGGCGGCGATATGCCGTGAAAGCATCGCAGAGGAGATAAGAAAGCTCTACGTTGCCCTGACCCGTGCAAAGGAAAAGCTGATTGTTACGGCAACTGTCAGCGGAAGAAATAAAAAGGACGAGGGCGGAATAGGAGCAAAGATAGATGCCTGGCAGGAAATGGACGAGATGTCCGATTCGGATATTCTTGCCTGCAGATGCTTTGCGGACTGGATTGGGCCTGCGGCTCTTCATAATCCGCATAACTGGAAGGTCAGTGCTGTCGAGTACGGAGCAGAGCTTTCAGAAGGCTTTGCAGAGGAGGTTGAGGCTTTCGAAGAAGAAAGCAGAAGTATCGACCTCGACAAGCTTTTGAAATATCAGTACCCCTATGACGGGTCTGCCGATATACCGTCAAAGGTTTCGGTTTCCGAGTTGAAGGGCAAAAAAGGTGTAACGGCGCTTGTGCCTTTGCCTGATTTTATGAAGGCAGATACCGAGGTAAAGGGCGCTGCGCGTGGAACGGTTATCCATTATATAATGCAGACTATACCTTTTGCCGATGTGATGGACAAGGCGTATGTTGATGAGTTCATACACTCGCTCGTTGATGCAGGAGAGTTGACTCCGGAAGAAGCCTATGCGGTCAATGCAGAAATTATAGTAAGGTTTTATGAAAGCGAGCTTGCAACGAGAATGAGAAACAGCAAAAAACTCTTCCGTGAGCAGGTATTTGAGACTGCAATTTCTGCAAAGATGGTTGACGAGTCTTTCCCCGAGGATGAGGAGGTAATCCTGCAGGGTATAATCGACTGCTATTTCGAGGAGGACGACGGAATAGTTCTGGTTGATTACAAGTCGGATTATTATGAGGATATATCGGAAATAAAGGAAAAATATACAATTCAGCTTGAACTTTATGCTGACTCTATAGAGAAAATTACAAAAAAGAAAGTAAAAAACAAATATTTGTATTTATTTTTTACCGATACTGTGTTAGAATTATAATCGGAGGGTGGTATTATGTCAGATAATATTGATATAGAAAAGGAAAATATTCCTGCTGATGATGAAGTTAAAAAGCACAGACACAGACATCACAGCTCGCATCACGGCTCACACCATTCGGACAAAATGAGCAGAAGATACGAAGACAGCCAGCAGAAGGTGGTAAAGGATACATTCAGGAAGGTAAGAAGAGAAAAGGTATACAAGCCGATTTTCAGAGCACTTCTTGGTGTGATCATCCTGGTTATTCTTATTCTGTTTGTCTGGTCGGTGATAAATCCGCCGCAGGAAATAGCAGAGACCAAAACGAATCCTGAAACGGTATCGGACAATGTAGCGTTGAAGGTTGAGGTTGCAGAGCTCAAGGCAGAAATTGAGGCACTCGATGAAAGAATCCAGGGCTATGAGCAAAAAATTGCAGAGCTCGAAGGCAAACTTGCTGCAATGGAAAACAATTCTGTATCAGCAGAAGAGGTTGCTGAATAAGCATAAAATATCCGGTGGGGAAAATTTTTCCCTGCCGGAGAAAAATTTTAAAAAAATGCTTGACTTATTAGTATGATGATGTTATAATAGTTCCCAGAAGGGTGACTTCTTTTTTTTGTGTTGCAAAAAAATGGGTCATCAAACAGATTTGATATGTATTAAAACGGAGGTGTCAAAAGATGAGAGTAAAGATTACATTGGCTTGCTCAGAGTGCAAACAGAGAAACTATAACACAATGAAGAACAAGAAGAACGATCCAGACAGATTGGAAATGAACAAGTACTGCAGATTCTGCAGAAAGCACACAATGCACAAGGAAACCAAATAATTTATAAGGAGTATTTAAAATGGCTGAAAAGAATGTTCCCGCTAAAAAGGGCGGAATAATCAGATTCTTCAAAGAAACCAAAGCTGAACTCAAAAAGGTAACATGGCCAAGCAAGAAGCAGTTGATTCATAACACCTTTGTAATTTTGGTTTTTATCGCTATCGTATGCGTAATTCTTGCAGTTTTAGACTTTGGATTCCGCGGTTTGTTTAGCTTGCTTACAAATTCACTTTGATTTATAAAGAAGGGGAGTTTTTATGGCTGAAATGGCAAAATGGTATGTTGTTCATACATACTCCGGCTACGAAAACAAAGTGAAGGCTAATATCGAAAAATCGGTAGAAAATCGTGGCATCAGCGATTTGATTCAGGCAGTTGAAGTACCGCTTGAGGATGTCGTTGAGGAAAAGAACGGAGTAGAAAAGATAGTAAAGCGTAAGGTTTTCCCCGGCTATGTGGTTATCAAAATGGTAATGAACGATGAAACATGGTTCATCGTAAGAAATACCCGTGGCGTTACAGGATTTGTAGGCCCCGGCTCAAAGCCAGTTCCTCTTTCTGATGAAGAAGTGGAAAAGATGGGTGTTGAAAAAGTCCGCATGGCTGATATGGATGTCAGTGTGGGAGATCACGTTAGCATTAAATCCGGTCCGCTTGAAGGATTTTCGGGTACTGTTGAGAGCGTGGATGTCGGAGCAAGAAAGGTATTTGTCAAGGCATCTATGTTCGGTAAGGAAACAAGGGTTGAGGTTAACTACAACCAGATTTCCAAATTATTATAAGATATAAACTAAAATGTTTATATATATCCCTCTGGTGACAGTGGGAGGACCGAAAAGGTCCGCTAATTACCACAAGCGGAAGTTTATCCGCAAATTTTAAGGAGGTGGCCATATTATGGCACAGAAAGTCGCAGGTTACATCAAATTACAAATTCCGGCCGGCAAAGCAACACCGGCACCACCGGTAGGTCCGGCATTGGGTCAGCATGGTGTTAATATCATGCAGTTTACCAAGGAATTTAACGAAAAAACAGCAAAAGATGCTGGTCTTATCATTCCTGTAGTAATTACAGTTTATGCAGACCGTACATTCTCTTTTGTTACAAAGACACCACCAGCTGCAGTATTGCTCAAAAAGGCATGTAAGATCAACAGCGGTTCAGGTGTTCCTAACAAAACAAAGGTAGCTACAATCAGCAAGGCTGATGTTCAGGCTATCGCTGAGCAGAAGATGCCTGACTTGAATGCTGCAAGCATTGAAGCTGCAATGAGCATGATTGCAGGTACTGCAAGAAGTATGGGTATAGTTGTAGAAGACTAATCTATAACAGCAATGAATTCAGTGGGAGAGGTAAAAAACCTTGATTGACCACATAAGGAGGAAAAATTATGTTTAGAGGAAAAAAGTATCAGGAAAGCGTAAAGCTTATTGATAAATCAAAGCAGTACGACGCTGCAGAAGCTCTTGATTTGGCTGTTAAGACTGCAAAGGCTAAGTTTGATGAGACAGTTGAAATTCACGTTAAGTTGGGTGTTGACTCAAGACACGCTGACCAGCAGGTAAGAGGCGCTATCGTATTACCTCACGGAACAGGTAAGACCGCTAAGGTTTTGGTTTTCGCTAAGGGTGAAAAGGCTGAAGAAGCTCAGAACGCAGGCGCTGATTATGTTGGTGAAATGGAATTGGTTACAAAGATTCAGTCAGAAAACTGGTTCGACTTCGATGTTGTTGTTGCAACACCGGATATGATGGGTCTTGTTGGTCGTTTGGGTAAGGTTTTGGGCCCTAAGGGCTTGATGCCATCACCAAAGGCTGGCACAGTAACAATGGACGTTGCTAAGGCAGTTGCTGAAATCAAGTCAGGTAAGATTGAATACAGATTGGACAAGACAAACATCATCCACTGCCCAATCGGTAAGGTATCATTCGGTGCTGAAAAGCTTACAGAAAACTTTAACGCTTTGATGGGCGCTATCGTTAAGGCTAAGCCATCAGCTGCAAAGGGTCAGTACTTGAAGAGCGTAGTTGTTGGCTCAACAATGGGACCTGGAATAAAGATTAACAGCGCTAAAATCTCAGGCTGATAATTTTTATAAAAAACTATTGACAACTGAATATTACTTATGGTATAATCCATATGTTAATATGATCCGTAGACAGCAGGCACAAAGGTAAGCCCTGCCGAGGTGTTATTTAGTATGATACTAATTGGCTCTTTGCGTGTCTACGGCAAAGAGCCTTCATTTTTTTGGAGGCATACATTCTAACAGGAGGTGAAATGTTAAATGCCAAGTGAGAAAATCTTAGAAGCGAAGAAAGCACAGGTTGCTGAAATCATCGAAGCTTTGAAGGGTGCTACTACAGGTGTGTTGGTAGACTACAGAGGTCTTACTGTTGAAGAAGACACAAAGCTCAGAAACGATTTGAGAGCAGCTGGTGTTAAGTATTTCGTTGTAAAGAACACATTACTTCGTTTAGCAGCAAAGGAAATCGGTCTTGATGATTTGGATGAAATCCTTCACGGACCTACAGCTCTTGCAATTTCAGAAGATGCCGTTGCACCAGCAAAGGTTATTTCAGATTTTGCAAAGGAAAATGAGAAGTTTGAAATCAAATCAGGCTTCATGGATGGCAAAGTATTGTCAATTGACGAGATCACAAAGCTTGCAAAGACACCAAACAAGGAAACATTGATTGCAAAGATGATGGGAAGCTTGAATTCTCCTATCTCTGGTTTGGCAAGATTGCTTAGCACAATCGCTGAAGGCGGCGTAGAAATTGCTGATCTTATCGCAAAGAAGGCAGGCGAAGCTGCACCGGCAGAGGAAGCTCCAGTAGAAGAAGCTCCTGTTGCTGAGGAAGCTGCACCTGTAGAAGAAGCACCTGCAGCAGAAGTTGCAGAGGCACCGGTAGCTGAAGAAGCTCCTGCTGAAGAAGCAGCAGCTCCTGCAGAAGAAGCTACAGAAGAAGCACCTGTTGAAGAAT
>JAZPZI010000024.1:0-99399 GCA_045544615.1 Clostridia bacterium
ATATAAAATTGGTTTTGTTATAAGTGATGAAAAACTATACGAATTAACAAAAGACGATAGGTTTATTGATTATGGAAATGTGGACTTGTCCATAATTTGTTTTGAAACAAATTGGTGGCATGTTTCGGAACTAGATATTGAAATTGACATTCGCAAAGAAAATGATGAATGGTTTGTCTGCTACGATGTTGAATATTCTAATGCGTTGGAAAATGATGAAGAATTAGGACAAAGAGTGACAAAGAAAGTTTTGTTAAGTGAAGTTTCCAAATCAGATATATATGTTGGAATATAAAGCCTGAATGTCATTATGGTTTATTTTTACTTGTGTCAAGTCCATACAATTTAAAAGATTAGTTTGACGATAATAAATATTTACATATACTATCGGGAGCGAGAAAATCCATTCTTACAGTCTTGACATGAGTAAGAATCATTTCGAGAGATATTAAAACGAAAGGAAGAGTATTATGATAAAGTATGTAGCAGATTATAAATATATAGAATCAGACAATGTAAAATTGTTTACTGTGATTTTATTGCCTAACTCAATGGATAAGTTTCCAACTGTTATTATCCGCTCTCCCTATGTTGATAAATATGAGAATGAAAAAGAAGAAAATATTGCAATAGCATACTTAAATGAGAATAAAGAATGGTTGAAAAGAGGTTATGCAGTTGTTATCCAGCATTGCAGAGGAAGAGGCAAAAGCGAAGGTGACTGTATTCCCTATATAAACGAAAGGGAAGATGGACTTGGCTTGCAGGAATGGGTGAGAAAACAGAGCTTTTATAACGGAGAATTATTCCTTAAAGGTGGAAGTTATCTTACCTCTGTTCATTATGCTACTGCACCTTTTGCTGAAGATATCAAAGGAGCAATCTTTGGGATTCAGGATAGTGAAAGATACAACATTTGTTACCGCAACGGATTTTTAAAAAAAGCTCTACATGGCTCTTGGTATGTGGGAATGTATAAAGCAAAATCACACATAAAAAAGAATTATACAACAGGTTCTTTTGATATTCTTCCTATGAAAGATTTTACAAAGACAGTTTTCGGTGAGCCGGCAGAAGATTTTGATGAAATGCTTAAAGCTCCAAATCGTGACCATGAATTCTGGAACACAAGATTTGGCGGAAATGATGCCAGAAATGCAACAAATAATGTAAAATTCCCTGTTTTGTTTACAACCGGGTTTTATGATATTTATACCGGTGGAATTTTTGATATGTGGAAAAACATGAGTGAAGACAGCAGAAATATGTCTGCACTTGTTGTCTCGCCGTATAATCATAGTGATGGTTATGATGCCGAAAATTCAATAGTGTTTCGGGAAGGGAAACGAACGGAAAAGTTTGGCGATTTGTACGAAATAGAGTGGTTTGATTATGTTCGCAAAAAGACTGCAAAATGTCCTTTTGATACAGGAAAAATAACTTACTACAATTTATTTGAAAACGAGTGGAAAACGGATGGATTTTTCACATCAGATTATACCGCAGAAATCAAATTGGGTAATAATGAGGTTTCGTATGTTTATAATCCCTATGATGCACCAAAGTTTAAAGGTGGTTTGTCAAGGGCGTTTGGTGGAACCGTTTTTCAGGACAAGCCGAATTCGCGCCATGATATTATATCCGTTTATACCGAACCGTTTGAAGAGGATGTTTTCGTAAAGGGGAAAATGTCTGCAAAACTCACAGTAAAATCAGATTGCGAGGATACCTGTTTTTATATTCGCATCAGCATTGAAAAAGAGCGGGGAGATTACGGTTTAAGGGATGATATAACCTCTTTGTGTTATCAACTTGGTGATTATAAACCAGCTACTGTTGCCGAACTCGATTTTGAGTTTGATGAACATGCCTTTTTAATTAAAAAAGGTGAGCGTTTAAGGGTTGATATTTCTTCTGCCGACAATGAACACTATGTACGCCATACCAATCAAAAAGGATTGTATAGTGAACAAACAACGGCAAAAGTTGCACACAATACTGTGTATTTGCAAAAGTCATTCCTGAGCTTGCCGGTCGATAAATGATTTTTGCCTTTTTAAGAATTACTACTTCTACATTCGAAAATACAAAACGCAAGCATATTGTGCATGTGGTGCATGTGCCTGAATACAGAACCTGACAGATTAAATTTATATAGGAGAAATTACTATGAAAGCATGTATTATTCAACCGCCATACTCAAGAGATTTATCATATTCTGATGAGTATTTTCAATATAAACTCAGAATGTTAGATAACTGTGATGAGACTATCGACATAATAGTTCTTCCTGAATATAGCGACGTGCCCTGCGCGACATCGACTAAAGAGGAAACCTTTTACTATCATAAAAAGTACATAACCGAGCTTTTGGATAAGTGCATCGAAACTGCAAAGCGATGCAGTGCAATTGTGTTTGTGAATGCACTTTATGATATAGGCGGCAATTACAGGAATACAACGTATGCCTACAATCAAAAGGGCGAGCTTGTCGGACAATACTTCAAAAAGCATCTGCCGCCGCTCGAACTTGAGGTTTTAGAGCTTGACTCTGATTATACATTCGAGTTTTCCGAACCGTATGTTATTGAAATAGACGGACTCCGCTACGGATTTTTAACCTGTTATGATTTCTATTTTTATGAGGCTTTTTCGAATATCGCACTCGAGGATGTCGATATAATCATAGGCTGTTCCTTGCAAAGAAGTGACAGTCACGATGCAATCGAGACAATGTGCAGATTTCTTGCCTATAACACCAATGCCTATGTAATCCGCTCGTCGGTAAGTTTTTCGGAGGATTCCGAGATCTGCGGTGCGAGTATGGTAGTGTCGCCTTACGGAAAGGTTCTGGCGAATATGAAGGGCAGATTTGGTATGGAAACGGTTGAGTTTGACCCGAAGGATAAGTATTATAAGCCGGCAGGGTTCGGAAATCCCGATGCTTCACATTATCATTATATCGAATACGGAAGAAAACCCTGGCAGTATCGCCCGGCAGGAAGCTTTATTATAAAGGATGACAAGTCACTTTCATACCCAAGAGTTTGTGCCCACAGAGGGTTTTCGGCTGTTGCGCCTGAAAACAGTATGCCGGCGTTCGGTGCGGCGGTTGCTATGGGTGCAGATGAGATTGAGTTTGATTTGTGGCCGACAAAAGACGGGGAGATTGTATCCTGCCACGACAGAGGTTTAGAGAGAATCAGCACAGGCACAGGTCTTGTTACAGACTATACTCTGGAAGAACTTTCGGATGTTGATTTCGGGATAAAGTTTGGTGAGAGCTTCAAGGGACTCCGAATTGTGAGATTTGAAGAAATCCTCAAAAAGTTTTCGAATCAGGTTATAATGAACATCCACATCAAGCCTTTATCTTACACCGAGGAATACCCTGCTGATGTAATGGAGAAAATCATATCACTTATCAGAAAATACCGGGCTGGAAAGCACGTTTACCTGATGCTTGAGACCGACATTATGATAAAGCAGTTCAAGAAATATGCAAGCGATATTCCGGTATGTGTCGGACATTTAAAGGAAAGACCGTGGGAGATAGTTGACCGTGCTATTGAACTCGGATGCGAGAAGGTTCAGTTATATAAGCCGTATTTTAATGAAGAAATGATAAAAAAGGCACACGAACACGGTATCCGCTGTAATGTTTTCTGGTCGGACGATGAGACCGAGGCAGAAAAGTTTTTGGCAATGGGTGTAGATACTGTGCTCACTAACGAGTACGGCCGTATTTCGAAAATTATAAGAAAGGAATGAAAGTTATGGAATATGTTGCAGCGAAAGAAAGATATGAAAAAATCGAGTACAGAAATTCAGGCGAGAGCGGACTGAAGCTTCCGGCGGTGTCACTTGGTTTGTGGCATAATTTTGGTAACATTTCAAGCTTTGATAATATGCGGAAAATGTGTTTTACCGCATTTGATAACGGCATAACACACTTTGATATTGCAAATAACTATGGCCCGGAGGAGGGAAGTGCCGAGACGAATTTCGGCAAAATCCTGAATGCTGAGATGAAAGCATACCGTGACGAAATGGTAATCAGCACCAAAGCCGGCTATTATATGTGGCCGGGCCCGTACGGGGATTTTGGCAGCCGAAAATACCTTATCTCGAGCATTGACCAGAGCCTGAAGCGACTTGGCGTTGACTATGTCGATATCTTCTATCATCACAGAATGGACCCTGATACGCCACTTTATGAGACAATGTGGGCACTCGACCAGATTGTAAAAAGCGGTAAGGCTTTGTATGTCGGACTTTCGAATTATGACGGAAAGACTATGAAAAAGGCGACGGAAATTTTAGAGAGTCTGCATTGTCCGTTTATTATAAACCAGAACAGATACTCGATTTTGGATAGAACCATAGAGAAAAATGGGATTTTAGATGCGGCAATAGCAGAGAAAAAGGGAATGATAATCTTCAGCCCACTTGCACAGGGACTCTTATCAGGCCGATATCTTGACGGAATACCTGATGACAGCCGTGTTAAAACCGACGGAAGATTTTTAAAAGAAAGCTCTGTTTCTCCCGAGATGATGGATAAGATTAAGGCACTTGATGTGATTGCAAGAGGAAGAGGTCAGTCGCTTGCCCAGATGGCACTTTCGTGGGTGTACAGTAAAAAGGGAATTACAAGCGTGCTGATTGGTGCATCAAAGCCCGAACAGATAACAGAAAACATAAAAATGCTTGAGAACACCGAATTTACAAAAGATGAACTAAAGAGAATTGACGAGATAGTTCTATAACTAAAAAGCTGTGATGAAAATCACAGCTTTTCTATTGTTTTGTTGAGCCTGGAAGGAGAAATACCGAATCGTCTTGTGAATGCCCGGCTGAAATATAGAGGATCGGTGTACCCGACCGAACGGGCAACATCTGCTATAGTATCAAAGTTCCCACTATCAATGATGGCTTCTGCTTGCGAGAGCCGTTTCCCGATAATGTATTTTTGAGGGCTTGTACCAAAACGAGATTCGAATATCTTTCGAAAATATGTATCGGATATGCCGCATAGAAGATGTAATTTGTCAGCTTTTAGCGAGGTGTCAAAAATGTGTTTATTGAGATAATCGGTTGCGGGTTTTATGATCTCAAACTTTTTCTTTGCAGAATAGCTCTGGTTTTCGATATTTGCGATATATGCCAGAAAACTGTAAAAAATCGAATAGCATTTGTAATGTTCCGATTCGGTTCCTATGTCCCATAAATTTTTGTAGTGGATTAACATATATTCTTTCTCGTAAAAGTCAAAAAAAGAGAAGACCTCGGGCTTTGGATTTTTTATATCTGCGGTGAAGACGATAGAGAAATATCTTGTCTTTTCATTTGTATCGAATGTAATGTGATAGGTTTCGCCGATGGGTATAAAAATCACTTCACCCTCGTTTACGGTTAACGTTTTTTCGGCGAAATGATAGTTCGCAGTACCGCTTTGCCTGAATGTGAAAATGTGAGTGGTTCTTGTTCGTTGCTTTGTTGCAGTGCTCGCGGTGCCTTGATAAACACCGTTTAGTTTTAAATTTTCTATATTGCCAATCATTTTAAAATACCGCCCGTTAGTGAAATCTTTTAAATATATTATCATAATGAAAAAAAGAATTCAATATAAATCAGTAATTTAGTTCGGAAAAATCCATATTATTCTATTTATTCCATTTACAAATATCTATAACAGTATATAATGTGTAAATGGGGGCGAGAAAAATGTCATTAAAAACAAAAAATATTGATATGTGTTCGGGTCCGCTATTTGCAAATATATGGAAATTTGCGTTTCCATTTATGCTGACAGCAATTATTCAGCATCTTTATAATGCAGCAGATGTTATCGTGGTCGGAAGATATGCAGGCAGAGAGGCACTGGCGGGTGTTGGAACGACAGGCTCCCTTACTTCTCTGATGATCAATTTCATTGTTGGATTGGCAACAGGTGTAAGCGTGGCTGTTGGACGGGCACTCGGTGCAAAAAATGAAAAGGCAGTTCACGAGACTGTACATACTGCAATGGTAATGTGTTTTATATGTGGTACGCTGATTTCGGTTGTGGGTGTTGTTTTTGCGGAATTCTTTTTAGAGCTTATCGATGTTCCGCCTGATGTTATGCCACAGGCAAAGATTTATATGCAAATAACTTTTTCCGGAAAGCTTGCAGCATTGATATATAACTTTGGCTCAGCAATATTGAGGGCAAACGGTGACACTAAAAGACCTCTTATGATTGTTACCATATCGGGTATAGTGAATGTTCTTTTAAATCTTTTCTTTGTTATAAAGCTTGGTATGCAGGCAGACGGAGTTGCACTGGCTACTGTGGTAGCGCAGGTGATAAATGCTGTATGTATAATTGCGATTCTTGCAAAAGAGGAAAACAGTACGAAATTGATTTTTAATAAATTAAAAATTTATAAAAAACAGTTTGTTGAAATTATAAGAGTAGGTATTCCGGCGGGAATACAAAGCGTTGTTTTCTCGCTTTCTAATGTATTGGTGCAGTCGGGTGTCAATAGTTTTAATGCTGCAGCAATTGCGGGTAGTGCGGCATCTGCAAACATTGGAAATTTCTATTATTCTGCCCTGGAGGCATTTAGCCATGCCTCGTTGAATTTTGTCAGTCAGAATGCTGGTGCAAAAAAATATAAGAGAATAAACAAGATTGTAGCATATTGCCTATTAGACATTTTGATAGTTTGGGGAATAGAGGCATTCGTTACATTTGCGGTAGGAGAAAAACTGATTGGGATTTATGCACCGGGTGATTTTGAGGCAATCAAGATGGGAATAATTCGATTATCAATTGTTGGCGGTACATACGGACTATGCGGCCTTATGAGTGTTATGAGCGGTGCCCTCCGAGGACTTGGGAACGCATTTGGTGCAATGATTATTTCGATTGTGGGTGTTTGCGGAATCAGAATACTCTGGGTTTTGACGGTGTTTGAATATTCTCATACTTTCCAGACACTTTTCATATCCTATCCGGTTTCGTGGATTGGCACGTTTTTAATGCATTCGTTGATGTATATCTATGTAAAACGGCGTTTGGATAATAAGAAGGTTATGAGATAAAAGAGCGGAATTTCCGCTCTTTTTTTACTACCGTATTGCGTTTTTGTAAAATTTTTGGTATAATAGAATGTAACTAATATTTTTCAAAAGGTGAGATAATGAAAAAAGCTTTTAAAGTTTTGGAATTTGATAAAATTTTAAATAAACTGGCGACCTATACAAGCTCGGATGCGGTATCAGAGATGATTTTTGCACTCGAACCGGCAAAGTTGGCAAAAGAAGCACAAGCCTTGCAACAGGAAACCACCGAGGCGGTTTCTGCACTTTTGCGACGTGGAAACCCGAGCGTCAATCTCTCGGTTGCAAATATAACAGGAAGCATTAAGCGGGCTGATATCGGCGGCGTGCTGAACCCCAAGGACCTGATGGAGATTTCAAGAGTTCTCTATGTTTCCCGTAAAATGCGGACATACCTAGACGATGTGGGTGAGGATGCCAAGATTTTAGCAGGAATAAAGTCGGGACTCATAACCCACAAAGAAGTGGAGGACAAGATAAATACCGCAATCCTCTCGGAAAACGAGATAGCTGACTCAGCATCAGCAGAACTTGCATCAATCAGACGTAAGCAAAAGTCGTTAAATGCAAACATCCGTGAGAACTTAAACAAGATGATACATTCCGAGCACTACAAGAAATTCTTACAGGATTCGCTTGTTACAATGCGTGCCGACAGATATGTTATCCCGGTAAAGGCAGAGTACCGCTCGGAGGTCTCGGGCATTATCCATGACACGTCGTCGAGTGGCTCAACTCTGTTTATTGAGCCGATGGCGATTGTCAATATGAACAACGAAATCCGAGACCTGCAAAACAAAGAAGAACAGGAAATCCAGAGGATTTTATCCGAGCTCTCGGCAGCAGTGGCAGAGATTGGCGAGGATTTAAAAACCGACTATATACTTATAAATAAACTCGATTTCATATTCGCAAAAGGTAAGCTTTCGCTCGACTATAACGGCACAGAGCCAAAGCTCAACGATGACGGCATAATCGAGTTCATATCGGCACGCCATCCGCTTATCCCGAAAGAGACTGTTGTTGCAAACGATATCGCACTCGGCGGTGAGTTTGATACACTCGTTATCACAGGCCCGAACACAGGCGGTAAAACAGTAACCTTAAAGACTATCGGACTCTTCTCGGTTATGGCGGCATCAGGTTTGCATCTCCCGTGCCGTGACGGAAGCCGTGCGGCGGTGTTTTCGAAGATATTTGCAGATATTGGTGATGAGCAGAGCATAGAGCAGAGCCTCTCGACCTTCTCGTCGCATATGGTGAATATAGTAGAAATCCTGAATAAAGTTGACGAAAACTCACTTGCATTATTCGACGAACTTGGTGCCGGTACCGACCCGACCGAGGGTGCGGCACTTGCGATTTCGATACTCGAGCACCTTCGTGCAATGGGTGCAAAAACTGTTGCGACCACTCACTATAGCGAACTGAAGCTCTTCGCGCTCACAACCGAGAGAATCGAAAACGCATCCTGCGAATTTAATGTTGAATCGCTAAAGCCTACCTATAAGCTTTTAATTGGCATACCGGGCAAATCAAATGCGTTTGCGATTTCGAGACGACTCGGACTTCACGAGGCAGTAATTGAGCGTGCAGGTGAACTCTTATCGGATGAAAATGTCAAGTTTGAAGATGTCTTAACCGACCTTGAGGAGAGTAGAGTCAGAGCACAGTCCGACCGTGAATATGCCCTAAGACTCAAAAAGGAAATCAAAGCACTCCGTACCGAGGTCGACCGAGAGAGAAAGAACTTGAAGGAAAAGAAAGCAAAGGTTATGGAGGATGCCCGCAGAGAGGCCAAGATTATTGTAATGGAGGCTCGTGAGGAGGCAAACGAAATAATAAAAGAGCTTGAAAAACTCAAAAAGCACGCCGAAAAAGCAACAGACAAAAAGGTTGCCGATGCCCGGGAAAAACTAAAAAAGCGAGAGGACACACTCGACTCACAGATGGCGAAGGCGGCGAAGCCTAAACAGATTTTCCGAAAGGAAATCAAGAACCTTAAAATCGGTGATACAGTAAAGATTGACGATATGGACCAGGAGGCAAGCGTAATGCGACTGCCTGATAAAAATGGAATGGTTCGTGTTCAGGCAGGTATAATCAATATGGATGTCCATATCACAAACCTGACCCTGGTGAGCGACAAGACCTCAAAAGAGCTTGCCGATAAGTATGTCAAATCAAGCTCGGTATTTGTATCAAAAACCAAGGACGCCACAACCCAGGTCGATGTCCGTGGCGAAACACTTGACGAAGCACTCGGCAATGTCGGAAAATTCCTCGACGATTGCTACCTTGCAGGAATTTCGCCTGTTACGGTAATCCACGGCAAGGGAACGGGAGTCTTGAGAAAAGGCATACACGAGATGCTCAAAAAACACCGATATGTAAAATCCTACCGACTCGGCACATTCGGCGAGGGCGAGGACGGCATAACGGTTGTCGAGCTGAAATAAGGAGTAGATTATGGCAAAGAAAAATCCGATTGTTACCAACGCTATGCGAATGCTCGATAAAGAGAGCATAAAATACGATGCAATCGAATACGAAACCGACGGAACTGTCGAGGAAAACTTCGGCATGAAGATTTCTGAAAAGACAGGCATCTCGCCCGAGATGTCCTATAAAACACTTGTTTTAAAAAGCGACAAAGCCGGGGTGTATGTTGCCTGTATACCTGTAAACTGTGAGCTCGACCTGAAAAAGGCGGCACAGGCTATGGGCGAAAAGAAGGTCGAGATGATACACGTAAAAGACCTTTTAGCGCTTACGGGCTATATCCGTGGCGGAGTTTCGCCGATTGGTATGAAAAAGAAATACCCGACCTATATCGACGCATCCTGCGAGGGTTTTGATAAAATTGCAATCAGTGCAGGAATCTGCGGATGCACACTTATTATAAATAGGAAAGAACTAATAGCCACAACCAATGCAACGGTTGCGGATATAACAAGAAAGGACTGAAATAAATGAACGCATTTAAGAAAGCTGACATTCTGATACCAAAGGGTGTTGAACACGAAAAATGGAGCGTTGTTGCGTGCGACCAGTACACCTCCGAACCTGACTATTGGCATCAGGTTGAGGAAATAGTAGGGGATAGCCCGTCAACTCTGAAAATCACATTCCCGGAGGTGTATCTCTCGGAGGGTGATTCACGAATCGAGAAAATCAACAAGACCATGGCTGAATATATAGAGGCAGGAATTTTTGAAGAGTATAAAGAAAGCCTTATCTATGTCGAGCGTGAGATTGACGGTAAAAAGGTGAGAAAGGGAATAGTTGGTGCTATCGACCTTGACGAGTACGATTTTTCTGTTGGCTCGGGCTCGCAGGTGAGAGCAACCGAGGGTACAGTCTTGGAACGTATTCCGCCACGAGTTAAAATCCGTGAGAATGCACCAATCGAGCTTCCGCATGTTATGATTCTGATTGATGATGAAAAGCGTGATATTATAGAAAGCCTCTCGGGCAAAAAGGACACATTCGAAAAAATCTATGATTTTGAACTGATGCAGGGCGGCGGACACTTAAGAGGTTATCTTATGCCTGATAATATTGCAGACGGCATAATTGAAAAGCTCGACACTCTCTCGAAAAAGTCAGAGTTCGAAACCCGCTACGGCATTACTGATAAATCACCTCTGACATATGCCGTGGGTGACGGAAACCATTCGCTTGCTACTGCAAAAACCTGTTGGGAAAACCTCAAAAAGACACTCTCACCCGAGGAGAGGGCAACACATCCTGCAAGATTTGCACTCTGTGAGCTTGAGAATATCCATGACGATGCACTTGAGTTTGAGCCAATTCACAGAGTTGTGTTTGGCGTAGATCCTGACGAGTTGATAAAAGCATTAAAGGAATACTATGAAACAGCAAGATGCGGTAAGGGCTTGCAGTGCATTGAGTATATAACCGCAAATGAGAATAAGAAAATATACATAAAGAACCCAAAGAGCCAACTGACTGTCGGAACCTTGCAGATATTCCTTGATGAATACCTAAAAGGCAAGGATGCCGAGATTGACTACATCCACGGCGATGATGTATGCAGAACTCTTGGTGCTAAAGAAGGGAATATAGGCTTCATTCTTCCTGCTATGGAAAAGACCGATTTGTTTGTGGGTGTTATAAAGGACGGCGTACTGCCGAGAAAGACATTCTCAATGGGTGAGGCATACGAAAAGAGATTCTATTTCGAAAGTAAAAAGATAAGATAATATGTGAGGAACGGGCTTGCTCGTTCCTTTTTCGTCATCGGGAACGGATTGCTACAGTTTTGCCATCCGTAGGGGACGGATTCATCCGTCCCGAATTTCCCTAACCGCCTTTTCCGACAAATATCTCTAATAATTTGTCCTAAATTAACATATACATTTTTCTTGTGTTGTGCAATTTTAACAAATAATTCCGGAAATAATGGGCAAAATAACAAATTTGTAACATAAATGAAAAGAAAGATTGAAATTTTAGAAAGTTTGATTTATAATAGTTATGTGGATGTTTGTACCGTGAATGTAAAAAGAACGGAATTGTGAATGTACGGTAGAAAAATTTATGTATGAGGTGTATTATTAAGCCTTTTTGTGGTTGTGGGGTACTCCGCGAAAGGTCTGATTTTAATACATTCACATAATCTATATTATGAGAAGGAGAGAAAAAGTTATGAAAAAGTTTTTAATGACATGTGCAGCTATCATTGGAGTATCAATGGCATTTGCCGCTACTTCATTTGCTGCTACATATGATCTCACAGCTGGTACAGTAAGCTTGGATGCTGATTTGTTGGCTGACTTGGCTGATCAGCAGTTGACAGTAATCGTTGTTGAAGCTGAGGATGGCGAATTGCCAGCAGAAATCGGCGAAGCTGATATCCTTTACATCAACCAGGAAGCTAAGGGAACAACTAACTTCCAGGGCATGAAGCTTTTGGCTGGTTCACTTGTTGAAAACAAGCAGTACATCATCGCTGTTGGTGGCGAAGATATTGCTGACGGTATCATCACAGAGTTGGTTGACACAACTCCTGTTGAAGAACCAGAAGAACCAGAAGATCCAGAACCAACTTATACAAAGGGTGACGTTGATGGTATCACTGGTATCACAGTAAACGATGCTACAGTTGTTGCTAAGCATGCTGCAGCTGGTAACGTTCTTACTGGAGACTTGTTGCTCGCTGCTGACGTTGACGGTATTACAGGTATCACAGTAAACGATGCTACAGTTATCGCAAAGGCAGCTGCTTCAGGCACTCCACTCGAATAATAATCATAAATAAAATAGGAGGAAATTAAAAATGAAAAAGATTCTTTCATTTGTTGCAGCATTTGGTGTTGTAGCTGCTATGGCAGTAAGTGCACATGCTGCAAATAATCCACAGATCATCCTTGATGTTGAAAGTGATGGTTTGACAGCAGGCAGTATTGTAACACTTACAGGTAAGTATGCTGGTTACAATGATATTACACCATATGATGATGAAGAAACAGGTAACGGTTCGAAGTTGACTGGTTGCCAGATTAAGATTAATGTTCCAGGCGGAATTGGTAAGCCATCAGAAGGCGAACAGTTCACAAGAGCTGGTATTGTATATACTAACTTGCTCGCATCAGGTACAATGGTTACAGATGGCGTTCTTGATGTAGATAACAACAAAATAGTTGGTATGATCATGAATTCAGCTGATCCAATGAATCCATCAGGTGATTTGTTCACAATCAAGTTGAAGCTTAACAAGGATGTTACAGAAGATTTGGTATTCACAGTTGATACAACATATTCAAACTTGATCTGCTACAACACATATGAAGAATGGGAATGGGATGGCGTTTACGGCGGTGCTGACCCTGCAACAGATTCAATCACAAACACTGTATCAGCTACATTGGCTGGTCCTGTAGTTGAAAAGGATCCTTACGAACTTTCAGCTGCTGCAGCTGGTAACGATGTAGACGGTCAGGCTACATTCTACACAACAGTTACAGTTAACGAAGCTAAGGCTGACGCTAGATTCCAGATTGTTAAGGATTCAGCTACAACAAAGAGCTGGGCACTTCCTGCAATCTGTGGTTCAGGTTCATTCGTAGCTATCGTTGGTACAAACAACGAAACAGGTTCATTCGCATGTTCAATCGTTGACTCTGCAGCTGCTGCATTGTCAGACGTTGTAACATACGCTGCTAACTAATAGAAAGGTGGAGTAATAACATGAAAATTTATGAAAAGCCTATGGCAATTGTAAACAAGTTCGAAGTTGAAGACGTTATCGCAGCAAGCGTAACAGTTCTTGACGCTGCAGCTGTTCAGGAAATCACAGGTGTTGCATCACAGGGCGTTATGTTCCAGTGGTAAGCTTCGTTTAATAAACGAACATTTAAAGGAGAGGGTAAGTCCCTCTCCTTTTTTTGCGAAAACTTCCGTGGGGACGGATTCATCCGTCCCGAATCAGCCTTACCCTGTATAAGGGGAGGTGGGTTTTGCCGAGCAAAACTCGGAGGGGGTGTAAAACAAAGAAACAATCCCTCAGTCTCACGGCGTTCGACAGCTCCCTTTACACAAGGGAGCCTTATTATATTGTAGGGGACGGCGTCCTCGACGTCCCGAAAAACAACCCCGTAGGGGACGGATTTATCCGTCCCAAAATTCACATATAAAAAGACCGCAGATAATCTGCGGTCTTTAATCATTGTAAAAACAATCTTCTTCCCATTTTAATGCGTTTGTATCTATGTATTCCCATATTTTGCGGTAGTCCGCCTCACCACGAATAATGTGATCGTGATATGACCTCTGCCAGATGTTTTCATTATATTCTTTGTTACAAAAACGTTTTAATGTAGAAATGAATTTAGGAATAACAGAATTTGTAGGGGATGGCGTCCCCGACATCCCGTCAATTGAAAAATTGTTTAATTCTTTAATTGTTATTATCAAATGAATATGATTAGGCATAATTATATATTTGTCAACGGAGATTTGCTTATAAAAATCGTCCATTTGTAAAATATATTTTTCAGCAATCCTACCATAATTCGTTAATATATTTTGTGGGACGTCGAGGACGCCGTCCCCTACGGTTATTGTTGACAAAATTTGTCTTCTCTCTCTTGTGCATATTGTGATGAAATATGCACCGGGTGCGGAATAATCAAATTCATTTAATCTTGTTGGTTTTCTGTTCGGTAACTTTTCTGTTTCGCTCATAATTCACCTCGCTAAAATGTGTAAAGCACAACAACTTTACACGAGCATCATAACCAAAGGTATAGTGAGGATTGAGAGCAATGTACTGATTGATACAATCTCCGATGCATACTCTGCATCAAACCCGGACTGGGCTGCAAAAAGTGTTGCAATCGTTGCAGACGGACAGGCTGTTGTTATCAGTACCGAGTATGCTACAACATCATCGAGCTTCATCAGCTTTGCCAACACTATTCCGATAACAGGGAAGAGAATCAGTCTGACAAAGCTTACTCCGAGGATTGAAAATTTCCTGATAGTTTCCTTGATATTTATATTTGCAAGATATGTTCCGAGTATAATCATCGCAAGCGGGGTATTGAGCCCTGCAATATACCGTACCGGCTCAATTATAACCTTTGGGAGAGTGATTCCGCCGATAAAGAAAACCATACTGATTGTAACACCGATAACTCCGGGGTTTATAAATGCCTTTTTTAATGACATATTCCGGAATCCTCCGCCAAAGAGCGAAAGACCTTGAGTCCATGTAAAAATATTAAACAAGGCAAGATATGCTGAGCCGTAGAATATTCCATCCTCGCCAAGTACGGCAGAGAGCAGCGGTATCGCCATAAATCCACAGTTTGAATAGATTGAAGTGAATCTGTTTATAAGATATTTTTTCGTGGGCTCTTTTCTGAAAATCACCGTTGAGAGAAATATCATAATAAGGTGAATCAAGAGAGAAAAGATTGCTCCCCACAAAAGATTTAGTGCAAGTTCGGGTTTGAACTCCTTTTGGTATGCGTTTATCAGAACGCAGGGTGTGACAAGTGTGAGCAGTATGTTTGTGAGTTGCCGTGAGCCGGTCACATCGATTTTTTTTGCTTTTTTTAAGATAAATCCGACAGAAATCAAGACAAATACAATCAAGACCTGTTCGGCAAGTAATTTTCCAAGTTCCATTTTTGTTTATTCCTCGTTGTTTTTCAGCTGATAATAAAGGGAGATGAACTCTGTTTCAACATCGGAAAAGCTTCTGTTTTGGTATGTCGGCTTGCTTAGAAGCTCTCGTTTTTCCATAATCTCAACATCCATAAAGTTGAAAAATTCCCAATATAACATAGCATCGTCAATTTCTGATATAATTATTCTGTCCTCGTCGGTAATTTCGCCAACAAATTTTTCATAGATTGCATCCTGCATTCTTTTCTCGATTCGCAAGTAATCGTCAAGACTGCGCTTTACCGGACGAACAATATCTGCAATATATGCCTCGCTTGCATCGTGCATAAGGAGGGCAAGACAAAGCTTATTTGAATACCCTCGCTCCATCGCTTCACGGCAACAGAAAATCGAATGCTCGGCAACCGAGAAGAAGACAGGGAGTTGACCGTTTGCACGGCAAATTTTTGAAAGTGCGTGCGCAATATCCGTCAAAAAAATATTCTCTTTATCGGGGTCGAGCGGGTTTATATATTGCTTTGAATATGTAATAATCTTATCCGACATTAAATTACCTCCTTTATCCGGCTATAAATTATATTTCCAATTAAAGGAAAGCATTCCTGACCGAATGAACGGTCGGAATGCTTTTGTGATTACGCTTCAAGTGCCTGTGTGAGGTCAGCTATAATATCCTCGGCATCTTCAATGCCTACGCTGAAACGGATTAAATCTTCGCCGATTCCGCCGTCAGCGAGCTGTTCTGCTGTCATCTGGCGGTGAGTTGTGCTTGCAGGGTGCAGAGCACAGGTTCTTGCATCGGCAACGTGTGTTACGATAGCTGCAAGCTTTAAGTTATCCATAACCTTGATTGCGGCATCTCTGCCACCCTTTACGCCGAAGCTGATAACACCGCTTGCACCGTCCGGAAGATATTTTTTAACCAACGGATAGTATGCGTTGGATTCAAGTCCCGGGTAGTTAACCCATGAAACCTGTGGGTGTGCCTCCAAAAATTTTGCAACCTTTAGTGCATTTTCGGAATGTCTTGGCATTCTCAAGTGAAGCGTTTCCATGCCGAGGTTTAAAAGGAAAGCATTCATTGGTGCAGGACTTGAGCCCAGGTCACGCATGAGCTGTGCTCTTGCTTTTGTAATGAATGCGGCCTTTCCGAAACGTTCTGTATAAATAACGCCGTGGTATGAATCGTCAGGAGTTGTAAATTCAGGGAATTTACCGCTTGCCGCCCAGTCAAAGTTACCACTGTCGATGATAGCACCGCCAAGTGCGGTTGCGTGACCGTCTAAGTACTTTGATGTAGAGTGGATTACGATATCTGCACCAAATTCAATCGGTCTGCAAAGAACAGGCGTTGCAAATGTGTTATCCACAATCAACGGGATATTGTGACCGTGGGCAAGAGCAGCAAACTTTACGATATCCAATACATTCAAAGCCGGGTTTGCAATGGTTTCGCCAAGGATTGCCTTGGTGTTAGGCTTTAAGTATGTCTTTAAGGTTTCCAAATCCTCGTCAGGGTTTACGAATGTGCAGTCGATGCCGAAACGCTTCAGGGTAACACCCAAAAGATTGAATGTTCCGCCATAAACCATTGATGAGCAGAGAATGTGGTCGCCTGCATTTGCGATTGTCATGACCGACATAAGAGTTGCCGCCTGACCTGATGATGTGAGCATACATCCCACACCGCCTTCTAAATCGGCAAGCTTTGCTTCAACAAATCCTGCTGTCGGGTTTGCAAGACGGGTATAGAAGTAGCCTTCAGCCTCGAGGTCAAAAAGCTTTCCCATATCCTCACAGCAATCGTATTTATATGTTGTACTCTGATATATAGGCATAACACGTGGCTCGCCCGAAGATGGGGTATAGCCGCCCTGTACACATTTTGTGTTAGTTTTCATGTAAAATCAATCCTTTCAATATTTGCCTTTATTGATATTTTATAGAGAAAATCAGGTTTTGTCAAGCAAAAATGTATATAATGTAAAAAGTTCACAAAAGTTAGGCTAAAAATGTTGACATAGACCATAAATAATGTTAATATGTATATAACATATGAGGTAGAGGTGCGTTATTTATCAGTACCCATATTGAGGCGGCGGTGCTTTAAGATATGGCGAAAGGGAACAACGCCGAGGCTTGCGTATATTCCGCACACTATGCTGGCCGGTTCCAATGTTAAGAGCATTGTGACTGTCATCATTTACTTATGATGGAGAGCTACTGAAAAATATTATTTTTCCAGCAATAGCTCTATTTGTATGTTTTTAGGCTATTGTTTTTTTGTGGTTTTAAAATGAAAGGATGAATTGGAATGAAGGAAAATTACAAGGTAGGAATTATCGGTGCAACAGGTATGGTTGGTCAGCGTTTTATATCGCTTTTGCATGACCATCCATGGTACACAATCGAGGTGCTTGCAGCATCACCGAGAAGTGCAGGAAAGACCTATACAGAAGCTGTAGGTAACCGTTGGGCGATGGATATCGAAATTCCTGAAAATGTTAAGGATATGGTGCTTTTGGATGCAACAGCAGATGTTGAGAAGATTGCCTCAGCGGTTGATTTTGTGTTCTGTGCAGTTGATATGAAAAAGGATGAAATCAAGGCACTCGAGGAAGCTTATGCAAAGGCAGAATGCCCTGTAGTATCAAACAACTCGGCACACCGTCACACTCCTGATGTTCCGATGATTATCCCTGAAATAAACGACGATCACGCAGAAATCATTGCAGCACAGAAAAAGCGTCTCGGAACAAAGCGTGGCTTTATCTCGGTTAAGACAAACTGCTCACTCCAGAGCTATGTACCGGCACTCCATCCACTTATGAAGTTTGGTGTGACAAAGTGTCTGGCAACTACATACCAGGCAATCTCAGGCGCAGGTAAGACTTTTGAAACATGGCCTGAAATGGTAGATAACCTCATCCCATATATCGGTGGCGAGGAAGAAAAGTCAGAAATAGAGCCATTGAAGATCTGGGGTAAGATTGAAGGCGATAAGATTGTAAATGCAGAAGGCCCTGCAATCACAACACAGTGCTTGAGAGTACCGGTTTCAAACGGTCATATGGCAGCTGTATTTGTAAGCTTTGAAGAAAAGCCGTCTATTGAAGAAATCAAGGAAGCATGGGCAACATTCTCAGGTGCACCGCAGGCACTCGGACTTCCGCACGCACCAAAGCAGTTCCTGCACTATTTTGAAGAAGACAACAGACCGCAGACAAAGCTTGACAGAAACCTTGAAGGCGGTATGGCAGTATCAATCGGTCGCTTGAGAGAAGACTCACAGTATGACTATAAGTTTGTATGTTTATCACATAACACTCTAAGAGGTGCTGCAGGCGGTGCTGTACTTATGGCAGAGCTTTTGACTGCAAAGGGTTATATGGACTAATTATATAAAAGGGGAATTGAAGCTATGAAGAAATTACCATTTACCGGCTCGGGCGTTGCGATTGTAACACCGTTTAATGAAAACGGAATTGATTTTGATAAGCTCGGCGAGCTCATTGAAACACAGATTGCAAACAAAACCGATGCTATCGTAATTGCAGGTACAACAGGTGAAGCATCAACAATGCCTGATGCTGAGCATTTGTCATCAATCGAATATACAGTAAAGAAGGTTGCAGGCAGAGTGCCGGTTATTGCAGGAACAGGAAGTAATGATACTGCTCATGCGATTGCACTTACAAAGGCGGCAGAAGACCTTGGTGCAGATGCAATTTTGTCTGTTACACCTTATTATAACAAGGCTAATAAAAGCGGTGTTATAAACCATTTCAAGGCGATTGCCGAGGCTATAAGCATTCCGGTTATCCTCTATAACGTTCCGTCAAGAACAGGTATGAACTTCTCTATTGATGTTTTGAAGGAACTTGCAAAGGTTGAAAATATCGTTGCACTCAAAGAGGCAAGCGGAAATATCAGCTATACAGCACAGGTTGCAGCAGAGGTTCCTGAACTTCATCTCTATTCGGGAAATGATGATATGATCGTTCCTATTATGTCACTCGGCGGTAAAGGTGTTATCTCGGTTGTTGCAAACATCCTGCCTGAGGAAACACATAACATCTGCGAGCTTTACGAAAAGGGTGATGTTAAGGCATCAGCAAAGCTTCAGCTTGAGCTTTTGGAGCTTATCAATGCACTCTTTATCGAGGTTAACCCTGTTCCTGTAAAGACAGCTATGAATATTCTTGGTTATAATGTAGGAAACCTCCGTATGCCTTTGGGCGAGATGGATGAGGCAAACTATAATAAGCTTGCACAGATTTTGAAAAAGTATAATGTAGCGAAGCTCTAAGTGGGGAGATTCAAATGATAAATATTATTTTAAGCGGCTGTAACGGCAAGATGGGAAGAGTTATCACAAGACTTGCAGCAGAAGACGATGAGGTTATGATTGTTGCAGGCTTTGATGTTGCCGATACAGTACCAAATACTTATCCGGTATATAATAATCCAAAAGACTGCAAGGAAAAGGCTGATGTTGTGATTGATTTTTCGCATCCGTTGGCTTTTGCAGGCGTTATGGAATACTGCAAAAATACAGCGACGCCTGTAATTGTTGCAACAACAGGTTTGTCAGAGGAACAAAAAGCCGAAATGGCGGATTGTGCTAAGAGCATTCCTGTATTCTTCTCGGCTAATATGAGCCTTGGAATCAACCTTTTAATCAATCTTGCCAAGAAAGCAACTGCGATTTTAGAGGGCGGATATGATATCGAGATAGTGGAAAAACACCATAATCAGAAGATAGATGCACCGTCGGGTACTGCACTTGCTATTGCAGACGGTATCTCCGAGACATTAAAGGAAACTCCTGAGTATGTGTATGACCGCCACAATGTCCGCAGAAAACGCAAAAAGACCGAGATTGGAATTCACGCCGTACGAGGCGGTACAATCGTTGGTGAACACGAAGTAATCTTCGCAGGACTTGACGAGATAATCGAGTTAAAGCATACTGCAACAAGCAAAGAGGTCTTTGCAACAGGTGCAATAAAAGCCGCAAAGTTTATGAACGGAAAACCTGCCGGAATGTATTCAATGAACGATTTGTTTGGTGAGTTTTAAATAAAAAAAGAAAATCCGAAAAGGATTTTCTTTTTTTATTTCTCTGATTGTTGGTGCGACCTCATCCGTAGCCAGTTATAAAAACCATATAGGTCATTTGCTAAAAAGACAAGGAAACAGATGACCATTGGCAGATAAGATATATCCTCAATAGATGCCAGAATCCACAGGATTATAAGTACTATGTCATTGGCGGCATAGCCAAGGGCGTAATAGGGGCTTCGCAAAAATGTCAGGTAGCAGGCAATAAAGCTTGTCGTAACCGACACGGTGCTGAAAAATATGTTTTCGTTTCCCAAAGCCGAAAGTATAAAGTAGAATATAGCTGTCACAAGAATTGATAGAAGAACCATAGAAATGACCTGATGCTTTTTCAAACTGTCAATTTCTACAACTTTAGTGCCCTTATATGGGTGCTTTGCCCAGGAAATTGCGGTCAGGATTGCGATTGGTGCAGTCATTCCAAGATAGGTTATCATCTCGCCATAATAGCGAAAGTGAAATGAGATAATGCCATAAAAGACCGAAAATACAACTGTCAGTATCTGACCGATAACATATCCTTTTGCAACATAAATCAACGCTGTTGCACCAATAAGTGATGCGGCAAGGGTGAGTATATCGCCATATCCCGACAGAATAAAAGATCCTGTAATCAGGGCTATTGATAAAAGCCATAGCCCGGATTCGAAGCGTGTCAGGCCGGCGGACGGGAATTTCAGTTTCATAATTAACCTCCAAAAAAATAAGCATTCGGACTTACACATCTTCTAAGACCTAACGATGTGCAAAACGAATGCTTTTTTGCATTTCACTACTCGGTAGCAGTTTTCTCTGTTCGATTGTTAATGGTATTTTATCATATAATACAGGAATTTTCAACACTTTTTCGTTATTTTGAAACATTTTTTTGCCTTGACATTATACTAATGGCGATATATAATAAAGAAAAATCCTATATGAGGAGAGATGACAATGCCAACACCCGAAGAATATTTGGAAAAAGGGTATGTTTTTCACGGATATTTCCCTGAAGAACTCTCATCAAGTGATGAATATCCCGATTATATAAAAGAAGAGGTAGAAGACAGTGTGAAAAAGATTCTGTCGCATCAGAATACAGACACTATCACATTTGCATTCATGGCTGACACGCACTATGCGCCTACATATAACCATCATATTCGTTTGACAAGAACCTTAAATGCCTATAAGGAAATCGCAAAGCGAGTAACGATTGATAAGCTTATTCTGGGCGGTGACCTTGGCGCAAACGGATGCAAGGAATTTTCAACGAAAGCTATGCTTGAGTTCCGTTCACATTTTGACGGCCTTGAGTATTACCCTGTGCTTGGAAACCACGACGATAACTCTATCTGGCAGGCGTGCATAGCATCGGAAACATCCGAGCATCATTTCTCCCACGACGAACTCTATTCGATGATGTTTAATCATCTCCCAAAGCAGGGAGTAGAGTTTGATGAAATGAACCGTGCACCGTATTATCTTTATAATGACAAGTATTCAAAAACAAGATATATCTTCACAGACTCGACCGATGTTCCGTATTTTATAGATAACGGAAACCTTCGCTATCGTGGACAACATACATATGTATTTTCGCAGGCACAGATTGACTGGATTGTAAATAAAGCATTGAAGTTTGACGAGGCAGGCTGGAGCGTTGTAGTCGTTGGCCACACCTTTGAATTGCCAGAGAGACCTACTACTGACGGAGAATCGTATCTTGAAGCCTTCAGAGAAATTTTGAATGCTTATAAAGAGAAAAAGAGCTTAAAAAAGTCATTCTATGACGGTGATTTCAGATTAGAGGTTGATGCTGACTTTACCGATAACAAAAGCTCGGATGTCACAGCGGTAATTTTAGGACATCACCACGATGATTTTGAAGTGGTGGACGATAATGGAATTGTGTATATTTCAACGGGAAATGCAACAATGTATAACAATGCAAAGCATCAACGCCACGACGGCTCAAAGGACGAGATTTTGTTCGATGTTATGACTGTCGATAAAAGAACTCGCACTATCCACATCACAAGAGTGGGATATGGTGAGGATAGAATAGTTAGGTATTAAAAAAGGGCTTTTTTAAGCCCTTTTTTAGTTTGGATATTTTTCCAAACCCCAATAGTATTTGAAATACATATATTCCTCGTTGGTTGTGATTAGCGGAAGTAAGCCAACTTTGCCATTGAGTTCAATCATAATTAAGTTGTTGTTGTGATTAAGATATGTAAACTCGCTTGAACGGCGAGTACCGTTTAGGTCGTATAGACTGAATTTGTCGTCATACCTATTTGGATACACTCTAAAAAGACAGTTGACATTATCAAAACGTAAGTGATCGTATTCCAAATCAAATATATCTTCATCATTTATATCGAGGTAAACGTCTTCAAAGCCATGATAGAAAATGCCGTTTGCAATGGAAATATATTCTTCCTCGCCTATAACTTTAAGGTCTTTAGGTTGACCTAAATCTCTGTATTTGGGGGCAAGCTCTTTAATAGACTTTTCACCAAGAGGTGTTACAACGTTGCCATTATAGTCCATGGTTCCGTATTGTCTTCCTTCGGAATTATATTCAACAGTAAGCAACAATCCGGAAAGAGTTGAGTCAATTATTATATTTTCATACTTTTCAGAAATTATGTTTGAGTTTGAATCGATTAAAAAGAATTCGCTTGATCCGTCCTTGCTGTGTTGCATAAGAACAAATCTAAGTTCTCCCGCATCATTTGCAATTACTCCAATCAGATTATCATAAAGATTGGTTTCGTCGAATGAATCGTGAAAAACTGTTTGAAGAGACTCGTCGTAAACGGTATATATAACAGTATCTTCACCACTTGGGTATTCAGTTTTGATAAAATAGTGTTTGCCGCCTGCTTCGCCAAGCGGTTGTAAATCTCTCATAACCCCCGGGGTATGCTTGAGCCATACGATGTCTTCCATAATGTCGTTTCCTTTTGCATCAAGGTAAACTTTTTTCCATTTGTCTTCTTTTTCGGGTGTCACGTCATCTAAAATCCAACCACCCTCGTCATAGAAATTGTATGTTAGCTTATATTGAAATTCGTGGTCGCAGTAACTTGTTTTTGAGAAAAGCTTGCAGTAAACAATATCTTCTTTGTCCTCTTTATTTGTTTGTCTTTTGATAATTTCGCAGTCAGTAATTTCGATTTTTTCTTTTTCAAAAAGTTCAACTCCGAATTCGTTTATGTCTGAAATGATTTGAGCTTTTTTTGCGGTGTTGTTACAACCGCAAAGCAGAATTGTCAAAGAAAAAATCAAAATAAACATTTTAGATATTCTTCTCATGTTTTGTCCTCCTGATTTTTAATGATAACAATAGTTTATACTACATTCTTAATAAAGTCAAGCTATTTAATGGCAATTTAATTTATCACATAATCTCAATATGAATTTTATCGAATACATCCCTGTCCGTGATTGTAATTATATTTTCACAGTCTTTAAATTCAACTATAGCATCAACGCCCGACACATTCAGTTTCCTGTCTGTAAGCGGGAGTGTGATTTTATAGTCTCTGGTCTTCGGCATGCCGGCATATCCTGCACCAACGGGAGCAATGTCGATTGTGATTTTGCCATTCTTATTTTTGTATGAAAGCTTGGTTTTCAAATAGGCACCGCTTTCAAATTCCCGGCTTATCCCGTCATCTTCATATAGTGTAAATTCGCCCTCAACACCCGGGAAACAAAGAATTTCAAGGGTTTCAAGCGGTGTTGATACCATTCGTTTTGTGTAACCTTGCATAGGCACAGGCACACCGCCTTTTATAAATAGCGGAAATTCCATAATATCACAGGAAACTTCGTGCTCGCCTTTAGTGTATTTTTCTTTTGTAAAGAAGTTATAGTACCCATCATCAGGAAACCATACTGTCTTTTTCGCAATTCCCGACTCATCTGCAGGTGCAGTGATTGGCGATACGATAAATGCAGGCCCGAACATATACTGCCCAGGGTATTTATAAGCTTCTTCGATTTCGGGGTAGTCAATGTACATTCCCGAGATTATCGGAAGTGTTTCCTCGCTTGCCCGGTATGCGATAGAGTAGATGTATGGTATAAGCTTTGAACGGAGATGATAGGATTTTTTCATTGACTCCTCGGCAAGCTCGCCCCATTTCCACGGACAACGGTCGAGCTTTTCATCACGCTGTGAGTGAGACCTGAGCGCTGCTGAGAATGCGGTAAACTGCGTCCAGCGTGCATACATTTCGGAGTTGCGCTCGCCATAGAAACCGCCTGTGTCGTGTCCCCAGTAAAAAGCAAGTACATTTGAAGATTTTACTGTAAAATCAACTTCAAATTTCAGAATATCCCAGTCAGCAAGCGTGTCGCCAGAGAAGTAAATCGGGTGCTTTTGGTCACCGAAACCGCCCCAACGGCTGAACGACAAACCACGTTTGTTATCCTTTTCGGAGTGATGATAATAACAATAGTTTATCCAGGGCAGATGTCTTGTTTTGGTGCCCTTAATGAATGGCTTGATTTCGTCCTGTTGCCAGTCAACCCACCAAAAATCCACGCCCTCATTCTCTAACTTTGAGTGAGCATTTTTATAGAAGGCATCCATATATTTTTTGTCAGAAATATCAAATTCAAGGTTTATCCCAAGCTCGGGATTTATGCCCAAATCACGCATGAAATCAGCATAACAGTCCTCGTGGGAACGGATGCCGTCGGCAGGGTGGTCGTTTAGTGTTACATATATTCCACGCTTGTGGAGATCGTCAAGCAATTTTTTGTGGTCGCCTACAAGGCAATCGTTCCAGGTATAGCCTGTCCAACCGATGTTTGTGGCATGTCCGTATCCGTACTTTGCCTGATGCTTTTCAATTTCGGGATTATCGCCCTCTGCCCAGTCGTGATAGTGCCAGTCCATATCGATAACCATAATATCGAGTGGGAAATCATGATCATCGTATCCGTCAACTATTTTCATAATCTCATCACCCGAGTATGGCCACCAGCGCGAATACCACGAGCCGAACACATACTTTCTCGGCAAAGCAACCTTTCCCGAAATATAAGCAAGTGTCCTCAATGCCTTTTTGTAATCACGACCGTACCCGAAGATATAGATGTCGGTTGTCGGAAGGTATTTATAGTTGTTGGTTTTAATCCAGCCGTCAATAATCGGCGGAGCTTTTGAGTCGTTGATAACAAACCAACCGTCTTTTGAGAGAACTCCGTCATCGACTTTTGCGTCCTTTGCGACATAGTCAAGAGTAGGGAGAGTACCGCCGAGGTTTCCCTCACTTTTGTCACCGTAGTGCCAGACTTTCCTGAAAATCTCACACGAGAGATTAGTATTAGAAAAATGGTTCCCGTCGTTTGTGTATGTAAGACTGATTGCATCAGTTTTAATTGTAAGAGTATTTCCGTTTTCGCATACCTCAAAATTGCATCCGTTATAGATGCGGTTAGTTGCAAAAAGTGTAGGGTAGTCGATAAAGAGCTTATCTTTTGAGTATTCGCAGCGGATAAGGTTTTCGGTTATGACAGAAAAACGTGCATTGCCGAATATGATTACTGGATTTTCCATGAGTTTAACCTCCTAAAGTGATATTATAAAAATTATATATCAGATTCGGGTGAAAAGCAAGAGGGAAGTGGAGAATAAAAAAGAAAAGTTCTGACTACTTTTTGACTACTGCAGGAGCAGTTAAAAGATTAAAAATATCGCAAATTATCGTCAATCAAATAAAAAAAGAGCTATACCATTCGGTATAACTCATTTTTTGGTCGGAGTGACAGGACTTGAACCTGCGGCCCCTTGACCCCCAGTCAAGTGCGCTACCACCTGCGCTACACCCCGAGGCTAAAAACTAAAAAGTAAGCTTTTGGCGACCCGGATGGGGCTCGAACCCACGACCTCTAGCGTGACAGGCTAGCGTTCTAACCAACTGAACTACCGGGCCAAATAAGCTTACTTTTGGTATTATATATCAGTAAGCCTGTTTTGTCAAGGGGTTTTTATTGGTTTTTTTGAAAAAATATCATATGGCAAGTATTCCGTTTTCCGATTCAATCAGCATTATAATGTCTTCTTCCAATCCGTTTTCAGCATTTATATATATTATGAAATTCTTGCCGTTATGAGTACCTTTGAATTCATAACAAAGCTTTTCCTGCATACTGTCCTTCGGAATGAGTGCAAGCCCTGCCGAGGTAACATTTAAGTGTGAGTTTATCTTCGCTTTTGCCTCAGCCTCTGTGAGCTTGATTTCGGGGAAGTCACGGTAGCGGTGGTTCATAATATAACCATGCGCTTCAAAACCGAGAATTTCGCCTGTATCAAGTCCGACCTTTACCTTTAGTAAATCGCTGTAACAGGTGATGTTGCTTTGCGTATAGGCAAAATTGACCGTCAGAGTGCCGTTTTCTTTTTCATAGTAGCTCTCGGTGAGTGATGAATAGCCCTTTTGGTTCAGAAATTCACGGGCTTTTTTTATTGCATCATCAACCGTGAGTTTTTCTTCGTACACAATTCTTGTATCGGTAAAATAGAGAGGAAAACCGCCCGATTTTGTGATTGCGATGTTTATTTCGCGCTCATCATTCTCAACAGAATAATAGTAGGCAGGAAGTCGGTTGTTTTCGCTCTCGCCGTTATAGGCAAGTGCATTACCCCTGTCGCCAAGAAATTTTTTGGCAATATCCAGTGCCGTATCGGGTGCTACCTGTTCTTTTCCGCCTGTCATAATCGGCTCGATTCGCTCGATATGCTCTGAAAACGGCCCGTCATAGATAAGCGATGGGTATTCCTGAAACTCCTTTTCAACGCCTTCAAAGTCGGAGAGCGCACCTGCAGCGTCTGCCACCTTTTCAAAGTGCTTTTCGCCCTCTTTTTTGATTGTCCCGAACGAGATTTTACCTGAATAAACATCCTCCTGCATATCCAGAAGCATTGTGTTTAGCTTGTTGGCGTACTTGGAAAGTGATGTGAGGTTTTTGTAGTCATTATCGCTGACGGCTTTATTGTTTATCACGTTCTGCGAAAGATAGTATGTGTAGTCACCGATCTGTGAGAGAAATTTTTCGGTATTCTCAAGCACGACCTCTGATATGGGGAGCTGACCAAGACATGCTTTGGCAGCAGAGGTTTCACGAAAAATTTCGGAAGAGATTGCCGCCATCTTTGCAGGACCCGATACCAACATACTCTTTTCCAGAAGCGAGTCGATATCGTCAACATAGTCGACCAATTCGTGGAATGCCCGGTTATAGTTATTCTCGATTACTATCTTCATTTGTTTTATGCGACTGTGCTGATAAAACCCGAAAACTGCCGCAACGATGACTAAAGCGGTTGTACTCCAGTAAATATATCTTTTTTTCATAGTATACCTCCTATTTACAGAATCGGTGCTTGCCGATTTGTTTTATAAATTGTCTTGACCATATCCACGAGCTTGTTGCAGTATCAGGGTTGAAATAATAGATAGCACCGCCTGTCGGGTCCCAGCCGTTCATTGCATCACGACAAGCTTTATAGACTGTCGAGTCGGATGCGATGGGGACATTTATCTGCCCGTCGCTGACCGCCGTGAAAGCTCCGGGTTGATAGATTACACCCGATACAGAGTTCGGAAATGACGAGTGGTCAACCCTGTTTAAAATAACGGCGGCAACAGCAACCTGACCCTCGTATGGCTCGCCACGGGCTTCACCGTTTACAGCACGTGCCATCAACTGAATATCGCTGTCCGACCTGCCCGGTTGTGCAGTCACAGGCTTTTCGGATAAGTAGATAAATGTACTAAAAATCATTATTGCTACAGCAAAAAATGCAAAAACTGCTTTTTTAAACATTTTAGCTTCCTCCTTGAAATCCTTTTATGATAATTTTCCCATAAGCGGTGAAAATATGTATATAAAAAGCAGTATTTGTCAAAAATCGCTCTTGTAAAGGAGTGTATATATGAAGAAATTTTTAATGGTGAATCTGATGCTTTTTCTCTCGGTGATAATTTTGGTGGTTTATTATTTTTCGGTTTACTCTGATATTTCGGATAATGTGATAAGACTTCATATTATTGCAAATAGCGACAGCGACTATGACCAGGGAGTAAAAATGTCGGTAAGGGACGAGATTATAAAAAGGATGCAAACAGAGCTTGAGAAAGATTCCGGCAGAGAAGATATAATATCTTCGGTTGGTGAGATTGAGAAAACTGCAAATAGCTACCTTAAGAAATTGGGTGCAGATTACGGCGCAAGAGCGGAATTTGAGAATGTAAAAATTCCGAGAAAGGTCTATAACGGGATAGTAATGCCGGAGGGTGAGTATTCTGCAATTCGTGTAAAACTCGGCAGCAGTGAGGGAGAAAACTGGTGGTGCGTGTGCTATCCGCCGCTTTGTTTTACCGAGGATGTTTTCGGGAAAATGAGCGATGAGGGAGAGAATAAACTGAAATCTGAAATCGGGAAAAACGGCTATAGAGTTGTGGGTTCTGATGTGAAATATGAGCTGTTTTTGGTCGAGCTTGCTGAAAAGGTGATGCGTTATATTGTAAAATAATGTTTTTAAAATGTTCACATTTTGCACATTTTTTTGCCATAAAGCTATGATAAACTAAAATAAAAAGTCTGAAAGGAATTTAGGATTATGTTAAGATTAGCTGCATTTTTTATGTCGTTGATAATGGCAGGCGGATGCGTGCCTCAAACCGGTGAGCTGAACAATATGGAATATAAATCCTGTTTTGAGACCGAAAATGTTATTACATTGTCGGATAATGGAATGACATTAAACGGCGAGAAAATCGGAGAAAACGGAGATGTTTTTGTAAGCAACGACATTATCTATTACGAGAATAAGGAAAAGTATGAAAGCGGTTTCCCGTACGGCGAAGGAACGGAAAATGATATGCATACTGCAGAAGAGGCGGCAGCGAGTACGGTTTTGAATATCACCAAAAGCGGCGCTTACCGTATAAGCGGAAAACTCTCAAACGGTCAGATTCGAATTGACCTTGGCGAGGATGCAGACAAAAACCCCGACGCCATAGTTGAGCTTATACTGGATAATGCCGATATTACTTGTAAAGTTGCGCCTGCAATACTTTATATGAATGTTTATGAGTGCGACAATGAGTGGACTATAGATACGGCTACATCAGATGTTGATACCAAGGATGCAGGAGCGGTGCTGATTCTTGCAGATGACAGCGAAAACAATATAACAGGTTCGCATGTTGCAAAGATTTTCAAGGATGGTGAGGGAGAGAAGAAACTGTGGAAACAGGACGGTGCAATCTATTCATATATGTCAATGAATGTTTTCGGTGATGGAGAGTTAAACCTTGTTGCTGATAATGAAGGACTCGACACAGAACTCCACCTTACAATCAATGGCGGGGATATAAACATAAATTCACAGAATGATGGTATAAATACAAATGAGGATGGAGTTTCGGTTACTACCATCAATGGAGGAGATGTCAGAATCCAGGCAGGACTTGGTGATGAGGGTGACGGAATTGACTCAAACGGATGGCTTGTGATTAACGACGGAACGGTCATTTCAAGTGCAAATCCGGCTGCCGATGCAGGACTTGACAGTGATATGGGCTCATTTGTAAACGGTGGTACAGTTGTGGCACTTGGCTCGACTATGGACTGGCCGGAGAGCGATTCGAAGCAGGTTACAATGAATCTGCAGTTTGCAGACCAGCAGAAAGTCGGAAGTGTAATTGCCGTTTTGGATGAGAATGAAAAGGTTGTTTTTGCATACGAACCCGAAAATGAAATCAACAGAACCTTCAGAGGAGCGGTAATTTCATCACCTGACTTTGAAATCGAAAAGAACTATTCGCTCTATATTGGAGGTGAGATTTCGGGTGAGGACGATGACGGAATATTTGAAAGTGTTAGCGAATATAAAAACGGAATAAAACAGGGCTATACAGGCACTGATATTATGCGTGGCCCCGGCGGATTTGGCGGAAAGAGACCGGGAAATCCTGCTGATATGCCGGAGGGTGAGCGGCCTGAGAGACCGACAGACGGGAATTTTGAAAGACCGGAGGGAGAAAGACCTCAAAAGCCAAACGGTGAAAGACCTTTTGATATGCCGGAAGGGGAAAAGCCTGACGGTATGAAAGAACCGTTTCAGGGTCAGGAAAATGAAAGCAAAGAACAGAAAACGCAGTTTTATTTGAGCGATAAAGTAAACCGTTTTTCGGGGATATCTGAAAGTAATAAATAACGAAAAAAGCGATTTTTACATTTGGTAAAAATCGTTTTTTTTATGTAGTGGCTATTGTAAAGAGGAGGAAAATGTGATAGAATGATTGCATTGAAGATAAAAAGAGGATGTATGCGTTATGAAAATCAGAAAAGCAAAGCCGGATGATTTAGAATCAATACTCAGAGTGTACGAAATAGCCCGGGAATATATGAGAAAAACTGGTAATCCGGATCAGTGGGGAACGGAACACCCCAAAAAAGAAATGCTCGAAGACGACATAAAAAAGGATGAACTTTTCGTGGGCGAAAATGATGAAGGTAATATATGCTTTGTGTTCGCCTTTATACTGGGTGATGACCCTACATATTCATATATTGAAAACGGTAACTGGATTTCAGACGATGAGTATGGGACAATTCACCGTATCGCAAGTGACGGGGCTGCCTCGGGTGTTGTAAAAACGGCAGTTGAGTATTGCAGGAATATTATCTCAAACATCAGAATCGACACTCATGAAAAGAATAAAATCATGCAACACGTTGTGGAAAAGATTGGATTTGTCAAATGCGGTATCATATACATTGACGACGGAACGCCGAGAATTGCATATCAGCTTTTATAATGCAATGATTTTAAACACACCACGAAAAAAGGAGGCACAAAATGGCAGAGGTTTTTGCACCGTATTATCATAAATTCAAATGTACTGCAGACCGGTGTCGACATAACTGCTGTATTGGCTGGGAAATCGACATTGACCCTGATACGATGCGGTTATATGATTCTCTTGAGGGTGAGCTTGGTGAAAAAATCAGAGGTAATATCGAGGGCGACATTCCGCATTTTATTTTGTCTGATGGTGACAGATGCCCGTTTTTGAATGAGCGAGGACTTTGCGATATTATACTTTCGCTTGGTGAGGATGCGATTTGCGATATATGCACTCTGCACCCGAGATTTAAAAATTTCTACACATTTTTTACCGAGGTCGGACTCGGACTTTGTTGCGAGGAAGTAGGCAGAGTAATCCTTGGCGAAAAGGATAAGTTTTACATAGAACTTCCGACAGATGTGCAAATTACTGATGAAGAAAGAGAGTTTTTTAAAATACGCAGTGAGATTTTTGATGTTTTGCAAAAGAGGGAAATAACCGTTTTGGAGCGGTTCCAAGCCCTGGCAGAGAAATATTCTTTTGAACTTTCTTTTTCTCTTTCGGAGCTTTTGAAAAGATACCTCGCACTCGACAGGCTCGACGGTGAGTGGGAAGATATGCTTATGATGCTATCGGATTTTTCGTTTGATGGTGAAATTTTTAGAGATGCAAAGCTTGCAGTTTTCTTTGAACAGCTTGCAGTTTATTTTGTCTTCCGACATCTTACGCCAGAGAATGCAAACTATAAAATGGCAGTAATCTTTTCGGTTATGAGCACATATATTATCGGTGCTATATGCGATAAAATGCGAAAGGACGGCAAAGAACCCGCACTTGATGATATTGCTGAGGTTGCAAGGATGTATTCTTCAGAAATAGAGTATTCAGAGGATAATCTTGATGAACTAAATAATTATATAGAGGTAGTATTATGAAACTTTTGGGACATTTGAAAACGATAACAAAGCACCGTCATATGGTTATCAGGCATTGCTTCAAAGCAGGGATAGGTTTTCAGGGACTTTTCCACGATCTTTCAAAGTATTCGGTATGTGAGCTTAAGGTGGGTGCAAAGTATTATACAGGTTACAGAAGCCCGAACGATGTTGAGCGCCGTGATATCGGGTATTCGACGGCGTGGTTGCATCATCAGGGAAGAAATAAACATCATTTTGAGTATTGGCATGATTATAATGTTGAAACAAAGATGATGGCACCGATTGAGATGCCGCTTAAATATGTAAAGGAAATGTTTTGCGACAGAGTTGCCGCAAGCAAGATTTACAGAGGCAAGGAATATTGCGAGCAGCATCCGATAGAGTATTTCAGAAACTCAAAGGCAAAGGATATGGCGCACCCCAAAACTATGGAACTTTTGGAAAGCTGGCTCGTGATGCTTGCAGAGCGTGGGGAGGAAGAAACCTTCCGATATATCAGGAATTTAAAATAATTCTTTGAAAAAATCAAAAAAACCTCAAAAAAAGTCTTGACAATTATAAAATGGTGTGGTATCATAGTTAAGTAATTTTGAGATGCCGATGTGGTGGAATTGGCAGACGCGCGGGACTCAAAATCCCGTGGTAGCGATACCGTGTCGGTTCGACCCCGACCATCGGCACCAGAAAAAACGACTTGTTTTTAACAAGTCGTTTTTTCAGTTATATTTGCCTGCGGCAAGTTATATTGCTACGCAGTTTTATTCGGTTTACACCGAGTGATATTGTGCTTTGCGCAGTTCAAAGGCAAATATAATATCACTGAAACTGGTAAGTTTCAATAACACTTTTTTAACGATATAAATTCCTTACGGAATTTGCGATATACCTTCGGTACGATATATTACTGCGTAATACGATATGCCCATTCGGGACGAGAATCAGAAAAAAGGCTTATGCTAATCGCATAAGCTTTTTTCGTGTTAAAAATTAAATGTCATCTTTGTATATTAGGATTGTCAGAAATTCCTAAAATATAGTCGCAAGATACATTATAAAATGCAGATAGTTTAATCAAAATGTCGGTTGGAATATCTCTTTGTCCTAATTCGTAATTGCTGTACACCTGTTGAGAACAATTTAATTCTTTTGCCAGGATTTTTTGAGTAAGATCGTTATCTTCTCTTAAATCACGAATTCGTTTATACATTAAACATCACCTCAATAATATTATTATACTTCACAACAAAATGCAGTATTGACATTTACTGCAAAATGCGGTAAAATATCCGTGGAGGTTGATGAAATGGAAAAAAATAACGAATTTCAATGGCTTTATGCCAATAGGATTTATGTTCCAAATACCGCACCGCATGAAACAGTTAATGAAACCGAGGTAAAAAGTAAGGGGTTTTTCAAAGGGAAAAAGGGAGTCGCTGCACGCTGGACAAGCTGCTTTGATATTGGCTTTGAAACCGATTGGTGGTATGTTATAAAAGATACGCCTTTTGATATTTCTGATATAAAAGCAAAAAGAAGATATGAAATTAAAAGAGGGATGAAATATTTTGATGTAAGGAGAATTGACCCTGAAGAATATTGTGAGGAAATGTTTGATGTATACATACGTAGCCTTTCAGGATATCCTGAACAATTCAGACCCAGTGATAGTAAAGAAAAGTTTTTTAAGTTTATTGGTACTATTGCCAAAAAGAAAGATACTCACTTTATTTATGGAGCTTTTTTTAGGGAAACCCAGGAATTATGCGGATATATGTTTATTCCGACTTATGAAAAATGGGCAGCATTGAGTGCATTGAAAACCGATCCGAAGTTTGAAAAATATCAGATAAATGCGGCTATAATTTATGGGGTGCTTTTAGATTATAATGAAAAGTTATCGGGAGATTTTTATATTAGTGACGGTCAGAGGACTATTAATCATAAAACTAATTTTCAAAACTATCTTGAAAAGTATTTTTTATTCCGAAAAGCATACTGTAAGCTGAATGTAGAGTATAGATGGTTTTTAAAAATTGTGATAAATATTCTGTATCCTTTTAAAAAGTTGTTTTTAAGATTTGACGAAATAAAATATTTTCATCTTGTCAACAGTTTTCTCAGAATGGACGAGTGTGCAAGAGGTTGTAAAAAGATTTAAAAGTGTTTAGAAAAAAGGCTTATGCAATTAGCATAAGCCTTTTTCTCTCCACATTTTTATATGGAGGATTTATGAAAAAAGAATTGGGGGCATTTATTCAGCAGGAATAGGTGTGTCCTCGCCTAATGTTACATCAAGCTCGAGCAGATCTCCGCTTCTGATTACAGTAAGCTTAATCGCCTCTCCCGGTTTTTTGGTGTCTCTGATTTCGTTTAATTTATCCGACGATGTTATAACTTCGCCTTCTGCTTTAACGATAAGGTCACCGACCTTGAGACCTGATTTTTCTGCACCGCTTCCCGGTGTGATAGCAACAACCGAGAGCCCGCTTCGGGTAGTCTCGACCTGGATGCCGATCAATGGTCTTCCTGATACATAACCGTTATTTATAAGATCGTCTATAATTGGCTTTGCCTCGGAAATTGCAATCGCAAACCCGATACCTTCAACGCCTGTTGAAGAAAGCTTGATTGTGTTGATACCGATAACTTCGCCGCGCTGGTTAACAAGAGCACCGCCCGAGTTTCCGGGGTTTATGGCAGCATCGGTCTGGATGAGGTTATAGACTTTGTTATCTACAGTCATTGTTCTGTTTACAGCACTGATAACACCTGCGGTAACCGAGCCTGCAAGCTCCTGACCGAGTGGGTTTCCGATAGCAACGGCAAGCTCGCCGACCTTAACTGTCTCGGAATCCCCAAGTGTTGCAGCGGGTAGTCCGTTTTTGTCGATTTTCAAAACCGCAAGGTCGGATTTTGAATCAGCACCGACAAGCGTTGCTTTGTGTTCATCACCGGTGTTTAAAATTACCGAGATTTCAGTTGCACCTTCGATTACGTGCTGGTTTGTTACAATATATCCGTCAGGGCTTATTATAATCCCCGAACCGCTTCCTTGTTCTACAAGCTCCGAGTTATTAGGGTCGCTTGTGTAGTAGTATCTGCCGCTGAATGGGTCATAAAATCTCTGTGGCGAAATCTTAGTTTTGTTTATAACACCGACACAGCTTGGTCCGACCTTCTCGGCAATCTGAGTAACCGAGAGAGTATTGCCGGAATCAAATAGAGTGCCGTTTGCAACCGGGCTCAGGTTTTCCGAAAGGGTAGGGGAATTTTTTTGCGGTGCATTATTTTTCATCATATAATAAACTCCGCCGCCGACCGCTGCCGATGAAATTGCACTTGCAAGAATTGCAGATACAAGGCAGAGTGCCCAAACCTTTGTCTTTCTCGGCTTTTTTACCTTCGGTTCATATATTATCAAATCTGTAGAATCTGTGTGTGGATATTTCATTTATTTCTCCTTCTTTTCGTTTCCTTATCCTCTTTATCTATATAATACCCTAAGCTTTTGACACTGGTATGAATAAAAAGTTAATAAGTTTAGAGTAAAATGTAAACAATTTATGAACAACAACTTGACAAAACCTGCCTCTGATGATAAAATACAAATGCAAATGAGAATTATTCGCAACTAAATTTACAGAGGTGGACTTTTTGAAAAGAATTATTGCAATATTAACTGCACTATTTTTGCTCTCAGGTTGTGCAGACGTGCAGGTCGATACAGATAAGATTTCCGTATGTACATCATTTTATGCCGTATATAATTTTACAAAAATGATAACGGGCGACAGGGCAGATGTAAAGCTGATGATACCCGACGGTGTAGAGGCTCACGATTGGGAGCCGGGAGTTTTGGATATGATTGAGCTTAATAAAGCTGATGTTTTTATCTATAACGGAATGGGAATGGAGCCATGGGTTGAAAAGATTATCTCGGGTGTTGAAAATGCTAATTTGATCGTTGTTGAGGCATCAGAAGGCGTTTTGGCACTTGAGAATAATGAACATACCGACCCACACATATGGCTTGACCCTAAAAATGTCATGATTGAACTTGAAAATATTTGTGATGCTCTTATTTTAGCGGACAGTGAGAATGCAGATTTTTACAAGGAAAATCTTGAGGCATCAAAACAAAAGCTTTTGGAACTTGATAAGGAATTTTCCGAGGCAGTTTCGGGATTTGACGAAAAAGAGATTGTTGTAACGCACGGAGCGTTCAGTTACCTTTCTAAAGCTTACGGAATTGAACAGTATATGATAGAGGGAATCTCGGGTGAGAGTGACCCGTCATCAGCGGCGATGAGGGACGCTATTGAGAGGATAAAGAGCAAGGAAAACAGAGCAATTTTCTATGTTGCATCGGAAAGCGACAAGGTGGCAAAGGTTATCGCCGATGAGGCTGATGCGAAGGTTTATCCGCTGAATCCTTTTGAAAACGGTGCATCGGGTAGCGACTATTTTGAGGTAATGAGAGAAAATCTTTTGGTATTAAAGGAAGCACTAAAATGACAGATAAGGTTTTGGAATTTAAAAATGTAAGCTTTAAATATGATAGCCAGGCGGTTTTGAATGATATCAGTTTCTCGCTTGATGAGGGTGACTTTCTTGGGATTGTCGGTGAGAACGGAACAGGAAAAACCACGCTTATGCGACTGATTCTCGGGTTTTTAAAGCAGGACGCAGGGGAAATCTGTATCCTTGGCGAGGATTCAAAAAGGTTTAAAAAAACCGAGCTTTTAGGGTATGTATCTCAAAAGGCAAATTCATTCTCGAGTGATTTCCCGGCAACTGTTGAGGAGGTTGTATCGGCAAGCCTTTATGCAAAATCAGGGTTTTTGAAGTTTCCGAAAAAACAGGACAAGGACCTTGTGTACGATGTATTAAAGCAGGTTGGTGTGTATGAGTTAAAGGACAGACTGATCGGCAAGCTCTCGGGCGGTGAACAGCAGAGGGTATTTATTGCAAGAACACTTCTTAAAAAGCCAAAGATTCTGATTTTAGACGAGCCGACAGTCGGTGTTGATGCAAAAAGTGTCGGCGAGATAACCGGAATTATCAGAAAAATCAATAAAAGCGGTACGACTGTTCTTATGACAAACCACGACACTCATGCGCTCTATGATGTGGCGAATAAAATTCTGACACTTTCCGAAAACGGCTCAGCCGAGATGTGCGAGGTGAATAGAGATGCTTGAAATATTCAGTTATGATTTTATGCAACGGGCATTTGTTGCGGCGATTTGTATCTCAATTATGGCACCCTGTATAGGGACTGTAATTGTACTCAAACGCTTATCGGCAATAGGTGATGCAACATCGCATAGCGCACTTGCGGGAATTGCCGCAGGTCTTGCATTCGGATTCAATCCAATACTTGGTGCGATATGCTTTTCGCTTTTGGCGGTTTTTGCCGTTGAGGGTTTTAGGAAAGCATTTTCGAAGTTTGCAGATATCGCACCGATTGTTGTTCTTTCGGCAGGCGTGGGACTTACTGCACTTTTTTCGGGATTCATTGATAAGGGAGGAACGAGTCTGAATAGCTTTCTTTTTGGCTCGATTGTTGCGGTAAGCAGGAGTGAGATGTACCTTACAATCTTGCTTTCGGTAGTTGTTCTGGCGGTTTCTGTTATATTCTACCGTGAGCTTTTCTATGTCACCTTCGATGAGGAATCGGCAAGACTCTCAAGAGTGCCGGTATCGCTTGTTAATCTGATAATTCTTGTGATGTGCGCACTCACCGTTTCTGTAGCATCGAGGATTGTCGGTGCGCTGATGGTATCATCGCTTATGGTTATTCCTGTTGCTTGTGCAATGATTGTGTCAAAAAGTTATAAATCTACTATGATTTTTTCGGTATTGTTTGCCCTTTTGTTTACGGTTTTGGGACTATTTTTGTCCTTTTATGTTAGATTCCCGTCAGGTGATTTAAAGCCGGGCGGAACGATAGTTTTAACAGGTGTTATTACACTTATTGCATTGATTGCATTAAAGAAAAAGAAATAAGAAAGGGGATGTTTTCGTGTTTGCTGAAAAGGGAATAAAAAGAACAGAACAGCGTGAGCAGATTTTCAAGATGCTCCTTGGTGCAAAAAAGCCAATGACAGCAGAGGAAATTTTCAAAGCAACTGATGGCATATCGCTTGCAACAGTATATCGCACACTCGATACATTCCTTGAAAAGGGAGTAATAGAGAAAATATCCTTTGAAAACAGCGATAAACGTTTTTTTGAGGTAGCAGGCAATGCACACAGACATTATGCGGTCTGTTTAAGCTGCAGACATATGGAGTACATCGACCTTTGTCCGGTACACGGTCTGAATATTGATAATTTCGAGATAACGGGACACCGACTCGAAATTTACGGCTACTGTAAGGATTGCAGACAAAAAGCATAGGCGTGGAATAGTGTTTAAAGAACACTATTCAGCGATATAAATTACGTTGGAATTTTCGATATGTGCTAAAGCACTCGATATGCCAGCGGCTCGATATGTTGCCTCTGGCAACGAGCTATAAGAAGTTATATAATATGGAAAAACCTCTCAAATAAGCAATTTGAGAGGTTTTATTTTTTTATATAATGAGTCCTTTGGGACTCAATCTATTTTCCTATGCTTTTATTTTATCCCAAAAGCTTTCGCCGTCAATGTTGCCATCGACTCTGAATACATCAAGAATGGTTTTGCCGATTGCGCCAAAACCATCAATCGTGCCGAGTGGGACAGGGTTGACTTTTTCGCCAAAAACAAGGAGCGGTACTGCCTCACGGGTATGGTCTGTACCGGGAAAACCTGGGTCACAGCCGTGGTCGGCGGTTATAATCAGAATATCGTCATCCTTTAGCTTTGCGGTAATTTCGGGTAGCTTTTCATCAAAATAGCTTATAGCCTTTGCATAGCCCGAAATGTCGTTTCGGTGACCGTATTTCATATCAAAGTCAACAAGATTCACAAAACAAAGCCCTGAAAATTCACTGTCCATAATGTTTAGTGTTTTTTCGATTCCGTCGGGATTGTCAACCGTCGGGAAGTGCTTTGTGATACCCGAGCCCGAGAAAATGTCGTTAATTTTACCGACTGCTATTGTCTCAAAACCACTATCAGCTAAAAAGTTAAGCATAGTCTTTTCGGGCGGCTTGACCGAATAGTCGTGTCGACCTGAAGTTCTGACAAAATCAGGGTAGGTTCCCGAAAATGGTCTTGCAATAACTCTGCCGACTGCATGAAAACCTGTTAAGATTTCTCTTGCGATTTCACAGTATCGGTAAAGCTCAGAGAGAGGCACAACATCCTCGTGTGCGGCAATCTGGAAAACGCTGTCTGCCGAGGTGTAGACAATAAGACTTCCAGTTTTGATATGCTCGCATCCGTAGTCCTTTATGACCTCTGTACCTGAATATGGTTTATTGCATATAACATTTCTTCCGACTCTCTTTTCAAATTCTGAAATTACATCATCAGGAAATCCGTCGGGATAGGTCGGGAAGGGCTTTTCGAGCGTGATTCCTGCCATCTCCCAATGCCCGGTTGTTGTGTCCTTTCCGCTTGATAGCTCATAAAGCCTGCCAAATGCAGACGTCGGGTTTGCAACATCTGGTCCTGCATCAACTTCGTCGATATTGAAAAGTCCGAGCTTTTGCAGATTCGGAGCAGAAAATTCAGGGGATAGAGATATTGTCTTTAGTGTATTTGCACCAATATCGCCGTAAGCATCAGCATCGGGCATAGCACCGATTCCGAAACTGTCCAAAACTATTAAAAATATTCTTTTGATTTCCATAATTCATCACCACTTATATTTTAACATTTTCTATTTAAAAATTCAATATAGAATTTATCGGTTTTTGCGGGAATATAGTTAATGTGAGGTGATGATATGCTTGAAATGTTTTTGGGGATTTTGAAAAACCTCATATTCCTTGCAGGGTATGTCGGGAATTCAAATGCCTTCCCAAAACAGCTATCAAAGGAGGAAGAGGCAAGATACTTAAAAGAGTATGCAGAAGGAAGCGAGAGTGCAAAAAACATCCTGATAGAACATAACTTGCGGCTTGTTGCACATATTGCAAAAAAGTACAGCGATGAGAATAATTTAGATGATTTGATTTCGGTTGGTATTATCGGTCTTATCAAGGGGATAAACACCTTTTCTGCAAAGAAAAACTCAAGGCTTGTAACCTACATTGCCCGTTGTATCGAAAATGAAATTCTGATGGTACTAAGAAGTAACCGCAAGCACTCGGGCGAGGTGTCTTTGGATGAGCCGATAGGAGTGGATAAGGACGGGAATAATATGACGCTCTCGGATATTCTGCCCGCAGCCGGAAATGACATTATTGACGAGATTGCCCTGAGTGTTGATGTGGGAAGATTATATAGGGCGATGGGACGGGTGCTGTCCGAAAACGAGGCAAGGATTATAATCTGGAGATACGGACTGAACAAGCAAAAAAAGAAGACACAAAAGGAGATTGCGGATATACTGGGTATATCACGCTCTTACGTGTCAAGGATAGAGAAGAAAGCGTTAAAAAAGCTGGAACAGGAGTTAAAATGAAAAGGGAGTTCTGAATGAACTCCCTTATTTAGGTTTTAGAATAAACCGTCAAAATTTTCAAATGTACTCTTTTCGTTAACGATTTTCCAGGTACCGTCGGTTTCGGTTACCAATAATTCTAATTCCGATGTTGTGGTTCCCATAGCGTCCAGACCTTCTTCGATAATTGGCAGGAGCTTATCACGAAGACCTGTCATCAATGCTGGCATCACTTCTTCTTCAGAAGATGTCAATGAAATTGTTCCGTTTGTCAAAAGTTCGTTTATAAGCTCGGTTGCGAGTGCCTCGAAGTCGAGTTCTGATAAGAAATCCATTTCTCCAACCTGGTCAAAGTCGATCGAGTTAAGAGTTATCTTGTGCATGTATCCGTCTTCTGTTTTTTCTGATGATGTAATTTCGTAGCTCATACTGCCTGTGATTTTGCCAAGTAATGTATCTGCAACCGGCGTAAATGTGTCGGAGTATGCAGCAACTTCATCGCCGAGCTCTTTCATAAAGAGATCTTTTGCACCGTCGAGGTTTTCAAAAGGGATGTCGGCAAGAAAATCCTCGCTATCAACGTAGCTTGAGGCGGATTTGAAATCAAGCTGGCATATTGCATCCATAAAACCTGTAACAGCAACTTTGCTTTCTTCTGTTTTGTCAGAACATCCGCTGATCGTAATAAGCGAAGAAGCTGCAAGGATGAGTGCAGAGAGTTTTGTTAATGTTTTTTTCATATTGATTCCTCCCAAAATAATTTATAATTCAAGTATATCACCCGATTAAAAAAATGTCAAATTCTGTTTTTATATTCCTTTGGTGTCATACCTGTTTTCGCCTTGAACTGCTTTGTGAAATATGCAGCATCGACAAACCCGAGCCGCTCGGAGATTTCGGCGATGTTCAGGTTTTCGTATCTTAAATAGGTCTTTGCCTTTTTAATCTTATTTGCAATTCTGAACTCGACAGGAGAGAGCCCCGAGTATTCCTTAAAAAGCCTCCTGAAATAAATCTCGGAAACGTTGCACATATTTGCGACTTCGGCAATGCTCAGCTCCTGGTCGATGTCGTTTTCAAGGTAGCTTATCCCTTTTGAAATGATGCTGTATTTTTTCTCGGTAAGATTCTTTTCACGGTAGTATGAGCTGAGGCTTGATAAAATGTCATAAACACCCGACTTCATTCGTGCAGGGCAGATAACGGCTGATTCACCGTAAAAGTCAACCTGAGAAAAGAGCATTTTGTAATTTGAGTCGCCTGTTGTGTACACCGAGATTTTGTCGCTCAAGACAAAGGGCTCGCCATGTTTATCAGACAGACGGAAGTTTATGCCGATGGTATTTGCCTGTGGGCGTTCAAAATCATAAAACCTTACGCTGTATTCGTGATTTATCGGTGCATAGACGATATCGCCACTTTTTGCGTAGATTTTTTTGCCGTCGACCGTGGTATATTCAGCCTTGCATCGGTCAAGGTAGAGGAAGATATTTACCTCCTTTGGCGAACCGATACAGCTAAAAGAATTATTACTATCCCACGTTTGCTTTAAAACTGTCAAAACCTCTATCGAATAATTATAATCATAGAGCTTATTCAAGGAAATCGTTTTCAAAACATACACCTACCTTTTATAATCAATTCTATTATAAAAAACAAATTGTAAAAAGTCAACAAAAAGTATCGAAAAGTTATATTTTTATATCAAAAAATCATATTGACTCTGATAACTTGCTCTGTTATACTATAATTAAAATTAGTTTGTTTTCCCGGATTTGCCCAACCGGAAGAACTCAAAAATCAGGGCAGAAAGGTTTTAAGGAGATTATTATGAAAAAAATCAGAGTTGGTATTGTTGGTTTCGGTGGCATTTGTAACGGCGTTCACGCACCCGGTTATGTTGCTCTCGGTAAGGAAAAGGCTGAAATCACAGCAGTATGTGACATAAAGCCGGAAAAACTTGCACTTGCAAAGGAAAAGTTCGGTCTTTCAGATGACTGTCTTTTTACAGACTACCGTGACCTTATAAAGAGCGGTCTTGTAGATGCAATCGATATTGCAACTCCAAACGATGTACACTGTGAAATTGCAGAAGCTGCAATCGATGCAGGACTTGATTTCAGTATCGAAAAACCAATCGGCTTGAACTTTGAACAGGCAAAGCACCTTTATGATAAGGTTATGGCATCTGATGTAAGATCATTTATCTGCTTCTCATGGAGATACAGACCATATACAAGATACGTAAGAGACATCATCAAGAGCGGTCAGCTCGGAAAGCTTTATCACATCTATATCAGATGTATTAAAAACAGCGGTCTCTGGGAAGGCAGAAAGCTTGAATGGAGATTTGATAAGGACAGAGCCGGTACAGGCGTTTTGGGCGACCTTGGCTCACACATGATTGATATCACAAGATTCTGGGGCGAAGAATTTGACGGCGTATATGCACAGAGAGGTACATATATCACAGAGCGTCAGAGCGAAACAAGTGACGAAATCCTGCCTGTTACAACAGATGACTGGTGCAATATCAACGGTATGACAAAGAGCGGTGTGCCTGTAACAATCGCACTTTCAAGAACAGCTACAACAATCGACGACTTGATTGAGTTCGAAGTAATGGGTGAAAACGGCAGACTTAAGTATAAGTACGAATGGAAGACAGGCGTTGGCGTAACAAACGAAATCGAAGCTTGTATCGGTAAGACTGATATGGAAGGTGCAGGAACTCATAAGCTTATTCCGCCTGCTAAGTACGAAGCTAACCAGTCAGAATCATTCATCAACCTCTTGAATGATATCGAAGACGAATATACCGCTCACCTTGAAGAGGGTATGGAATGTCAGAAGGTATTGGATGCTGCTGAACTTTCATGTGAACTCGGCAGATATGTTAAGATTTCAGAAATCAAATAAGGAGAGTACGAAATGAATACATATACTTGCTCGAAAGAAGACTTTATTAAAAATTCAAAAATTCCGGTTCGTGTTATGAAATGCGAAGCCGATATGTACGAAGAAATCGCACAGATAATGTTTGATACAATAAAGGCAAACGGCGATGAGAAAACCGTTATAATCTGCCCTGTTGGTCCGATCGGACATTATCCGATTTTTGCAAAAAAGGTAAACGAGGCAAAGTTAAGCCTCAAAAACTGCTGGTTCATCAATATGGACGAGTACTTGACAGACGATGATAAAACAATCGAGTATGAAAGCATTCTGAGCTTCCATCAGATTATGGACAATATGCTCTACTCGCAGATTGATGCTGACCTTGTAATGCCTGAGAATCAGAGACTTTTCCCTGAACCGGGCAAGGAAGCTGAAATTGATGCTTTGATTGAAGAACTCGGTAAGGTTGACTGCGTGCTGACAGGTGTTGGCATAAACGGACATATCGCCTTCAACGAACCGCCTGAAGAAGAGGGGGTAACTGTTGACGAGTTCAAGAACATCGGTACAAGATGTATGAACATCGCAAGAGAAACAATCACCAATAACGGTGCAAATAAGCTCCGTGGTGCACTCGACATTTTCCCGAAAAGATGTATCACACTCGGTATGAAACAGCTTTTGAAGGCAAAAACTCTCAAAGTTTATCTTTACTGTCCATGGCAGTGGGGAATTATGCGCAAGATGGCATTGGAGGGTGAAACAGTAACTGCACCGGTATCATTCCTGCAGAGTCACCCGAATGCTGAGATGGTAATTACAGAGGATTTATATAATTTTAGTTTATAAGGAGAATTTAATATGAAATTCGGTACATTTGTCAGAATTAACGACTTATCTGAAGCAGATGCAAAGTTCAAAATTGTAAAGGATGCAGGCTTTACATCTTGTCAGGTTGTATATAAACCAAAGGAATACATCATGGAGGATGCAAAGGTTATAAGAGCCGCTGCAGACAAGTACGGAATCGATATTTCAGCACAGTTCTGCGGTCAGCCTGATAACGAAACAATCTGGGATATCTACTATGGCTATGCTACAGCAGGTCTCAATGTTGAAGCGTTCAGAGAATCAAGAGTAACATATATCAAAAAGGCTTGTGAATTTGCAAAGGAACTCGGACTTACAGACTGTGTTATCCACGCAGGTTATGTTCCTAACAACCCATTTGCACCTGAGTATGCAACAATGCTTACATCTGTTTATGCAATCGGAACCCACTGTAAAAACCTTGGCTTGAACCTTCTTTTTGAAACAGGCGGTGAATCACCGATTACACTTTTGCGTATGATTGAAGATGTAGGTCTTGATAATCTCTACATCAACTTTGACCCTGCAAATATTATGATGTACGGCTACGGTAACCCGGTTGATGCCCTGAAGGTATTCGGAAAGTATGTAAGAAACTTCCACGGCAAGGACGGTAACTTGCCGACCGATACACGCCACCTCGGTAAGGAAACACCGGCAGGTCAGGGTATGGTTGACTTCCCGACAATCTTTAAGATGTTTAAAGAACTCGGTTACGACAGATACTGTATTATCGAGCGTGAAATAACAGGCGAACAGCAGATGAAGGATATAATTGCTGCGAAGGAATATTTTGAAACACTCGTTTGATTTTAAGGAGAGAAAACTATGCATTATGCAGGTATTATAGGCTATGGCGGAATGGGAAGCTATCATAATACAAGAATAGAACTTCCCGACAATTTCAAGTTTAAGGCTGCTTATGATATAAGAGAGGAAAGACTCAAAAAAGCAGAGAATGACGGACTTATTGCATATCATAGCCTTGAAGAAATTTTGTCCGATAAAGAAATTGAGGTTATCCTGATTGCCGTGCCGAATGATGTTCATAAAGAACTATGCATCAAGGCAATGGATGCAGGAAAGCATGTTGTATGCGAAAAGCCGGTTGCGCTGAACTCGGCAGAACTTGAAGAAATGCTTGAGGCATCCGAGAGAAACGGTGTATATTTTACAGTCCATCAGAACAGAAGAATGGACGAGGATTACCGCATCATGAAGAAAATCTATGACGAGTTGACACTCGGCGAGGTTTTCAGAATAGAATCAAGAGTTCAGGGCTCACGTGGTATTGCAGATACCTGGAGAAGACGAAAGGTTCACGGCGGTGGTATGCTCTATGACTGGGGAATACACCTCATTGACCAGATTCTTATGATGGTAAAATCAAAGGTCGTGTCGGTATTTGCAGAATTTCAGTATATCAGCACCAATGAGGTTGATGATAACGTAAGAGTTACCATGAATTTCGAAAACGGAGTTTCAGCACTCGTTGAAATCGGAACCTGTAATTTCATTATGCTTCCTATATGGTATATGGCAGGAAGAACAGGTGCTGCACAGATTGACTACTGGAACCTTGAGGGAAGAATCAATCAGCTGATTGATAACGATATTAAATTCGAAGACGAAATCCCAAGTACACTTGTCGGACCGTCAATCACATTAGCACCTCGTGCTGCAGATACGATGCGTGAAATACCGCTTCCAAAAGCAGAGGTTGACAAGGCATTCTATTATAAAAACCTTGTAAATGTTTTGGAGGGTAAGGAAGAGTTGACTGTAAAACCGTCAGAAATCAGAAGATCAATGAAGGTAATCGACCTGGCATTTGAATCGGGAAGAATAAAGCAGGTTATTCCTTGTGAAATTTAAGTTGTAAAAAGACGACTCGGAAATCCGGGCCGTCTTTTTTGTCAAATGAAAAAAAGTTTAAGATAATGCAAATAGTGAAAAATAGTGTACAAATGGCGTAAACTCAAGGCTCATAGACGATAAAAAAGTAGAAAAAATATACAAAAATCTGTTGACAATGCAAAAATTGGGTGATATAATTAGGTTACAGTATTGTAACATTTGTGTAAAGTACCCCATCGCAAATAAGCGATTTTACAATCTGTTACAACACTATAAACTTTACAAAAATAGGAGGTAAATATAATGAAAAAACTTATAGCTTTATTGGCTGCCGGCACAATGATGCTCGGAGTTACAGCTAACGCATTGGTTTTGGAGCAGGATTTCTTCAACTATAACCATATGCTCGTTGATGCTAATGCTTGGTCAGGTCATGCTATGACAGCAGATAGTGCTAACGACGGTTCTGCGATTTCTCATGAAGCAACTATCGTTGATGGTCAGGTTGTATTCTCAGGTGTTGACGCATCAATCTATGGTACTCAGCAGGTAATGTTATCAAAGGTTTTTGCAACAACAGAGGTAACACCTTCTGAAGAAGAAGGCGGCGAAGATGTTGTTACAACAACATACAATGATAAGGGAACAGGTAAAACTGTAATTTCTTTTGATGCTATGTCAAAGGGTATAAATGGTTGGACAAACGACTATACCGGTGCAAAGATTATGACTCTTTACACAGGTGAAGAAGGTGATTACACAAAGCTTTTCGATATCAAGATTGGTTACAGAACTTACGATATGAGAATTGACAGTGATAATGCAAAGAGACTTTCTTCTGTTCATTCTTCTGAAAGTTATTGTATAACAACAACAGGCTTAAATAACATAGCGTTTGAATTGGATCACGATACAGAAACTGTTACTTTGTTTGTAAATGGTGAAGAGGCTATAGGTAGCACACCATATACATTTGATACAGCTATGTTGAAGGATACACCAATCACAAAGTTGACTCTTAATTATTCTCACAATACAGACAAGGGTGTTGGTATCATTGATAACCTCAAGGTAGTAAACACAGCGACTGTTGAGGAAGAAGAAGTAGTTACAACTCTTCTTGATGAAAACTTCAATGATACTACAAAGAAGTATTTGAGAGACTTCGGTTTGGCTGACGGATTGGATTACTTCTACAGAACTGATAATGCTCTTGGTATCATCAATGACGGTGCTTCAAAGAAGGGATTCGTTGTTGAAAAGGGAATTGATACTCTTCCTGCAACAGGCAAAGTTGTTGTTGATTTCAGCTTGAATGCTTATGATGCTGAAGGTAACAATACTTCATGGATCGGTTTGTACGGAACAGCAGGTAACGATAAGCCAATTTTTGCAATGGGTAACAGAACATCAGCAACTGTTTATGAAAAGGTTGTTGGTTTTACTGCATTTAACTCAGGTACAAGAGAACAGGCTAAGTATGTTAACTTCTTTGGTGCTGAAGGCGAAGTGACAGGTAACGGTATTAAATCAGCTACAACTGTTCCTAACGGCACAGAGTGGGATGTTATCAACGATATCAGATTAGTATTGGATATGGATGCAAAGACTTATAATGTTTATTATAAGGATACAACAGATGAATATGTAATCTTCAATGAGACAGAAGATATCCCATTTGCTGATGGTGACGTTGGTACAATCAATAAGATCTGGATTGCTGCTGATGGTAGCGGTTCAAAAGCTTGCCGTTATGAACTTTCAGATCTTAAGATCTATTCATTGGAATCAGATAAGCCAACTCCGGTTGTATACGAAGGTACAACATTAAAGACTGACATCGAAGTTGGTGATGCAGTTACAGTTTACGCTCCAATGTACGCTGACTATGAGTATGCTACATTGATTATGGCTGCATACAATGATCAGAACCAGATGGTAAGCTGCAAGGTTAAGGATTACCCAACACAGATGGTAGGTTATCAGCTTTTGAAGGATACATTCACAATGCCTGCTGGTGCAGAAACATTGAAGGTATTCTTCTGGGATGGTTTGTATGAATTCATTCCATATTCAACTCCTGCAGAGCTTACAGCTCCTGTAGTTGAAGAAGTACCAGCTGAATAATTTTAAAGCTATATAAAAGAGTCGGACAAAAGTCCGGCTCTTTTTGTGTCTATAGGGCTTCCGGTTTCGGAGGCCTTTTTGCATAAAATACCAAAAAACAGAAAACACTATTTCTAAAAACTTATGAGGTGATTTTTTGAAGGGAAAGACACTTTTGTTTGATAAGGAAATTGTAATTAAAGATACTGCGGCGGTTGTCGGGAAAAAGGAGGGAAAAGGTCCACTGTCCGATTATTTTGATATGTCGCTCGATGATGATTATTTCGGTGAGGATTCATGGGAAAAAGCCGAAAGTAAGCTTCAGCACGAGGCAATAAAGCGGGCGATTGATAAGTCGGGTTTTAGCGAAACTGAAATTGATACGGCTTTTTCGGGTGATTTGCTGAACCAGTGTGTCAGCTCGCATTATGCGATGCGTGACTTGAATATACCATTTCTTGGCGTGTACGGTGCTTGCTCGACTATGGTAGAGTCGATGATTATAGCATCGGTTGCAATAGAGAGCGGATTGTTTGAAAATGTTGTGTGTGCAACGTCGAGCCATTTTTGTTCTGCAGAAAAGCAGTTCCGTTTTCCGCTTGACTATGGTGGTCAACGTCCGCCGACCTCGCAATGGACTGTTACGGGTGCAGGATCTGCTGTGCTTTCTAACAAAGGTATGGGCCCGAAGGTCAAGGCAGCAACTGTTGGAAACATTGTTGATATGGGAATCTGCGATTTGAATAATATGGGCTCTGCAATGGCACCTGCGGCTGCAGAAACTATAAAGACTCATATCAAAAACCGTGGTAAGGAATACGATAAGATATTTACCGGAGACCTTGGTGTTATCGGCTCGGATATTTTGTGCGATATGTTGAATAAAGAGGGAATCGACATTTACTCGATCCACGAGGATTGCGGAAAGCTTATATATGACTTGAAAACCGAGGATGTTCACGCCGGTGCAAGCGGTTGCGGCTGTGTTGCAAGTGTATTTGCAGGATATATCTATAATCAGATTAAGACCGGTAATTTCAAAAAAGTACTGGTTGTTGCAACGGGTGCGCTCATGAATGCGACGATTGTTCAACAGGGCGAGAGCATTCCGGCTATTGCACACGCAATAGAAATCTGGGCGTAAAAGGGAGGGATTGAGTTATGGATTATGTTAAAGCATTTGTTGTCGGTGGCTTGATATGTGTCGTGGGGCAGATTTTGATTGACAAAACAAAGCTGACACCTGCAAGAATACTTGTGAGCTTTGTGGTTTCGGGTGTTATATTACAGTTTTTAGGAATATACGAAAAAATCGTAGAATTTGCAGGTGCAGGTGCGACTGTTCCGCTGACGGGATTTGGATATAACCTTTGCAAAGGCGTTGAAAAGGCGATAGCAGAGGAGGGCGTGCTCGGTATCATAACAGGCGGACTTACGGCAACAGCGGCAGGCATTTGTGCGGCAATACTCTTTGGCTTGATATCAGCACTTGTTTTTAAGCCTAAATCAAAATCGGAATAGAAAATGTCGGCATTTTAACAATATTTGAGCGTTTTTCTACTGAATTATTTAACTATTATACAAAAATAGTTTGTCGGGATTTACAAATAAAAAAAGGTGTGATAAAATTAAAGAAAAAATGAAAAGAGTGATTGAAATGTCGAATATATGGCACGACATAAGCCCGAAGCGAATTTCTCCTGATGAGTTTATAGTTTGTATCGAAATTCAAAAGGGCGGCAAAAATAAGTACGAAATGGATAAAGAAACCGGTCTTTTGTATCTGGATAGAGTTTTATACACATCAACCCACTATCCTGCAAATTACGGCTTTATTCCGAGAACCTATGCTGCAGACGATGACCCACTTGATGTTTTGGTGCTTTGTCAGGAAAGCATAGTTCCTATGACTCTCGTAAAATGCTACCCGATTGGCGTTATCAAGATGATTGATAATGAACGGGAGGACGAAAAGATTATTGCTGTTCCGGTAAACGACCCGTCAGTTAATATGTATAAGGATATTTCTGAACTTCAGCAGCACACATTTGAAGAAATGTCGCATTTTTTCAAGGTTTATAAAGCATTGGAAGGAAAAGAAACAGTAGTATCCGAGATAATGGGTGCAGAGGATGCAAAAGAGATAATAAGAAAAAGTATTGCAAGATACAAGGAATTATTCTGCTAAAATTAAGGGCTTTTTGAAAGCCCTTTTTTCTTTGCTCGAATAACGGCAGGATTTTTTGAATAGATATATTAAAAAGTCTTGTCGGTGGTGGTTTGATTGATAATTGTAAAGAGTAAGAAAAGCTTGTTAGCGCTCACATTTATTGCTTTTTTGGGTGTATCATTCGGAGTGTCGCTTCGGTATCTCCCGGCTAAAAAAACATTCTTTTCCGAGTTTTCGGGAAAAACTGTAATAGTCGATGCAGGCCACGGACTTCCTGACGGCGGAACTGTAGGGCATTCGGGAACTGTTGAGCACGAGGTAAACTTAAAGCTATCAAAAAAACTCTCCGAGGTGTTAGAAGGCAGAGGTTTTTCTGTGATTTTAACCCGAGAGGGAGAGGAAAGCCTTGCATTTTCGGAGGATTCGACTATCCGGGAAATGAAGGTAGCGGATATGAAGATGCGGCGTGAGATTATAGATAAAAGCGGTGCAGACCTGTTTTTATCGGTGCATATGAACTCATACCCGAATGAATCGGTAAGCGGGCTCAGGTTTTTCTATTCGGGTAATCATCCCGAGGTTAAACCGTTAGCAGAGAGTATGCAGGGAAGCATCTCAAAACTCACGGGTGCAAAATGCTATGAGGTAAAAAAAACACCCACTGACCTTTATCTTATGAAAAATATTCCTGTTCCGGCGGTGCTTGCAGAATGCGGTTTTTTATCAAACCCGGGCGAGGAGCAAAAGCTAAATGATGAGGAGTATCTATCAAAGCTTGCCTGGGCGATGGCGGATGCGATTTGTGAATATTTCAAATAAAAAGCCGAAGCATTATGCTTCGGCTTAATTATGTCAGATTTTTTCGATTTTATCGGCAAGACTATCAAGCCAATCGCCCTCGAAGAGTTCAATCATTCCCTTGTCGCAGGCAGCGGCAAGCTTTGGATTTATCGGGAGCTTTGATACGCTGTCGATTTTGTAGCTCTCGGCAATCTTTTCGATGTTGCTCTCGCCAAAGATGTTGTGCTTTTTGCCACAGTCTGTGCATTCAAAATATGACATATTCTCAACAAGTCCGAGAATCGGCACATTCATCATTTCCGCCATCTTAACTGCTTTTTCAACAATCATTGAAACAAGCTCTTGTGGAGATGTAACAACGATAATTCCGTCGATAGGGAGCGACTGGAAAACTGTCAGCGGAACATCGCCTGTTCCCGGTGGCATATCAACAAACATATAATCAACATCATTCCACATTACATCGGTCCAGAACTGCTTTACGGTTCCGGCGATAATCGGGCCTCTCCAGATTACAGGATCAGTTTCGTTTTCCAACAGGAGATTTACCGACATTACCTGTGTGCCGAGCTTTGATTTTACAGGGTAAAGACCGTTTTCGTCGCCGACTGCCTTTTCCTTTATGCCGAATGCTTTTGGGATTGATGGGCCTGTGATGTCGGCATCAAGTACAGCCGAGTTAAAACCACGTCTTTGCATATTAACCGACATAAGTGATGTCACAAGCGACTTTCCGACACCGCCTTTGCCGCTTATTACAGCGATTACCTTTTTAACTTCTGCAAATGGATGAAGAACATCCTTTTCTATTCTTTCACTGCAGTTTTGTGAACAATTACTGCAATCGTGACTACATTCCTGACTCATATTTATTCCTCCGTTTTCGTGATGTAGGGTGGCAATTTGCCAACATTTTTATTATACTCCAATGTTATTTAGATGTCAAGTTATGTGAATTTTTTTGAGCATAAAAAATATATTTTAATATAGTACAAACAAAATTGCCGATAAACAAAACGTAATTGTGCATTATGCACTAAATAATGTGCTAAATTCGTTTGTTATTGTTCTTTACTAACAGAAATTTTAGTGTTATAATATGAAATAGGATGCAAAAAGAGTATATAATATATAGGTATATTGGAAAAGATAAAAAATATAATAATATGTATAAATAAACGAAGGAAAAGAGGGGAATTTTGTTGGAAGAGATTTTGGCAGCAGGTATAAGCGAATTTCAGGTCTACCTCTTTAATGCGGGTGCGAATTTCAGATCATATGAGTTTTTGGGCGCTCATAAAACTCAAAAAGGCTGGAGATTTGCCGTATGGGCACCAAACGCCAAAGCGGTTGCACTCTCGGGTAATTTCAATGGCTGGGATACGAACTCGATGAGATTGGAAAAAATTGGTACATCGGGAATATGGTACGGAGAATTTGATGGGATTTCAAAGGGTGATATATATAAATATGCAGTTACCGACAAGGACGGAAATACTGTTTTAAAATCTGACCCTTATGCCTTTTATTCCGAGCTTCGCCCTGATACTGCATCGGTTGTATGGGGAGATTCGGAGTTTGGATGGACCGATGATAAATGGCTCAAAAAACGTGAAAAAACGCCACCGTATGATAAACCGATGCTTATTTACGAGATGCATATGGGAAGTTGGAAACAGCACCCTGACGGCAGTTTTTTGACCTACCGTGAGCTTGCATCTGATTTAATACCTTATGTGAAGGATATGGGCTATACTCATATTGAAATGATGCCGATAACTGAGTATCCGTTCGATGGGTCTTGGGGGTATCAGGTAACAGGGTATTTCTCGGCGACGAGTCGGTATGGCACTCCGGAGGATTTGAAGTTTTTCATAAATGAGTGTCACAAAAACGATATTTCGGTTATAATGGACTGGGTACCGGCGCATTTCCCGAGAGATTTGCACGGACTATACCGTTTCGACGGAACCCCGACTTATGAGTATGCAGACCCCAGAATCGGCGAGCATAAGGATTGGGGAACTCTCGTATTTGACTATTCAAAAACAGAAGTTATATCATTCCTGATGTCATCTGCACACTACTGGGTCAACAAATTCCACTTTGATGGCTTGAGAGTTGATGCAGTATCATCGATGCTCTACCGTGACTATAGCAGAAATGACGGGGAATGGGTTGCAAATATCTATGGCGGGAACCACAATCTTGAGGCTATTGATTTCTTGCGTGGACTCAATAAAATGATGTTCTCGGAGTTTCCGAATATCCTGATGATAGCTGAGGAGTCAACCGCCTGGGGAATGGTAACAGGACCTGTTGAAAATGGCGGACTTGGTTTTAATTATAAATGGAATATGGGCTGGATGAACGATACCCTGAGGTATATGTCAATGGACCCGTATTTCAGAAAAGATAATCATAACCTTTTAACATTCCTGATGTTTTACGCATATTCTGAAAACTTTATCTTGCCGCTTTCACACGATGAGGTGGTACACGGCAAATGCTCGCTTTTGAATAAGATGTTCGGAAGCTATGACGAGAAGTTTTCGGCATACAGAGCACTTTTGGGATATTACCTCTCACTACCGGGTAAAAAGCTCTTATTTATGGGCGGAGAAATTGGCGAGTTTATCGAATGGAGATATGACGAAGGGTTAGAATGGCAGCTGCTTGATTTTGAAAAGCACAAGAAACTGCAGAACTACTTAAAATCCGCAAACCGTTTCTATCTTGATAACAAACCGTTCTGGCAGAACGATATGAATTGGGAAGGCTTTGCCTGGATAAATGAGGGAGATAATCAGAATTCTGTTATTTCCTTTATGCGAAAGGGAAAGCGAAAGGGCGACAATGTCATCGTTGTCTGCAACTTCACACCTGTTGACAGACCAAAGTATATAATTGGAGTTCCGTCAGCCGGTGAGTATGAAGTTTTGCTCGACAGTGAATCGGAAGAATTCGGTGGTACAAAAAGAGCGGAAAAGAGAATATACAAAGCAAAGCGCAAGGCTTTTGGTGAGTATAAGTATCAGATTGAAATTGACATCAGCGGACTGAGCTGTCAGTATATAAGAAAAATCAAAGAAAATAAATAGTTTGGAGGAATTTTAATGGTTTCAAAAGAATGTGTTGCTATGATTCTGGCAGGCGGCCAGGGAACAAGACTTGGAGCACTCACAAAGAATGTTGCAAAGCCTGCGGTTTCGTTCGGCGGAAAGTACCGTATTATTGATTTTCCGTTATCAAACTGTGCTCACTCGGGAATTGATACGGTGGGAGTTTTAACACAGTATCAGCCGTTGGTGCTAAACACCTATATCGGTAACGGTAACCCGTGGGATCTTGACAGAAATAACGGTGGCGTGTATGTTTTGCCACCATATCAGAGCGCTGATGCGGGTGAATGGTATAAGGGAACTGCGAATGCGATATATCAGAATATGGGATTTATGGAGCAGTTCAATCCACAGAATGTACTTATTCTCTCGGGCGACCATATCTATAAAATGCACTACGGTGAAATGCTCAAGGCTCACAAGAAGTCAGGTGCTGCAATCACAATTGCGGTAATGCCTGTTCCGTGGGAGGAGGCAAGCCGTTTCGGTATTATGAATGTAGATGCGGATAAGAATATAGTTGAGTTTGAGGAAAAGCCAAAGAATCCGAAGAGTAATCTTGCATCGATGGGTATTTATATTTTCAATTATGAAAAACTCAAAAAATACCTCACCGAGGACGAGGCAAATCCTGAATCTTCAAACGATTTTGGTAAAAATATCATCCCGGCAATGCTTGCAAATAACGAAAAGCTCGTTGCGTGGGAATTTACAGGCTACTGGAAGGATGTAGGAACAATCTCGAGTTTGTGGGAGGCTAATATGGACTTGATCGGCAACGAGCCGAAGTTCGATATTGCCGACAGAAAATGGCGAATTTATTCGAGAAATAACGCTTATGAACCTCACTATATCGGATGCGATGCTGTGGTTAAAAACAGCAGTATCTCGGAAGGCTGTTTCATAAACGGTACAGTTGAGAATTCTGTAATTTTCAGCGACACAACAGTTGAGTCGGGAAGCGTTATTAAAGAAGCGGTTATCATGACCGGTGCAAGAATCGGAAGTAATGTTAAGATTGAGCGTGCCATTATCGGCGAGAATGCAGTAATTGAGGATGGCGCAGAGATTGGTGTTTTTGAAGTTTCAGACAACAAATATGAGTCATCAATGTGTAACGGCGGACTTGTTCTGATAGAAGGCGGAGCAAGGGTGGAAAAGAATGCGGTCATCGGCAAGAATTCGATGGTTGAAGCGTAATGTGAGGAGGAGATAAAGATGAAAGATTTAATGGGAATAATCCTTACAAATGACGGAAACATTCCGCCGATTACCGATAAGCGTGCTGTTGCGGCACTTCCGTTTGCAGGAAGATACAGAGTAATTGACTTTGTTTTGTCATCAATGTCGAATGCAGGAATCACCAATGTCGGCATCATTACAAAATCAAAATATATGTCACTTATGGACCATGTTGAATCGGGAAAACCATGGGATTTAGACAGAAAAAAACACGGTCTGCATGTTTTGCCACCTGATATTTCAAAGTCGGATTACGGACGCTTCAGCGGCAATATCGACCTTTTGGCAGGTGTCAGAAACTATCTTAAAAACAGTGAGCAGACATATGTGATTTTGTCAATGGGCGATTACATCTGCAACATGGATTTTGAAGAAATCTTAGATAAGCATATCGAGACTCAGGCAGATGTTACTGCGGTATATAAGGATATGACAGGTGTTCCGGAGAGAGATTTATCAAGATACACACTCTTTGATATAGATTCTGACGGAAGAATAAACGATATTGAAGTAAAGCCGTTCTATCCAAAGACTTCAAATGCGGGGCTTGACCTCTATATTATGGAAAAGGCACTTTTGGAGAGTATAATTGACGAGTGCAGTGCAAGAGGTGACCACGACTTTGTCAAGGATGCACTTGCAAAGAAGATTTCAGGGCTAAATATCTACGGATATAAGTTTGACGGCTTCTGCGATAAGATTGATTCTTTGAAGGCTTACTATGACAGTAATATGAAGTTCCTGACAAAAGAGGCAAGACTTGGCACATTCCATTCCGAAAGACCGATTTACACCAAGGTCAAGGACCAGGTACCTACAAAGTATGGCGATACTGCCGAGGTTACAAACAGCTTTGTATCTGACGGTTGTGTAATCTACGGTAAGGTTGAGAATTCGGTTTTGTCAAGAGGTGTTAAGGTCGAAAAGGGTGCGGTTGTTAAAGACTGTGTAATTATGCAGGATTGCGTAATTGAAGAGGGCGCGCTGATTGACCACGTTATATTTGATAAAGAGGTTCACATCACAAAGGGACGTCGCCTGATTGGTCAGGGGAATTACCCGCTTGCGATTGAAAAGGGAACAACTATCTGATGAATTAAAAAGGATTATTCAGCTTGGATAATCCTTTTTTTATGGAAAAAATATGGGTTTTTATAATGTGATATGTATAAAATAATTTCAAAATTCGATGATAATTTGTTGAAAAGGGCATAATCTTTTTATGAGGTTTGACAAAAGGGGTAAAATAAGGTATGATATATTAGTGGAAAAATGTTTATAAGTATCTTAAAATATTGATGAAAGGTATGATTTTATGAAGATTTTATATGCAGCATCGGAGGCTGCTCCATTTGTAAAAACAGGCGGATTAGGCGACGTTGCAGGCTCGCTTCCTGTTGCATTGGAGAAAAAGGGCGTAGATGCTAGGGTTATTCTTCCTTTATACAGATGTATGAAAAAGGAATTCAAGGATAGATTAACCTACCTAAACCATATTTACATTGATATGGGTTGGAGAAAGCAGTATTGCGGAGTGTTTGAGGTAGAGCATGAGGGATGCAAATTCTATTTTGTTGATAACGAGTTCTACTTTGACGGTGATGAGCCTTACGGCTATATTCATCACGATTGTGAAAAGTTTGTGTTCTTCTCAAAGGCGGTTTTATCGCTTTTGCCGACGCTTGATTTTAAGCCTGATGTTATCAACTGTAACGACTGGCAGACTGCCGCAATTCCGGTATTTTTGGATACATTCAGAGATAATCCGTTTTATGCCGAGATGAAGACGGTTATGACAATCCATAACCTCAAGTTCCAGGGAAGATGGAATATGGATAAAATCAAGGATGTTATGGGGATTTCGGACTATTACTTTACAAATGACAAGTTGGAATACTATGACGATGCAAACCTCTTAAAAGGCGGACTTTGCTATGCAAACAAGATTTCAACTGTATCTGAAAGCTATGCCGAGGAAATCAAAACTGCAGAATACGGCGAAGGTCTTGATGGCTTGATTTCAGCAAGAAGCGGTGACCTTTGGGGTATCGTAAACGGTATTTCATATACCGACTGGAACCCAAAGACAGACAGCATGATTTTTGAAAATTACGACACAAGAAATGTTGGCTCAAAGAAGAAGATAAACAAGACCGAGCTTCAGAAGATGTTAAATCTTCCTGTAAGGGATGATGTTTTCACAATCGGTCTTGTATCAAGACTTACCGACCAGAAGGGCTTAAACCTTATTGCAGAGGTGCTTGACCAGCTTATGGAGGAGGATATTCAGCTGATTATCCTCGGAACGGGTGATGAGGCATACGAAAACCTTTTCAGACACTATGCGTGGATGCACCCGGAGAAGGTTTCTGCGAATATTTATTTCTCAAACGACTTATCGCATAAGATTTATGCGGGCTGTGATGCGTTCTTGATGCCATCACGCTTTGAGCCGTGCGGTTTGTCGCAGATAATCAGTATGAGATACGGCACAATTCCGATTGTTCGTGAAACCGGTGGTCTGAAAGACACTGTAGCACCATATAACGAATTTACCGGTGAGGGAGCAGGTTTTTCATTTACAAACTATAATTCACAGGATATGCTCCACGTAATCCGTTACGCAAAGGATGTATTCTACACCAAAAAGGATGCGTGGCGTGGACTTATCAAGACCTCAATGACTACCGACTATTCGTGGGAAATTTCGGCAGATAAGTATATCGAAATGTATTCAGAGGTCAGCGGTGTAAGATTAGAGAAGAAGCCGGCTAAAAAGACTTCTGCTCCTAAGCCAAAGGCAACGGAATCGAAGGAGAAAAATACACCTGAGAAAAAGCCTGCGACCAAGAAGGCAACACCAAACAAGAAGGCATAATAATTGAAAGAGAGTGAATAGAAGAAGATGGAGAAGATAAAATTAAACGCTAAAGAAGAAGCGTTGAAAAATGAGATTATGGGTAAGGTTTCACGCCATTTTGGTAAGACAATGGATGAAGCAACACCTAAAATGGTATATGTTGCATCTGCATTGACCGCACGTGACCAGATAATGGAAAAGTGGTCAATCTCGCATAAGAAGGTAAAGGAAGCAGGCTCAAAAAAGCTTTACTACCTTTCATTTGAGTTCCTTATGGGAAGACTTCTGGCTACAAATGTATTGAACCTTTTACAGACAAAGACATATGTAAAAGCTCTGAAGGCACTTGGCTATGAGCTTTCAGATATAGTTGAGCTTGAGAACGATGCAGGACTCGGAAATGGTGGTCTTGGCCGTCTTGCGGCTTGCTTTATCGACTCGCTCACAACTTTGGATTTGCCTTCATACGGCTGTACAATCAGATACGAATACGGTCTTTTCAAGCAAAAGATTGTTGACGGCTATCAGACAGAATTGCCTGACCCATGGCTTGAAGACGGTAATGCCTGGGAAATAGCAAGGCCTGAAGAAACAGTTGAGGTTAAGTTTGGCGGTAGAGTAAACAGCTACTGGGATAACGGAAGATTTGTGTGTCAGTATGAAAATTCACATACAATCCTTGCAATGCCTTATGATGTTCCGCTTGTTGGTTATGATTCAGACATCGTAAACAAGCTACGACTCTGGTCGGCAAAGTCGCCTGATACTATGAATATGAAGGAATTCAACAGCGGTAACTATGCCCGTGCGATGGAGGAAAAGCAGCTTGCCGAGGTTATCTCGAAAGTTTTGTATCCTGAAGATAATCATGAAGAAGGAAAGGAACTCCGCTTGAAGCAGCAGTACTTCCTTGTATCTGCAACCTTGCAGTGGATTTTGAGAGAATTTGAGGATAGATACGGCACAAACTGGCAGATGCTGCCGGAGAAGGCTGTCATTCATATCAATGATACCCACCCGACACTTGCTATCCCTGAACTTATGAGACTTTTGCTCGATGAAAAGGGTCTCGGCTGGGACGAAGCGTGGGAGATTACAACAAAGGTATTTGCATACACTAACCATACAGTTATGAGCGAGGCACTTGAGAAGTGGTCACTTGACCTCTTTAAAAAGGTATTGCCGAGAATTGCAATGATTGTTGACGAAATCAACAAGAGATTGATGGACTACTTAAATGTTGTATATCCGAACGACTTTGCAAAGCATCACTATATGGCGATTATTTCTGATAATACCGTATATATGGCGAACCTGTGCCTTGCAACCTGTTTTGCAGTAAACGGTGTTTCAAAGCTTCATACACACATTTTAACATCGGATATATTTGCCGACTATTGCAGACTGAATCCGCAGAGATTCCACGCAATCACAAACGGTATTACATTCAGAAGATGGATTTGCAACTGTAACCCTGAGCTTGCAGAGCTTATTACCAAAAAGATTGGCAAGGGTTGGGAAAAGAACTTCGAAAAACTCGAAGAGCTGAAGAAATTCGCAGACGATGCAGATTTCCGCAAGGAATTTGCAAAGATTAAGAGAAACAATAAGCTAAGACTTGCAGAGTACATTAAAGAGCATAATGGTATCGTGATCAATCCTGACTCAATCTTTGATGTTCAGGCAAAGCGTCTGCACGAGTATAAGCGTCAGCTTATGAATATTCTGCATATTATGTACGAATACAACAAACTTTGCGAAAACCCGAATATGGACTATGTTCCAAAGACATATATCTTTGGTGCAAAGGCTGCTCCGGGCTATGCAAGAGCAAAGCTTATCATTAAGCTTATAAATACTGTTGCAGAAAAAATCAACAACGACGAGAGAATCGGCGGAAAGATCAAAGTGGTATTCTTGGAAAATTACGGAGTATCAATCGCAGAAAAACTTGTTGTTGCAGCTGATATTTCGGAACAGATTTCAACTGCAGGTAAGGAAGCATCGGGAACAGGTAACATGAAGTTTATGCTAAACGGTGCGCTTACTATCGGAACACTCGACGGTGCAAACGTTGAGATGCTCGAGCAGACCGGAGATGAGAATATCTTCATATTCGGCTTAAAAGCTGACGAGGTAGCAGCAAGATTAAGATACAATAACTCCGATGAGGTGAAAGATATCTATTCATCAAATCACGGTTTGCGTCAGGTACTCGATCAGTTGATAAGCGGCGAACTCTTGCCTGAGAATCAGCAGATATTCCGTGACCTTTACCAGACACTTCTCTTTGGTGACTACGGTAACCCTGATGTATATATGGTTTTGCGTGATTTTGAAGAATACTGCAAGATGCACGAAAGACTTCAGGAGCTTTACAAGAATCAGGATGAATGGGTAAAGAAAGCGATTATGAATACTGCATCATCGGGATATTTCTCAAGTGACAGAACAATCAAAGAATATAACGAAAAAATCTGGCACTTAAAGCCGATGGTTTAATAAAACACTAACCGGCAGGGTAAAGCGCCCTGTCGGATTTTGATTTTGGAGAAAACGCAATGATTATTGAACACGATTCACAAAACGTTTTTTACAGAGCACCGTTTGGAGCGGTAAAAACAGGTGAGAAGGTAAAATTAAGACTCTCGCTTGAGAATGAAAAGACTCCGGAAATTATCAGACTAATAACTACTTTTGGCGAGCAAAAGAAAGAGCATCCGCTCAAGTATCTTATGCGACTTGGAAATCTCAATATCTATGAATGTGAGATTGAAGTGCCCGAAGAACCGGGACTTTTGTGGTATTATTTCGAGGTTTCAACAGACGGAAAACATCTTTTTTACGGCAATAATTCTGCTATGCTCGGCGGTATGGGCAAGTCATATGCCGAAAAACCGTTGCCTTATCAGATAACCGTTTATAAAAAAAACTATAAAACACCCGAGTGGTTTTCGGGTTCTGTTATGTATCAGATTTTTCCCGACCGATTCTTTAACGGTAACGAAAACGGTGAGTTTTCGGGAGAAAGAACAGATATAATAAAGAGAGAGTGGGGAGATACTCCGTTTTATAAACCCGAGCAGTTTGGCGGAGAATATCTTGCAAACGACTTTTTTGGCGGAAACTTGATGGGAATTGAGAAAAAGCTCCCGTATCTTGCAGAACTCGGTGTGGATGTTATCTACTTAAATCCGATTTTCAAGGCTTATTCCAATCATAAGTACGATACCGGAAACTACAAAGAAATTGACGAGAATTTTGGAACTGAGGCCGATTTTATAAGCCTTACCAAAGCGGCAAAAAAGCATGGGATTCGTATAATCCTGGATGGCGTGTTTAACCATACAGGAAGTGACAGTATATATTTTAATAAAAAGGGAAGATACGCGGGAGTTGGTGCATATCAAAGCACCGATTCGGAATTTTCCGATTGGTTTTGCTTCGAAAAGTGGCCTGATAAATACGATTCGTGGTGGGGAATTGATACGCTTCCTGCCCTAAACGAGCAAAGTGAAAGCTTGAGGGAATATCTTTTGGAAGATGACGATGCGGTTGTAAAATACTGGCTAAAACGTGGTGCATCGGGCTGGAGACTTGATGTAGTAGATGAGCTTCCCGACGATTTCGTGAAAATTTTAAGACGTGAGGTTAAAAAGCAAAACCCCGATGCAGTTATAATTGGCGAAGTTTGGGAGGATGCGTCAAATAAGGAAAGCTACGGAGTAAGGAGAGAATACCTTTTGGGTGACGAGCTCGACTCTGTTATGAATTATCCGTTTAGAAATGCGCTGATTGATTTTGCAACGGGTAATATTGATGCGAAAATGTTTGATGCAAGAATTATGAGCATTAAGGAAAATTATCCGAAAGAGTGCTATAACATCCTGATGAACTTTTTATCAACCCACGATGTCGAGAGAATTATCACAATGGTAAGCTCTGCTCCGAAAAACGGTGTAGATAAAGATTTTCAGGCGAATTTCAGACTGTCCGATGCTGAAAAGGCAAAAGCAATCGAAAAGGTCAAGCAGCTTGTGATCTTCCAAATGCTTATGCCGGGTGTACCGAGCATTTACTACGGTGACGAGACAGGACTTGAAGGCTACCGTGATCCGTTTTGCAGAATGACCTTTGACTGGGAAAAAACTGACTGTGAACTCAGCCGATGGTATAAAAAGGTAATCGGTATTAAAAAAAGCTCGACTGCATTTGCAAACGGCGAGTTCGAAAATGTTTATAAATACGAGCAAGGTTACGGATTTATCCGATATGATAGGGATGCAAAACACATCGTACTTGCAAATTTCTCGGATGAGCACAGGTGTTTCAGGCTTGACCTTGCAAGATATGATATATCGAAATTAACAGGCGAACTCTATGACGAAAACTATACATCTGATGACGGCATATTCTATCTTGAGATGCCGGGAAATTCGGTGAAGGTGTTAGAGAGTATTTAAAAAGGAAAATGGAACTTTAAATTCCAAAGCTTTTTTTCCTATCCCCTGAAATATTAAAGGCTGTTTAAAAGTTTCTTGACTTTTAAACAGCCTTTTTGTTTTATAACTTATCTGCGAAGAAATCCCAGTATAGCCAGAGTACGGTGTAGCGGTCTTTTAAATCCTTTGCAAACCATACCGATTTTTCGATTTTTTCTGCCGAGTAGATATCGGTAAATTCCGAAATCTTCATATCACAAGCAGCAAGCATTGCTTCGATTTCCGATGCTGTTGGCATCTCTTTTAGAATTTCTTTTATCTTATCCCAGTTTGCCTTGTATGTCGGCATTCTGTCCTCGGAATATCTGCCCATCTTATCCTGTAATTCCATACATCCAGCTGCAGCACTTTTGTAGATTGCATTCATTTGGGATTCGTAGTATTCCTTGGATACCGAGTTCTGCTTTTCAGGGATGGTGCACTCGAGCAACTTTTCACGAAGCTTTGCGGTTGCAACGGTTGAGTAGGCAACATCGGTTCCGTGTAAAAGATACGGCTCATCATTTAAGATGCCGACAATCTCATAAAAGTGCGAGAGATGATGCTCACTTCCCGATGCAGGTCTTGATGAGCCGGCAAAGCTCATAGCAATTCCAACAACAATAAGTGCTTCGGTGAGGGTTTTTATGCTTTCCTCATCTCTTTTCAAAAGTCCGTCAGCAAGCTTTAATGTATCCTGAACCATACTGAAGGTAAGATCATAAATGTATTGGCAAAAATATTCGCCGTTTACGATATGGCTGAGTTTCCAGTCATTCAAAGCCGAGAATTTGCCAATAATATCACCGTAACCTGACTTAATCAAATCCATCGGTGCATCCTTTAAAACAAGGGTATCTGCCAAAAATGCCTTTGGAATGTGTGCTGAATATGTAACCTTCATACCACCCATTATCATAGCGGCACCGGTTGAGGCATAACCGTCCATAGACGGTGCGGTAGCGACTATCACATAGGGTAGCTTGTTCTCAAAGCTGACATATTTTGAAAGGTCCTGAATAACGCCTGAACCAACACCTACGATGATTTCTGCATCACCAAGTTTTTTTGTGACCTCGGCTACTGCATCCTCGTCGGGAACTAAAAGCTTACTTCCGGGAAAGATTACCGATGTAACTGTCTTTTCAGATAGTGCATCGTACACTTTATTTTCATATGCACCAATTGTATTTTCGTCAGCAACGAGAAGAATTTTTTCGAAACCTTCGAGAATTTCGGGAAGTCTTTTTGCGGCATCCCTTTCGATATATACCTTTTCAATGTCACATGAATGGTGCTTTCCGCAAGCACAGTCTATTCCTTTTAATAAATTATTTATATCCATTTAAAATCATCCCTTTTTCAAAAAATCACAAAGCTCACGAATGTTCTTTAGTATGTATGTTGGCTTCACATCACCGGTTTCGGCTTCTTCTTTTGTGCTCTCACCGCTCAAAACAAGGATAGATGCAATCCCTGCATTCACGCCGCAGGCAATGTCTGTGTAGAGTCTGTCACCGATGATTGCAGTTTCTTCAGGTGAGAAACCTGTTCTTTCCTCTGCAAGATAGACCATATCAGGCTTTGGCTTTCCGATAACATACGGTCTGCGCTTTGTTGCATTATAGAGCATATCGGCAAAGCTTCCGCAGTCAGGGACATAGCCGTACCAGGTAGGACAAACATAGTCGGGGTTTGTTATGATATAGTCGACGCCTCTGTTTAACAAAATGCACGCATCCTCAAGCTTCTGGAAATTGAGTTCTGTATCATTGCCCATCAAAAGCAGGTCGATATCATCTTCCAATTTGTCAGTTACAGGCAGGGGAAGAAGCTCTTCTTTTAGCGACTCTGTTCCGACAACGTATATCTTTTTGTATGTTTTACTGCTAAGATACTGCTTTGTCGCATTAGATGAGGTCATGAAATCGTCTTCGGTTGCCTCAATGCCGAGTGATTTTAGTTTTTCTATGTATTTTGTAACACTTTTTGAGGAATTGTTGGTCAAGAACATATATCTTCCGCCGATGCTCTTTACATACTCTAAAAACTCAAGAGTTCCGTCAAAAAGGTCATCATCGAGATATATTGTGCCGTCCATATCAAGTAAGAATAATTTCTTTTCGCGAAGTTTTTCCATTTTTCTCTCCTTAAATTAGAGTAAATTTTTTACAACTTCGGGGAAGTCGAGGTAATTGTCGATAGTCAGATAGTTAAAGTCTGAAAGATATACCGACTCGTCATTTCCGCCCATGCCGTAATCGTCGCCGACATAGCAGACCTCGGAGTGTGAAAAACCGTTTTCCTTGCAGAACTCGTCGAGTGCAAAGTATTTATTGTGTGGCATTGGTGCCATATCAAATGATGATGAACCGCCGACAAACACGCAGTAGTCTGAGAAGACCTCGCATACTTCCTTGTAAATCTTTCTGCGCTTTGCTCTGTCCGGGTCAAAGGCAAGCTTGTCGGGCTGAAGAGCCTTTGTACCAAGGATCGGGAAGGTTACACAACCTGATGGATGATACTCTACATTTTCGCCACGAAACTCTGTAAAACCGTACTTTTTGCGAAGCATTGTAACACGTTCTTCAACGCTTTCCTTGTCACATGGAAAGCGTAAATCCTTTACAATGTCGATATCGCCGGTTTCAGGATTATATTTTGCATACTGGAGCCCGTAGTTGCCGAGAATGTCGATAGGGAATCGCCCCAACTGTTCAAAAATTCTTCTGCACTGTCCGGCACCAACCATTAAAAGCTTATACTTTTTGCTGAGCCTTTCCAAAATTTCCTTGTTCTTTGGTGTGAGCTGTTCTTTGTGTTGTGTAAGTGTGCCGTCCAAGTCGAATGCTACAACCTTAATGTTATTCATTTTGCTTACCTCTTATTTCTTTTTATATTTTTCGATTTTTTCAATCAGAAATCTGCCGGTATCGTGTGAGAGTTTTGCAACAGATAACATCAATTCCTTGGGGAATTGTTCGTGGAAAGATGTAATCTCGAATGTGAAATCACCGTCATAGTCGATTTCAGCCAACGCCTTTGCGATCTCGTCCCAGTCCATCTTACCAAGATATGGTAGAGTATGGAGATCATTTATGTAGTCAACATCATGAACATGGAGTGCTTTGATGCGGTCGTGACCTAAAACTCTTATTGCATCGGGAGTTTCGTCTCCAACCAATGGACAGTGACCAAGGTCTAAACATACAGTAAACCATTCAGGGTCGAGCAAGTCGTAGTATCTTGCGAGGTCAGCACCAAAGCTACAAACATTAGCTTTGATTCTTTTTCGTTTTTGGTCCCATGTCCACATATTTTCGATAGCGATTTTTATGTTGAATTTTTTAGCGTATGGAAGAAATTCTGCATACATTTCAAGGTTTTTTGTAAGCTGTTCTTCTTCGGTGCAATCAGGATAATAAATAGGGTGTATAACGATAACCTTTGCACCGAGAATCGATGCACATTCCATATTCCTTACTGTGATTTTGAAGAACTTTTCATTATATTCATCGTCATCGGGTTTTCTTCCGGGGAATACTGCATGTGCCTGATTGCAGATGATTCCTTCTTCTTTCATAACCTCGAGCATTTCATTGAGTGGCTCTTTGTAGCGGTCTTGATTGAAAATGTGATCCTCTTTGTGGGTATCAAACATTGACAGGTCAAAAGCATCGAAACCTGCTTTTGCAAGTGTTCGTACTCCTTCTGCATACCCGAGCTTTTTTGCAAAAGAATCAAGTGCTGTTGAAAGTATCATGATATAGCCTCCCGTAATTTAAATTATAGTTAAAAAATTTAAAGACTATTTTTTTATTATACACTCTATGCACAGTGTCTGTCAAGTTCAAAAAAGGTTAAATTTTTGTACAATATATGTTTTAAGTTATTAAAACCATGAATGCAATGTGGAGAAGTACGATAAAAAATAATCGTTCAATAATAATTATAAAAAATAGTTTTTATACTTGAAAAATAAGGTAATATAGTGTATAATGAAGAAAATCCTATCAGGGATAAAAAACATATTAAGGAGAAACAAAAATGGATAAGTGGATTGTTACTTATGAGAAGTACACAAAGGCGGTTGAAGAGGTATATGGCGCCATCCAGACATACCTTGCCTACAGTCTGCCATGTTCTGACGAGAAGAAGATGACAGAGGAAATGTACAAAAACCACAACTATGTGGTTATTAAGACCGACAGTTCAATGGAGGGCTTCTCAATTGATGTTAAAAAGAGCGAATACAATGATGAGAATCAGATGATTGTCATAAAGGCACAGGATGATATAAATCTTTTGTATGCAGCACATGATTTCAGAAATAAATATATTCCTCACGCAAAGACCTGCTACGGGGATAAGATTATAGACTATTTCCACAAGGTGTTCAATGAACCAATCAAGGAATACCATTACGCTACAAAGCCACGCATTAACTACCGTGGACTCTGGACTTGGGGATATTGCATCTATGATTATAAAAAGTACATAGACAATATGGTTAAGCTCAAGATGAACACACTTATCATCTGGAACGACTTTGTTCCTGTAAACTACCAGGAAGTTATCGACTATGCACACGATAACGGTCTTTATGTATTCTTTGGATTCCCATGGGGCTGGGGTGCTAATCAGGATGCTATTGTTGAGCTTTTTGAAAAGAGAGCTTTGCTTCAGCAACAAATTATTGATGTTTATAATGAAAACTACAGAGATTTGAACATTGACGGTATATACTTCCAGACATATACAGAACTTAAGGTTGAAGAAGTTGGCGGTGTTACAATAGCAAACGCTGCGGTTGACCTGGTTAACAGCACCGCAGGCGAGATTTTTGAAAAACAGCCTGATTTGAAGATTCTCTTCGGTTTGCACGCAACATCTGTTAAGACCAAACTTGATGTTATCAAGAATGTTGACAAACGTGTTTCAATTGTCTGGGAAGACTGCGGTGCATTCCCGTATGAATATCTTCCGAATAACATCGATGGCTTTGATGAAACAATGGAGCTTACCGATAAGATAAGAGACTTAAGAGATGCAGAGTTCGGCGTTGTTTTGAAAGGCTTTACATATCTTGACTGGTTCAGATTTGAACATCAGACAGGTGAGTTCATACTCGGCAGAAACAATGCAGAATTTATTAAAAACCGTGCAGAGGGTATGAAGCAAGTGTGGAAGTGGATTCAGGGCTACTGGATTCAGAATGCTGACAAGGTTCAGGAAACTATGCGTCACTTCAATGATAAGACAATGGTTACTGCACTTTTAGAGGACGGATGCTTTGAAAACGGTATCCCATATCCTGCAGCAATCTTTGGCGAGCTTATGTGGGATTGTGAAAGACCGCTAAATGAAATCCTCGGTGAAGCGGCTTTGAGAGAAGATGTTGTATTCTTCTAATATGTTTTTTAAAGAAAGGATTAAGACTATGAACTACGGTAAATATTTAACTGAAAAGGTATTGCCATTCTGGCTTGATAATGCAATCGACGATGAATTTGGCGGAATCTTTACTTGCCTTGATGAAAAGGGCGAGGTTTACGGAACAGACAAAAGCGTATGGTTCCAGGGAAGAGCACTTTATACCTTTGCAAGTGCATACAATAGCGGCTATAAGAATGAAGAATATTTAAAGGCATGTGAGAAGATTTATAACTTCCTTCCGACTTGCGGTGATGAGAACGGAAGAATGTTCTTTACTGTAACAAGAGAGGGTAAGGAGCTCCAGAAGCGCCGTTACTATTTCTCTGAAACATTTGCAGCAATCGGATGTGCTGAATACTATATCGCAACAGGCAGAGAAGAAATCTGGGAAAAGGCAGAAAAGTATTTTGATATTGCATATAGCATATTCAAGGACCCAAGCCTTACAACACCAAAGTTCAACCCTGAAAATCTCCCGCTGAAGTCACTCTCACCTGTTATGATTATGTTATCTACCGCACAGGTTTTGAGAAAGGTTAAAAAGGAAAAGTACGATGCTATTGCAAAGGCAATGACAGAGGAAATCCTAAACGGCGGATACCTTTTGGAAAATGCACTTTTGGAGCATGTAAAGGTTGACGGAAGTTTTGTTGATTCACCACAAGGCAGAACAGTAAACCCTGGTCACAGCCTTGAAGCAGCTTGGTTTTTGATGGCAGAGGGTATCTATCAGAAGGATGATAACCTCATAAATGTTACAAAGAGAATTATCGATTTCTCAATGGATTTAGGTCTTGTTGACGGCGGTATTATCGCATTTACTGACTTGCTTGGTAAGCCTGCTAATTCACTCGAGTGGGATATGAAGCTCTGGTGGCCACAGTGTGAGGCAATTATCGCAAACAGACTTTGCTATGAAATAACAAAGGAAGATAAGTATCTCAAGAACTACGAAGGACTTGTTGATTATTCATTCAAGCACTTTGCAGATGATGTAAACGGCGAATGGTACGGCTACCTTCACTATGACGGAACAGTTTCAAATACCTTGAAGGGTAACATCTTCAAAGGCCCGTTCCACTTACCGAGAATGTTGGTTGTACTTGAAAAGATTGAAAAGGGAGAAGCACTCCTTTAATAGAGAAAAAACCGAAGCGATTTTGCTTCGGTTTTTTGTTATAATTCCAATGATTCTATTTGTTCTTTTAGGGTATCTGCAGAGTTTCTCAATCCCTTCATTTCCTCTCTTGAGAATGGAACTTCGAGTATTTTCTCAACCCCGTCACCGCCGACTTTAGTCGGAACGGAGAGCGCTACATTTTCTAATCCGTATTCGCCCGAGAAAATACTCGATACTGTCAAAATCGAGTTTTCGTCACCTGCAATACACTCAACGATTCTTGCAACTGCAACAGCAATAGCATAGTAGGTTGCACCCTTTTTCTTGATTATCTCATAAGCAGAATTTTTAACATCTTCGTACATACTGCTCAAATCGTTCAGGTCACATTTGCCTGTAAAACGGCAGAACTCGTGCATTGACATACCGCCGATGTTGGTTATGCTCCATGCGGCAACTTCGCTGTCACCGTGTTCTCCTATGATGTAGGTGTGGCAGTTTCTTGCATCTATCCCGGTTTTTCGGCTGATAAGATACTTGAGTCTTGCGGTGTCGAGCACTGTGCCCGAGCCAAGCACACGGTTTTTCGGCAAACCCGATACTTTATATACAACATATGTGAGAATGTCAACAGGATTTGTAACCATCAGAATTATAACATCATCGGGTGCATATTTTAAGATGTTTTCGGTGATTGATTTTGTAATTGAAACATTCTTTTTCAAAAGGTCAAGCCGTGTCTCGCCTTGAGCCTGTGCAGCACCGGCTGTTATTATAATTATATCGGCATCCTTGCAGTCGGAATAATCGCCCGAATATACATGAACAGGCTTTACAAGCGATACACCATGTGCTATGTCCAATGCATCACCCTCCGCTTTTGCTTTGTCAATGTCAATTATTACAATCTCGGAAAAGAGACCTCCGAGCATGATTGTGTATGCAGTAGTCGAGCCGACACACCCGTCGCCGACGATTACGATTTTTCCGCGAAACATAAAATCCCTCCAAATTTTTTTATTAGTTTTTCAGGATTTTCAGAAAATTATTTATTTTTTTGAAAAAAACCAACACCTTTTGGGAAGAAAAATGACAGCGCTAACAAATATGCAAAAAATGCTATTGCTGATATTATAGTAAATGATAAAATATCAAACTTAATCATTACACTGAATGGATTTTTAACTAACACAATAACTGCAATCATCGGAAGTGCAGAGATAAAGAAAGGGAATATTTCTCTTTTTTTGATTTCTATGCCGAACGCCCTTTTTAAAATCCGCCACTCAAAAATTGCAGATACCAAAAATGAGATAGTCGAGCTTATAATTGCACCGTATATGTGATAGTGTGGTATTAAAATAAGGTTTCCGATTATTTTTAAAAACACTCCTGCAAGCTGTATTAAAGAGGGCTCAAATATTTTTCCCGAAGAATGAAGAATCGCTGTAAAGAGCTGAGAAAGCGAGAGTATTATAAGGCACGGCGAAACAAGCATAAGCATTGTGGATGATGCGGTGTTGTGAAAGAGTATTTTTAAAATAGTGTCCCCAAGCGTTATAAAAATTATGGAACAAGGGACACTAAACATCAGGGTTGTCAGAATTGTATTTTTTGAAATCCGCCGAACTGCTTCGAGTTTTCCTTTTGCGAGATTTCCTGAAATCAGAGGAAGAATGGTAACGCCGAGTGTTGCAAAAACACCAAGCGGCAGATGAAAGACCGTAAGGGCATAACCCGAGTATGCACCGTATAACCACCTTGCACCCGATTGTGTGAATTTCAGGGTTTTAGATAAATCGTCAAACAGGCTTGTATAGCTTGAAAACTGTAACAGGAATTTTTCGCACATCTCGGGAGTGAAGGTGACTCGCAAGAGCTGATTTCTCACAGTTGCAACATCTACCATATTCATAGCAGAGAGTATTACTGAAGAAAAAAGCATTGGTACGGCAATGTTTGAAATGTTTTTGTATATATGCCTGTAGGATAGAGCCGAGTGTTTTTTTGGCGCTTTTTTTGTGAACAGATAAATCAGAAAAAGAATTGCGGTTGCAATCAGCTCGCCTATGGTAACGCCCGCAGTTGCACCTGCTGCTTTTTCGGATGCGGAAAAAGAAATTAGCAGATATGCAAAATAAAAGCCTGCAAGCATCCTAACCATTGACTCTATAACCTGGGATATTGCAGTAGGGAGCATATTTGAACTGCCCTGAAAATAGCTCTTGTATACCGAGCCTGCAGCGACCAGAAATACAGACGGAGAAATGATTTTTATTGAAAGGGCAGCGGCAGGGTCTTTCATCGCAATAGCAAGAGGTTTTGCCAAAACAAAAAGAACGATGCTTCCCAAAAGCCCAGACAGGCAAAGTAATCTTTGTGATGCAGAAACGGTTTTTGTAACATCAGAATGTCGCCCAAGTGCCGAATCGGATGCCACAAGCCTTGATGTTGCAAGTGGGATGCCTGATATAACAAAGGTAAGAAAAAGGGAATAGACGGTGTTTGCCGTACCAAATACTGCCATGCCTTCTTCCTTTAAAATATAGGTTAGCGGAATTTTAAATACTGCACCAAGTATTTTGGAAATGATATTGGCAACGGTAAGGATAATTGCCCCCATCAAAAAACTTTTTTTCTCGTTCATAATAATCTCCGTTTTTATACTAAATTTTTCTTGTTATACTAATTTATTTGTGTTATACTGTATTTATGTTGAATAAAAAGCGAGATGATATAAATGATGACAATTAGGAAAATAAAATCAGCAAAGGGAAGAATCAGAGTCCCGGGGGATAAATCAATATCACATAGAAGTGTTATGTTTGCATCGATTGCAGACGGCGTAACAAAGATTTCGGGTTTTTTGCCTGGAGCAGACTGCCTTGCGACCATCGATTGCTTCAGAAAAATGGGAGTTAAAATCGAGCAGGGCGATGAAAGTGTGACTGTCTGTGGAGTAGGGCTAAACGGTCTAAAAGCGCCGACAGAAACCCTATACACAGGAAACTCGGGTACAACAACACGCCTGATTTCGGGAATACTTGCAGGTCAGGATTTTTCGTCGGTGGTAACAGGTGATGAATCCATTCAAAAACGACCTATGGCAAGAATTACAAAGCCACTGCGTCTGATGGGAGCAGAAATCTCGGGAGACTATTGCCCGCTTGAGATAAAAGGAAAAAAACTTTCGGGAATACATTATTCCTCGCCTGTTGCATCGGCTCAGGTGAAAAGTGCTGTGCTTCTTGCAGGACTGTATGCAGACGGTGAGACTGTATATGATGAGCCTGAAAAATCACGAGACCATACCGAGAGAATGTTATCTGCGATGGGTGCAGATGTTGAGGTCTCGGGAAATGTTATAAAAATCAAGCCGGCAAAGAGCCTGAAGGCATCCGACATTACAGTTCCGGGTGATATTTCATCAGCTGCCTTTTTCATGGCTTTGGCGGCAATTTTGCCCGATTCAGATTTGGTTTTGGAAAATGTTGGCGTAAATGAAACAAGAACAGGTGTGATAGACGTTTTAAAAGCAATGGGTGCGGATATTTCGGTATTGAATGAAAGAGAAGTACTTGGTGAGCCGATTGCTGACATCAGAATTAAAAGCTCGAAACTTCATGCTGTGAGAATAGACGGGGGAATAATCCCGAGATTGATTGATGAAATTCCGATTCTTGCAGTTTTAGCGCTTTTTGCAGAGGGTAGAACTGTAATCGCTGATGCAAAGGAACTCAAGGTCAAGGAAACAAACCGTATCCGTGCGGTAGTAGATGAGTTTAAAAAGTGCGGTGCAAAAATCGAGGAAACCGATGACGGAATGATAATTGAGGGAATGGGTGAGCTAAACCCTGCTGACTTTTCGACATACGGAGACCACAGAATGGCGATGAGCCTTGCTGTTTTGGCACAAAAAATAGACGGCGAGTGCACAATCGATGATGAGGAGAGCGTAGCAGTAAGCTTTCCGGGATTTTTCGGATTGTTGGACGAATTGGCATAATCAAGAGGTGTTAAAATGAGATTAAAAGAAAAATACACATTGGATGATTTAATTGAGATTATAAAAAGATTAAGAGGGGAAAACGGATGCCCGTGGGATAAGGTGCAGACACACCAGAGCATAAAAAAAGATATGCTTGAAGAAGCATACGAGGCGGTTGATGCACTCGATAACTGCGACGATACAATGTTTGCAAATGAACTTGGTGATGTTTTGTTGCAGGTCGTTTTCCATTCTGTAATGGCGGAAGAAAGAAACGCTTTTGATTTTGACTCGGTATTAAAAGAGGTATGTGATAAGCTTATCACAAGACATACTCATGTTTTCGGTGATGTCAAGGCAGAAAATGCAGAGGATGCCTTGAAGACCTGGGAGATGAACAAGAAAAAGGAAAAGGGTCAGACAAGCTATACCGAGCTTTTGGAGGATCTTCCAAAAGGAATGCCTGCACTCTTTCGGGCAGAAAAGATTCAGAAAAGAGCTGCACGTGCCGGATTTGACTGGGATAATACTGACGATGTTTTTGCCAAGGTAAGAGAGGAGCTTGGAGAACTCGAGGATGCAATGGCAGGCGAAGGACACGAAAGAGTAGAAGAGGAGTTCGGCGACCTTTTATTTGCACTTGTAAATCTTGGGAGATTTTTAAACGTCAATTCAGAGACTGCTTTGGTTTTGGCAAACTCGAAATTTATTAAAAGATTTGCCAAAATGGAGGCTTTAGCTATGGCTGAGGGAAGAAGTCTTGATGACATGAATCTTGAGGAAATGGATGAATTGTGGAATAAAATCAAAAAAATTAAGTAAAAAAAGCCAAATATGTGAAAAATTATGAAAAAATCTCTTGACAAACGATATTTTTTTATATAAAATATAATCAAGTGGGAGTTATCCCTAATTTAATAAATTTAACATAGGAGGATTTTATTATGAACAAGGCTGATTTAATTGCTGCAGTTGCTACTAAGGCATCACTTTCAAAGAAGGACGCAGAAAAGGCATTGAATGCTGTTATCGACACAATTGAAGTTGCATTGGCAGAAGGTGACAAGATCCAGTTGGTTGGATTCGGTACATTCGAAGTTAGAGCAAGAGAAGCAAGAACAGGTAAGAACCCAAGAACAGGCGAAACAATCAAGATCGCTGCTTCTAAAGTTCCTGCATTCAAGGCTGGTAAAGGCTTGAAAGACAAGGTTAACAAATAATTTTGTTAAAATATAAGGCTTCTTAATTTAAGAGGCCTTTTATTTTTTCGTTTGAAAGGAAATAAAATGAGATTAGATAAATTCTTAAAGGTTTCAAGACTCATAAAACGCAGAACGATTGCCAATGAGGCGTGCGATGCGGGAAGGGTTTCGGTTAACGGTAAGGTTGCCAAGGCATCGTGCGAAGTCAAGGTAGGTGATGTGCTCGAAATCAGAATGGGCGAGAGAATATTGAAGGCAGAAATTATGGCGGTGGTAGAGCATGCCCTGAAAAATGATGCACCGCTTATGTATAAAATTATATCATAAACAAAAATTTCCCCGAATATGGTAGTATAGAAATTATTACCGAATGAGGGGATTTTTTATGATTTTAGAAGAAAAAAGACCGACCGAAAAGAAGTCAGGAAAACTCACGATGGAGGATAGAAGAATCCTTACCTTGAGTGGAGTAGAGGATGTTGGAGAGTTTTCGGAAAAATCTGTTTTATTGGACACTACGCTTGGCAGAATGTTGATTCGAGGGGATGCACTCCACATTTCAAAGATTGATACCGAAAACGGAAACTTTGCACTCGATGGCAAAATTGACAGCATCCAGTATATGAAAAAGTCTCAAAAGAAGGGAAGATTCTTCGAGAATCTGTTTAAATAATTATGAAGCCGGTTGTATCAGAGGAACTTACCGGTTTTTTCGGTATGCTGATTTTGGGGTTGCTGCTTGGAATTCTCTATGATTTTTTCAAAAGCATAAGAGGAGCGGTTTTAAAAAACAAGAAGACATTCACCCATTTTATGGATATACTGTTCTGGGTTGTCGCTTTCTTTTTTTCTGCTTTTTTAATATTTAAAACTGCGTCGGGAAGGCTTCGGGGATTTTATGTTCTGGCATCGGTTTTGGGTACTTATTTTTACTTTGTCTGGTTTAGTAAGTTTGTTCTTATAATATTTAGAATTTTTATCGGGGCAATTTTAAAAATATTTGAATTTATTTTCAAAATACTCTTGACACCGCTTGCATTTTTGTATAAAATTTTAGTAATGGGGTTAAAGAAGTTTTATTTTAGTGTAAAAAGGTTTTTGCCTCATAAAAAACAGAAAAAGAGAGGTTCAGGAAATGGCAGAAAAAAAGCCTTTGAACAAAAAAATCTCCATTCCTGCAGTCCTGGTCGTCATCGCTGTTGCCTTCTTTTTGGTAAAAGGCATAATGCAACAGCCACAAATCAACGACAATAAAGAAAAAATTGATGACCTGACAGCTCAGATTGCCGAACAGGAACAAAAATTAAAGACATTAGAAGAGTTAAAAGATAAAGTTGATACCGATGAATATATTGAAAAAGTTGCTCGGGAAAAGCTCGGTCTTATCAAGGAAAACGAGATTATATTTATCGATGTAGCCGGAGAATGAACAAAAGATAATTAACGGGGGAAAAGTTGTAACTATGGCAATTGAGGTAGGAAACGTAGTAGAGGGAAAAATTGTAAATGTAATGCCTTTTGGAGCATTTGTTGCATTACCTGAGGATAAAACAGGTCTTGTACATATCTCTGAGGTATCAAACGAGTACATAGAAAACATTAACGCTCACATAAAACAGGGCGATGTTGTTAAAGTTAAGGTTATAAAGATTGACGAGACAGGAAAAATCAGCTTGTCTATCAAGAAGGCGGTCGAGGTTAAACGGGAAAAGAAAAGAGAAGAAAAACCCAAAAAGACCGGACCTGTCCGCCCTGCAGATATTGACTGGAGCAGAAAGGACGAAGACCTTTCATTTGAAGACAAACTCAGCAAATTCAAGCAGGACAGTGACGAGAGAATGCTCTCATTAAAGCGAAGTAACGAATCCAAAAGATCCGGCGGATATCGTCGTGGAGGCGGTTCATATTGATTTGAAAAAGGAGGAGCATATCCTCCTTATTTGTATATTTAAGGGTTTTTGAGAAAGAAGGAAAACAAATGAAAAAAATCAACCTAACAATGCTTACCGATTTTTACGAATTCACCATGTCAAACGGCTTTTTCTCGGAGGGCTACCGTGATAAAATTGCCTATTTTGAAATGTTCTTTCGTGAAGTGCCGGATAACGGTGGTTTTGCGATAATGGTGGGCGTTGAGCAGATTATTGACTATATTAAAAACCTCAATTTTGGCGAAGAGGAGATTGAATATTTAAGAAGCAAAAACCTCTTTTCTGAAGAGTATCTTGAATACTTGAAAAACTTCAAATTTGAGTGTGATGTATGGGCAATCCCGGAAGGAACGCCGATATTCCCGGGTGAGCCACTTGTAGTCGTAAGAGGACCGGTTGTTCAGGCACAGTTTTTGGAGACAATGATTCTCCTGACTGTAAACCATCAGAGCCTGATTGCTACCAAGGCAAACAGAATCGTAAGAGCGGCAGAGGGAAGACCAGTAATGGAGTTCGGCTCACGCCGTGCACAGGGTGCTGATGCGGCAATTATGGGCGCAAGAGCAGCATTTATCGGAGGTTGCGCAGGAACTGCCTGTGTTAGTGCAGACCTCGAATTTGGCGTGCCGGCGTTGGGTACTATGGCACATAGCTGGGTTCAGCTTTTTGACAGTGAATATGAGGCGTTTTTGGCTTATGCGAAGAATTATCCGACAAGCTGTACGCTTTTGATTGATACCTATAATGTTTTGAAATCGGGATTGCCGAATGCGATTAAGGTTTTCAATGACTATCTCGTTCCGAACGGCTACCGCCCGAAGGGTGTCAGAATTGACAGCGGTGATATAACATATCTTTCGAAAAAATGCAGACAGATGCTCGACGAGGCAGGGTTCCCGGATTGTCAGATTGTGGCATCGAACTCGCTTGATGAGTACATCATCCGTGATACACTTATCCAGGGTGCAAAGATTGACTCTTTTGGCGTTGGTGAGCGACTTATCACATCAAAATCATCACCGGTTTTTGGCGGTGTTTATAAGATTGTTGCGGTTGAGGATGAAAATGGTGAAATCATCCCGAAAATCAAGATAAGCGAAAATGTAGCAAAGATTACAACACCGGGTTTCAAGCAGGTTTACAGACTATATTCAAAAGAAAATTCAAAGGCGCTTGCCGATGTTATAACAATGGCAGATGAGGTTATCGACTCTGAAGAATACGAGATTTTCGACCCTGACCATACTTGGAAGAAAAAGATCGTGCGAGATTTTTATGCACGTCCGCTTTTGAAGCAGATTTTCAAGTCGGGTGAGCTTTGCTATGATAACCCCGACCTTGAGGTTTTGAAGGAGTATTGCAGAATGGAGGTTGAGGGACTCTGGGAAGAAGTCAAGCGTTTTGAAAATCCGCACAAGTATTATGTAGATATTTCAAGAAAGCTATGGCAGACAAAGCGCGATATGCTCGAAAGATTCCAGGGTTAATTATAATGCATACCGAAATTGTAAAGATAGATAACGAAAATATTGATACAAAGAAAATGGAGCACCTCGGCAAAATTATCAGAGACGGCGGCGTTGTTGCGTTCCCGACCGAGACGGTTTACGGACTTGGTGCGGATGCCTTGAACAGTGATGCGGTAAAAAAGATTTTTATTGCAAAAGGAAGACCTGCCGACAATCCGTTGATAGTCCATTTTGCCCGGATTGAGGATATATCAGAGGTTGCGCATATTACCGATGATGCAAAAAAGATTCTGGAAAAGTTTTCGCCGGGGCCTCTGACTGTCATTCTCAAAAAGAAGGAATGCCTCGGAGACACTGTAACCGCAGGTCTTGATACAGTTGCGGTAAGAATACCTGAGAATGAAACTGCAAGAGCATTGATACTGGCATCAAAGCGACCGATTGCGGCACCGAGTGCGAATCTCTCCGGGAAGCCGAGTCCGACCACTGCAAAGGATGTAATGGACGATATGACGGGTAGAGTTGATGCGATAATTGACGGAGTATCCTGTAAAGTCGGCGTTGAGTCAACCGTTCTGGATATGACAGGGGAAGCACCTGTAATATTGAGGCCGGGTGCTGTGACACTTGATGATATTAAATCACTTTTTCCGGATGCCACGGTGGATAAGCATGTCCTGCAGGCAGTTTCGGTAAACGACAAGCCTAAAAGCCCGGGCATGAAATATAAACATTATGCACCTGATGCAGAAGTTTTTGTAGTTGAGGGCGAAAGAGAAAAAATAAAGCAAAAAATAAATGAACTGATTTGTGAAAACAAGGGAAAGAGAATAGGCGTTCTCACGATGGGGACAAGCTATCCCGCTGATGTTTTGATAAATGCAGGCCGGGATAACCGTGAATATGCAAAAAATCTGTTTGCATCCCTTCGTGAGTTTGACAGACAGGGAGCAGAAATTGTTTTTGCGGAATTTGTTTCGGATGATGGATATGGTCTTGCGGTAAAAAACAGGCTCTATAAAGCTGCAGGAAATAAGATAATTTACGTATAAACGGAGAAACAGAGAAATGAATATACTTTTTGTGTGTACCGGAAACACCTGCCGTAGCCCTATGGCAGCGGCATTGATGAATAAGCTTGCAATCGATGAGGATTTGGATGTCAGAATCGAGTCGGCCGGAATATTTGCTACCGAGGGCGAGCCGGCATCTAATGAGGCAATAATTGCTATGAAAAAGTATGATGTTGACTTGCTTTTGCATCATGCACAACAGATAAACAGTGAGCTTATCGAAAAAAGTGACCTTATTCTTACTATGACTGAGGGTCAGAAGATGCTCTTTGACGATATGGCAAAATCAAAAACCTATACACTCTGCGAATATGCAGGGGTTGAGGGTGATATTGAGGACCCGTTTGGAGGCGATGTCGAGGAGTACGAGGAGGTTGCAGAGGAAATCTACCTTGCACTGCAGGCAATTGTTGAAAAACTAGGTGATAAGAAATGATTATCTTGAGGGAAATGACTGCTGAGGACATCGACGGTGTCCTGATAGTCGAGCGTGAAGCTTTTTCAACGCCATGGTCGGAGAGGCTTTTCTATGATGAACTGAAAAACCCGCATACTGTTTATTATGTGTGTGAGGATGACGGGAAAATTGTAGCATACGGCGGTGTCTGGCATGTGCTTGATGAAGGACAGATAACTAATATTGCCGTAAAGAGCAAGTATAGGAAATCAGGAGTCGGCTCAAGGCTACTCGATGCTATTATTGGTTTTTCAAAAGACAATGACCTTTCGGTGGTTGAACTTGAGGTAAGGGCAAGTAATGAGCCGGCAATAGGACTTTATAAAAAGTTCGGATTTCGTGAGGTCGGAGTGAGGAAGAACTATTATAAGAATCCGACAGAAGATGCGCTTTTAATGAATTTGGAGCTGTAAAAATCAGCCATCTCACCAATTTATCGCTCAGGGCAGTACCTTATAACTTGGTTCATATACAAAACAGAAAGGAAAACAAAATGGATAAATTGATTTTGGGAATAGAAAGCTCTTGCGACGAAACTGCTGCCGCTGTTGTAAAAAACGGCAAGGAAGTGCTTTCTAATGTTATAAATTCTCAAGTTGAGCTACATAAAAAATACGGCGGCGTTGTGCCCGAGATTGCATCAAGAAAGCATATCGAAACGATTGATGCGGTAGTAGAGGAAGCATTGACCGATGCCGGAGTCACACTTGATGATATTGATGCAATCGCTGTAACCTACGGCCCGGGACTTGTCGGTGCTCTGCTGGTTGGCGTATCCTTTGCAAAAGGTCTTGCATATACTGCAAAAAAACCGCTTGTGCCGGTACATCACATCCGTGGGCACATTATGGCGAATTTTTTGGCACAATCCGATTTGAAACCGCCTTTTGTATGCCTGGTAGCATCGGGCGGACATAGCCATATTGTAAATGTCAAGGATTATACCGAATTTGAGATTCTTGGCAGAACGAGAGACGATGCAGCAGGTGAAGCCTTTGATAAGATTGCAAGAGTAATCGGACTCGGCTATCCGGGTGGACCGCTGATTGATAAGCTTGCAAAGGAAGGCAACAAGCACGCATTTGAGTTCCCAAGAGTCAGAATGGACAAAGACTCGCTCGACTTTAGTTTCAGCGGAGTAAAGACTGCCGTTATAAATGCACTTCATAAGATGGACCAAAACGGCGAAGAATATAATAAAGCTGATGTTGCGGCAAGCTTCCAGGAGGCAGTAACGGATGTTTTGTGCGAGCACACCATAGAGGCTGCAAAGAAACAGGGAAGTAAGATTATAGCTTTGGCGGGCGGTGTTGCATCGAACTCGGCACTTCGTGAGAAAATGACCGAATGGGCAAAAAAAGACGGCATAAGCGTCGTGTATCCGTCGCCGATACTTTGTACCGATAACGGAGCAATGATAGCCTGTGCCGGATATTATGGATATGTAGCAGGCGAGAGGGCGGAGCTTGACTTGAACGCAATCCCGTCGCTTAGTCTGTAGTGTCAAAAATCTCGTCAACGAGCGATGACAGTTCTTCAAAAGTTAAGAGCCTGTTCAGAACAGACAAAAGCATATTAGCAGAAATTTTAGAGGGCATACCCAAAGCGTTTGCGAGGGTCTGCCTTTTTTGTTGGCTGTTTTCATCACCCGAGAGCCCGAGCAGATAGAGGTCAGCTTTAGTGATTTCACGGGATTGAGGCTTGTCGGATTTTACGCCGTCAATCTCGCAACCTGATTTCTTGAGGGCATCAATAATTATTTCCTCGGGCATCCCTTCAACGCCCAACAAGCCTTCTTTTGAGGCTTTAGTTTTACGTTTTTCCTTTCCATAAATGTCGGGGATATATGCGTGTTTTATAAGCTCGTCGGGGATGTGTTGTTTTAAGTGGTTTCGGATTCTGAATCCTGCACTGTCCGAGTCGGTAAGAATGACTACACCTGTTTTTTCGGCAAGGGTTTTTATGGTTTCGATTTTCTTTGAGTTCCCGATCACACTAAAACCGCCTGTGACAAAGATTATTCCGTCAATGAAATTTGAAAGCTTGATTTTATCGTAAACGCCCTCGACAATTATCGCCTCTTTAATTTTATACACATATATCACCTCCTGGGAAAAGAATTAGTTGAAAAAAGCACCGACAGTGTCGATGCTTTTTGGTGAACCATCGGAGATTCGAACTCCGGACAACTTGATTAAAAGTCAAAATAATAAGGGTTTAAACGATTGGCTTAAACGCTAACAAAAAGGGCTCAACCCCTTGAAAACACTGGGTTTGAGAACACTCAGTAACAAACCATAATGAACAGTAAAATGTTAGTCAAAATGTTAGTCAGTTAGTCAAAATGTTAGTCAAAAAGCGTATATGATATTTCACCAAAAAAACATCAGCATATTATACCACAAAATAACATCATTTTAATTTTACCACATATATCTAAAAGTTTCAATACAATTTTTGTTTCTAATTATATCAACAGTAAAAAATAGGGAACAGGTATTACCCTATTCCCATAATATTAATGTTTGTTTGCAAGTTTTTTAAGCATCCAATAACATGAACTATTTTCTTTTTTAGCCGTAGTCAAATCATTGACTGCTTTTTTTATGTCCGAAATTTCAATTCTCTGTGAAAGTTCCCAAACAATATCATTTGGCGATGTTATCTCTCGATTAGTGTCTGATGGTTTATTTGATGTTTCTATCTGAGACAACCCAAATCCATTCACGATACCATCTGATACCGCCTTGGCAATTTTGGCGGCATTATTTGAATAATTTTTCATATCTTCAACACTATCTATAAAACAAATTTCCAACAAAGCATAATCTTTACCTTGTTTAAATAATCTATTCATATTGCCAAGATTAGAACTTCTTTTTACCCCTCTGTTTTTTAAACCTGTGGTAGCAATACTGTTTACGATTTTTTCTTCAACACTAATTCCTTTTTGGTTAGTGTGAACTAAAATTTCCGTTCCAGCACCGCCACCAGCGTTAAAATGAATTTCTAATATATAATCATAAGGAGAAAAATTAAAAGTTCGACCGCTCTTAAGATAACGATACATGTTTTTAGAAGTATCAAAGATATCAACCTGAGCATATTGGCTCAGATGTGCAATCAATAAATCAACAAAATCTCTTGTGAGTTCCGATTCTTTATATCCATTGGCACATGCACCCGGGTCTCCATCACCATGACCTGCTACAAGTAAAATTCTCATAATTATTCACCGCCTTCCGGTTCCTGTGGAGCTGTTATAGTTTCGTACTCTTCCTTTGTGATTTCGTAAAAGTCGTTAGCATTCATTCCTTCCGCCAAAGAAATCGTACTTCCGAATATTTCGCCATTTGTTAATACCTTGCCCTCATCGGCAAAGAGTGTAATCATTGTTTTCATTTTAAACCTCCTATTTTAAGCATCCAAATAACTGATAGCCCAATTATCCTTTGAATGTCGCAAAGTGTAATACTCCGAGCCTTCGGGATATGTTGTTTCGTCGTTTACATTGATTCCGAATGCGGTGTTTACTGCCGATTCTGATAATGTCAAAGCCAATCCGCTTGTGGTTGTTGAGAGTGCATTGATTATTGATACAATACTCGCCTTGTTAAGTGGCGACCAATGAATATCTATTTTTTTAGCAATAACACCATCAATAGTAATGTCTCTCAAAACTGTAGCATTTTGAAACATATAAGTGCCGTATACTGTATTTACACTCGATATAATCTTTTCTATAGTTTCTACAGCCTTGGTTGCAAACATATAATTGGTTGAATAATCGGCGTTTGTTAAATCTAATATAGGGATTATTTTGGTTTTGGAGTCTTGAAAACAAGCACCAAAAGCGTGACAATTTCTAGTGTTTAATGTTACACCACATTTCTCCAAAGCACCTTTTAAATCAACTATTCCGCATCTAAAGAACGTATAATTGCCTCCCCAATATGATAAATTCATATCATACTTTGGTGTAAATGTTTCGTCATTCCACCTATCACCATTAAAAGCATATTCATATTGGGTGATATTGCCGTAATCTTGGTATTTATCCCAAAACTCACTCTTTCCTATTTGCTTGCCTGCATCATAAACATCGTCAATCTTACTAGCAAACTCTAATGGTTTAATCTGGTCTGTGCTACCTGTTTTATCTCGAATTGCATTTGCTATTTCTGCAAATTTTTCCTGTTGTATGCTCATACAGGCACCTCCCAACTATCTAAAATAGCTGTTTGGATGGCATCATCTACATACCCTTTAATTATTTTATTCTGCACGGGATTTGTACTTGTGTCGGACATTTCAGAATCAATAATTGAATCATTTTGCCTATCTAAAGGTATAAATTCAACACCTATTTCATTAGCAAGAGTTTCTGCGGTTGAACCTGTATAGCCTTTAATTACCTTTGGATAATATTCTTCGTTTAAAAATATCGAAGATTTAATGCCATTATATGAGTCAAATACACAATCTGGGTTTAAAAAGGTAATGCAATTTGTATCGCTGCCAAATGCGAGTGCCCCTGATTCCACGGCTTCTACGCTTTCTGGAATAATTGCATTTTTGACCGAACTACAGTCGTAAAAAGAACCATATTCAATCTTTTTCACGCCATCAATAATAGTGTCGATATTGTTCATCGAACTGCAACCATAGAAACATTCTCCTTCTATTACCAATTCCCAGTTCGGTTTTACCGGGGATATTATTTCTTCTAATAAGGTCATTCCTCCAAAAGCAGCATTTCCTATGTGTGCACAACTCGTAGGTATGTTTATACTTATTGTGTTAGGGAATGTCCAACCGAGCATACCTCCATCGCCCATAATCTCAGTTATACAATTAGGTAACCTTATCGTCTGTACCGCAGTATTGACGTCAGAAAAATTCTCGCTCATTGGAATATATATTTTTCGTACTTTGACCCCATCTATTTCATAAGGATATATCAATTCGGTAGCCGACAGAAAATCTGTATTCTCCCATTTGTATCCGATTATCTTTGACGGGTCATTCTCATCAACTTCAAACCATCCCGATGGACTTGGCTCGATTATTTCGTTATACATAGCGAGCAATATGGCATCACGAGACATATCGTTTTCGTCTAACATTCTTGATGATTTACCATTGTCGTCTACGCTATACCAACCATCTTCTTTTGCAAAAATCCCCCTCGTACCAGATGGGGTAGAGGGGGTGTGATTTATCTCAGGAAGCGATAAAGGATTTTTACTCATAAAAGACATATTCTATCAACCTCCTTAACCCATTGTCTTTACGGGAACAAACAAGATATGTAATGTCATGGCATGTGACTCACCTTCTGTTGAATATCCTGTTACCTCGCCATTTGTTGAAATTTCCAAGTATGCAGCACGCCCAGAAGTTGTTGCGGACATATAAACACAAAAACTTTCTCCAAAAGAAACCGGACTTAAAGAATAAAAAGCATTTCCTCTTGAGACTGTTTCAATTCCAACGAACGGAACATACTTATTATATTCTTCCGGGAAATCCAATATTGTACAAATAGCCGAGGGGGTGTTATATGAACCACTTGGGATTGTTATAGATTTTTGAAAATAAAGAGTGCTTTCATCTACATATTTTTTTGCTTTCTTAGCCAAGGTATTTACACCCGATACCGCAGCTGAAATACCACTCTCGATATTGTTTAGATTGGCGGCACTTATAGGTTCACATTCTTCATTACTCCCTTCGTTGCTCCAGTTTGTTTTCGTATACTTAATTTCCGTAAAATCCATCTCAACTCTCCTTTCTATTTAACCTTGTATTTTGCAACTGCATTTTTCAAATCAACCCAATATTCAAGACAGACGGTATCCCCTTTGTTTAAATCCTCTCCTGTTTTGTTTAATACAAAGAACGAAGTGGTGTCAAAAGGGAAGATAACTTTTACCTGTTTATCAATGTTTGTTTCTCCGTCCGTAAGACTGGAAACTACGGTTGCATTTTTCATTTTTACAGTATTTTTAAAACAATTTTCATTTTGTATCTTTTTTAAAAAATAAGGATAAAGTAGTTCAACTAACTGTTCTAAGTCTCGACTATTCATATACATCAGCCTCCACTACAGAAAAATCTTTTAGAATATTAATACTTGTAACATTGACACTCATAGTTCCAGACGAAGATAACGAAAATCCTGTAATTAAAAATAACTCCTTCGACATACTGTTGTTAGGAGTTGAAACAGTTACTAATTTATTAACATCAAGATGATATAAAGTAATGGAAGATATATTTCCACTCTTTTGTAGAATAGTATCTATTTTAGCATCATATTTTGCTAATTCAATACACTGTTCGTCCGATACATACTGATTGTCTTCTTTGGGTGGTTTGGTTCTCAAGCCAATTCTTTGAACCGAAGTGTTACTTAAAGGATTAAGATTTTGAACTCTACCCTTAAATTGATACCCATTTACAATATTACCTAAAACAATGAAGTCGTTATATACTTTGTCAAAATTGTAAGTTTGTGAAAGACCCAAGAATGTTTTTTCGTCAATTGTATAATCCCATAAAATTTCTTTATTTGTATCCGTAATATCATCAGATGTATCAACGATCGGCTCGAGAACAAGTCTGCCGTTAACATCATAATAAATTGATGCACATAGTATTGTAGCATATTCTAAAAGAACATCTGCATATGTTTGTCCACGTTCTACTATAGCTGTATAAGGGCAGTCTAAGACAGATACAATTTCATTAATGTAGGTATTTTCTTCTTCGTTCCATTTTGGTATGCTCGCAGTCTTATTGGCGTAATATGAAGACAATAGTGGTGGGATAGGGTCAATTTGATTTGTAGATATAACGTTTGCTTTCATATCATAAATGGAACATTCACCATAACCCGAACCATCACTAAGTCCAATAAATTTAAATCTAATTTGATCACCCGGATCAAGAAAGCACGAATATTTCAAAATCACCTTATTGTTCAAAACTTCCGATTCCGTAATGGTTAGTTTTACAACATCATTTATATACACATCAAACCTGTCTTCTTTCGACCCCATGTTATAACTATTAATAAAATAGCTAATCTCAAATGAAAAGTTTGTTTTTCTATATGCAACAAATGTCGTAGAAGCAGTATGGTATCCTGAATCTATTTGTCTGTCAAACAAAAGTGCCGTATCATCATTTTTATCCCAGTCAAAAGAGTAATCATCTTCGCCATTATTCACTCTGAAAAAGTCTGTTATATTTTTTTTTGTGATGTTTTCCTTATTATATAACGAATTGTCTTGAGGTAGAAGCAACAACTCTCTTATTGCATCATACAAGTTTACTCCTACATTGGTTTGATAAGTCCCGGGCAAATTCCCGAATAAACTTCCATCTAAATACGCCCATTTATCTACGCCATTTATGGTTATAGTTCTAGTCGAGGGATTATATGCCTCGCTCGGATTTGAAACATAAAAAACGCCCTGTGGAAACAAATAGGGCGTTTCGTCATCAAGATAGATTCCCATCCAAACCTTAAATTTTTGACCAATCCAAATACTATTGAAATTAATTGGGAATCTGTTTCTATCATTATTTAATGTTAGTGTGCAAGTGCGTCTACAACCATTTTGATAATTTACATCAACATTAACATCTATATTATATAATGCATTTGTGAATTCGAAATTAACAGTTTCGTCTGGGTTGAGCCATTCTATTTTTACAGCCTTCTTGTGGTCTTGTTTGATTTTATCTAAATATTTATAAAAACTCATTTAATCACCACTCTACCACTAAAAATAAAATCTGTAGATAGAGTTATATCTATCGCAGAATCTACAGACACATCACAAAATACAGACTCATAAGAATCTTCAACCAACATAAATACTTGGATAGTGGGGTGGGATATAAGATGAGAAGAGTAGGGAATTAAGAGCGCACCATTATTCCAATCGCTGTTTGAAAAATCAAACACAAAACCCTCAGAAGAACCGCCACTGCCACCATTACTTGGCTTTCTCACCCATATATTGTTTGTATATTCAAACCAATCTTTATAATCGGTATCGTAAACAACCAAACCGTTGCTTAAATAATCTCCGTTTAGCCCTTCTCTTTCGCTCGTAGACAGGGAGAGGACATTTTTTGATAGATATCTTCCTAACGTTTTAAAATTTGCCTCAATTATCGCTTGAACAACTTCACCCTTTTCTCCGTTATTCCAAGTTTTCAAACTCACACTTCATCACCCTCCTCGCCATATAAATCTCTTCCTGCGTTTGTTAAATTAACACTCAAAACATCATCCTTTGCAGTCCAGAACTTTGAATTATCCCAAACATCGTCCTTGCTCCATACATATTCTTTATATGGCGCAGCATAACCATCACGCGTCAATACCCAACTTTGAGTTGAAAGTCTTGGATTATTGATGATTGATATTCCCGTAACATCTCCAACTTCTGTCCATGCGATTTTTGCCGTTTTTACCCTTTGTAAAGTTTTGTCTTCAGTAGATATATTAATTGGTGCCGTAATTTTTACTTCCCATACATTACCATCCATATCTTTTAAGAACTTTCTTCTTGTATCAGAAGTCAGTTCTTTGAGCTCTTTTATCATATCGAGAGTTTCTACATAACCATAATCGTTGCAAGATATAAAACCACACAACGACGACAAAGCTCCGCTCCAGTAATTAGCAGTGCCAATTTGAACTGTGGGGTATCTTGTAAAATTTTGATTTATTGATATAACAGCATTGTTGTTTATATCATCTGTAGCAAGATTTAATTCAAATTTAAACATCTTGTTTAAGTAAAACACATTTTCTTTATCTGTTTCGTCAACAACGAGCAAACACCAATACTCCCATTCGGGAGTTATTTGCTCAGATACCAATGGAGTAAGAGTAACCCCTCCATCGGACTGAGAGTTAAATGGATACAGATAGTATATATATGGCGTATTGTTCGCAACAGCATAATCAATAACGTATTTTGATGCAAACTGACCCGATATTGTAGTAACATAATCAGTATGAGAACTTACACCACTTTTTCTGCGTACTTCATACCCTTCGAGATTACCTATTAAAGCAGAGTCTCCTGCAATAAGGTTTTCATCAAACTTCGAAAATAATAACGTGTTTTCGTTCCACTCTTTGGGTTCCGAATCGACAACTGAAAAACTTTCTATCCCCTCATTCGATTTCTGTATGTATAGATAATCACAGATTTGCTCGCCAGAAAGCATAATTTTATTATATCCCATTATTCTGTCTCAACCTCCTTGCCTGAATTAACTACCCATTCACCAAAAGAAGGAAAAAGTTCTGTAGATGGATACTGTTCTTCACTTGGGTATTTCCCGTTTTCTGCGCGGCTTTCGACAACTGTTAAAAGATTTTCTGAAGCCGAGCATGGAGCCATTGTTATCACATACCATACATATTTTCCCGGCTGATACCCATCAGACGGAGTATGATATTCAGTAATTGTACCTCCTGTTGTATCACTAATCGTATATTTAAACTTCATAGATTCAAAAGTAAGTTTTCGAACTATTGGATTACCATAATCATCAATTCCTTCTGCAAAAAACAAAAGAGTATCTTTGTTGTTTAATAGCTGAGTGCTTAACACAACGTAACTATCTTCTGTAATATCAATATTTGCAGTTGCTCCATAATCATATATAATATCCTGCCCCTTTTGGATGTGTATAGCAGTTGTTCCATTCCCAACAACAGGGTAGCTGTCAATATACACGTCTGTCTCCAAAGAACTTTTACCTTCTATCGCCTTTGCCTCGCTCCAACTATTCAAAATCGCCGCTTCTTTTGGCAAATTCTCTGTTGTAAAATCGTTTGTCAAAAAAGTTGTTTGATAAGAAACAGAAAAGGAAAAGAGGGAAGAGGAGACTATAATGTTATTTTGTGTTTCAACGCATACTTCAACAGAATAATTCCTGCCATTTAGAAATCCATCATACGTGCAAAGAATATTTTCAGCCATACCGTATATTTGATTGTGGGAAATTGTATCAAGTAAAATTTCACCACTATCAATATCTGTTATTCTCCAGCCATATCTCTTTACAGGGATGTTTTCTTCTTGTGAATAGGTTGCCTTAAAAGTATATTTGTTTGCAGTAAAAACTGTTGATATTTCGTCAGTCGAAAAATCTGAATAATCCGTCTCGTTACTTTTCTTATACTGGATTTTAACTTCGGGAGTTGTGTTGGCATAAAACGCTTCTTCACAACTTATTGTTGTCGCAAGATTGTTTTCTTCGGCATCGATCTTATTCCAAAACTCTATAGTCCAATAATACGGACTTAAATTATTTTCAAATGCAGGAACGATAGTGTCATTATTGCTGTCGGAGTAACTAACATCTTCGGACGGATGTTGTTTTAAATTGATACTAAATACAACGCTTTGATTCTTTTCGTTAACAGGGAAGAAGATGGGCGAATAAATACCATTTTCGTCCTTAGAGTCAATCTTGCCCGTATCATAAATCATAATATTGTCTTCTATTCGATATATCCTTATACGCCAAGCATATACCGCCTCGTTACCATCAACAATACACGAAAATGTTAAATTTTCAGCGTTGACATCTATTGTACACTCCTGTAAATTTGTACTCGGAGACATAAATTTCGGTTTATTTAACATTTATAGTGGTCAACCTCCTTTCGTTTAAATAAGAAAAGAGGATGGCTCAAATGCCACCCTCTATATGTATTTTAATGATTTCCAATATAACGTTTTAACGCACTAACCAAAGCCTGTCCATCAGAACTTCCAGTATCGACAGTCATGCCATTTATAATAATACGATTATCATAATTGGTTTCAACCCTTGATTTATTCGACTGCGACATATCATACTGAGGCAATCTACTTAGGTTACTCAAATCCCATAAACTTCTAAGATTTGCCATCTGCTCTTGATTAAACACTACTCCTCCAGCACCAATATTTCCAAACGTTGGCTGATTGATTGGAATAAGATGTCCATTGTTATTAATGAACAACTCATCTTTGTACTCTCCCAGAGAGGTCAATCCACCCGGAGTATATCTTGTGCCTGATGCATGATGGTTATAAAACAGTCTTCTTAACTCGAGGTCAGAAAGCATTCCTTCGCTACGACCTTCTCCTGCTATCTTGGCATTTCGCTGTTTGTTGTAAGCCAATGCCTCTGCTAATGTTGAAGCGTTCTTAATTTTACTCATGTAATCAACACTAGGGTCATAATCAACATTGCTATAATCTTCTCTGGATGGAGTTTTATTTGTTCCAATCGTTGAGAACATAGAGGCAATAGCTGATGGCAATTCTTCAATAGCCTGAGTTGCTCTATAAATGGCGGTGTCCAAATCTATAACTCCGCTTTCAAACAAATTTATAATGGTTCCAAGTTCATCTGTTTGAGCCGTTAGGTTGTTGAGTGATTCGGTTTGGTTTGTCTCAGCTTCTGCGATATTCTTTGCGTATTCAGCATCTGCTAACTCGCCTTGAGCATCAATGACATTTTGAGTATCTGCAACCCATTGCCAACTACCATTGATAAACATTCTAACATTACGCTCATTAAGAACATTATTGAGCTTTTGCTTTTTCTTTGCAATTTCTAAATCTGCCTTTGCAATTTCATAACTCTTCATAAGAGTTTCGTATTGCATTTGGTAATTAGATGTTATTTCTTCAATGGTGTCCAAGGTTGAATTTTCGAGTGCATATTCATAGTCTGCTTTTAATCTTAAAGCTTCGTCTTGGATATCGACCAGTTTCGAAGACAAGATGTTATAGTCTTCTTGATTAAATAATAATTTACGAGTTTCTTCATTAAGGTACTCATACATCGTTTTGGATGCTTTGAGTTCCTTGTTTATCTCGTGCTGTGCTTCGGCTATTGAATTTTCGACATTATAATGAGATTCCAACAATTCTCTTTGAGAGTTTATATAAGACGAAGCTAAGTCTGTAGATTTACTAAATTGCTCTTTTCTTGCTTCAAAAAGATTTTCTTCAGCTTCTTTAATCTTATCAATAGCATTAGGATAATCTTCCTTTAGCCACTTAACAACACGTTCCCATGCTCTTATCTCATTGTCATCAAAAAGTTTCCAATCATTCCAAGTATTTCTCTCGTCAATCCAATTTTGAGAGTGTTCAAATCGCAAATCGACTAAATCTTTTTCGTCCTGAAGAATCTCTTTGTTTAAGTCAGCAATTTCTTTAGCATTATCAGTCCAAGCCTTTTTGAATTTTGAAAGACTATCAAACAAATCTTTGATTTTCTCTTGCTCTTCTTTAGATGACGCAGTGTTATATACTTCATAATAAGCCTCAGTTGCGTTGCCTTGACTATCAAACCAAGAGTCTTCATTCCAAGTATTTGCATCTCTAAGTTTTTGTGCTTCGGCGTGTAGTCCGGCATTAGCAATTTTTAGTTCATTAACTCTCTTTTTGCGAGTAGCAATCAAATCATTTGTCGATGAAATTTGCTTTTTATAGTCATTTTCTAACTCGGCAATTTCAATGGCGTTCTGAATTGATTCTTCTTGTTGTTCAAGTTCTTTTGAACGTAAGTTGATTCGGTTGATTATTGCGTCGGTTGGGTCTTCGTAATCTGGTTTATTCTTGTCTGAACCACCAGAACCCTTTCCGCCCCCACTAGAGCCACCGCCATTTCCATTGCCATTACCGCCCCCACCAGAGCCACCGCCATAATCAGATATGTCAAGAAAGTCGGATGCTACAGATAATGACTGTCCTAATCCTGATAATGCTTCTCCAAGACCCTCGGCACCGCCACCAGCTTTACCCGTAATGTCCCAGCTAATAGATGGAAGTTTTATGCCCTCTTGACCACCAGTTTTAGCCCATTTAATTAAATTAAATTCACCGCCAGAAAACTTAGCATTTGGATTAAATGTAATGGTATATTTAAAATTCTTTATTGCATTACCAAGCGCCGTTAAAACTTTACCGCCATTATTGGCAAGGTTTTTGAATACATCATTTGTGTTTGATGCAACCGCACTAGCAAGACCTGCTGATGCCGAAGTAGATTTAGCCATTTCATCCTTAAGATTTTCGGCAGTTATGTGTCCCAAACCTTCCATTTTTTGCATATCTGAAATGATTTGAGATTGCATATTATCACTAAGTTTTGTGAATTCATTGTATAGACCTGTTGCAAAACTTTGATATGCCTCACTCGCAACATTTGTTGCCGTCCTAAGTGTTTCTATATTGTCGTCAAGGTACGCATTAATACCATCTAATTCTTCCCATTTTTTAACGGCGTCATCAATTGCTTTGCTGTTTTTGTCGTATTCATCAGTAAGTTCTTTTACTGCATCTTCCGACATACCCAGTGCTTTTGCTTCTTCGATTGCATTTTTTGCTAACTCTTTCTGTTGTTTTGCAAAATTCTTAAGATTATCACCATAATCTTTAACAGACATTTTGCCTGACTCAAATTGTGTAATGGTATCTTGAAGAATGTTTGCGCTTTTATTAGCGAGAGTAGAGAAGAATTGTTGTGCAGCTTCTGTGTTTTTTCCAAATGTTTTCGTGAAATCCATATTTTCTATGGTTTCAGTTATTGAGGTTAAATACTCTACAGAAGATATTTTACCTTGTCTAAATTGGTTTTCTAAGGCGACAAAACTATCGGCAACATTCTTAAAATTCTGCTGACTTTGCTTATCTGTTTCGCTTATTTTACCAGCAACCTCAACCATTGAAAGTCCAATATTATTGGCAACCTGTGAATATATTTGGCTAACTTGTTCTTCGTATGATTTTGGGTCGATAATTTCTTGGTCGAGCATCTGTTTTAATAACCCTGCTTTGTTTTGCAGTGTGTCATACATATCTTCATAGCCACTTAAATTCATTTCGCCAGATGTTATTTTTTTTTGGGCGTCTTGAAGTTTTGTGGCAACCTCAGATAACCTAGATGCGGCTTGTGTAGCAAACTCCTTGACCTTAGTCTCAAATTCGTCTTGTTTAAAATTTTTCCAATCAATAGTTGTTAAGTAAGGAGTAAGTAGTTGGGTAAGAAGAGATTCGCCACTTGAATCAAGCATATCTGCGTTATCAACCTGAATATTAGTGATTAGGTCTTTAACAATATTGCTTACCACACTGCTATAAACTACGGCATCCTTTGTCAAACTACTTTCGAGTTCCGAAACATCTTCTGGAGACAATTCTGTCTGCTTTAATAATCTTTTTACTACAGGATTATCAATATCTTTTAAATAGTTTGGAGAAGAATCTTTAGTTGTAGATGGTTTGTTTGCATTAGCAAATACACCCATGCCAGTTCCACCATAAGCATTTGATGTAGTCTCTTCTTTGTTATTTTGATTGATATATTTACCTATGTCTTTTTTAACCTGTTCAACATCATATCGAGCTGTTGAACCTTTTATTTTGTCAATATTTTTATCAATCCTGTCATTTCTCGTATCTGTCTGTTTTTCTAACTCTTTTTTTCGTTCATTATCCAATGCATCAACATATTTATTAATAGCTTCTGCACCGATTATATACGCCCCTGTAACAGCATCGATACCTTGAACCTCTAAACCATAAGTGTCAACCAAATCGCTTGAAATCTTTAGTAGGCTCTCTTTTTCTTCAAGCGATAGTCCATAGGCATTAGATTTACTCATTAAAGAAGCATATTCTTTATATAAATCAGTCGCTTCTTTCTCTTTTGCGTTTAGGTCATCTATTGCTTTTTGTTGTTCTTCAATTTTGTTGGTTAGATTTTCAATCTGTTTCGCTGTGTCAGAAGCATTAATACTCCAAGTAACAAGCCCAGCAGCAAGTGTTGTTATTAGTCCGATGATTATTGGAAGTCCACCAAAAACAACATTCAAAGCTCCGCCTTCAGCGATAAGAGTCTGAATCCATACAATAAGACCTTTTATCGCAGAAGTTAAACCGCCAGCGATAAATCCAATTAATATAGGCACCAATGCATTTGTTTCTGTTAACCACGACAGTACACCTTGAGCAATATCTAAAAAACCTTTTATCCAATCCGAGTTAATTAAGGAATTAACCAATTCGTTCCAAGCAGCAGAAACCGCTTTTGATTTTGCCTCCCAAGAATCAAGGTAAATCTCATTTTCTCGCAAAGATGAACCCGCCGAGTTTGCATATATATCTATTGCATTTTCTACATCTTGCCAATTTTCTAATACAGCAGTTAAAGCATTAGCTTGTCTTTTCATATAATATTGATATGGGTCATAAATCCATACTGATTGTTAAATATAATATTGCTGATTTATTGACTTCTGTAGCAAATTATGGTATAATAAAATAAAAATGCGAGGTATGATTTTATGTTTATGATTTATGTGATTATAATAATAGGCGGAGTTTCTTTAGGTGTATATTGGACTATTAAGCTCCAAAATAAACTTCACGATAAGACATCAGATTACCGTAAACGATCAAATGGCAAAGCGTTTTGTCCAAATTGCGGTTGCACTGAGTTGTCCGCAAACAACAGAGGATTCTCTATGGTAACAGGAACAATCGGCTCAAAAGATGTTTACGTTACTTGTATTAAATGTGGTCATCGTTGGAAAGCCGGACAATACAATTACTTATATAAAGATTGAGGTAACATTATGGAAGTATTCGGTATATTATTGTTGTGTTGGATAGTTGGTATATGTCCACCTCTTGGTTTTGTTATCGGAATAGTTATTTTATTAGGAACTGTTATCGGTAATATATTTAGAAGATAACTAACCTTGTTAAAATTCCTATACATAATTCTTATCAAAATAGCACCCTGATGGGGTGCTATAGTTTTATTAATGGACATAATAAAAGAGCATCCTTTGTGGATGCTCTCATTCTGTTCTATCTCCGTAACTTATAGGATATATTACTCGTTTATCGTAAATTTATTAAAATTTTAGTCTTGCATAATCCTCTCTCCTCTCGAATTGTCTTTATTATATCACAAACTGAGTGAAAAGTCAATACAATTTTATTACCAAGAAATGACATATTTCCAACCTTTTCTCGGATAATCAATTGTACTCTTAAATCCACCCACACTATCATTATACTCTAAAGTTTCTGAATAAGTTTCATTTAAAGCATTTTTATTATTATATATTTTAAAACATGCTTTTTTGATATCCAATGTTTTGGGGATTTTAATAATCATGGTTAAGGTTTCTGTTTTTCTATCAATTGTAGTAGATAAATATGGAACAGCAATTTTTTTGTCATCAATCAAATTGTCAACAATAGAACCAACCTTATAACTGTTGTGTTTTCTACAAACAGAATCAAAACAAACAGAATAACAAGTCCACATATCTTGTTGCCAAGTTTGTCCTATTTCGTGATTATGCTCGGTAGGCAGTATTTTAGCGCCAGCAGAAGGAGCAGACCACGCAAACCTATCACTGATACAATCTAAATTTTTACAGGTAGGATAAATTTCATAAACTTTTTTACAACTATATTTATTATTTCCATCGAAGGAATATGTTATATGTCTTGATTTATAATTGTATTTTTTATCATTTTTAGTTACATGATATACGATTTTATTTATTAAAGATGTTCCTTTTGTTTTGAAAATATCTTCAAGAGTATATGCTATTATCAATACAATCAATGATATAAAACCACAAGCAAGACATAATTTTGTGTCTTGGTTAAATATGTATAAAAACGATGGTACTGCCATAAAACAAGACAATATTGTTACAATTCTATTCATTATTTCGCCAACTTTCATATAATACTTTATTAATATTATACCACAATATGACAATGTTTTCAAGTATTATAACAAAATTTCGACATAAAATGCAATATATTTAGAAAATTCATCCTTGAAATTCATGATTTAATATTTACTTATTCTCTATTTAGAGGCATAGAGAAACCCATTTAACAATCAACTTATGCTTTCACATAAGATTAGAGCATTTTTTAACCACACTCAAAAATGAGTAGCAGCCACACCATTTCAGACACCTTTATGAATTGTGTCCTACATTAAGACTTTCGTCCCCCTGACATTGGGGTGCTCGTTTGACATATCCCTATTCGGGACTTCGCGACCAAACTGCCATTGTTTACGCCAGATTAGGCTTTTGACCACTTGGCATCTCTATCCTTGTTTTACTTTTCGTTACTATCATATCGGCGTATTTCATCCAATATTGTAGCGATAGAGCTCTTAGGCTTTACTGGTTTTAGATGTGTTCTTAAGCGCACATTTCTATACGCTCAGGCAAAAGTCTGCCTGCCAATGCTTCTTGAATTGCAGATTGTTGAACAGAGTTCAAGTCTTTCCATTTTCCTGCTAATTCAGTAAGTATAGTCATAGGATTGCGTAATTCGTTTTGACCATTAACAACTTCACGAATGCTAATACCTATACTATTTAATGTTTTTTCTGCTTCTGCAAGACTATCAGAATCAATAACCTCGCCAGTTTCTAAGTCCGTACCACGTATCTGTCTTATGTTCATAAGAATTGTACGCCATGCACGAGCCATTTCATTTCCGTCTCTTTGTGTTTTTGCCGTAGCAGTACCTACGATACCCGCGTAGTCTTGCGCTGTTAATCCAGCCTGTGCAAATACTGAACCTGCAACCGTGATACCATCAGCAAGGTTATCTACTGTTGTTGCAGTTTTGTTTGATAATTCATTGAAGCCATCTAAGATAGCTCGTAGTTTTTCAATATTACCACCATACTGCCAAGCGGCGTCTGCTGACACCAAGAATTTATCAGCTAACTCTTGTTCTACATCACCAACGTTTTGAGCCAACAGCGATAACTCACCGAGAGAGGAGGACGCCTCGTCATAACCTGCTCTTGCAAAAGAGGTTACAGATTTCAAAAACTCAACAGGGGAGCGACCATATGCAGTTGCCATTGAATATGCCTGTTTTGTAAGATTTTTCATCTCTTCGGCAGTTGCATTTGTAACCTTTTGGATGTTTACAAGTTCACTATCAACATCTTTCATAACCGATATGGCTTGTTTCATAGCACGAATAGGCGCCATAATTAAAGTCGAAGCAATTTGCCAACGAGCAAAAGATTTTAACTCGTCAGCCATAATACCACCAAAGGTTTTACCAGACTTGCCAGCAGCGTCTATGTTGTTTTTTAAAGTATCAAATCGTTTTGCCGCCTCATCTGTAAGAATGGTTCCATTTTTTAACCCAGTTTGTATGGCATTAAATTCTTTTGCAAATTTTGGGTCGGAAAACATACCAAACGCCTTTGTGTTATTATGTTTATATGCATTCATTTGAGAAAGGGTGTTTTCTACACCCAACTTGCCCATAACAGTATTCTGTTGTTTATACATTGCCAACGCTCTTTTGTTGGCTTCTTGCATTTCAACTACTTTTTGTCGGTTTACTGATTTAACCTGTTCTAACTCAAGCCTACCCTGTTGTCGTATGTTTTCCAATGCAATTTTATCTGCGTTTTTTTGCACAACTGCTTGTTCAGCATACGCCTGTTTCGTGTCAGCTATACGTTTTCTCGATTGTTCTCTATTTACGGCTCTCTGTTCATTTCCAGCATTACGAATATCAGCTAATCTTGTTTTGTTAGCTTCGCTTATTTTAGCATTTTCTTCTTTTAAGAATTGCTGTGTATCTTTGCCAACCGCCTTTAAACCCCTGTTAATGTCTGTGGTGTTTACTTGAAGATTTAAACCACGATTATTTAATTCTCTTTGAGCTGCCTCACGTATTTCTTTGGCTTTTGCTTTCGCATCCGAGCGAGCTTGGGCAGAATCAATGACCGCTTGTAGAAGAATCTTCATTTCTTCTCCACTCATTTTAACCACTCCTTTCTGTTAGGATTAAATAAAAAAAAACAAGGCTCGAAAGCCTTGTGAAGTTTTGATTATTTATTTGTGTTTTTTAAGTATTCCATCGCAGCTTTAAGGTGGTCTGGGTCTAACTTACCAAACGCTTCGACTATCTTATCAGGATCTTCGTAACCATCAATAAAATTCTTAACCTTGTTTAAAATTCCGTGAAATTCAACAATAACTGACTGAGCAGTTAACATATACTTAATTCTCTTTTTATATGCTCGATACATCTGATTATAATAGGGGAGAGTTCTGCTTTTAATCTGTTTTGCTACATCTAAAATATCAATATCATCATTCGCCCCAACGTCTGTCATCAATGCATAATAACCAAGAATAAATGTATTCTTTTCAAGGAAAGCAGGACATCCGTCTTTTACATAGTTTTTTGCCATAATATCAATGGCGCTACTGCGATATGTAATATCGTCAATTGCTTCTAAAAAATTAACCTTTCTTTTTTCTCCATTTGCATTATAAGTCATATAACAAATCTCCTTATCTTATATTACAGGCATACCCTGCCGTTTTAGTTCTGTTTTAAATATATGAGGAATATTTTTATCTGCCCATTGTACAAAATCTTCCCAAAACATTCCCGGTCTAAATATATCTATAGAACCGTGATATCCTCGTGCAGCTAAATTAACTATATCT
>JAZPZI010000025.1:0-7595 GCA_045544615.1 Clostridia bacterium
TGGAATACGATGAGCAGATCGTAAGACAACTGCTCGAATGCATAACGGTAGATTCCAAAGAACAGATCACGGTGATTTTTGTAGGCGGTCTCAAGGTGGTACAGCCACTGATCGACTGACGGTGGCTCACCACCACACACTAAATTAGTAAGCTCAAGATATTTTGTGAGAGTTCGAAGTCATACGCAAAACGGCCTAAAGACACCATTGAAATCTGAACCCCCAAGTTCGGACTCAATGGTGTTTTTATTATAAAATCCAGTATTTATGCGGCTTTTCGAGGTAGCATTTTCTTTTTGTCAGCCGGACTAAAAACAGAAAAACGCAAATTTTACAATCCGAAGATTTAAAAGCAAACCTTTTCGAACCCCTTACGCCTACAATATTGCAGACGCACCTCGAAAAAGCAAGTAATTTGTATTTCACCTTCACATTACTTGTTCTGCTCCTGGAAATGGAGTATAATAATATATGCATTTATTTTGATAGAATTTTGATATTTATGGTTTATGATTATATGATTGAACAGGAGGTGTTCAGTTATGCCTAAAATTCTGATAGTTGACGATGAGCGAGATGTTGTAGAGCTTCTTCGCAATTATTTTGAGCTTAGTGGTTATGACGTTTTGTTTGCATACGATGGTGAAAAGGCGCTTGAAAAAATGAGTCAGAAACCCGATGTAATATTACTCGACGTTAATATGCCAAAATTAAATGGACTTGAGGTGTGCAAAAAGATTCGGGAATTTGTTTCCTGCCCGATCTTGTTTTTAACAGCTAACGTAGATGATGTTGATAAAATAAATGGGTTTTCTGCAGGAGGGGATGATTATATCACGAAGCCCTTCTCGCTTGATGAATTGGGCGCCCGTGTCTCGGCTCACTTACGTCGTGATATGAGATTGCAGAAAAAATCCGATTTGAAATTTAGTGACGATTTGGTTATAGACTATTCCTCAAAAGCCGTCTATTTCAAGGACACACCAATTTCATTTTCCAAAACGGAATTTGACATTATAGAACTGCTTTCCACCAATGCCGGTATCGTTTTTGACAAAGAACGTATATATGATCGCTTATGGGGGTTTGACAGCGAAGGCTACTCTATGACGGTAGTTGAACATATCCGAAAGATACGGGCAAAATTTACAGAAGCAGGCTGCAAATCATACATAGCAACAGTATGGGGGTGTGGGTATAAATGGGAAAATTAAGGAAATCTATTGCAAGAATACCGCTAATGCCCTCACTGATAATCGTTATGTCATTTTTTATCATATTGGCGGTAATTCTTTCAAAAACAACGACGAGTTACGCAAATGAACAAATACAACTCATTCAAGCAAAATATATTGTGTTTGATGAGAAAACCGACGTGGGTGATGAATCAGAGAATAGTGTTGTGCATTATCATTATATAGATCTTCTTCCATTTTCCGAGGAAGATGAACAAGCACATAATTTTTATAAAATAATCTATGAGTATTCCTCTTTTTTCTGGTGTATTGTCAGTATTACGATTGGCGCAGTTATCTTTTATTTCGGTAAGCTACAAAAGCCGATAAAACTTCTAATAAATGCTTCGGAAAACATTTCCGATGATAATCTCGACTTCGTTATAGATTACAGCGGCAAAGACGAGCTTGGACAGCTATGCTCTTCTTTTGAAAAAATGCGGTTATCGCTGATGGATAATAACCGAACAATGTGGCGAATGGTTGAAGAAAAACGAAAACTCAACAAGGCTTTTTCCCACGAACTCAGAACACCGCTTACTGTTATGCGTGGCAATGTCGAGCTTCTTGAAAAAGTCTATATGAGGTCAGACGTTTCGGAGGATAAAAAAGCAGCTCTGCTAAAAACAGTATCAAAGAACATAGAACGCATTGAAAGCTATGTTTATAGTATGGGTACGATGAGCAAATTGGAAGATCAACCGATACGACCAATGCAGATCTGTTCAAATAAACTATCTGCCCAACTAAAAAAATCATTGGAAATACTCTGTCAAGGGAATGGACTTGTATCAACCTTTGAAACAGAAACTGAATCCAGGGATATAAATGTCGATACGAATGTAGTTATGCAGGTGTTTGAAAATATCGTTTCAAATGCTGTTCGTTACGCCGTAAAGACAATAGATGTATCTTGTCACATATCCGCAGATCACTTAGTTATATCTGTATCGGACGATGGGGCAGGTTTTTCGGAAGAAGAACTGAAAACAGCGACTGCACCTTACTATACGGGAAATCAAAATGATAGTGAACATCATTTTGGACTTGGTTTGTACCTATGCAAAATACTATGCGAAAAGCATAACGGCGCATTGAAACTTACAAACAATTCCACTACCGGAGCGTGTGTAATTGCCTCATTTTTCTGCAAATAGTTTTTGATTTATGATATTTTCTTGATATTTGAATGTTAAAATGACCTTGCTATTAACGATAGCAGGGTCATTTTTCTAATTCAAGGAGTGAAAATTATGGATAGGATACTGACTGTAAAAAACATATCCAAAAGCTACAAAATCGGAAACGCACAAGTTCACGCTCTTAAAAGCACGACTTTAGAAATCAAGAAGGGCGAAATCGTCGTTGTTATCGGAAAAAGCGGTTCGGGCAAAAGTACCCTTTTGAATGTTCTCGGCGGTCTTATTGTTCCGGATTCGGGTGAGGTGCTGTTAGACGGCAAAAATCTTTATGCGCTGAGCGAAAAGGAACGGGCAAGAATCCGAAATCAAAAGTGTGGTTTTATTTATCAGAATTTTAATCTGATCAACGAATTGTCCGTCATAAATAATATTAGACTGCCTTTTGATATTGCAGGCAAACCGTATAATACCAAAAGAGAAAAGGAACTGCTTGACATTTTGGATTTGGGTAAAAGACGTAATTTTTATCCGACACAGTTATCCGGTGGTGAAAGACAACGCACCGCCGTTGCACGTGCTTTGCTCATGGAACCTTCCATTATTCTTGCAGACGAGCCAACCGGCAATCTTGATCTTGAATCAGGAAACAAGCTGATGGCATTTGTGAAGCGTACCAATAGAGAACAAGGGCAAACCTATGTTATTGTAACCCACGATCTTGAATGGCTGAAAATTGCTCATACGGTTTATAGAATGAGTGACGGAAGGTTAGAGCGTGAGGTGCAGAAATGAAACATACATTAGGTTTGATTAAAATATCTGCGAAAAGTTTGCTCAGAAAAAACAGCGGAAACAAGCTATTGCTCATAGCAATATGTATTCTGACGCTTGTTCCTATGTTTCTGTATAACACAACAAACAGTATTATTGCGACCGTCAAAGAGCAAAGAACAGCCGTTTACGGGATCTTTGATGAAATTTATTATCGTGAGCAAGTGTCGGAATTATCAACATTCACCGACGAAACATTTGAGGGACTACTGCCCAATTACAGATACGAAAGTTATGGTGTATTCTATACGGCTAAAACCTTACCTTTGGAGGGAAACAAGAGCCTAAACTTAGGCTTTGCAGACTCCGAAGCAATACGGATCGGTTGTATAAGCATAAAAGAAGGTCGCCTGCCGGAAGCCGACAATGAAATTGCGTTGACTGAAGGTATCGCTCAAGAATTAGGCGATTATAGTGTCGGGCAGGAAATTACCATTGAAAATCAAACGTATTCTCTGTGCGGAATCGTAAATGACTTCGGAAGATTATGGCCCCGTGGTGAATTGCAGATAAAGGACAACATTACGCCTGTCAATGCATTTATCTCCCAAAACCGTCTTGAACAAGTTTTTGAAGAAACCCACAGCATTACACAACAAATTGTTATCATTAAAGAAGCGGGAATCGTTAATTCCAACGATGATACAACAAGGCTATTTTCAAGCAACAAATCTTTTGATGTAAGTGAGAATTTCTCCATTCCTCAGAGCTTTATGGTCTTGATGTATGTAATATCGTTATTGATCGTGACAACGATTCTGATTATGAACAAGACGAAGCTTCTTGCAAGAATCCGCAACTACCTCTTGCTCGGTATGAATAAAGGCAGTATTTTCTTTATTCTTATGTTCGAAATGATTTGCATTCTGATCATTGGCGCTGCGGTGGGAAGTGTGCTGAGTTTCTTTGCATCGAAGGCTTGTTTGCACCTTCTTCTGAATAACGAATACAGTTATCCGGTGTTTGATTTCGATATGCAGTTGAACACGACACTGATATTTTCCCTTTGCGTAGGGTTCATTATCGCTTTTACAATCTATGCTGCATACATCGTAAAGCAGACTGCACTTGACAGTGAGATAAGCGGAAAACATTACAAAAACACGAAGGCAAGAGTCAGCATATTCAAATTGGATATGTTCAAAAATCGCAAAGCCATTATAGCGATTGTACTGCTGATTTCATTATCGTGTACGTTATTGTCCTACGGAATCGCATATAAAAATTATTTCACCGAGGATGTAACAGAAACTAATTCAAACTATGTAGAAAATGATTATGACTTTCAGTTTGCCTCAAAGCTAATCAATGCACCACCTCTTACAGATAAAGTCACGGGAGAACAATTAACCCCCTTGCTTTTTACAAACAATTACGAAAAGAACGGGGCTGATCAAGACTTTATTGATTCCATTGAAGCCATTCCGGGAGTGTCGAAGATTTTATCATACAGAGAGAATCAAAAAATGAATCTCCTTGTAAAAGCCGGCAGCATTGACACGTATTTTGATGCTTCCGACTCGATGCCCGATGGCAGATATAGTATGGAAACATTTATGCAAATCAACAATTATAATCTCATTTGGGATACATTCCAATATGCAGATGACGATGTGTTGATATGTAGCGAGATCGTCGGATACAGCCGGCAAAGTTTGGAAGATTTAAAGGCATCTGTTATTGAGGGCGAAATCAACATAGACAAGCTAATGTCGGGAGAAGAAGTCATTCTCCGTGTTCCCGCATACAAAATAACGGAGCAAGATTTCGGTGGAACGATACTAAGAGGAATTATCCCTGCAGAGTATGACGATCCGGATGCAATCAATATGACACAGTTTAAGGTCGGTGATGAAATCACACTTTCGGGATTGCTTACGGACGAGCCGTTAAACGGCGGCGTCGCAGAATCGGATATATCTTTGTTTTACCGAAAGGATGTAACGGTAAAAATTGGGGCTATTATCCGCAGTACCGATGGTAAACTCATTTCAAGCAGAGCCGGAGCAGCTTGTTCGGTTCTGACTGCAAATGAAGTGTTGGACGAGCTGGGAATCCCCGCCGCTTACAGCGTGGTTAGCATTTATACCGATGTTGATGCAAACAACACACTAATTGCGAAAGAACTGCAAGTATTGGGACTTGATTACCCCAATATGACATTTGAGAATTGGTCAAGTGATGTTAGGACGTATAAGATCTACAACCTGCTTGTGGCTATTTTCGCTGTAACATTTATGGTCATACTAACAGTAGTAACCTTTACGATGCTTCTGATTCAGCTTGTTATTAAGACAAGATTAAGCCTTTCGACATATACGCTTTATCGAATCAACGGCTTGAGTTTCCGAAAACTGATAGCATCTTTGCTCCTACAGTTAGTAGCGGCCTTCTCCATCGGAGCTATATTATCAGTGCCAATGACGTGGTTGATAATTAAAAAGGGCTTCAATATTTTAGGCGCAATAACGCATTACTTTACGCAAAGCGATTATCTGTTTGTTGTACTAAGCGTGTTTGTGCTTATGATTGTTTCGTTTATTCCGAGTTTAATCATACTGTATAAGCGGAAAAACAATATTCTTTTAGACTAATTCATTATGTGAGAGTTCGAAGTCATACGCAAAACTGCCGAAAATATCTTTTTTATAGTCCTTACACAAACAACAAAAAAACCACCCGTCGGGGTGGTTTTTTTGTTGTTTACAAAGTTAAGAAGAGGGAAGCGAACCCGAGAGGGAGCCAAAGCGAGGCCACTGCTCAAGGTGAATGTTGGTGGTCGAAATGTATTGATAATACATTTCAGCTTTGGATAGGCGCAGACGGGAACTGCGAGCAGAGCGATGCGGTCGTCGAGCCGGCAGTATGCAAGCTACAAAATTGAAAAAACGGCGCAGCATACGGTCGATTCCCGCCGCCTCCACCAAACAACAAAAAACCACCCGTCGGGTGAAGTTGTAAGATAAAGGTAGACACATGGAAAACCACCATGTTGTCTACCTTTTCTTTATGCTAAAATACAGATGGAGGTGGTAATAGTGAGAAAAGGACAGAAGAAGCGAGTATGGACACCAGAGCAGAAATCGGAGATTGTACATAAGCATCTGGATGATCATATCTCAGTACGAACACTGGAAAAAGAATACACTGCGGACAGGAGCATGATCTGCCGGTGGGTGAAGGAATACATTGCGGAAGGAGAAACCGCATTTATACCAAAAGGTCATCCTGGAAATCCATTTGCTGCATTACACGTCAGCAAGAACCTCTCTGAATTGGAGAGAATGCGGCTCATAGTCGCCAAACTTGAAATTGAGAACGAACGGCTAAAAAAAGGATATTGGGTGGAAGGAGTTGGTGCAAACAAGGTGTTCGTTACCGGACCCGTCAAGAGTACGAAATCGTCGAAACACTAAGAGAAAAATATCCTGTTGTATTTCTATGCGAAATCATGGGTGTCAGTAAATCCGGCTACTATCGTTGGAGAGGACGGCAAGGTAAACCCAACCGTTACGAGCAGGACAGACAGCTGCTTACGAAGTTACTGGCAGAACAGCATAAGAAACATCCCTCGCATGGCTACCACATGCTTGCAAAAGCAGTATTTGAGGCTACCGGATGGGTATTTTCTCATAATTTGGCACATAAATGCTGCAAACAGGCTGGTATTCGCTCCAAAGCAAGGAAATACACCTACAAGAAACCGGGAGAAGAACATGTAGAGTTTCCGAATGAAGTGAAGGGGAATTGGAATGCAACCCATCCAATTGAAATCGTTGTATCCGACATGACGATATTTAAGAGCAACGGGCGGAACTGGGAATGGACACTCCTTGTAGATACATTCAACAATGAGATCCTTGCACACCAAGCGACACCGATCCAAGGCAGTACCAAACCATATTATCATTGCTTAGAGCAGCTAAAGCTGCTTGCAGGAAAGAAAAATGAGGAGCAGACACCCCAGGTAGTCTTGCACACCGACCAGGGTTCCGTCTACTCCTCACAAGCCTTCCGACAGGCTCACGAACATTATAACATACTTCGTTCAATGTCGAAAGTAGGAACTCCAACAGATAATGCAATAATTGAAGCAATTAACGGCTGGATAAAGGAAGAATTGTTCCTTGACTTCGGCCTGGCGACCGCTAAGGACGTTCCAAAGCTCCTTGACGAATATGTCTATTACTATAATTACGAGCGTCCTGCGGCCGCTCTGGGCTATAAAAGCCCAGTTCAGTACAAAACCGAACTGGGCTTCTAAAACTATGGTGTTTTTTAGTGTCTACTTTTCCTTGACAGATGCAGCTGATTCTTCGGCAGGGTGATTTTTATTAGTGCTTTCAATTTTTAATAGATGTGTTATAATTATAACAGCATCTTACAG
>JAZPZI010000026.1:0-84913 GCA_045544615.1 Clostridia bacterium
ACCGGGTGGCCTGGCAGCTCAGGCAATCTGGAGAAGTGCAGGACTTGAGGGAATGGAGCCAATTCTTATTTCCTTCCAGTCACCGTATGTTCTCTACGATATGCCACACATAAAGACATTTATCACAACATTCTCGTCAAGATCTCCTAAGGTTGCGAAGAATGTTGTAAAGGCACTCTTTGGTGAAATCGAATTTAACCGCAACCTGCCTTCGACAAATTTCTTTGAAAACTAAACTTTAAATAAAGCCGTTTTTTGAAAACGGCTTTATTTTTTGCACAAAAATTCGTCTTGTGTTTTTTATGGGAAAAAGTATGAAAATAAGTCAACATATTGAGTTCACAAAATGGTTATTTTTTAAGAAAGTGCAAATGAGTGCAAATATCGTGCAAAGCTGATAAAACCTTACTTTGAGGGCGGAAAATTGTGTGGAAATTAACAATATTTTTATTGACAAAGATAACTTTTTGGTATATAATTGATATTGAATATAAGGTGTCACAGTGCACCCTTAATTTGGACAAAGGGAGCTCGTTTCGTAAAACAGTAGATTCTGTGGTACGAAAGAGGATGGAAATGGAGGTGGAAATCGGTTGATGAGAACAGAGTCTTTCGGAAGATAAATCTGTCGGATTCTGTATTTTATGGTCGCCGCCCGAGTGCGGCAAAAACACTTATGTGCTTTTCGGTAAAAAACAGTTACAGTTTACCGATAAGAATATGAATTTTCAGGAGGTAGAAAATCAATGAAAAAACTAATCTTTTTAGTGCTTGCGTTGGCGGGTATCATGACATCCACAGCGCTTGCATATGACGAAAGTCAGATTATCTTCAAAGATGAATTTGAAGGTAAAAGCTTCGGATGGGGTACAAGTAGCAGAGATAAAGATTTCTACAGTGTATCAGGCGGCTATGGTATTGTAAATACAAACGGTGGAACACCGGTTGGCGACAAATCATTCAGCCAGTCACCTAAAAAGGACATTTCAAGCTTTATGGAAATTACATATGATGTGAAGTTTAAGATTGAAACAATGGATACAACAGGAACTGCAAACTTCCCGTTGATAACAGACGGTAAAGACGATAATATTTTCTCGGCTGCTATCAGTGAAGGCAAGATTGTAATAAATGGTATGAATTCTACAACATTTTCATTGGGTGAAGGTCTTGTAGAAGGCGAAGAGTATTCGTTAGTTATGGTTCGTAACTTCGCTGAAAACACTATTTATGCGTCATTGCTTGATAAGGATGGAGTAAGTATCGAATCAGCATTGGTACCTTACGAAAAGGAAAATCAGGGAACTTTGAAGGCAATCCGTTTTACAGTACCTAAGGGCTGGAAAATCAGTTTTGATCATGTAATAGTTGCATCAACAGGCTTTGACCTTGTATCAGAAGACATTGACGAGAAGGCAACAAGAACAGATGCTGAATTCAATCTTAAGTTTACAAGCACAGTTAATACAGGTTATGAAGACATCCTTCTTTTAGATGCTAAAGGAAATGAAGTTTTACGTGAAGTAACAGTAACTAACAACGTTATAAACATAAAGATGCCTGCAGGTCTTGAATATGATTCAGAATATACATTGAGTATTCCTAACACAATCATCTCAATGGACAACAAGCCATATGGCGGTAAGGATATTGAGTTCAAGACAGAGGCGGCTCCATTTAAGGTAACTAAGGTTGCAACAACAAAGTCGGCTGACGGTGCTACTGCAACTCTTACATATGTAAACAACAGCGGACTTGACCAGACAGCTGAAGTTCTGGTTCTTGTTTATGAAGACGGCGTACTTGCCGATATGCTTGTTGAGCAGGTTACACTTGCTGACGGCACAACATCAAAGACTGTAACACTTACAGCTCAGGAGGCTTATACAGGCACAACAACAGTTGAAGCATTTGTATGGACCAGTCTTGGAGAAATGCAGACTATCAAATAAGAAATCTTTTAGAAAGTTTTCGGAAAGGGAAAGACTATGAAAAAGAAAAGTTTATTAGCTTTAATGTCGACATTACTGGTAAGTGTTCTTTTGACTATGGTGCCTATCATTTCCGCATCTTCATCCGCAACATTGGAAAATGTTAAAAGCGAAGAAATCAAAAATATACTTGTAGATACAATCATCTTCTCTGAAGGTGCTCCTACCGGTATTGTTTACGGCGAACAGAACTTGCTTACAGAAAACTCTGCAAGAAAAGTTGCAAAAAGAGTTGATGAAGTACTTTATGTTCCGAGTGCATTTCTGGATGAATGTGGAGTAACAGGCGCATTGGAAGCAAAAATGATTGACGGCACAGAATACGTTTCGGTAAATGCTATTGCTGAATCACTTGGTGCAACTGTTGCAGAAGAAAGAGGTCTTGCAATTCTTGCGAAGAATTCAAATGTGCTTAACAATGCAAAAAGAAATGCAAAGGTACTTGCTACATTCTTCGGCGTATATGTTTCACCGGGTGCTCAAGCAGGTGACGGTACATACCTGAAGCCGGTTGCGACATTCGAAATTGCACAGAGTCTGGTACAGACAAATATGAATGAATACGGCTGGCTTGGCAATGAATACACCGTATACTTCCGTGGCGGCACATACACATTGAATCAGTCAATGAAATTTACTGCAGCACACAGTGCACCTGCAGGTTCAAAGATCGTATATGATGCATATCCTGATGAAAAACCTGTTTTTAAGGGCGGTGTTTCAATCAAGGGTTCGGAATTTACCAAGCTTGAACCTTCAACTGTATATGACAGTCTTCCAAAGGAAGCAAAAGGTCATGTATATATGGTTGACCTGGCAAAGTATGGTTATAAGCCACTTGGCTTGTCAACCAACCCGAATAAACAGCGTGTGTTCTACAATGATGAAGAATTCACACTTGCAAGATTCCCGAACTACACAAATGCACAGACAAAGGATGTTATCAAGGCACAGGCTACTCCGGACGACCCATCATCAATCTTTACAGTTCATGATGATGACAGAGTTCCTACCTGGGCAAATGCATCAGAGCCTTGGATCAGAGCAAACTTTGTTTATACATGGCACACAACATGGCATCAGGTTAAGATTGACCCGATTGAAAAAACAATCGATACTGTAACAAGTACAAACCAGACAATCGGTAAGAATAAGAATTATTATATCTTTAACCTTATTGAAGAACTTGATGTTCAGGGCGAATACTATCTTGACAGAAAGAACAACCTTCTCTATATTTACCCATATAAAGCTGATGTTATGAATGGCTCATGGAATGACAAGTATGTAGATATTGCGGTTCTTTCAACACCTATCGTTACCTTCGATGGTGCGAAGAATATCGAACTCAGAAGACTTGACCTTCAGCTTACATCAGGTGCCGGTATTCAGTTCCTGGGTGGCGCTGAAAACTGTAGTGCTGTTGGATGTGAAATTCATAATGCGGCAGATATCGGCGTAGATATCTGGGGTGAGAAGATTAACATTGAAAGCTGTGATATTCACCACGTGGGTGCAGCAGGCATCAAGCTTCGTGGTGGTGACATCACAATTCTTAAGCCTTCAGGAAACAGCATTATAAACAACAGAATTTACAGAACAGGTGCCAGCGGTATTAACGAATGGTACTATGACGGTCTTGGCGACTATGTAGCACATAACGAAATCTCACGTGCAAACAACCAGGCGATTTCGGGTGTTAACACAAGATCAAAGAACTATTATAACGAAATTTATGATACAACAACCTCGAAGGTTGCTGACTCGGGTACAGTTTACACCTACTTCCAGGCTTACGGTGTTGACCGTGAAGTTAAGTATAACTACTTCCACGATGCGTATTACTGTATGTCAACAATCTATCAGGATGGTGGTTCAACAGGTATGATGGCAACAGGTAACATCTTCCACAGAGCTATAAGACCTGTTTTTGACCACGGCGCAGGAAACAACCATTATATTAACAACATCTACACAGACCAGATTTACGGTAAGTGGGGTAACCAGGCGATGGAAGTTCATTGCTGGGCTATTGGCGCACCGATCGAATGGAATCCTAAGACCTTTACTTTGACAAAGGGTCATTCAGCTTGGGATACTTCATACCTTAAGATGTACAAGACATTTGACCTTGATATCTGGAAGGAACAGGCACCTGAATCTTATGCACTGCTTATGCAGGGTAAGTTATACGGACCTTTCAACAAGCTTATCAAGAACAATGTCTCAATGCGTTCGGGTGAAATCAGTGTTGTAAAGGATACAACAAAACAGATTACAGTTGAAGGAAATATTTCATTCGAAAATGAAGACCAGATGGGCTTTGTTGACTATGATAACAAGAACTTCAACTTGAGAGAAGATTCTCCGATTTATCAGCAGATTCCTGACTTTGTAAAGGTTGACTACTTCGATAAGATTGGTGTTTACACTGACGATTACAGAACAAAGCTTCCTACATTTGAAGAACAGGATTTCGGTCTGTTGATACCTTATGATAAGGAAACAAACATTTATCCTGAAGAAGTAAGCTTCAAGTGGGAAGAATGTGAAACAACAAGACAGTTCAGATTCCAGCTTGCAACAGACCCTGAATTCAAGAATATTATCCGTGACGATTTTGTTGACGGTAATGTTCATACAGTGGTTAACTTGAGATACGGTACACAGAGATACTACTGGAGAGTATTCAATGTAAATACAAGAAACGCAAAACTCTATCCGTTGGATGCTGAAAAGATGTGTAATGTTCCATACTTCAGCTTCTCAACACAGCAGGAAGAAATTGTTGATACAACAAAAGCGAAAAAGGCTCTTGAGACTGTTGATGCAATCGGTGCAAAGATTTTCGAAGGTACAGAACCTGGTCAGCACTTTGCAGGTACAAAGGACTTCTTCGATAAGACAGTTGCAGACTACAAGGCATTCCTTGCTAAGGGTGAATTCTCACAGAGAGAGCTTGACAAGAGAGTTGCACAGTTTGAATCAGACATCAACGGTGTCGATGGTAGAAGACAGCAGGAAATTCTTATCATGAACGACGCTTTGGCAGTTCCGACAGAGTGGGATATCGAAATGAACACTGTTGCAGGTTACGAAGGCGGCTTGAAGTTCATGAGACTTTCAAAGAGTTCTCAGGCAAGTTTCGGTTACAAGACCAAGATTGAAACTTACCAGATTATGAAGTTTGACCTTATCATGGATATGAAGGGTTCTTCATGGATTTACTTCGGTTTGAGATCGGATAAGACCAACGGTACTTATAACGATAACCAGTTCTACTTCGTTGGTTTGAACCCTGGTTACGGTCTTGAACTCCAGAGATGGAACACAGGCGGTAAACTCAACCTCAACTGGTGGGAGCCTGACGATTGGAGACCTGTTAACGGTCAGCGTTATCAGATCGAACTCGGTGCTGTAACACTTGAAGACGGTAATGTAAGAATCTACATGAAGGTTGACGGCGAGCTCTTGATCGACTATATCGATGAGAGTGAATACAGAATCCAGCGTAACGGTTACTTCACAGTATTCTGTTCGGGTGCCGGCGATGGTTCTGCAGTTTACTTATTGCCAACAGCAGTAGAGGAATAATAGCATAAATGAATAAGACGGTTTTTCGTACGGAGGACTACGTGTCCTCCGGAAAAACCCGAGTTTCTACCTATATATAATAGAAAACACTATCCATATTTAACCGTGAATTTAAAACGGTTTGGAGAACATATAACTTGTATTGAGAGCTCGTCCGAGCTTTCAGAAAGGTAGTGAAAATGAAAAAGAAAAACTTATTGTCATTAGTGACAGTGTTGGTTTTGAGTGTTCTTTTGAGTATGGTGTCTTTCATTTCTGCGTCTTCGTCTGCAGCGCTTGAAAATGTAAAAAGTGATAAAGTAAGATCAATACTTGCAGATGCAATAATCTTCTCTGAAGGTGCTCCAACGGGTATTGTTCGAGGTGAGCAGCTTTTGCTGACAGACAATTCAGCAAGAAAGGTTGCAAAGAAAGTTGACGACGTACTTTATGTTCCAAGTGCATTTTTAGATGAATGCGAAGTGACGGGTATGTTGAAGACAACTATGATTGATGATACAGAATATGTTTCTGTTGATGATATTGCAAAGTCACTTGGTGCATCGAAATCCGAAGCGTTTGGTCTGGCAATAATTTCAAAGAATACAAGTACACTTACAAAGGCAAGAAATAATGCTAAGGTACTTAAAACATTCTTTGGTGTATATGTTTCACCGGATGCAAAAGACGGTGACGGTACATATGAAAAGCCTGTTTCGACAGTCGAAGAGGCGCAGTCGCTTGTTCACAAGAACATGAAAGAAAATGGTTGGTTGAGTAATGAATATACGGTATATTTCCGTGGCGGAATATATAATTTAAACCGTTCAGTATTATTTGATGCAGCATCAAGTGCACCTGACGGTTCAAAGATTATATATGATGCCTACCCCGACGAAGAACCGGTCTTCAAGGGCGGTATTTCAATAAAGGGCTCGGAATTTACCAAAGTTATACAGTCGGAGGTATATGAAAGTCTTCCGGCAGAAGCGAAAGACAATGTATACATGGTGGACTTGTCAAAGTATGGCTATAAGCCACTCGGATTGACGACCAATCCGAATAAACAGCGTGTGTTCTACAATAATGAAGAATTCACCCTGGCAAGATTCCCTAACTATACTAATGCTTCAACAAAGGGTGTTATTAAGGCAGAGGCAACACCTGATGACCCATCTTCAATCTTTACTGTACAGGATGAAGACAGAGTTCCGAATTGGGCGAATGCTCCGGAGCCTTGGATAAAAGCAGACTTTGTTTATACATGGTACACAACCTATCACCAGGTCAAAATTGACCCGGTTGAAAAAACAATCGATACTGTGACAAGTACAGCCCAGTCAATCGGTAAGAATAAACCGTATTTTATATACAATCTTATCGAAGAACTTGATGTTCAGGGTGAGTACTATATTGACAGAACAAATAATATTCTTTATATCTATCCGTATAAAGCGGATGTGATAAATGGAACATGGAATGATAAACATGTTGACATTGCAGTGCTTACGACACCGGTTGTCAGATTTGACGGAGCAAAGAATGTTGAAATAAGAAGACTTGACCTTCAGCTCTCAACAGGTGCAGGCGTTCAATTCAGAAACGAATCCACAAAATGTGGAGTGTACGGATGTAATATCCATAATGTAGCAGGTGTCGGAGTTGACATGTACGGCGAAGAAAACACAGTCGAAAGCTGTGACATTCACCATACAGGCAGCTACGGAGTCAGATTCGGTGGCGGCGAACTCAGGGTGATAAGAAAGTCTGAAAACAGACTTATCAATAACAGAATCTACCAGACAGGCGCCAGCGGAATAGTAGAATGCTACGACGACAGTATTGGCGGGTATGTTGAAAACAACGAGATTTCTCGTACAAATAATCAGGCCATATACGGAGTTAACGCAAAATCTAAAAACTATTATAATGAAATCTATGATACATCAATGGCGAAGATCGCCGACTCGGGTATAGTATACACCTACTTCAGATCATTCGGCGTTGACCGTGAAGTGAAGTACAACTACTTCCACGATTCGTGGTCATGTATGTCTACGATATATCAGGACGGTGGTTCGACCGGTATGATGGCGACGGGTAATATCTTCCACAGAACGGTAAGACCTGTATTCGACCACGGTATTGGTAACAACCACTACATTAACAATATTTATACCGACCAGATGGATTCAAAATACGGTAATCAGGCGATGGAGGTTCATTGCTGGGCTTTATCGGCACCTTGTTACTGGGATCCGCAAACACTTACTCTGATAAGCGGACATGAAACAATCCAGACAACATTTCTTGATAAGTACAAGAACTTTGATATGGACATCTGGAAGGAACAGGCACCTGATTCGTATGCACTCCTTATGAGCGGAAAGGTGGACGGACCTGTCAATAAACTCATAAAGAACAATGTTTTAATGCGTACGGGTGCAATAAGTGTTGTAAAGGATACATCAAAGCAGATTAAGGTTCAAGGAAACATCACATTCAAAAATGATGATCAGGTGGGATTTGTTGATTATGACAACAAGAACTTCAACTTGAGAGAAGATTCTGCGATTTACAAAAAGATTCCTGATTTCGTGAAGGTTGATTATTTCGACAAGATCGGTGTTTACCTTGATGATTACAGGACTAAGTTCCCAAGTATTGATGAACAGGATTTCGGACTTTTGATGCCTTGCGATGGCGAAAAGGAAATTTATCCGGAAGAAGTAGTCTTTAAATGGGAAGAGTGTGAAACAACACGCCAGTTCAGATTCCAGCTTGCAACAGACCCTGAATTCAAGAATATTATCCGTGACGATTATGTCGACGGCAATATTCACACAGTAGTTGGTCTGAGGTACGGCAAAAAGGAATACTACTGGAGAGTGTTTAATGTAAACACAAGAAATGCCAAGCTTTATCCGTTGGATGCTGAAAAGATGTGCAATGTTCCATATTATAGTTTTTCAACTATGGCAGAGGAAATTGTAGACCTATCAGGTGCAACAAAGGTTCTTGAAAGAGTAGATGCAATCGGTGCAAATATTCAGGAAGGAACAGGAGCCGGACAGCATTTTGCAGGAACAAAGAACTTCTTTGATAAAACTGTTTCAGACTTCAAAGCTTTTCTTGCATCGGGCAATTATAGCCAAAGAGAGCTTGACAAGAAGGTTGAATTGTTTGAAGCGGATATCAATGGTATCGACGGCAGAAGACATCAGGAAGTGCTCGTTTTAAACGATGCATTGGCAGTTCCGACAGAATGGGATATTGAAATGAATACCGTTGCTGAATATGAGAAGGGCTTGAAGTTCATGAGACTTTCAAAAACTTCACAGGAGAGCTTCGGTTATAAAACTCCTATTGAAACGTACCAGATTGTGAAATTTGACCTTATTATGGACATGAAGGGAAAATCATGGATTTACTTTGGTCTGAGGTCGGATAAAACAAATGGAACATATGTCGATAACCAGCTTTACTTCATCGGATTGAATCCGGGCTACGGGCTCGAACTTCAAAGATGGAATACAGGTGGTAAACTGAACCTTAACTGGTGGGGCGAGAACGCATGGAAGCCGGTTAACGGTCAGCGATACACTATCGAGATAGGTGCTGTCACGCTTGAAGACGGTAATGTACGAATCTTCATGAAGATAGATGGCAAAACAATGATTGACTATATTGATGACAGCGAATTCAGAATCCAGCGCAACGGATACTTCACAGTTTACTGCTCAGGTGGCGGCGACGGTTCGACAGTTTATTTGCTGCCAACAGCAGAGGAATAATAATTATGTAAGGTTAAGGTTTTCTCCGGAGGGAACGGACTCCGGGGAAAGCCGGGATATATACATAAAGTAACAGTATGGAAAGGAATGAATTGGAATTATGAAGAAAATAGCATTTATTACTGCATTGACAATGATGCTCTCAGCTATTCCGGTTAATGCAGCAATAACAGATATTTCTTTATCGGGCGGCAAGCTTGACAGAAAGTTTGACGCAAACAGAACTCTCTACTATGTTGATTTAGGTGGAGACTATAACACAATCCCTGATATTACAGGAACAAATGTAACACAGACAAAGAAGGCTACAAGCGCTACATCAGAGAACCTTCTTGACAGAGTTACAATTGTTGAAGACGATGAAGGTAAGGAATACCGTTTTGTGTTTAAGGCAGCAGCTGATGCAGTTGAAATCACAAATTTTGCAATTGACGGTGCCGGCAATATGACGGTAGACTTCAATGCTCCTTATTCAGATACTCTTAATGTTGTAATCTTGAAGCCAACAGCTCCAAGTGCAGAAACAACATGGGATATTAAAGACATTACAAAGACCAATGGCGCAGAAAAGGTTGAAAAGATTACAACTGTAAAGGCAAGTGATGGTACCTTCTCATATAAGTTGCCTGCAAGTGCTGAATTTGGTTCATACAAGGTTGTACTCGGCGGTAAGAACATAGCAAAGGATGCTCAGGCATCAGCTATTGCATACTATGTCTCAACAGAAGTTCTGGATGATATCCTTGTAGAACTCAACAAGGCTACAGATGCAGATGCATTTATCAATATATATGGCTTAAAGCTAAGCATTGACCTTGAAAGATATGGTAAGGTATCAGACAAGAGCTTGTTTGATACATATATGCTCGGAAAGAATTTCGCAAAAATCGAAGACGGTTTGGATGCATATTATCTTGCACTTGCACTCTCAGAAGTAAGCGAAGCTGATGAGGGAACAGTTCTTTCAAAGATTGAAGCCAATAAGACCGTTCTTGGCGCTGATGTAGAAGGCCTTTACAAGGAAGTTGAAAAGAAAGCTCCTGTTGCAAAGATGGTTAAGGGTGCATACGACACAAAGGAAAAGCTCGTAGAAAGCTTTAATAAGGCTGTTGCAACACAGTACATCAATGAGTCAGAACCTGACGAAATCGAAAAGAGATACGGCGATGTTGACGAAATATTGTTCACAGCAGAACAGCGTCAGGCTGTTGAAGATGCAGGTGACGAAAAAGATTTGATTCTTGCAGGTTTGTTGAACAAGGGATTTGAAAGCCCGGATAAGGTATCAGAGAAACTCGACGAACTTCTTAATCCTGGAGAGGGCTCAGGCTCAGGTACAGGTACTGGAAGCACAGGCGACAAAGATAAGGAAACCTCATCAATTCCTTCAACTGTAACACCGTTTGTTCCTTCAGACAGCAAGACTGAAGAAGATGAAGATTACTATGAACCACTTCCTGAAAAGGTTGATTATGACATAGTATTTGACGATTTGGATACAGTACCTTGGGCAGAAGAAGCTATTATGCTCCTTGCTGAAAGAAAGGTTATCAATGGTAAGGGCAACAACAAGTTCGATCCTAATGCTTATGTAACAAGAGAAGAATTTGCTAAGATGGTTGCTCTTGGTCTTGAGCTTGTATCACCAGGTTCAAACATGAAGTTTGACGATGTTCCTCAAACAGCTTGGTACTATGAGCCAATCGAAATCGCATTTGCAACAGGCGTTGTAAAGGGTAAAACTGCAACACGCTTTGGTGTTGGTGAATTGATTACACGTGAAGAAATGGCAACAATGATTTACCGTGCAGCAACATATGGCAAGTACTTAATGGACGATAAGGTTTTGACAACACACTTTGAGTTGCCGTTTGAAGATGCTGACCAGATCAGCTCATATGCAGTAAAGGGTATCACAACACTTTACAAGGCAAAGGCATTGTCAGGTGTTAGTGCAACAACATTTGCACCAAAGGCTAATGCTACAAGAGCACAGGCTGCTCAGATGATCTATAACTTGCTCAAGATACAGGTTGAACAAGAAGGCGTAGAATAATGGAGGTGAGCAGAATGAAATTAAAGAAGTTTTTAGTATCTTTATTGGCAACAGCTTTGCTCGTTGTTCCAATGAATTTCTCGATGGCTTCAGCTGCTGATGAAGTAGTAAACAGCGAAGCTTATACGAGTAGACTTGAACTGTTTAACGGTTTGAATTTGTTAAGTGAGACTGTTGATTATTCAATAGAGCTTTCAAATGTTAAGAGAGCAGACTTTATCATGGCTGCTTTGCGTATCAATGATATGGATAAAAACATCGGTAAGGTGACAGAAAATCCATTTGTTGACGTAGTAATAGATGACCCGGTTGCTCCTTATGTTAAAAAGGGTGTAGACCTCGGATACCTTTCAGGTTATTCAGATGGCGAGTTCCGTCCAAATGACCCAATCAGAATTGAACAGGCTGTTAAGGTTATGGTAAAAATGCTCGGCTACACTTTGGATGCAGAAGCATCAGGCGGTTATCCTAACGGCTATATAACAGTTGCTGATAACCTCGGCGTTTTGGACGATATTGTAGTTGCAAGCGGTGCGTTTATGACATACGGCGAAATGCTCAAGCTCTTTGAAAACGCATTGGATGTAGAAGTTACCGAACTCAAGGCAAGCGGAAGCGCTCCTTCAATCAACTACGAAACAGACACAACATTCCTCGAAGCACACCACAGAGTGTTCTATGAAGAGGGTGTTCTTGACGGAAATGACGTAACTGCATTAAAGACAGGTTCTGTAACAGCTGAAGGAATGGTTACAATCGACGGTATCAGATATTATGAAGGAAGAAGCGGTATTGCTCCTGAACTTGGTAAGGCAGTAAAAATTTATTATCAGCAGGATGAGGATGAAGATATCGGTACTATCCTTTACTATACAATCGATGCAGATAACTATGTATATGTAATTGATAACGAAGATCTTTATAAGAAAAACGATGCTTATTCATATACTTACTTTGATGAAAGAGACAGAGCAAAAACAATAAGCATTACTGATGAAACAAATGTCATCTATAACGGTAAGTTAAAGCCATTCTACAAAAAGGCTGACTTGAATCCTGCTTATGGTCAGGTAACACTTATCGATAACAACAACGACGAAATCTTTGATGTAATCAGCATTTTTGATATTCAGAAGACAATCGTTGTTTCAACTGTTTCACAGACAGATGCTTATATAACAATTACTGACGCAGTTCAGAGATCAAACTCGTACTTTATTGAAAAAGAAGGAGAAAAGGAATATCTTGTTCTTTCAAACGGCATTGAAGTTGATCCTGCAAACCTCAAGTCAGGTTCAGTTCTTTCAATCGGTGAAACCGAAAACTATGCACTTATTCAGGTATCAGAACAAGCGGTTGTAGGCACATTGCAGTCGAAGTTGGCAGAGAACTTTGTAGTTATTGATGGCAGCCAGTATAAGGCTCAGGACATCTATGTGGCATTGACAGAAAAAGACACATCAGTAACACCTCTTACAATCGGTCTTACTGCTACATTCCGTATAGATATTATGGGTGCAATCGTTGGTGTTGACGGCCTCAAGAGTGGCGATGAATGTGTTTACGGCTTCCTCTTTAAGGTTTACCAGTCGGTAAATGAAGAAAACCAGGTTAAGCTCAAGCTCATGAAGGAAGACGGCAAAATTGAAACCTTTGAAGTTGCAGAGCTTGTAACCTTGAACGGAAAGAAGAAGCGTGAAGCTTATGAGGTAAAGGATGCACTTGATGCTTATAACCCAATCGATGAGGGAAGAAAGAATTCAAACAATCCTGACCAGCCTGTAAGACAGCTCATTAAGTATAAGGTAGATGAAAACAATGTCATCACCGAAGTATGGACAGCATCAAATAAGGCTGATTCAGAGTTCCAGTATAAGGGCTACTACACAATCCAGAAAACTCCTTATGAGGTTTACCGTAGACCTAACACAGACGCCGGTTCATGGGGACGTCGTTGGTACTATGATTCGACATCAACACTCTTCTGTATCTATCCTACAGAAGAAAACTGCTTCGTAACAAAGTTCCAGAACTATGACTTAAATATCAAGAAATCAACAGCAGGTGATACAAGAAATACAGCATATTTCTATGACCAGAGCGATAGCCTTGTAGTTGGTGCAATCATTGTTTACTGCCCTGAATCATCAGGTGGCGCAGCAAAGAACACAACATCGACATCTGTTGGCCAGTACCACAGAATGCATGCTGTAACAAAGGTTTATGAAGGTCTTAATGATGAGGAAGAAGCAACAACAATTGTTGAAGCTATCAACACTCACGACGGTACAAATGTTAAGATTTATGCAACAGAAGAATCAACTGACTACATCAGAGGTCAGATAGCTATCACAAAGCCTGGTGACCTTATCCAGTATGGATACAATGACATCGGTGAGCTTACCGGTTACAGACGAATCTTCCTGGCTGAAGAATTCGGTAACTTCGGTGCCGTACAGAGTACTCAGCACGGTAATGTTAACTGGGGTGACTGGACCAGATCTGATGCGAATGATATTACAGTTGATGAAAAGGAATGTACTGAAGACGGTTGGGAAGACCTTGTTTATCAGTCATGGCTCTACTCAACAGCTAAGTTTGTTGACGGAACAAAGCTCGTTTATACAAACTACAAGTCAGGCGAAACAAATATGATTCCTACACAGAATACAACAGAAGCAATTCCTGTTTCAAGAATCAACATCTCTAATCCAAAGAAGATTAAGGTTGAGACCGGTCTTTCGCTTGATGTTATCACACCGGGAAGCCATTTCGTAATTATGACAGCGAACAACATTGGTTCTAACGGTATAGTAGTTATTGAAAAATAATCAGTAACAATAAAAAACGGCACGCATTTGCGTGCCGTTTTTGCTTTGCAGATTGTGATGCGGTAAAAGCAAAAATTTGCATTATTTGTTATTGATTTGCACTTTGTTAAACAATGTGAAAAAAATATCAGCAAATTTTTTAAAAATCACTGTACAAAAATGATATTTTATGGTATAATTATGTTAAATATTACTATTGGAAAAGGGAAATGAAAAGGAGATGGAAAAATGAAAAAACTATCGGTGGTCTTAGCACTTCTGATGCTTGTCGGTACGACCGCAATGGCACGTCAGAAGGACAGCTTTCCGCTAAACGACAATTTTGATTCACTCTCGAACGGCAACGTGAGCTTTAAAACTACAGGTTACACTGTGGCGAAGAATCCTTCGACAGTAGGACATACTGCAAAAATTGTTGACAAAGCAATGAAAATCTCGCTTCAAAAAACAGGAACATCTATTTCGGCAACAAAAACTTTTAATGCTCCGCTTAATTCTGACAGAATTATTGTTGAGTATGACTTCAAGATTGAGGGAGATAATTATGTCGTTGCTTATGAAGGCCCGTTTATCATGGTAGATGATGCAGGAACAAAAACATGCCATAGAACAGAGAATGCAAACTCTACAAGAGCTTATGTTAATGGCGCCGGAAGAACTCTTTCGGGTGTCAAGTGGACTGCAGGTACACAGTATAGAATCAAGTATGATATAAATATGGTTAACAAGACCTATAAGTATTATATTGACGAAGGTTCGGGCTATGTGCAGAAGTTTGACACAACCGGAAACGGGAATTTTACATATAAGGGTGAAAACCTGAAGGAAATCAAATTCAGCTTTGTGTCGAGCACAAGCTATCAGGCAAACTACATTATTGACAATGTAAAGGTGTATGCTCCTGATTGGGAATACATCTACGTTTGCCCAACAACCGGAAATGATACAAATGATGGTTCATACGAAAAGCCTTTGAAGACAGTAGAGGCTGCATATGCACTTGCAGAATCAAAGATCGGAATGGAAAACAAGGAGGTTTTCGTAAAGCTTAAGTCGGGCAACTATAATTTCGACAGCAGCTATACATTCGGCGAACTTGATAAGAATGCTTACTATAACGAGGTTGCTTTCATTCCGGATAATTATGCTGATATTACAATTTCGGGTGATTACAATGTTAATATGCCGGGACTTGACATCTTTGAGGATGAAGGCTTAAAGGCTGAATTTATTGAAGATATAAAGGATCGTTATGTAGAAACTTATGATTCATATCCGCTTTCGATCGGACAGGTAAGGAGTGTTGAAGATTCGAACGGAAATCTTGTTACTTCTGTCAGACTTGCAAATAGCGGTAAAACTACAGCAAGAGCAGCACTTGTTTCGATAGTTTATGATGATGATGGAGCGCTTATGGGTATTGACATAGCAAACGCAGCCGTTGTACCGGGAACCGAGACAACACTTTCATCTACTATTGCAATAGGTGATGCGGCAGCTTTCAGATCATTCCTCTGGGAAGATATGTCAACCTTGATTCCGCTTATAAAATCAGAATTCACTTCGGAATTTACTTTGAATAATGTGTTTACAGACAGAATAACAGAACTTGAAATGTTAAATAAAGGTGATGTTGTTTCGGTAAACGGAACTACAGTTCCAAATAGTATGGTAACAGTATGTATGAGAACGGCAACAAATAAAATTGTTTATGCAGAGCAAACTGTATCGGGTGCCGATGGCAGTTTTGAATTCGATGTAAATCCTATGTTTATGCCGATCGCAGGAACAATAAATGTATCATCAACTAACGGAGGTGCAATCTGATGAAAAAGAGAATAGCATTTTTATTGGTATTGGCTCTTATGTCAATTCAGTTGCCTGTAATGGCTGCATCTAATATTTATTATGTATCTCCGACAGGCAGTGACTCAAACAATGGTACTACCGAGGCTACAGCCTTTGCAACATTGGAAAAGGCAAGAGATACGCTTATCACAAGAGGACACAGCTCAGGAGATTTCGAGGTTCGTATCTTGGGCGGTACATATAATCTTACATCAACTTTTAACTTGCCGGCGGTTAATTCGGGTAATGCTTCAAAAACGGTTAAGTATGTAGGATACGGAGACACAAGACCGGTGTTCAAATCATCGGTGACAGTTCCGGCATCAGCGTTTGAAACACCAACCGACAGTAAAATTCTGGCACTTTTGCCTGAATCAAGCAAGGCAAACATCAAGGCTATTGATCTTGTTGAGTATGGTATAGCAAACAACACCTTGCCGTATTACTCATCGAGTGCCCCAACAGTTGAGCCTTATGTAAACGGTGAGGCGTTGACTTTGGCACAGTATCCTAACAAGGGTGAGGGATATTTGAGTATCGGAACCGTTACAAAGGACGGAAACTACCAGACTACAACCTTCTCCGATTCAAGAGTCGGTGAATTTACAGATATTGGCAGAATTTACGGCTACGGTAGCTGGAGTAATTATTATTATGGAGCATCAATTAAAGTAAAGAGCATTGATGCAACAGCAGGAACATTAGGCTTTGAAAGCTATACATCCGGAACACTAAAGCAGGGTCAGCAGTATATTTTATATAATGTAGTTGAAGACCTTGACGCTCCTGGTGAATACTTCATAACCGATGGAGTTATGTATTTCTATCCTGAGGCGGGAACAGAGGAAGTTGAGTTTGCAGTTCCTACAGGTTCATCGCTTATTTATATGAAGGATTGCGGTTATACAACTTTTGAAAATATCGACTTTACAATGGTAGGAGGAACTGTATTCGATATTGACGGCGGTTCGAATGTTACAATTAAGAACTGTAATTTCTCACATCTCGGAACAGAGGCAATCAATATGTCAGGCTCGACCGATTCAACCGTTACAGGCGGTGAAATATATGATTGCGGTATGTCAGGTATCAGTATTACTGCCGGAAGTAAGGATACTTTAACTCACGCAAACGATGTAATTGACGGTGTTGTGCTTCACGATTGTTCACGCCGCGCTGTACACACCACTGCAGCTGTAAGAATGGATGGCTCAGGCATAACATTAAAGAACAGCAAAATCTATAATATGCCGCATTTTGGCGTAAGAATGGATGGTGCAGAGAACACAATCGAGCACAACGAAATCTTTAATGTATGTAATATGTCGTATGACTGTGGTGCTATCTATAACCACGGAGACCTCTCGTATGCCGGGAATGTTTATGAAAGCAATTACTTCCATGATATTACCGGAAGAAATGGTAACGGTACAATGTGTATCTACTTCGATAATGTTTCAAGTGGTGCGGTTGTAAAAGGAAACATCTTCGCATACTGCGATGAAGGCGTGATTGCAAACGGAAGTAGCGGCGTTACGATAAAGAATAACATTTTCTTTAATACCGATACATCTCTTCGTATTCCGACCATTTCAGCAACAACATCAAATATGACAACATTCATCAAGAAGGTTGCAAATTTCATCAATGTTGGTGATGTGTCTTCACTGTCTTCTATTACAGCTGAAAACTTGCCTGCAGCAGAAGAAATCGTATTTACGGTTGATGCGTGGAACAAGCCGGAGTATCAGTATCTGCTCCAGATTATAAGAGGTTACAAAAATGGCGATTCAACTTGCCTGGATCCTGACAATAACCTGATTGAAGGAAATGTAATCTATAACAGCCCGGTATTTAATTTGTCAGCAGAAGCAAAAGCAAACGCTACAATAACAGGCAATGTTCACAAGGAAGCTGTTATGTATAAATAAATGCATTAAAAACGACTCATTTAATGAGTCGTTTTTTGCGTTCTCCTGTTGGATATTATTCATTGAAGTAAATAAAGAGCGTTAAAAATTGTGCAAAGGTGCACACAAAAAACACGAAATAATCCACCAAGATATGAAAAAAATCCACTATATTTTTGCGTTTTTTTATGTTATAATGTTATTACCCAGGCATATGACTGTTTGGGAATATGCAATAAAAACGAAAGGGAAAGATGATATGAAAAAATCAACTTTAGCAATCGCTTTGGGTGCTTTTATGCTTTTTAGCGTATCAGCAAGCGCAAGAATGGGCGAATCGTTACCTTTGCTTGAAGATTTTGAAAACTACAATACATCCTATGTTGGCGAGTACAGTCAGGTGGGATATAAGGTAAAGAAAAATCCGTCAGGCAACGGCAGTTCATTTACAGTTAATGAGGGTAAACTGAAGGTGACTTTGAAGAGTGACGGAACAAAAGCAATTAATGCTACAAAAACACTCGGTGCAAAACATGTAGGTATCTACAGTCAATCTTCGGGAAGCTATGCCGGAAGTGAATTTACCTTTGAATGCGATTTCCAGATTACCGAGAATAATTATTTTTACAACTACAATGGTCCGTTTGTTCTGATTGACTCGGACGGAACAGAAACACCGCTTTTTAAGGTGACATCAGTTACTAACGGTACATATGGCGGAAACGGAAGTCATTCTTCGTCAGCAAACAGATTTAACGGATTCAACTGGGAATTGAATAAGGTTTATAAAATCAAAGCTGAAGTCAACTTGAAGTCAAAGACTTTTGAGCTCTATATTGACAGCGGTTCAGGGTATCAGAGAATGACAACAGCAGGCGGAACTTCGACATTCACCTATAACGGTAAGGACTTAAAGGGATTCAGCATAGGATTCCTCAGTAATGGTTCGACAGCTGCGACATATTATATTGATAATATAAAGATCGATATTCCGAATGACTATGTGTATGTATCAAAGACCGGTTCTGACAGCAATTCAGGAACAGAAGCATCGTCTCTTGCAACAATCGAGGCTGCATATGAAATGGCTAAGTCAAAGCTCAGCCTGGATAACAAGAATGTACTTGTAAGACTCGGCAGTGGGGAATATGCTTTCGACGGTACATATACACTCGGCGACCTTGACAGAAACAGGGATTATTCAAAGGTTGCATTTGCACCTGATAATATTACCGATATTTCTTTTACGGGCGATGTGAAGGTAGATATTGAGAAGCTTGACGAGGTAGCAAACGAAGAGTTGAGAGACAGATTTATCGAGGATATCAAGGACAACTATGTAAGATCATACGATTCCTTCCCACTCGAGATTGAGGATGTAGTTTTCTCAACAACAGATACCGAAATAACAGCATCTGCAAAGGCTACTGCAAGCGGCAGAGTTGCACAGAGAGCTTGCCTTGTTACAGTTCTTTATGATACTGAAAACAGACTTGCGGGAATAAAAACCGATTCTGTAGTGCTTGAGCCGGGCACATCAGATACACTTTCAGCTACATGCTCACTTGCACCTCTTGCAAATGGCGGAAGTGTCAAGACATTTATTCTTGAAGACTTTGAAAATATGATTCCGCTTGTTGAGTTATCAGTTCCTGAGGCGGGATTTGAACAGAATATTGTGAGTAGCAGTATCACAGATGCCACATATACAGTATCAGGTGAGACAATAATCCTTAGCGGTAAGGGTGCTGCTGACAGCCGTGTTGGCTTGAAGGTTGCATCGGGTAACAATATTGTCTACCTTGACCAGATCAAAACCGACGCAAACGGAAATTTTACAACATCAATGAATCTTAAATATATTCCGTTTACTGAATCTGTAATCTATATTTCTTCGGACGGAGGTGCTAACTGATGAAAAAGAGAATAGCTATACTTTTTGCACTGCTTACAATGGCGGTTTCGGCACCGGCGTATGCGGCAACGTACTATTATGTTTCGCCGACAGGTTCTGATTCGAATGCAGGAACATCGGAGAGCGCGCCTCTTGCAACAATCGGTGCTGCAGCTGATAAGATTAAAGCAAAAAGAACCGGTGATTTTGTTATCCGTGTAATGAGCGGTGAATATAATCTTACCGAGTCTATAAACTTTACAAGTGCAAACAGCGGTTCGGCGAACAAGAAAATTTCTATTGTCGGCTATGGCGATACAAATCCTGTATTCAAAAGTGCTGCGGTTATTCCGGCATCGAAGTTCCAGACACCAATAGATGAAAATATTTTAGCACTTTTGCCGGGAGAAAGCCTTGATAAGGTAAAGTGTGTTGACCTTGACGACTACGGTGTAGGTGCAATGACAAGACCTCTTATTTCATCTGGTGAAACCGTCGGTGAAGCATATGCGGACGGTGTTGCGATGAATATTGCACAGTATCCAAACCCTGGCGAAGGCTACTTGTCGGTTGGAACTGTTACCGGTTCGGGAACAAAGACTCCATACTTTAAGTACAGCGACTCAAGAATTGACAGCTTTATTGATGTCGGTAACATTTATGCATACAGCGGATGGGCATACTACTGGGAGTCTGCATCCTATCCTGTAAGCACGATAGATACTACAAACAAAACAATAACTTTGACTCGTGACAGACCCCTTGAAGTAGTATCAGGTCAGGAATACTACCTATATAACGTAGTAGAGGATTTGGATGTTCCTGGCGAATACTATATTGATAAGACAAACAATATTATGTATTTCTACCCACCCGAAAATATGCAGGTGCTGGAAGTGTCAAAAACAATCAATGATGCATTTTCATTAGAACAGGCAAAGTATCTGACATTTGAAAATCTTGATTTTGATGTTTCGGGCGGTCAGGGCTTTAGCATTCTTGGAAGTAACAATATTACAGTTAAAAATTGTAACTTCAAGAATCTCGGAAACAGAGCCATTACTGTAAATGCAAGTGGTACAACTCAGTCTTCTGACGTCACAATTCAAAACTGCACAGTTACAGAATGTGGTACAGGAGGTTTTAATATTTCGGCAGGTGTGAGAACAACATTAACACACGGCAATGTTGTTGTAGACGGTTGTGATATTTATAAGTGCTATAGACGAGGCCCATTTGATGAATCTCACTGTATCAGTCTTAGCGGATGCGGAAATACCGTTAAGAACACAAAAATGCATGATATGGGCGGAACGGCAATCCATGTTGTTGGAAACGAACATTCTATTCTTAATAATGAAATTTATAACACTTGCTGGGCAACATATGACCAGGGTGCACTCTATATGCACGGTGACTGGTCATACTGCGGTAATGTTATAGAAGGGAACTACTTCCACCATATCAACGGAAGAAAGTCAACCGGTGTTCGTGCAGTCTACTTTGACAATATGGTAAGTGGAAATACTGTGAGCAAGAACATCTTTGCATACTGTGATGACCCGGTATTCGTTCATGGAGGAAAGAACTTCACTATAGAAGATAATATCTTCTTTGATTGCGAAAACTCAGCATCTGTTTATCCTGTAAGCGGATACGAAAACGGCGATGTTTCGGGATTTGTTTCAAAGCTGGATTCGTTGGATGTTTATAGCGGCGTATGGTTTGAAAGATATCCTTGGCTTGCTGCTGCATATGATGAGCATAAAGCCGGCGATGTTTCGGCAAAGTATCCGAAGGGCAACATTGTCAGAAATAATGTAAGCTACAACTCGGGTAAGTGTTATATGCACCCGACCTATGCTCTGCCATACGGTGGCGTGTTTGAAAACAACACAACCGGAGAAGTTGTAATCTATAAATAAGATGTAAAAAGAGCCCGGAAACGGGTTCTTTTTTAAAGTTTTAAGCAGAAATTTATCTTATATTACAATACTGTAACACGAGCATTTAATATTGTGCAAAAATACTAATTGAAAAAGATGTGTCGCGATAAAGTTCGTGGAAAAGTCCACAATATTCCGAAAAAAATCCACTTCCCTTTTTGTGCTTATTATGTTATAATTTTACTGTGTAATAATATGGGAAAAGGGGCATTGCTTGTAAAATGTCCGGCACTGCGGGAAGGAGGACAAAACCCCGATTATAGTGAGTGTTCCGGGATTGATTTCAAATAGCAGTATCCCGTGAAATTAAAATAAATTTTAGGAGGTAATGGAATGAAGAAAATTATTTTGCTGGCAGCAGCTATGATGATGGCTATGTCAGCACAGGTAATGGCGGCAGATGACGAGTATATCTGGCATGATGAGTTTGACGACATGAGCAAATGGAAAATCGACTCAACAAACAAATCCGCCAGTGTTAGTGACGGATGGCTTGTGGTTGATGCATTCGATCTCGACGATAAGTTCAATGTTAACACTGATGGAATGAAAGAAGAAGAGATTAACAGAATGTGGAATGACGACTTTGTCAAAATAAGTTCAGCCTTGGGAGGAGTCGATGTTACACCTTTCCCTGAAATTGAAGTGGAAATTAAGGTTGTATTCCCTGATATTGAAATTCCTGAAGGATATGGAGACGCGGGAAGTAATAACTTTGATTTTCCGAGCATTTCAGGTAAGAATATCAGTAATGATAATATGACCTGGTTGCATGGTGGTTTATACTACGGTAGATTCATAGGTTACGACAATGCCGGTAACTCAAAGCAGATTTATCCTACAGATTTCTGGATAATGCCAAGAGCAACCGAGCTTTACTGGAAAGCAACAATCAACAGAGTAACAGGAAAGACAAAGTATGTTGTATCCGACAAGGATGGAGTGGAGCTTGGAAGCCTGTCTCTTCCTAATTCAGCAGCTAATGCTAAATCGCTATCCTCGCTCTCAATAACAATTCCGGAAAGTTATAAGGCTAAAATTGACTACATAAGAATTAAGGCTTTGGGTGTGAATGTTATGTCAGCGACAACCGATAAAGACGTTTTGCTTGATAAGAACATAAGAACAGATGCAGGTATGAAGCTTACATTCAGCCATGTTCTTGATAAAGACACACTCGATGGCATCACACTTACAGATGCTGCAGGGGATGTGGTTGACATGGAGATTACACAGGATGATGTAAATAAAAAGCTTTATAATGTTTTCTTCCCGGCAGGACTCAAATACGATGCCGAATATACGCTTAAGATTTCTGATACGGTTACGAGTGAGGATGGCAAAGCTTTGAATGCATTTGAGAAGGTTTTCACAACAGAGGCAAGCCCGTTCAGATTCTCACAGATTGTTCACCGTAACCAGTCTAACGGTAACATTGATGACATTAGTGACCTCAGCGGTGTAACTTCAACCAAGACAATTTTGCAGTCGAGAAACTCTACAGGTTTTACAAGAGCAATTGAAGTTATTCGTGTAATTTATAACACAAAAGGTGAGGTTGTTAAGGTTGTAACCGATTCGTTCGGAAGTATCGGATCAAATGTAAAGAACAGCACAACTTCAACAATCGACCTCACAGGGCTCGATGCGGCTTCTATGGAGGTATATATCTGGGATGCATTCACGGGGATGCACAAAATCGTAGAATAATAAAGATAGTATTTAAAACTCTATCGGAAAGGAAAATGCTATGAAGAAGAAATTTTGGGCAATAGCAGCAGCACTTGTTACAGCCATTGTTGTAAGCCTGGTTCCGGTTATGACTAATGCTTCATCGGGCATAGAAACTGTAAAGGATACAGTTGTTCGTGATGTGCTTGCAAACAGTATAGTTGTTCATATCGGAGCGCCTGAGGCTACAGTTAATGGCGAGCTTGTTGAGCTTAAAGATGGTTACGACAGAGTAACACCTGTTGAAAAGGACGGAAAACTTTATGTTCCTGGAAACCTTGCAACAGTAACAGGTGCAACAACAGTTGCTGAGACAACAATAAACGGCAAGAAGTATGTTGCACTCGATGATGTTGCAACAGCTTTGGAGATGGAGATAAGGGAACTTGGAAACATCGTAGTTCTTTCTAAAGACGCTTCTGTTCTTGACAAGGCAGAAAAGAAAGAATCAGATATCGAATTGCTTTTCGGTCTCTTTGTTGCACCTGACGGCACAGGTTCAGGTACATTCAAGGGCCCGTTGGGATCTTTGCAGGATGCAAAGGGTAAAGCAAAGGCAACAGCTGAGAGAATTGGCTGGATTGGTGATGAATATAAGGTATACTTCCGTGGCGGTCTTTACCCGATTGCTGAGAGCGTAGTTTTCAGCACACAGGACAGCGCACCGGAAGGCTGTACACTCGTATTTGATGCATACCCCGGTGAAGAACCGCAGTTTGACGGTTCGGTTTCAATCAAGGGTTCACAGATGACACAGGTTACAAGTAATGCTATCCTGAACCGTGTGCCTGATGAGGCAAAGGGATATATCTACTCAATTGATTTGAAGCAGTTTGGTTACACACCAAAGGCAGGAAACCCAAACAGCCAGTATATCCTCTATGACGGAACAAAGTTTACACAGGCTCGTTGGCCAAACTATTCCGATGCAAAAACGGATAAGGCTGTAAAGGATACATATTCGGCATCTTCGCCATATGTATCAACAACAATTAAGGATGTTGACAGGGCTCTCAGATGGGGAACAGCAAGTGATGTATGGATGAATGTATCATTTGTTTACACCTGGGCTAATCAGGACTTCAGAGCAACTGTTGATCCGAAGACTGCAACAGTTACATGTCATGATACAAAGCCAAGCTATCAGCCAATCGGTAACAACAAGACATACTATATGTATAACCTTATCGAAGAGCTTGATATCGAAGGTGAGTTCTTTATTGACAGATCAACAAATACACTTTATCTGATTCCATATAAGTCACATCTTGTTGACGGAACATTTGCTGACAGAACAATCAATATCTGTACATTGGGTTCGGCAATGGTTGACTTGCAGGGTGTAAAGGGCGTATCATTCAGACGTCTTACATTCCAGAACTCAACTGCAAAGCTTGTAAATGCGGAGAATGCATCATTCATTGAATTCCTCGGTTGTGATTTCATGAATACTGCAGGTGCCGGCATATACGGCAGAGGAATGCAGGACTTCAAGGTAAACAGTAACGACTTCCATAACCTTGGCGGAACATGTGTTGACCATGAAGGCGGTCGCTTGCACACATTATCAGACGGTAGAGTTGAAATCATCAACAACAGAATGTATGATGTTGCAAGAGGTGTTGGTTCACAGTACTATACAGCTCATGGCATCCGTGTTGCACATAACGATATAACAAGAACTCAGGAGCAGGCTGTTTCAGGCTTGTGTTCACTCGGTTACTATGAACTCAACGAAGTATGGGATACAGGTACAAGACGAGTTGCTGACTCGGGTACATTCTATACATACATGAACCCATATGTTACAAACAGAACTTTGCAGCATAACTATGTTCATGATACAGACGGTACAATGACAATCATGTATTCGGATAATGCTTCAACAGGTTTCTACTGTTACAACAATTTGTATAGACATACATCAAGACCGTTCTATTCAAACGGTGGTGAACAGAACTGGTTTATCAGTAACATGACACTCGACCAGAGCCACTCAGAACACGGTGACGAAATGGCAAAGGTCGCTGCAGCAGAGCGTGACGATAATACCACATGGGATTTCAAAAACTTAAAGCTTCTAACCTCAAATAATTGGTCAAACTACCAGATTACAATGTTTGACCGTTCAGCAGGTCTTGACTGGGAGCTCTATAAGAATACTCCTCCATACGATTATGTATATAAGCTTTATGCAAGAGAATACCTTGACCTTCCGTATGAGAATGTTATAAAGAATAATGCAAGTATCCGCTCGGGTGGCATAGCGGTTGATAAGTGGACAGAACCTTACCTTGTAAATGAGAACAATGTTCAGTATACAGACTATGCTGAGGTTGGTTTTGTTGACTATGACAGCAATAACTTCAACTTGAGAGAAGACTCAAAAGTATATAAGGATATTCCTGAATATAAGCACATTGACTTTGATAATGTAGGTATCTACATTGATGAGTACAGAACAAAGTTACCTGAATGGGATTTCGACTTCAATCTCCTGATGCCTGCTAATAAGGCTGAAGATGTTGACGCTAACGAAATTGTATTCCTTTGGGAAGCAAATGAACACACAAGAAAGTTCAGATTTGAGCTTGCAACAGACCCAGAGTTCAAGTATGTAATAAGAGACAGCGTTGTAATGGGTAACACTATTACAATCAAGAATCTCCGTTACGGCGAAAACAGATACTACTGGAGAGTTACTGCAATGAACACAGACGCTCAGGCCTACGATAAGAATGCAATTCAGGCTTGTAGCACACCATACTTCAGCTTCACTACAAGAGCGGAAGAAATTGTAAACATCAAGCCTGCAAGAGATGCGATTGAACGTGCTAATGTTACAAAAGCAACTATCCACGAGGGTGAGAATCCTGGTGAACACAAAGCCGGCACAGCAGAAATGTTTGATGCTGAAATCAAGGCTTTTGCAGAGTATGTTGAAACAAAGAGCTATTCACAGAGAGAAATCGACAAGAGAATCGCGAAGTTTACAAGCGTAATTGACTCAATCAACGGCCGTAAGCATGCTGAGACAATCACACTTGACAGATACCTTGGAAACCTTGCTGCATGGGATACACAGCCAAACGTAACATTCCATACACTAGACGAGAGAGGCAACGGAATTAAGTTTGAGCGTACCTCAAGCTCGGATAACTACAGTACAGGTATTACAACACCAATTGAAAATTACCAGACAATCCAGTTCGATACTGAGTTTGACTTGTCGAAGGAAGGTTCATGGCTCTACTATGGTTTAAGAGCGAGCGGTACTCACGGTGCTTACAACAATACCACACTTTACTTTATAGTTGTTAACAACCAGGGCTTGGAATTCCAGAGATGGGGCGCAGGAGCAAGACTCTACACCACATACTTTGATGATAAGTTTAAGCTTGAAAACAACAAGCGTTACAGTATTGAATACGGAGCGATAGACGACGAAGACGGTAATGTACGCATTACATTTAAGATTAACGGTGAAACTGCTATCGAATATGTAGATTCAACCGATGAAAAGATTGTTGACAAGGGATTCTTTACAGTTTACTGTTCAACAACAGATACACCAATCAGAATCTTGGAATACACAGGTCAGACACAGGGCTTCTCGCCTGATTATGTACCTGCTGCTGAGTAAACAATCGAAACCACCTCAAAAGGGCTTGAGTGCCCTTTTGGGGCGGGATTAAATGTAATGTTACAGAAAGGAATGATTTAGAATATGAAGAAAGTTGCTTTTATTACTGCCTTGTCGCTTATGCTTTCTGCATTGCCTGCAAGCGCAGCAATATCAGATGTGACCGTAAGTAAGGGTTCTTTAGACAGAAGCTTTGATGCTGCAAGAACTCTCTACTATGTAACGGTTGACGAAGAACTTTCGGCAGCACCGACTATTTCTGCAACAGGTGCAACAGTAATCCAGACTGCAGACATCAGCTCGCCGAAAGCATCAAAAAGAGTAACTATTCTCCAGGATGACGAAACAGGTACAAAATACCGCTTCGTTATTAACGGAAACCAGGAAGAAGTTACTATAGATGAGATGAGCATTTCAGATACCGGTCTTTTGACTGTTAAATATAGCTCATCAATTGACGGATATTTAAATATCACTGTTTTCAGACCAAAGGCAGACGATTTGGGTACTGCGGATAAGGATGAAACAGAAACCTCATTCGGGTATTCTGATATCGCAGTAGGCGATATCACCGACAAGGTTTTACTTGTAAAGGAAGTCAAGGGCGGATTTGACAAGACCTTTACATATCAGCTCTCAGATACAGATAAAGGCGGTATGTATACTGCATATATCGGCGGTAAGAGCATTGCAAGTGCAAACAAGGCTACTGATGCCAAGTACTATTTGACAGACTGGACAGGTGTTCTTGCTGATATCAACGCAGTTTCTGATGAGGCAGGGCTTGACAGCTTTATGAACAAATATGAGACAAAGCTCAACCTTGACTTGACAGAATATAACGGATTTGCTGACAAGTCAAACTATATTGCCCAGCTGACAGGCAAGGGCTTTACAAACAAAGAAGGCTTCCTTAACGCTTTGTCAGAAGCAGAGGTTTTAACAAGATTAAACTCTACAACAAGTGACAAAATCCTTACAGTGTTAAAGGAAAATGACGATGCTTTGGGAATAGATATGAGTGAAGGTAGTATCTATGATGAAGTTGACTCGAAGAGTGCAGTTGCAGCACAGTTTACAAGCTATCAGGGCCTCAACTCAAAGAAGGCTATTGCTGATGCGTTTAACAAGAGTGTTGCACTTGTATATTTAAATGAAGCAGAAGCCGATGAAGTTGCAGGCAGATTTGATGATGTTAAGGCTGTTGCAGTATCGAAGGAACTTGCTGACAGAATTGATGCTGTCGAGATAAGCAACACGGATAAGGCAGATGTTATGTGGAGAAGCTTCGTGGCACTGCCGGATCCTACAGACCTTGCTGATTTGGCAACAAAGCTTGAGCCATTGGTTACAGAAGCTGAAAAAACTGATCCACCAAAGGGTGATGGCGGAAACAGTAGCACACCATCGGGACCTTCATTTATCCCGGGAAGCTTGGATAAGGAAGAAGACGAAACAACAGGCGAGCCAATATATGAACCAAGCGAAGAAATCCCTGTAAAGATTGACCACGCAGTTTATACCGACCTTGGAAACCACAAGTGGGCTGAAGAAGCAATCCTCTATCTTTCGGACAGAAAGATTGTAAACGGTAAGGGTAACAGAATCTTTGACCCGGGCGCACAGGTTACAAGAGAAGAATTCCTGAAGATGTTGGTACTTGCAACCGAACTGGAAACAAATGAAAACAAAAACCCATTTACAGATGTTAATGATAATGCCTGGTATGCACCTTATATCAAGGTTGCTATTAAAACAGGTATCACAAAGGGTAAGTCAGCTACTGTATTTGGTATAGGTGATCCTATTACAAGACAGGAAATGGCCGTTATGCTTCAGAGAGCTGCAAAGGCAGCAGGTATCAGCACAACCGATAAGATTGACCTTGTATATTTTGAGGACCCATTTGTTGATAGAAATGAAATGGCAAGTTGGGCATCATCGAGTATTACAACACTTTACAAGGCAGGATTTATAAGCGGTGTCGGTAACGGCAGATTTGCGCCAAATGCCACAGCTACAAGAGCTCAGGCAGCGCAGATGATCTATAACCTGATCAAGGGATTATAATAAGGGAGGTTAAGCAGTATGAAATTAAAGAAAATTTTAGGACTCTTGGTTGCCGGCGTTATGCTTATCGGTTCAATCAATGTTTCCGCTATCACAACTGAAGACCTGGCTATCACAAATAGTGCTGAGTACGAACAGACAAAGGAAATGTTTTCAAGTCTGGGACTTTTGAGCGGACAGGTTGATTATTCAAATGAAAAAGCAAATGTAAAAAGAGAAGACTTTGTTATGGCATTATTAAGAATCGCAGATGCCGACAAGGTTAACCCGGTAACAGAAGCTGTATTTACAGACGTAGATGTTGACTATCCGGTAGCTGCATACATCAAAAAGGGCGTAGACCTCGGCTTCCTGGCAGGTTATGAAAATGGCTCATTCGGACCAAAGAATGACTTGTTGTTGGAACAGGCTGTTAAGGTTGTTGTTAAGTTCCTCGGTTACTCAAAAGAAGCTGAACTTCAGGGCGGATATCCAAATGGATACCTCACAGTTGCTGACAACTTAAAGCTTTTGGACGGAATCGACGCAAGCACAAAGACAGCTCTTACATATGGCGAATTGCTCACTATGTTCGAAAACGCTTTTGATGTAGAAGTTCCTAAGTTCGTTTTGAGCGGGGGTTCAGTTTCAATCGAGAACGAAAGCGGACGTACATTCCTTGATATCTACCACGATATCTATATCGAAGACGGCATTGTAAATGCAAACGAAATCACAGCACTCTTAAAGCATAGCGCTACAAGAACAGGTTGGGTAAAGATTGGTGATACAAGCTATTATGTAGGCGAGACATCAATCGCAGCATCACTTGGTTATGATGTAGAATACTTCTACAAGCAGACTGAGGATGACGATATTGGTACAATTCTTTACTTTGAACTTACAGAGAAGAACTTCACATACGAAATTGATGACGAAGACCTCTATAAGGACAACAAGTCAACAAGTTCATATAAGTACTATGATGCAAGAGACAGAGAAAAGGATATCACAATCACAGCCAATACTAATGTTATCGTAAACGGTAAGCAGAAGGCTGGTTTCAGTGTGGCTGATTTAAACCCTGCATACGGTTCAGTAAAGCTTATCGACAATAACGAAGATGAAATTTTCGATATTATCGAAATTACATCAATCGACCAGACAATTTTCGTGAACACAGTAAGTGTTGCAGACGAAAGCTACACAATCATTGATAAGGATGATCCTACAAACTCTGTTGAATTGAAGGTAACAGAGCCTGCATCATATGTTGTTTTGAAAGACGGTCAGGAAATCAAGCCAACAGAAATCGTAGCAACAAATGTTGTTTCTATCTGTAAGAATGGCGACTACATCAAGGTTTTGGTTTCAGATAAGGCTATCGAAGAAGCCAAGATCGAATCTAAGGTTGCAGAAAACGAAGTTATCATCGACGACGAAGAAGTTATGGTTGGTGCTGCCTACATTGACAAGGCATCAAAGAACATTAAGCTTCCACAAATCAAGATTGGTACACAGGGCACATTCTACCTTGACGTATTCGGCAGAATCGCCGGTATCGCTGCAGAATCTTCACTTGTAACATCATACGGTGTAACATTGAAGCTCTACAAGAGCGTTAATGATGAAAACAAGGCCACATTGAAGATTTTGGATGAAAGCGGTGCAATCGAAAGACTCGACCTTGCTGAAGAAGTAAGATTCAACGGCAAGAAGATGGAAGTTCCTGATGTTTGCGCTGCACTTGAATACAAGTCTGAAAATGCTTCAAAGTATGACGATGCAAGAAAGTCAGCAGACAACGTTGATAAATTCAGACAGCTTATCATGTATTCACTCAATGATGAAGGTAAAATCTCAAAGATTTACACATCAGAGGCGGATGAACTCGAATATGAAGGTTCATTCGAAGTGCATGTAAACAGTTCAGAGTCAACATATGAATACTGGACATACAACTGGGCAAGACGTTATTACCAGGGAACACAGACAAAGGTATTCCAGATTGCAGCGGATGAAGAAATCTGTCGTGTAATCTCGGGTGTTACAAACCTCAAGACTGATGCAAACGAAAAGAACCATATCGGTACATATTATTTCTATAATCAAGATGATGCTCTTACTATCGATGTTGCAATCAAGTACATCAAGGAATCATCGGAAGAAACAAATGGTGTTTCAGCATCAGGAACCTTCTATGTTGTAGTCGCAAAGTATGAAGGTTTGGATGCAAATGATGAACCTGTAAATGTTGTTAAGGTACTTAATGACAGCGGCACAGAAATAGAACTCTATCCAGGTGAAACAACAGACGACGCTTGTAAGGAAGCACTTTCAAAGTTGAATGTTGGTGATATTATTAAGTATTCAAAGAAGTCTAATGGAGACCTTCAGGGTGTCAAAAAAATCCTTGATATAACCACATCACTTGATTACTATTCGGCAGGTCAGGTGGGTAATACATCTACGCCGCTTAACCAGTGTGGTTCATACATATTGAGTTCTAACGGTACATTATTAAGCTATAACACATCTTCAGAGTATTCTTTGGGTTATGTAAGAGCGTTGTATGTAAACGGCACAAGCCTTGTTGCAAATGTACCGAACATCAACCCTAATGCGATTGCAAGTGCAAACCCATCTTCTGCTCAGCTTGCAAAGGTTGGATTGTCAACAGTTGCAGAGTTTAAGGAATTGATTGTTGAAGAAGGCTTGAAGCCTCGTATGACTCCGATGACAGCAACTGTAACAAGAGTTGACCTTACAAACCTCAAGAACATTACAGTTGAATCGGGTTTGAGCCCATCAGTTATTATGCCTGGCGATAGTATTCTTTATCAGATGAGATACAATACTGCAGAGCATTTCTGGATAATTAAACACTAATTTAAAACAATAAAAAAGGAAGGGTACGTCCCTTCCTTTTTTGCTGGGGATGTTAAAAAGCTTCGGAGCACAAGAAAAGGTATGCACTTTTCTTGCTATCGACAAACTTCGCCTCTCGTCGTACCACAGTACGACTTCGGGTAACCCAAAGCTGTTGCTTTGGCTCAGTTTGTCAATTCCGAAGCTTTTTTCCTATCCCCATTTATTGTTTTGGTTAAAATTAAAAAGTTTTGTAGCTAAAAGACGGATTATCAAAGGTAAAGATATCCTCAAGCCCGGCAGAGTATAACACTTCGTTTTTGTCTGTTATAAAAATTGCCGCAACGCCAAACTCGTCGAGAATCGGCATGGATGCCTCAAATCCGAGAATAAAGCATTTTGTAGAGAGCATATCGGCAATGGTTGCGTTGTCGGAAATGATAGTCACCGAGCGGAGCCCACTTTTAGCAGGATAGCCTGTTTTCGGGTCAATTATATGGTGGTACCTGATACCGTCTGCATCAAAGTACCGCTCGTAATCACCTGAGGTCACGACCGCTAAATTCTCTGCCGAGATAATACCGACATAGCTGTCAGGCTCATCGGGTGTCCGAACGCCAATCTGCCAGGGCTTGCCGTTTGGCTTTTTACCCTTTGCATAGATGTTTCCGCCAAGGTTTATGAGTGCAGAGTCGACCTTTTCACGGTCCAAAATCTCAACAAGGCGGTCTGTGATGTAGCCTTTTGCGATTGCACCGAGATTGACCTTTTTGCCAATGTCTGATTTTGCTTTTGAAATTTCGGCATCGTCTGGGAGTACGGCGCTTTTTATTGCTTCGTCCCACAGACTGAAAAGCTCGCCGGCATGCGGGTTGAAGGTGTCGTCTGCATATTTTTTAGAAAGCTCAAGTATTTCTTCTGTGTCGGTAGAAAGCGCTATATTCTCACCATTATTCAGCCTTGAGATTTCGCTCTCGGGATTGGTAACGGAAAACCGTGAATCGGCGAGCCTTATGTAATCAATGCACTCGGAAAGTGCAGACTCGCTATCATAGACCGTAACGGTTGATACGGTGCCGAGCTCGCCGGTGAGCGTCTGGCTGAACTCGTTGTTGGGTGCATTTGCACATCCCGATGAGAGCGCTATTATATACAACAAAAGTTGCACAAAAATCTTCTTTTTCATACTTACCCTCTTTGCTTTTTTTATAATTATATCAAATAGCAGGGTAAGATTCAAGTGATTTTGTTGACAATATGTGGCAAAGTGATATAATTATAGTGTTGGAAAACTCATAATTATTTGGGGGTATTTCGTATGACAAAGTTTAAGGGCTATGCAAAATATGTAGGCCTTTTGGGAGCACTGGTGTATTTTGTAAGCTATATCACAAGAATAAATTACGCAGCGGTGCTTGTTTCTGTAATCGAGGACAGAGGTGTAACCAATGCGGCGGCGTCTATGGCATTGACGGCGAGTGCGATAACCTACGGAATTGGTCAGCTAATCAGCGGATACCTTGGCGATAAAGTAAAACCGAACATCTTGATATTTTCGGGGATTCTGGTGAGTGTTGCGACAAATATTTTGCTTCCTCTTTCAGAGAGCGTTTATGTTATGGCGGTAATCTGGGGCGTGAATGGACTTGCGCAAGCATTTATGTGGCCGCCACTTGTAAAGTTTATGTCTAACCTTCTGGATGCGGACAGATACCAAAAGGCGTGTGTGCTTGTTTCTCAGGCAAGCTCGGTAGGTACTGTTGCGATGTACCTTTTAGCACCCGTTTGTGTTAAGTTTTTGAGTTGGGAGTATGTATTCTATATTGCGGCTGTCTGTGCCTTCTTTGTAGCGTTTGTGTGGCTTTTTGCCTCGGCAAAGCTTGAAAAAATTCTTCCAAAACAGGTTATGACCGAAAAGGTAAAACAGGAATCAGAAAATACAAATGGCTTGAAGCTTGGAGTATGGACTGTAATAGGCGGAGTTATGCTTGCGATTGCTTTGCAGGGAATACTTCGTGACGGTGTTACAAACTGGCTCCCGACATATCTTGAAAATACATTCCATCTCGGAAGTTCGATTTCGATTTTAAGCGGCGTGGTTTTGCCTGTTTTCGGAGTTGTGTCCTTCCAGGTGGTTGGCTGGATTTACAGAAAGTGGATTAAAAATGAGCTTGGCGGCTCGGCAGTGATATTTGCAATTACAGCCATTTCTGCATTCGTGCTCTATTTTATGGCAGATGTAAGCCCTGTACTTTCGGTTGCGGTTGCGACAATTATCACAAGCTGCATGCACGCCGTGAACTTTATACTCATATGTATGGTACCGATGAAGTTGAGGAATATGGGTAAAACCTCATTTATGACGGGTTTGCTAAACTCGTGTACATATGTCGGAAGTGCGGTATCGGGATACGGTATGGCGACTATTGCCGATAACTTTGGTTGGAATGCGGCAGTCCTCAGCTGGGGAATTGTAGCAGGAGTTGGTATTTTGGTTTGTTTGTTAGTAAAAAGACCATGGAAAAAGTTACTTAATAAGTAAGATAAAACACACCTTTAAAAAAGGTGTGTTTTTGTTTTAAAAAGTCCTGTTTCAGGGCTTTTTTTGTTTTTCGGTAAAATGCCGTTTTATTATGGAAATCGAAAGTCAAAAAGCGACAAAAGCTTATTGTTTTCTCAAAAGGTAAAAGGGGAGTGTGGGCGGAATTAAAGAGTTGACTAAAAATTTATCTGGAGGGAAATGTATGGAAATCAGACTAATCGGGGACAAGCATACCCTGCTTGTCAATATCGATTCCGAGCTTGACCATCATGCGGCGGGAAAAATCCGTGAGGCGGTTGACAGGAAAATCAAGAGCACAAATGCGGTAAATATCATTTTCGATTTTTCAAAGGTGACATTTATGGATAGCTCGGGTATCGGAGTTATTATGGGTAGGTATAAAGTCTCAAAGATGCTCGGCGGACGGGTTATAATCTTTGGTGCGAAAAAACAGACCAGGCGCATAATAGAAATGTCGGGAATAGACAGGCTCGTAAAGGTGTGCGATAAGCTTTGCGAAGCCTTGGAATTAGTATAAAGGGGTGATAGATATGGAAAATGTAATGTGCTTGGAATTTATAAATAACTCTGAGAATGAGGCGTTTGCACGAATGGTTGCGACGGCATTTGTGACACCGCTAAATCCCACATTGGAGGAAATTGGCGAGATAAAAACTGCAATTTCAGAGGCAGTAACAAATGCAATAATCCACGGCTACGAGGATGTAGTAGGCATGGTGAGGATGGAGGGCAAAATCTCGGGCAATACGGTTGAGTACATAATATCGGACAAGGGATGTGGAATAAGCGACATCGAAAAGGCAAGAGAACCTCTATATACCGGAAAACCCGAAATGGAAAGGTCAGGAATGGGATTTTCCATAATGGAATGTTTTATGGATAGCATTGAGGTGTCGAGCAGTCTGGGGATGGGAACAACCGTAAAGCTGACAAAGGTAATAGGAAAATGAACAGCAACAGTGTTTTACTTGACAGGGTTAAAAGCGGAGACAAAACGGCCGAGGCAGAACTGGTGGAGAATAATATCGGGCTTGTGAAGACTACGGCACTGAAGTTTTCCAATCGTGGATATGATTTTGAAGAGATTGTCCAGGTCGGCTCAATCGGGCTCATAAAAGCGGTAAAACGCTTCAATCCCGAGTTTGATGTGCAGTTTTCAACCTATGCCGTACCGATGATTGTGGGTGAGATACGCAGATTTTTAAGAGATGACGGGATATTGAAGGTGAGCAGAAGTCTCAAAGAGAATGCATTCAAGGGAAGACGTGCAGAGGAAGAGCTTCGCCGAGAGCTTATGAGAGAGCCTACGATAGGTGAGATTGCAAAAAGGTCGGGGATATCCTGCGAGGAGCTGATTGAGGCATTTGATGCGTCAATTGCACCTGAGTCGATTTACTATGAAAATGAAGAAAGAGAACATGAAGAAAGGCTCACATCTCCCGACTGCGAAGGGGATATCATAAACAGAGTTTTAGTGCACGGAATGCTTGAGAACCTGGATGCGAGGGAGAGACAGATTATAATCCTCAGGTATTTTAAGGGGAAAACTCAGAGCGAGATTGCAGGCTTGATTGGAGTATCACAGGTGCAGGTTTCAAGGATAGAAAAAGCCTGTCTTTTGAAATTAAGAAAGATGCTCGGATAGAAAAACCGAACTGTCCTCAATGATCAGTGTGTAGAATTTGTTTGGATAAAGGGGTAGCCAGAGGTCAAATAGGGGCAAGTTTTTGGAGTCGCAAATCAGGACAGTGTGCGAGCCGGCTTCGGTTATATGCATCCGGCTTTTTTGGTTTGCACCCAGAAGCTCCTCGACCTCGGTATCGTCTAAAAATATGATAAGAACGGGATTTGAGCTTTTGTTGAAAAAAGAAATATATGTAAACATAGCATTCACCTCGGGAGAAATTATAGTATATAATATGCCGGGTTTACATAATGAGTGCAAAAAAATAAACCCCACGAAAACCGTGCCCGGGTCAGATTTCTTACCTGCATTTGCAGGTGGGTCGTCTCCCGAAAACATTACAAGTCCACTGGCAGTCCCGAAGGAAAGGAGGCATGTGCGCCGCTTCCGGAGTAAACATCCCGTATAAGAAGTGTTGGTAAAAAAATGACCTTACACGTGAGTCACAGGGTAAATTTCTATAATTATAATAACATATCGTGTATAAAAAATCAATATGAAAATTTATACAATTTTTTGAAGATTAGTCCTCGTCGTACATTTCTTCGTCACGTCTTAAGAATTCTTCAAAGGCAGCCTGGAGTTCGTCCTCGTCATCAACCATAACGAGTTCAGGGTCTTCTGTGTCGATGCCTGAAACCTTCATGATTAAAACCTCATCAGATTCTTCGTTATCCATGATCTCCAAAAGTGCGAAATATGTTTCGTCGTTTAATTCGAAAACGTCGATTGTGGCAAATTCAATCTGATTGCCCTGATCGTCTTCTAAAATGATGATATTATCTTCCATTTTGTTCACCTCGTAAAAACTTTCTTTTGATTTACTATATTTTAATATAAATATTAAAAATTGTCAACCTCATTTTATGCTTTGCATATAATTTTCAAGTATGATTGATGCAGAGACGGTATCGATGACTTTTTTTCTGTCCTTTCCGCGGGTGTTGGTCTGGTTTAGGAAAAATGTTGCACTGACAGTTGTGAGACGCTCGTCCCAGTAGACAATTTCGGTATCGGTAAGCGTTTTTAAAAAGTCTGCAAATTCATAGGTTGCCTCGGCACGAAAGCCTAATGTGCCATCCATATTCTTGGGAAGCCCGAGTATAATCTTTTCGGGTGTGTATTTTTCCAAAAGCTCGCTTAATGCCAGGGCCAGCTTCTTTTTTGAGCCGTTTTCCAGTGTCGCAACACCCTGGGCTGTTATCCCGAGAGGGTCGGATACTGCAATTCCTATTCTTCTGTCACCGTAGTCGATTCCCATCAAACGCATAACGGTTTTCTCCTTTTGAACATTTTTATATTTTTAGTATACCATATTTACCAAATTTATGCAAGATAACAATTTAATAAAAAACCTTGTAAAAATTTGGTCAATCCCCTTGTAAATTGTGGATAATTGGTATATAATATAAAATAATGTAAAATAATAAAGGAGATATGCAAAATGTCATTTATTGAAAGAATCAAAGAAAGAGCAAGAGCTGACAAAAAGAAGATTGTTCTGCCTGAATCAATGGACAGAAGAACTTTCGAAGCAGCCGAGACAATCTTAAAGGAGGATATTGCCGACATCATCATTATCGGTACACCTGAAGAGGTTGAAGAAAACTCAAAGGGACTCGATATTTCAAAGGCAACTATCATCAATCCTTATACATATGAAAAGACAGAAGAATACTTAAACCTTTTCGTAGAACTCAGAAAGTCAAAGGGACTTACATATGAAGAAGCGAAAAAGACAGCTTTGGGTGACTATATGTACTATGCTTGTCTTATGGTTAAAGCAGGCGACGCTGACGGTGTTGTATCGGGTGCGTGCCACTCAACTGCAAACACATTAAGACCAAGCTTGCAGATTATCAAGACAAAGCCTGGCGTTAAGCTTGTATCAGCATTCTTCCTTATGGTAGTGCCTGACTGTGAATACGGTGCAGACGGCACATTCATCTTTGCAGACAGTGGTCTCGAGCAGAATCCTGATCCTGAAAAGCCTGCTGCAATCGCAGCATGCTCGGCAGAAAGCTTCGAGCTTCTGGCAGAAAAGGAAGCTATCGTTGCAATGCTTTCACACTCAACAAAGGGCAGCGCAAAGCATGCTGATGTTGACAAGGTAGTTGAGGCAACAAGAATCTGTAAGGAAAACAACCCTGAACTCAAGGTTGACGGCGAACTTCAGCTTGATGCGGCAATCGTTCCGTCGGTTGGCGAATCAAAGGCTCCGGGCTCACCTGTTGCAGGTAAGGCAAACGTATTGGTATTCCCTGACCTTGATGCAGGAAACATTGGCTATAAGCTCGTTCAGAGATTGGCAAAGGCAGAAGCATACGGCCCGGTAACTCAGGGTATTGCAATGCCTATAAATGACCTCTCAAGAGGTTGCTCGGCAGATGATATCGTTGGTGTTGTTGCAATCACCAGCGTTCAGGCACAGGGCAAATAATAAAATTTGAAAGGACTTGAATAAAATGAAAGTATTGGTAATCAATGCCGGAAGTTCGTCGCTGAAGTATCAGTTGATTGATATGGATACAGTAAATGTTCTGGCAAAAGGTCTTTGCGAAAGAATCGGAATTGACGGCTCAAAGCTTACTCACAAGAACCTTGCAAAGGGTGTTGAGGAAGCAATCGAAAAGCCGATGAAGGACCATGGCGATGCAATCGCAATGGTAATTAATGCTTTGGTAAATGCAGATTACGGTGTAATCTCATCAATGTCTGAAATTGATGCAGTAGGTCACAGAGTGGTTCACGGTGGTGAAGCATTTGCTGATTCACACGTAATCGACGGTAAGGTTTTGGAAGCTTTGAAGATGTGCATACCTTTGGCACCGCTTCACAACCCACCGAACATCACAGGTATCGAAGCTTGTGAAAAGAATATGCCTGGCGTTCCTCAGGTTGCAGTTTTCGATACTGCATTCCACCAGACAATGCCGAAAGAAGCATATATGTATGCTCTTCCATATGAATACTATGAAAAGCACAAGATAAGAAAGTACGGCTTCCACGGAACAAGCCACAAGTATGTTTCGGGCGAAGTTGCAAAGATAATGGGAAAAGACTTGTCAGAGCTCAAGGTTATCACCTGTCACCTCGGAAACGGCTCATCGGTTTCTGCAGTTAAAAACGGCAAGTGTGTTGACACATCAATGGGCTTCACTCCACTTGACGGTGTTGTTATGGGCACAAGAACAGGTTCTATGGACCCTGCAGTTGTTACATTCCTTATGGAAAATGAAGGCTTGAGCGCAAAAGATGTTGACGCTGTAATGAACAAGAAGTCGGGCGTATTTGGCGTATCGGGCATCAGCAGTGACTTCCGTGACCTCTCAGCTGCAGCTGCAGAAGGAAACGAAAGAGCTAAGCTTGCTTTGGATATGTTCTACTATAGCGTTAAGAAACTCATCGGCTCATATGCAGCTGCTATGGGTGGCGTTGATGCGGTAGTATTCACAGCCGGTATCGGTGAAAATGATACAGCAGCAAGAGCATCTATCGTAGACGGCCTTGAATTTATGGGTATCAAGATTGATGCTGAAAAGAACAAGAAGCGTGGCGAGGCAATAGATGTAACAGCTGACGGCGCAACTGTAAAGACATTTGTTATCCCGACAAATGAAGAGCTTATGATCGCTCTTGATACAAAGAGATTGATTAAGGGTTAATCTGCTCAAATTATCTTTTGGTAAAGATAAACATTAGTACAAAATGCACAAAAAGCACTGATAGATTTTGGTTATCTGTTAGTGCTTTTTTTGTTTATAAAAGAGATATTTTGGTATATATAAAATATGTTATTGCAGATAATCTGCAAATAATTTAAAAAGGAGGACAAATATTATGGACAAATACGGAATGGACAGCATAAGAAATGTTGTAATCATGGGACACGGAAAGGCAGGTAAGACAACCATTACAGAAGCAATGCTTTTCAATAGCGGCGCAATCGACAGAATGGGAACAGTTGCCGACGGCACAACTACTGCCGATTATGATGCGGAAGAAATCAAGAGAAAGTTATCTATAAACGCTTCAATAGCTCCTATCGAATGGAAGGACATGAAATATAACATTATCGACACACCGGGATATTTTGACTTCGTGGGCGAAGCAAAGGAAGGCTTGAGAGCGGCTGACTCTGCACTTATTCTCTTAAGTGGCAGAAGTGGTGTATCGGTTGGTACAGAGCAGGTATTCAAATATGCAAGACAAAAGGGAGTACCGATTGTATTCTTTGTAAATAAGATTGACGATGACAGAGCAAATTATCAGAAGACACTTGAAGAAATGAAGGAAAAGTTCGGCAAGGCCGTAACACCTTTTGTTTACCCGATTAAAGAGGGTGACGAGTTCAAGGGCTTCGTTGATATCATAGATATGACTGCAAGAAGATACGAAGGTCAGGACAGAGTTGACATTCCTGTACCGGAGGGTATGGACGAGATTGTAGCACCGCTTCGTGATATGATTATGGAAGCTGTTGCAGAAACTGATGATGCCTTGATGAACAAGTACTTCAACGGCGAAGAGTTCACCTTCGACGAAATCAAGAAGGCTATCAGAAAGGGTGTTAAGGAAGGAAGCATTTATCCTGTATACTGCGGTTCAGGTCTTGCGAATATCGGTGTTCGAAGCCTGATGGACGGTATCGGAAAGTATCTGCCGAATCCTAACGAAATTGCAGAAATCGCACACGATTCAAAGACAGGTGAGCCTGTTGAGGTTGTTCAGGATGTTGGTGATACAACTTCTGCAATCGTATTCAAGACCATCGCTGACCCATATGTTGGCAAGATGTCACTTTTCAGAGTTTATTCAGGTAGCGTAAAGGCTGACAGTGTTCTTTACAATCCGAATAAGGGCGTAAGCGAAAAAATCGGTAAGGTTTATATGCTAAGAGGCAAAAAGCAGATTGAAGTAAAGAGCGTTGACTCGGGCGATATCGGTGTTATTGCAAAGCTTGACAAGACCAAGACCGGTGATACTCTTTGTGCTGAAAACAAGAATATGATTCTAAACGGCATAGACTTCCCTGAACCTGTTCTTTCGATGGCGGTTAAGCCTGTTGCAAAGGGCGATGAAGAAAAGATTGTATCGGGACTTGCAAAGCTTGCAGAAGAAGACCCGACCTTCAATGTTACAAATAACTCTGAGACAAAGCAGACCTTGATAAATGGTCAGGGTGAACAACATATTGATATTATCGTAAATAAGCTCAAGACAAAGTACGGCGTAGATGTTACTCTGTCAGAGCCGATTGTACCGTATCGTGAGACAATCAAGGGTACAGCAACTGTTGAAGGAAAGCATAAGAAACAGTCGGGCGGACACGGACAGTACGGTCACGTTAAGATTGAGTTTACACCCGGTATTACCGAGGAACTTACATTCGAGGAAAAGGTATTCGGCGGAAGCGTACCGAAGAACTACTTCCCGGCGGTTGAAAAGGGTCTCCGTGATTCCTGCGAACACGGTGTATTGGCAGGATATCCTGTTGTTAACCTGAAGGCTACCCTTTTGGACGGTTCATATCATCCGGTTGACTCATCCGAAATGGCGTTCAAGACTGCGGCATCTATCGCATATAAGGAAGGCTTAAAACAGGCAAAACCTGTACTTTTAGAGCCTATCGGAGCACTTAAGGTATTTATCCCAGAGAGTATAATGGGTGATATCATCGGCGACATCAACAAGCGTAGAGGTCAGATTATGGGTATGGGCGAGAGCGAATATCCGGGACTCAATATGGTTGAGGCTGAAGTTCCTGTGTCGGAAATGTTCAAGTATGCAACCGACCTGCGTTCAATGAGCCAGGGAGCAGGTATGTTCAAGTTCGAGTTTACCCGTTATGAACAGGCTCCGCAGAACATTGTTGACAAGGTTATAGCAGAGGCTGAAAAACAGTAAAACGGTTTAATTTGTGATTTTTTGGTCAATATCACTAATAAAATAAAAATTATTTTGTTAAATTGCGGATTTACTTTTTAATTCGGATTTGGTATCATATTTAATGTAAGATTTTATGTGCCAGAGAGGAGAAATTTAAATGGCAGATTTACAGTTAAAAGGTATTTATAAGAGATACGCAGGCGGCGTTACAGCTGTTAGCGATTTTACTCTTGACATCGAAGACAAGGAATTTATCATTCTTGTTGGACCTTCAGGCTGCGGTAAGTCAACAACATTGAGAATGATCGCCGGCTTGGAAGAAATCAGCGAAGGCGAACTTTACATCGGCGGCAAGCTCGTAAACGATGTTGCTCCAAAGGACAGAGATATTGCGATGGTTTTCCAGAGCTATGCTCTTTACCCACATATGACAGTTCACGACAACATGGCATTTGCTTTGAAGCTCAGAAAGACTCCAAAGGATGAAATCGAAAGAAGAGTTAAGGAAGCTGCTAAGATTCTTGACATCGAGCACTTGCTCGAGAGAAAGCCAAAGGCTTTGTCAGGTGGTCAGAGACAGCGTGTTGCTCTCGGTCGTGCTATCGTTCGTGACCCTAAGGTATTCTTGATGGATGAACCTTTGTCAAACCTCGATGCTAAGCTCAGAGTACAGATGAGAACAGAAATCAACAAGCTCCACAAGAGACTTCAGACAACATTTATCTACGTAACCCACGACCAGACAGAAGCTATGACAATGGGTACAAGAATCGTTGTTATGAAGGACGGTATCGTTCAGCAGGTTGATTCTCCAATGAACCTTTACAATAAGCCTGTTAACATGTTCGTTGCAGGATTTATCGGAAGCCCTCAGATGAACTTCATCGACGGTACTTTGGTTAAGAAGGATGCAGGCGTATACTTCGAGTTTGATAACGAAAGCGTTAAGCTTCCAGAAGGTAAAGTTACCGCTGCAAATCTTGATGCATACATCTGTAAGGAAGTTGTTTTGGGTATTAGACCTGAAGACCTCCACGATGAAGAAGCAGTTATCGCTCAGAATCCTGAAGCAATTGTTGATGCATTCGTTGATGTAACAGAAATGATGGGTGCTGAAACATACCTCTACTTGCAGATTGCAGGTAAGCCATTTGTAGCAAGAGTTGATCAGCGTACAAATGCTAAGATGAATGATACAATTAAGATTGCTCTTGATCCTAACAAGATTCACTTGTTTGACAAGGAAACTGAACTTGCTATCATGCACTAATTAAAAAATAAAAACCGAGGCGATAGCCTCGGTTTTTTGTTGCTGAAAATAATGTTATTTAGCTCAATAAATTGGAATTTATGTGTCTAAACAAATTCACGTCCTGTTCTAATATAGTATCCTTCTTGGATTGCTGAAAAAGTTGCAATTAAACATATTGCTGTAAAACTATATTTTAGTTCTACAAATTGTATCGTTAAGGGTAAAACGAACAAAACGAAACCTGTGACCTTATTAAGAACGCTATGTATGGATATTAACGATTTTCTTTGAAACAGTCCCCCAATAATATTACTCAATTTAACAGCTGCAATTATTATAATCCATATCCACATCCATTGTGGTATATGAATTGTAGGCAACAATTTATACCAAACAACGATCATAAAAATAAAGTCTGCAAATGTATCAAATTTTGCTCCAAAACTACTATTACTCTTTGTCTTTCTTGCAACAACTCCGTCTATCATATCACTAAAACCACAGAGGAGATATGTGATATAAAACTCTAACGAAAATACAGGAAAGAACAGTAACAAAATACTGCAGATAATACGACAACCTGTGATAATATTAGCAATTTGCGTCCTCATTATATCTCCTTCAAATTCTTATTTGTTTAACTGTTTTCCGAAATCCGTTGCTTTGCCCAGAAAAATAGTGTATTGGACATCGGAATAAAATCAACCGTACCACCTTTTTTCAAACTTAAAGCCGTATTTATAATTGCCTGTTCATCAGGCATTGCAACTGCGAATAATTCTTCTTGATATTTAATATAGTTTCCGGTCTTCTTATAGACAATTGCTTGTACAACAAAAGCAGCCGATTTGTATAGAGCTCGTAAAATATCTTCGCTTTTTTCATGGAGCATATTGTGAACACATCCGTGAAATATATTGCAGACACCGATTTTGATTGCCTTGTTTACAGCGTTTTCGTCAACAATAGCCATAACATCATCAAGACTTCCCTTGATTGGTGTTGTGTCATGGCAAAACTGAAACAGGTCGGATGGCTCCCAATTCATAATTTCCTTTTTGCCTGAAAGGAAACCGCAAATCAATTCTCTGTGGGTCAGGGTATCCAGCATATCATTATAAGCTTGAATATCCGTAGCGGACAATTCATCCAGAATTACAACAATATCTATGTCACTTGTTTCTGTTGCTTCACCACGACCATAACTGCCCTGTAAACCAACAAACCACACACGGTTTGAAAAAGTCTCATTTAATTCCCGTATGAAGTTTTGCATCCAAACAGTAATATCCACCATCTAAATCACCTCATCAAATTAAATTATATCATACTTTTATTCATTTGTCACGATACAAAGAAAAAAAGCAGAGCGTTTGCTCTGCTTCTTTTAGTTTCATTCTTTATTTTGATTGGTTGTTGAACATCCCATAGAGCATCCGCTACACGCACCGTTTGCAGGGCAACCAATACACTTTTTGCCGCTTTTTTTAGCTTTATATACATAGTAGCCGGCAAGCCCGACAATCAGGAGTATAACGGCAATTATTATGAGGTTTTCCATACAATCAACTCCATTTACTTACTTGGCTGATTTGCTTTTTAAAGCATATTCAGCTTTTACTTTTTGGTCAGCTTTTATGCAAAGATATGCAATAATTGCGGCCATTGCAAGAACGGCTATAAGGCCCGGTATAAAGCCTGCGCCCAAAACACCTGTTGTGATGAGTGTGCCTGCCTGATACACCAAAAACGCTACGGTATATCCAACAGCAAGCTGGAGCCCGATTCCGCCCCAGAGCCATTTTGCACTCTTCATTTCAGCGTTCATAGCACCGATTGCGGCAAAGCAAGGCGGAGTAAAGAGGTTGAACATCAGGTATGCAAGTGCGGCAACTGCACTAAGCTCCGGTGCGGCTCCAGGAAGTTCTGCTGAAACATCGGTAAGAACATAGCAAACAGCTATGGTTGCAACTACATTTTCTTTGGCAATAAAACCACTGACTGCCGCCGCTGCTAACTGCCAGGCGTGGTATCCGAGAATTGGAATCAGCAAAAAGGCAAATGGTCGTGCAATGGATGCCAAAATGGAAATATCAGCAGTTTCTGCGACTGTGAGACTCCAGGTAAATGACTGCATAATCTGAACTGCGGTATTACAAAGAAGAATAATTGTTGCAGCCTTTACGATGTATGCCCAGCCACGGCTGCACATTGACTTGAATGCACCCCAGAGGCTTGGCATTTTGTATTCAGGCAATTCAATAATAAAGAAAGATTTTCTTGCCTTGTAGCCGGTGATTTTGTTTATAAGCAAAGCACCGAGGAAAATCAGGATAATACCCGAAAGATACATAACGGTACTAACCCAGCCTGAATCTTCGAAGAATGCACCTGCAAAAAGAGCAATTACAGGGATTTTAGCACCGCACGGCATAAACGGAGCAAGCATTGCAGTAGCTCTGCGTTCACGCTCGTTTCGGATTGTACGGCTTGCCATGATTCCCGGAACGGCACATCCGATTGTGATAACAAACGGAATAACCGATCTTCCCGAAAGACCGACCTTTTTGAAAATCGGGTCAAGTACAACCGCAACTCGTGACATATATCCGCAATCTTCTAAAAGTGCGATTAAGAAATACATTACCATAACAAGTGGGAGGAATCCGACAACTGCAATAACACCGCCGATTACGCCGTCAACTAAAAGCGCATAAAGGAGTGGGTTTGCATTTTCTAAAAGTCCGCCGATAAATCCCTGGAAGGTCTCGAGCAAGCCTACCAGCCAATCTGCAATCGGTGTTCCGACCCATACCTGTGAAATCTGGAATACAAGATACATTACAACGGCAAAAATCGGGATGCCGAGCCATTTGTTTGTAAGAACGGCATCTATTTTGTCCTGATAGTTTTTCTCATTTGTGCGGACCTTTCTGGTTTCGACAGAGCGAACAAGCTTGTTTACAAAGGCAAATCGCTTTCTGTCTGCTGACTCAATTTCCTTCTTGTTTGTAAGGTCGATGTCAGCCTGTACATATGGTGCAGTCTGTTCTTCGCCAACAAGTGAAACGGCTTTGGTTATGACATCCTTTAATCCGTCTGCCGAGGTAGAGATTGTCTCGATTACCGGACAGTTCAAAAGCTTTGCAAGCGATGTAGTATCGATTTTTGTTTTCTTTTTCTCGTTTATATCTGACTTATTGAGAGCCACAACAACAGGAATACCGAGCTCCAAAAGCTGTGTTGTGAAGAACAGGCTTCGGCTCAAGTTTGTAGCATCCACGATGTTTATGATAACATCAGGGTTTTCGTTTTTGACATACGAGCTTGTTATGCTTTCTTCAGATGTAAACGGTGACATTGAATATGCACCGGGGAGGTCGACTATAATGAGCTTTTCCTCGCTATCATAAAACCCTCTCTTGATTGTGTGCTCCTTCTTTTCGACGGTAACACCTGCCCAGTTTCCGACCTTTTCATTTTGACCGGTAAGAGCGTTATACATGGTCGTTTTACCGCTGTTAGGATTGCCTGTTAATGCAATTCTCATTATGTATTCCTCCTTGAATTATATGTATAATCTATTCCGACAGACGTTAATCTGTAAAATATTCGTCTCGAGTTAGCCTTAACTAACTGCTTTTCAAAAAAATAATCAAAAGATTATTTTTTTATTTTAAAATCAGACAATGATTGCTTCAGCAAGCTGTTTGTCGATATTGTATCTTGCATCTTTAATGGAGACAACGCATCCGGATTTTAAGCGGGATATTACGGTAATCGGCTCACCGCTGTAGCATCCCAAAGAAAACAGGAACGCATCAAGCTCCTCGTCATCGGTTTCAATCCGCTGAATTATGTATTCAATTCCTTCTTCTGCTTCAAATAAGTTCATATGCGTCACCCGATTCAATGATTGATATGAGTTAGTCTAATCTAACTATAGTTAGTTTAGCATAACCGACATCTTTTGTCAACACATTTTCCGAATTTTGTAAAAAATTATAATCTTTTTTGAAAATATTGGTTTGCATTTGGGCAGATTGCAAAATGACAGGGAAATATGGATTTGACAATTGCGTGATGTTATGCTATAATTTATATATGAAGTGAGGGATAAATTTATGAAGATAAAAGAATCAGCAGAGAATTATCTGGAAACGATTCTCATGCTTAAAAATAAGAAGGGATATGTAAGAAGCATTGATATTGCAAATGAGCTTTCCTTTGCAAAGGCGAGTGTTTCGGTTGCAATGAAGGCCCTTCGTGAAAATGAATATATTCAGGTTGATGAAAACGGCTACATCGCTCTTACCGAAAAGGGATTGCAGATTGCAGAAGGTCTCTATGAGAGGCATCAGGTGATAGCAAAGGCGTTGATTGCACTCGGTGTTGATGAAGAAACCGCATATGAGGACAGCTGTAAGATTGAGCATCATATAAGTAGTGAAAGCTTTGAAAAGATAAAAGAATATCTTGAAAATAAGAACATATAAAAAACCGAAACAGAAATCTGTTTCGGTTTTTGTTATTTATACCCAAGAAGATTTTTCTTGAATTGCTTTGGCGATATTCGCTTGTGGTTTTTAAACTGCTCTATAAAATAGCTTGAGGTCGAAAACCCTGTTTGCATAGCAATTTCGGTCATGCTAAGGTCGGTTGTCGCAAGGAGCTTTTCTGCTTCTGCGATGCGGACGTAGTTCAGGTATTCGCTGAAACTGTGTTTTGTTACCTGCTTGAAAATTCTCGAAAAATAGCTGTAGCTCACATTACACATTTTCGCCGCCTCCATAACGGTAAAGGGCTCTGCAAAGTGAATCGAGATATAGTCCATAACCTGCTGAATTTTGTTGGAGAGTTCGGAGGTTATCGAACTGTCAAGCTCAAGGTCGATATTTTTTGAGTTCCAGTACCGCAGAATCCAGAGGAATATACTGTTGATATGTGTGCGGATTGCGATTTCGTATCCGTATTTTTTTTCGGTGTATTCCTTGTGTATCTCAAGCATCTTTTGCGGAATGTCGGTTTTTGATAGCTCTTCTTTTGTAAAAACACGCTGATGACGGGAGTTATTTACCAAAAAAGGAGTGACGTATTTTATTTCAAAAACCGAGCCCGATGCGGCGTGAATTATCTCGGGAAGAAATCTCACGACCAGGTAAGAACCCGGCCCCTTGGCGATAATGTTATGTACCTCGCAGGAGTTTATGACAACAATGTCGTCTTTTTTGAAGTTAAAATATTTGCCATTTAGCCATATATCGTAAACTCCTTCTATACAGTATAGCATTTCTATATATTCGTGGTAGTGCGGATATGCTCCCATGCTTGCTGCTGTAAACCGTTGGATGTGAGTGATATACGGCTCAACCGCTCCGTATTCGTTTATGGCTTTCGCTTCGTAAGTATCGGTCATAACAAAACCTCCATGACAAAAAAGTGATATTTTTTGATAGAATCATTATATCATATATTTTTGTAATATGCTACACTTTTTATATAGAAAGAAGAATTTATTTTTAAAAATATATAAGGAGGATGAAAAATGGAGAAGAAATTAAGAGTAGGAATTGTTGGTTGTGGCGGTATTGCAAACGGAAAGCATATGCCTGCACTAAAAACAGTTAATGATGTAGAAATGGTGGCATTTTGCGACATAATCCGTGAGCGTGCCGAAAAGGCGGCAGCTGAATATGGCGTGGACGGTGCAACAGTTTACGAGGATTACAAGGAAATGCTTGCAAAGGAAAAGCTCGATGTAGTTCACGTTTGTACACCGAATAACTCTCACGCTCCTATTTCTATTGCAGCTATGGAAGCAGATTGCCATGTAATGTGCGAAAAACCGATGGCAAAGACTGTAGCCCAGGCAAAGGAAATGCTCGATGCTCACAAGAGAACAGGTAAAAAGCTTACAATAGGCTATCAGAACCGTTTCAAGGCGGACAGTCAGTATCTTAAAAAGGCGTGCCTAAGAGATGATCTGGGTGAAATCTATTTTGCAAAGGCGCACGCAATAAGACGCCGTGCAGTTCCTACCTGGGGCGTTTTCCTTGATGAGGAAGCACAGGGCGGCGGCCCATTGATTGATATCGGAACACACGCTTTAGACCTTACACTCTGGTTTATGGATAACTATAAGGTAAAGAGCGTTAAGGGTTCGGTATTCAAAAAGCTTGGCGATCAGACCGAAACTGCTAATGCATGGGGAGACTGGGATCCGAAAGAATATACCGTTGAGGATTCAGCTTTCGGCTTTATTACAATGGAGGACGGTGCAACAATCATCCTTGAGAGCAGCTGGGCAATCAATATGCTTGATCCGCTTGAGGCAGCAACAACACTTTGCGGAACAAAGGCCGGTGCAGATATGCGTGACGGTTTGAGAATCAATAAGGTAGAGTTCAATACTCAGGTTGTTGAAAAGCCTGATTTCAATGCAGGCGGAGTTGCATTCTATGACGGTGCAGTTGAAAAACCTGAATACAGGGAAGCACGTCAGTGGATTGATGCTATAAAGAATGACACCGACCCTGTAGTTTTGCCCGAGCAGGCGCTTGTGGTAACACAGGTGTTAGAGGCTATCTATGAGAGTGCAAAAACCGGTAAGGAAATAGTATTTTAAAGATATAGGGAGGATGCCGATATGAAATTAGGTGTAATGAATCCTGCAGTAGCACATCTTTCGTTTGAGGAGGCACTCAAATACCTTCACGGACTTGGTGTACAGTGTATCGAAATCGGAGCGGGCGGTTACCCCGGAAATGCTCACCTAAAGCCGGAAGAGTTTGTTGGTAATGATGCAAAGATTGCAGAATATAAGCAACTTTTGGAAAAATACGAAATCGAAATTTCAGCTATAAGCTGTCATGGAAATCCGCTTCATCCGCAAAAGGAAATTGCCGAGAAATTCCACAATGAATTCAAGGGTGCAATTCTGGCGGCAGAAGCACTTGGCGTTGATACTGTAATCGGATTTTCAGGATGCCCGGGCGACCACGACGGTGCGATGTATCCAAACTGGGTAACCTGTGCATGGCCTGATGATTATGCAAAGATTCTCGAATGGCAGTGGTCTGAAAAGGTTATTCCGTATTGGAAGGATATGGCTGAGTTTGCAAAATCACACAAGGTGACCAAGATAGCATTCGAGATGCACCCCGGATTTGTTGTATATAATCCGTCATCACTTCTGAAGCTGAGAGAAGCGGTTGGCGATATAATCGGTGCAAACTTTGACCCGAGCCATCTTTTCTGGCAGGGAATAGACCCTTGCGAGGCAATCAGAGCACTTGAGGGTGCAATTTATCACTTCCATGCTAAAGATACAAAGATTTACGATACAAACTGTAAGGTAAATGGCGTGTTGGATACAAAGTCTTTGGGAAGCCTGAAAGACCGTTCATGGCTTTTCAGAACTGTCGGTTACGGACACGACAAGGATGTATGGAATGATATGGTAAGTACACTGAGAATGACCGGTTATGACGGTGCACTCAGTATTGAACACGAGGATGCACTTATGAGCCCGAAAGAGGGACTTGAAAAGGCGATAGAGTTTTTAAAGGAAGTTCTGATATTTGAAGGTCAGGGCGAAATGTGGTGGGTATAATTTCCAAGAAGGAGACAGAAATGGCTGAGCACAGAATTGGAATTATAGGTTTTGGCGGTATGGCAAACTGGCACGTTGATACATTCAGAGAAGAAAAGTATCGTCGTGCGGAGTTTGTTGGTGTATATGATATAAACGCTGAAAAATATCCGCTTGCAAGGGAAAAGGGCTTGAAAGTTTATGCATCACTCGATGATATGCTTTCGGATGAAACACTCGATATTATCCTTGTTGCAACAAGCAACGAGGTGCACAAAGACCTCTCAATTATGGCGATGAGAGCAGGGAAGAATGTTATCTGCGAAAAGCCGGTAACTTTATCATCGGAAGAACTCGAGGAAATTATGGCGGTTCAAAAAGAAACCGGCAAGGTTTTCACAATCGATCAGAACAGAAGAACAAACAAAGATTTTGTTTTGATGAGAAGATGCGTAGAGGACGGAATGATTGGCGAACCTTATGTGATTGAATCCCGTGTTGAGGGCTCTCGTGGTATGCCGACAGGCTGGAGAACAATCAAAAGACTCGGCGGAGGTATGATGCTTGACTGGGGAGTTCACTTAATCGACCAGCTCATGTATATGCTCCCTGATAAGGTGGTAAATGTATTCTGTACAATGAACAGCATTCAGTACCCTGAAGTGGATGACAATTTCAGACTCGTTATGACATTTGAAAATGGAATAGAGGCAAGGGTTGAAGTTGCTACAAATAACTATATTATGCACCCGAGATGGTATGTGCTCGGAAAACGTGGAACTCTTGAGATTCCTGACTGGGACTGTGAAGGAAAGATTGTTCGTGCGGTGGAAAAGGAAGACGAGTGGGCTGAGGAGATTGTCTACACCAAGGCAGGCCCGACAAAAACTATGGCACCAAGAAGCGAAAAATCAACCGAGACAATCGAGATTCACGAACCAGTTGATGTTGTAGATAATCTGACAGTTCCTTATGATCAGCTGATTGATGCAATCGAGGGTAAGGCAGAACTTACAATCAAACCTGAACAGGCTTTGAGAGTAATGAAGGTTATGGAAGCAGCATTTGAGTCTTGGGAGAAGAAGGAAGCCATAAAGACTGATATTTAAAAATATAAAAGACGGAGAACTTTGTTGATTTCCGTCTTTTTTTAATATTTAAAAAAGCTTGCAAAATAAGGAAAAACTTGATATAATGGTATAGTAAGGATTTTGTTGCAGATAATAATACTGCAATAATAAAAAATGAGGAGGTCCAGAATATGAAAAAGATTATTTGTAAGGTTGAGTATGACACCGACGCATCAGAGCTTATCGGTAAGTTCACAAGCGGCGAGCTTGGCGATCCGGCAGGCTATGAAGAAAGCCTTTATGTAACCGCAAACGGTAAGTATTTCCTTTACACAAACGGAGGAGAAGAATCAATCTACACAGAAGAAAACATCACAAGAATGTCAGCAGCAAAGGCAGAAGAATGGCGTAAAAACCATAATATCTAAAGCTAAAGAGCCTATAGCAAAATGTTTTGCTATAGGCTCTTTTACATATTATCCCTTATAGATTTTACATTCTTCAAAAGCGGCTGTACTGGTGTTGCCAACTCGTCGTATTCATAAACACACAAATACATACAGTTTCCAAGTTCTCCACCAATTTTCCTAAGAATGTGACATTCTCCGCCGGCTAAAAACAGAAATGGAATTTTCAAGTTTTCTTTTAACAGTTGTATAATCTTGAGATTCTCTAACTGTTGTTCCATAGTATCTGCACCCGTAACAATTTTGCATATATCCGCACCGCGTTTTTGGTGCTCCAATGCGATTTCAAGAACCCGCTCTGCGGACGTGAATTTGTAGATGTGGGAGGATATTAAAACTTCTGCACCCTTTTTATGCAAATCATTAATAAGCTGCATTTGCTTTTCTATTGTACTGTCATCTACTGCAACTTCGTCAGGTTGTTTATCAAACAAATCACCCATTACATCACATAGTGTTGCACCGCAGTCTGCAAGCTCTTTTAACTCTTCCGCCAACTGTTCATCCGTTTTGCCTTCGTTTTCTCCAAAACGGTAGTTTGTGACATAAACAGGCTTACCGCTATAAGAAAAAATATCCCTGTAGGTTTCTTTATTTCTGTATTCCTTTTTCATTCTGCAAAGCTGCATACCGAAGGCTTCCCCGCCTTCCGGCAGAGATTTATCAATCAACTCTTTGATTCTTGTTGGATTATCTGCCTGGACCATCACGGTAAGCAAAGGTTTTTCAAACTCTAAAAAAGTTTTTTTCATATCAGTTCCACCGTCCCATTGCATTTCGACCGCCATCAATCATTATATTTTCACCATTTATAAACTGCCCTTTATCGGAGGCGATAAACAAGCACAAATCGACAATTTCCTGGGGGTCTGCGGCACGCCCCAGCAGGGTTTTCATGTTCGCCATAGCATCTCGGGTAAGAACAGGTCCGGGTGATACGCAAACACATCTGATATTATATTTCGAACCATATTGCGCAATAGATTTTGTAAGCCCGAACATAAGCCCGGCTTTTGAGGTGGGATAATCCATCCCGTATCCGTCACCCTCCTGACCTGTGATTGAGCCGATATTTATGATAAGTCCGCTTTTTTGTTCCCTCATTTGCTTGAGTACGGCATGAGAAAAATAGAACGGACCTTTCAGGTTCACATCAATTCCCCAGTCATATATGTCGATTGGAACATCGGGAAATTCGGGATAAAGAGCCCTGTCAACATTTCTCATTCTGACAGCAGTGCCACCGGCGAAATTTGCCATAATGTCAATACTGCCGAAGTGTTCAACCGCAATATCTCGTGCATTACACACCTGTTCGTAATCACGTACATCACAAACCACACCGATCGCCTTGCCTTTACCGTTTGAGGTGATTTCGTCAACCTTTTCGTTGAGCGCGGATTCGTTTATGTCGCACATAACGACATTTCCACCCAGCTCTGCAAAGTTCTGTGCAAATAATAATCCCATACCGGAAGCTGCACCGGTTGATATGGCTGTTTTACCAGTAAAATTCATAAAATCACATCCTTTGATTTTTATATAAATTATAAAGAATATGTCATTTATTATCAATGATTAAAACGATACTATTTTGATAATTACGATATTTTGTTGGTATATTTATTGATTTTTGTTGATATAACTGATATAATTGGTATATTGGAGCGTGGTTTTTAATGGACAAATTAAATAGAATTATTGTTACAGACATTTTAGATGTTATGACTGTATCTTCTCCAAAGGGAAGATTTGGAAAAATGAATAACAGGAAATGTTATGGCTTATCCTTTTGTACCGAGGGGAAGATAACATATACGCATAATAACAGGGAGTATGTATCCGACCCTCACAATGCAATCATTTTGCCAAAAGGACAAAGCTATACTATCAGAGGTGATAAAAGCGGAGTATTTACAGTTATAAATTTTGAGTGTATGGATTTTTTATGTGACACGATGATGGTATTGCCGGTTGAAAATATTGATTTTATAATGAGAGATTTTATTCAAATGAAAAAATTATTTCTTTTTGAAAGCAACAGAACAAAAGTTTTAAGTTTATTTTATAATATTATTCACGGTTTTTCCGAACTGACTGTTTCAACGGGAAGTGTGTTGTTTCCTGCAATAAACTATTTAGAAAAAAATTACTCAATACCCGATATTACGAATACATTATTGGCTAACCAGTGTAATATAAGCGAAGTGTATTTCAGGAAACTTTTCACTAAAGAGTATGGCATCTCACCCAGACAATATATTATTGATATACGAATAAATAAAGCCAAACAGTTGTTGACGGAGGGAATATATAAAATCAATGTTATTTCCGAAAAATGTGGATTTACAAACCCATATCATTTCAGTCGTTTGTTTAAAGAAAAAACCGGATTAACACCTACAGAGTATTTAAAAAAGAACAGAGTTTCCAAAATCTAAAGGCAGAAACAAGTAATCTTGTTTCTGCCTTTAGATTGCGTCTTTAGTTTACTCCAAAATCAAATCAATAATTTCTGCCTTGTACCTGCCCGAAACTGGAATGCTGATTCCGTTTTCTGTAAGTTCTTCGCTTTTGCAGAGTTTGTCACCAATCTTATAAGTTCTGCCCGCAGGAAGCTTTGGATAAACTCTGATATTCTTTTGTGCAGAATATAGCGAGTATGAAATAATCTTTACCTTTTTTGCATCGGGCGAGGTGTACTGCAAAACAAGCATAGACGGAGTATCGGTCAGAATGCTCGCCGTTGCATTTGTCCAGAACGGTCTTTCGTTTTTGAAGTTTCCAATAAACTCCCTGAACGCATCAAAGAAGGTACCGGAGAATTTCGAAAGGTCGCAGGAAATACCGAGCGGTGCACCGAGCATAAATGCAAAGAGGAAGCTTCTGTCTACATTTTTGACCTCGGTCCAGGTCGCATCGTTACAGGTGATAATTCTCTCGGTTTTGGTTTTATCATAATCTCTTATAACACCGTCCAAAGATGTAACTGTTGCCCACTTGCCTATTACCTGTGGCGGCAGACGGAGAAGTGTGTCTTTGAACATCCGCATTCCGTCAAACGGGCTCTGATTATCGGAAAACCAGAATGTGTCGAAATTTATGCTGTTTTTCAAGTGCATGTTCGCACCGCCGCCTGCGCAGTTTAGCATATAAAGGTCAGGGAACTCCTTGTGCAGTCGGTCGATGAATTCATAGTAGCTCTTATAGAGGTCATAAAAAGCGTTATTGTTCTTGTCATAGTCCATGTTGGCGTTGGCATCGAACTTAACAAACTCGACATTGTATTTTTCAAACATATTTTTCAGGCATTTAAAGATGTAGTTTGAAGCATCAGGATTCCTGAAATCGAGGAAGAAACTGCCGTTTTGCTCGATGTAGTATTCGGGATGCTCGGCTACGCTTTTTGTAAGACCTGTGCTGCGCTCGGGTTCAAACCATAGTCCGAACTTCATGCCAAGACTGCGAACTTTATTTGAAATGTCTGAAAGCTTTCCGCCGAGTTTTCCGGTGTCATACTCAAACCAGTCGCCTAAAGCCTGTTCCCAGGTGAGGTCTTTGTTTCCGAACCAGCCGGCATCGATTACGAAATATTCAACTCCAAGCTTTGCGGCAAGCTCTGCCTGGGTTATCATCAGCTCATATGTAATATCGTCGAAATTGCAAAGCCACGAATTATAGATAACAGGCAGGTCACGGCGTGGGTATTTTTCGTTCAGATAGCCGTGGAATTTTGCACAGTCCATATCGGTTTTGTTTTTGAACTGATAGAACAGGATTTCCGGCAAGGTAAATTCTTCGCCGGGGAGGAGTGTGATTTCGAGATTTTCATCATATATTCCAAGCTCGGTGTAGAATTGAGAGTTTGTGCCGTCGTCGGTTGTGTGTACCGTTTCTATCTTCCAGAGCGAGTTTGGAATGAGATGAAATGCAATACCCCTTTCTGACTGCTCGTTCCAGATTGCAGTAAAAGGCGATGCACCGAATCCGTTTCGGAAACTGTTCGAGAATACACTCACAGCGGTATTGAGCGGTTGCCACGAGCCAAGACTTTCGGTCTGCCAGTGATTGAATTGCGTGTAGACCTGATATTCACCGCCGTCAAAGAAGAATCTCTGGCGGATGCGGTTTAATGTGATTGGCGAACCTGATGTGTTGGTTATGGTATCGTGTCTTTCGAAGATGCCACTTTTATTAAGCACGATTTCGGCTTTGATTGTGTAGCTTTCATTTTCGAGAGAGTAGGTGTCGGCATCTTTTTTTAAAACACCGTACGCCTTTTTGTTATTTATGTAAATGTTCCAGATGTCCTCAGGAATAATAGTATCGGAAAAAGCTTTAAAGAACATAACAATTCCTCCAATGTTTAGTAATTTATATCAGTATATCACTTCTGTGGGTTATTTTCAAGATGTAAGGAAAAAATAAAAAAATCACTTGACAAACTGAAATGCATATGATAAAATATACCGGTAATTGATTTAGGGGTATGATGTAATGGTAACATGCCGGTCTCCAAAACCGTTCTTGAGGGTTCGAGTCCTTCTACCCCTGCCAAACAAAAGCCATCCTTTGGGATGGTTTTTTTGTTCTGAAAAAAAGAAGGGCGAGAACCCGTAGGGTGAGATCGCGGAGTCCCCAAGAAGCCGAGCGTAAGCGACGGCTGATTGGCTGGACGAAGCATGCATGGGAGCGAAGCGAGTCGTAGTCCTTCTACCCCTGCCAAACAAAAAGCACGCTTTGAGCGTGCTTTTTTATTAACCGAACAGGGAATTCATAAGTAGCATTATAATGAATATCGGAACAAAGAATATCGAGATAATGCTCATGGCATTGCCTGCGATATACAACAGCACATCAGCGGGAAGAAAACGCATGAGCATAAGCCCTGTCAGCAAGAGCCCGGAGCAAACACCTCCGACTCCGATTGCCGAGACAAAGCCTGCATCGGCAAAAGAAAGCATAGTTCCGCAAACGAAAAGCCCGAGAATCAGAATCATCATAAACTCAAGGTCAACTACAAAATAATCCGCAACTCGCTCAATACCTATATTGCAAATAGCACGGGCATTGTAAAACCGAATATAATCGGAATGATTTGAGCAACACGGGCAAAAATCAAAATGATTACACCGACAACAATCGCCAAACCTAAAATTGAAAAAATAATATCCCAGAATAACATATAATCTCCTCCAATTTTAATAATTATATTATTTTGGAGTGATTTGTCAAATGGTTTATTTGGATTTAGTAAATAAAATTCTTTTTGCTTGTTCTGTAGAAAGGTTGTATCTTTGCCATCTTTTCGGTATAGCAGATGATGTTTTTTTATCAATAAAGGTTACAATTTGGTTTTTCAATTGTTCATCGTCGGTTTTTTTGTAAAGAACTTGTATTGCCGGCGAAACATCGGCTGAGAGGGTGAATACATAGGTAAGGTCGTCTCTCTCACCGTTTAAATATTTGTCAATTTGATTTTTTGCAATGATATTATCTGTAGGGACAAGATTAAGAAGTGTATAATATACGATAGCAATTACGATATATGTGAGTGCTATATTGAATTTTGGCCGAGCGATATATAAAAAGGTTATCAATAGTCCAAAAGCTTCAAAAATCAGAAATCCTAATACAAAGAATCTCAATCTTGTCAGACCGTCGCTCTCGGTATAGAGCATCATTCGATAGAATGAAGATATAAGCAAAATAATAGTAACCGCACACAGATAGTGACATAGAACCTTCGTCAGCATACACCATTTGCTGTCGAGGTGTTTTGTCAGTTTGACGGTAAAGAGGATTATGACAATATTCACCCCGGTTAATGTAAGAAGCTCAAAGAAACCTTTTCTTGCATATTTTGCGAATGTGAGTCCTTCGGGCAAATCCGAACCTGCAAAAAGGTATTTAAACTGTATTATTACAAATAGCATATAGACAAAAAGAATTGAGATAAGCAGGATGTTTATTATAATAAGGTCACCCTTTTTCGAAAACTCTTTTTGCGGTCTGCATACCCCGCCGGTATGAGTATGTAAAACCACGCCAAAAAGATAGAGCCCTGCAAATATTCCGCAAAATATTATATATAGAGTGCGAAAGCTCACAAGCTCAAGAAAACCCGCAAACAGAGTTTCGGTTTTCAAAGAAAACACCATATCTGCATTTGAAAGAACAAGAGTTAGAATGAATGTTACAGGAACGGCGATTGCTAATGCGATAACGATTCTTTTTAAAAGCTCGGTTTTTTTGTCATTGAGTTCAAATACCCACTTAAAAGGAAGTAATATTGTTTTAAAGGGTAAGAGAATATTGCTTAGAATTTTTGCAAAAAAAGCAAGGTTGTCTTTTGAAATTTCGAATTTTGTAAAAAGCGAGATAAACAGAATTACACATATTATAAAATTCGGTATATTCCAGAGGTTGCTTGAACTCAAAAAGGGGTTTAATGACAACATAAATATAGGAATTAAAAGTAAAAGTTTTTTTCTTTCAGGTACAAGAAACCATAGCATTACAGCCTGTAAAAGGACAAATATCGGCACGCTGATTCCTGCGTTTTCCGGCATTACCAAATATGAAAAGCTGATTGCAGAAGCGAGCCAATATATCAGCATTTTTATTTTATCACTTTTTTGAAAATCGGTTTTCATAAAAAGTTCCTCCTTATAGAAAATTGATATGAGTGATTTTTTGTTTATCGTCAGGATGATTGATACTATAATTGCAAATATAGCACCTTGTAAGCCTCCCACATAAACCATCAGCCATTTGCCAAAATCTCCGGGGATTAAAGAATTGCTTATAATAAAGCATATTTCTGCAACAAACATTACAAAAAGCCCTGTAAATCCGCACAAAAATAATGATGCGAGCTTCTTTGAAACTAAAAAGGCTGTTATTACAGCAAAGAAAAGAATCAGTGAGCAAAGTTGTATAACTGCAAAGCTAAAACCTGATAAAAGATAACAACAAAGCCTGTTTAGTAAAATTACCGAGATACCCAGAAGTACCCCCTTAAATAAATCCTTCATATTAAGCACCTCCGACTAATCTGCTCTATATTCCAGAATATCTGCCGGTTGGCAGTCAAGAGCCTTGCATATATCCTCAAGAGTTGAAAAACGAAGAGCCTTTGCTTTGTTGTTTTTCAAAATAGAAAGGTTGGCAGGAGTGATGTTTATTCTCTCTGCAAGCTCCATAAGGCCGATTTTCCGTTTTGCCATCATAACATCAAGATTAACAATTATTGACATATATCAAAACCTCCTATATTGTAAGGTCATTTTCTGCTTTATAATTGATAGCCTGTTTAAAAAGGTCTTTGAGGGTAAGACAGAACAGACAGCCAACAGCGAAAACAGTTGCTATAACCAATGTTGCAAATGTAAACATAAAAAAACATTTTACAAGATAGATAAATGCTATTAAAGAACAGGAAACTGATATTTTCCTAAAATGATTTACATTTTTTTCAGTAAATGGATTACCGTCAAGTAGCGAGCGGAACATTTGCTTCAAATTGAAGAGGATATATACACAACAAGCCCCCGAAAAAAAGATAATAACGCTAAATGGAATAAGATAGCCTTGAGTTTTATATCCTATCCATTCAAAAAGATGTACCGACCACACGGGTACAAGAAGTGTGGCGATGATACTTAAGTAAAACAAAAGGTCAATTACAACCTTCGATATGTAGTGGATAATACTTTTTTTATACATGACATTCCGTCCTTTCTTTTTATTATCCATATTATACCAGGATGTTTTTTGTTTGTCAATATAAATTTATCGAAAAACAATAAATTTATTTCGTTATTCAAAAAGAACAATAAAAAAGGATGTGCTTTTTGGCACATCCTTTTCAGGAACTGATTTATTTTTCTTCTTGAAGCTTCTTTTCCTGTTCTTCCTGAATGTCAGGGTAAGCAGAAAGCATAGGCTTGATGTCCTTTTTCTTGAAAGTTCTTGCATTGTAGTTGTTGGTAATCTTCATAACAAGACCCGATAAGCAGATAACTGCAATAAGGTTTGGAACCATCATCAGAGCATTGAATGTGTCCGAGATATCCCATGCAAGTGATGATGTGAGCATTGCACCCGAGATTACCATAAGTACGAATATTACCTTATATACCTTAACGCCCTTTTTGCCGCTCAAGTATTCAACAGCGATTGAACCGTAGTGTGACCAACCGAGAACTGTTGTGAAGGCAAAGAGGAAGAGAGCGATTGATATGAATTTGCTTCCTAATCCGCCAAATACAGTTTCGAATGCCTTTGCAACGAGTGTAGCATCGCCTGCAGTACCGGCAGCAAGAATGCCTGTTTCGAGGTCTATTACACCTGATGTGAGAACGACCAAAGCGGTCATTGTGCAGACAACCATAGTATCTGCGAATACTTCAAATATTCCCCACATACCCTGTCTTACCGGCTCAACAACATTTGATGATGAGTGAACCATAACAGATGAACCAAGACCTGCTTCGTTTGAGAATACGCCACGCTTACAGCCGGCAGTAATAACTGTGCTGATTGTCACACCGGCAGCACCGCCCCATGCAGCATTAGGTGTAAATGCCTGATTTACAATTGCAGAGAGAGCAGGAACAACCTGACCTGCATTCTTTATGATAATTACAATGCTTCCCAAAACGAAAGCGACAACCATAAATGGAACGACTTTTTCGGCAAAGTTTGCAATTCTCTTAAGTCCGCCGAGAATGATAAGGCCTGCAAGAATTACGAGCAGGATGCCGAGGATGAGGTTATAGAGTGTTATTGGGTTTTCAGGACCGCCGTAGAGAACGATGCTGTCAAGTGCAGGAATAGAGAATGCTGAAGTGAAGTTTGTAACAATCTTGTTAACCTGACCCATGTTACCGATACCGAATGAAGCAAGGATTGCAAAAATTGCAAAAAGGATTGCAAGAATTTTTGAAACCCACTTAAAGCCCTTTTTCTTACCAAGACCTTCTTCGAGGTAGTACATAGCTCCGCCGTTCCATTCACCTTCTTTATTCTTTCTTCTGTAGTAGATACCAAGAACATTTTCTGAGTAGTTTGTCATCATACCAACAAAAGCTGCAATCCACATCCAGAATACAGCACCCGGTCCGCCTGTTGTGATAGCAGCAGCAACACCGGCGATGTTACCAACACCGATTGTTGCGGCAAGTGCGGTACAAAGTGCCTGAAACTGTGAAATTGACTTGTTTGTTGTGTGACCTGAAACATCCTTTTTGAAAAGACTTCCTAAAGTCTGTTTGAACCAGTGTCCGATGTGTGATACCTGGAAAACCTTTGTTAAAACGGTTGTAATAACACCGGTTGCTAAAAGAAGATACAAGCCGTATCCCCAGGCAAAGTTGTTTATGCTTGAGTTGAAGCCCTCAAGCCATTCGAAAAAGAAATCCATAATAATCCCCCTGTTGATAAAATTTGGAGTTATTATATCATATTCTGACAAAAAATGCAAGAAAAAGTTTTTCTTTGGCGGACTGTTGTTTGTATAATGACGGACAAGGGAGGGCGGATAAAGGGAATTATTGACTTTGTAATGAGGATGTGATAAAATAATAAAGCTAAGTTTTTTGAAAGAAAAAAGGAGAAAGAATTATTATGAAGAAGGTATTTAAGAATGTTGTTTGCCTGTTTTTAATGCTAATTATGAGTTTTAGCGTATCAGCAAACCAAAGCGAACTTCCTATAACTGTATTTGTAGATGGTGAACAAATTGTTTTTGATGTAGAGCCAACAATAGAAGGGGGACGCACTCTTGTACCTATGCGATACATATTTGAGGCTCTTGGCGCAGAGGTTGATTGGCTACCTGAAACTGCAACTGCTGTTGCGGTTAAAGGAGACATTAAAATTGAAATAACTGTTGGAAAAAACGAAATGCTCAAAAATGGTTCTTCGGTTGCACTTGATGTTCCGGCAAAGCTTACAGGCGGACGAACACTTGTCCCTGTAAGGGCAGTATCAGAAGGCTTGGAGGCAAAGGTTGACTGGGATGCAAAACTTCGAAAGGTTATCATAATAAGCAATAGCACCTCAACAGCGGAAAAAACAGAATACAGTATGTGTGAGCTGAGCCCGGAGGATACTGAACTTTTAAAGGATATGGAATATGACATACGGTATATGTTTGAACAACAAGTTTTGCCGGGTGAAGTATTTGTTGCCTCGGACGAACTTGTGCCGTATATTAAAAATGAATCGAAGGATATTTCAGATACCGTTTATGAAATATGGGATAGATTTCTGGTACGTACAATTATGGAACTGCAGAACAATTCAAAATATACATATACTTTAAACGATGATAATGACGATATCACTGCTGACGATGTTATTGTGGCATATGGGGAGATAACTAAAAATCTTTGTATGGATTCACACTCTAATTTCGAAACCTCATATACAACTACTCCGGGAGGGAAAAAGGTATTATTGCTGACTTTTGCAAAAACGGACTATGATAATCCTATAGCAATCGTAAGCAAATATACAGCGATTGTTCCACACAATGACGGTTGCAGATATTTCACTGCGGAGATAAGTCCGATTGCACTTGAGATTTTAGGAAAAGAGACCTGGATGCTTGGTGAGGTTACAGAATTGGGTAGAGGTAATTACGGGATGATTGACCAAACCACTAAAGAAGCTTTTTTAGAAAAAATAGACAATGTTATTGATGAAAAGCTTGAATTCAAATCTGGTATGTAAATTTCACAAAATCATATGATGGACTAAACAAAAATAGCTGAAGGAGTATCAAGTATGAGTAACTATCCGAAGGTGCTGGTTATAAGCCATAATGTTTTTTCGAATACTTCAAATATGGGAAGAACGCTTGCGAACTTCTTTCTGGGCTGGCCAAAGGATAAAATCGCACAGTTCTATATCCATTCCGAGCAGCCGACTACCGATGTTTCTATAAATTATTTCCGTGTTACAGATTTTGATAATATCAAGAAACCAAAGGGAAAAATAGGAACGGTTTTTGGTGAGGCTGATATTACCCCCGATTTGGCAAGCGAGAGGGTTGATGCCGGAGGCGAGGCAAAAATTTATCAGCACGGCAGAAGCAGAAAACCGTATATGTATCTTGGAAGAAACTTTATCTGGGGACTGAATCGCTGGTACAATAAACGCTTAAAAGCCTGGCTTGATGAGTTTTCCCCGGAGGTCATTTTCTTTGCATCGGGAGACTATGCGTTTTCCTACCGTATTGCACAAAAAATTGCAAAAAGGTTTAATATTCCGATTGTGACTTATGTATGCGACGATTTCTATTTCGTAAAAAAGGATGATAATAGCTTTTTATACCGCCTGAGCAAAAGGCAGTTCGATAGGACTATGAAAAAACTTTTTTCTGAAAATCTGGAACTTGTTGCAATATGTGATAAGATTTCGGAGGATTATGAAAAAGAGTTTGGAACAAGAAGTCATACTGTGATGACGACAAGCACTCAGGGAAAACTCGAGAAAGTTGAAAAAGAGGGAAAAGTGAAATTTTCATACATTGGAAATCTTGGATACGACAGACATATCCAGGTTGCTGATATTGGAAAGACTCTTTTTGAGGTGTCGGGTGGTGAAATCCTGCTTGATGTATATTCGGGTGAGAAAAAGGAAGAAAAACTTAAGCTCCTTACAAAGGAAAACGGAATAGATTTTCACGGCAGCATACCGTACGATGAGGTCGTAAAGGTTATGCAGGAGAGCGATGTTTTGACCCATACCGAATCCTTTGATGAGGACATGCGAAAAAAGGTACGCCATTCGGTATCGACCAAAATTGCCGATTCCTTGTCGACAGGGAAGTGCCTTTTTGCATACGGACCTGATGATGTGGCATCTATGGAGTATCTTGCAAAAAATGATGCGGCTTATTGTGTGACAGAAAAGGACAAGCTTTCCACGGCATTAAAAGAGCTGATAGAGAATGAGGATTTAAGAAAAGAGTACGCAAAAAAAGCAGAGGCGGTTGCAGAAAAGTTTCATAATATGGAAGAAAACTGCAAAAAAATCAAAAAGATTTTGTCCGATGCCTGCACAAAATAAAGTTAAAAACAGTTCCCCCGATTTTAGAAAAATCGGGGTATATTTTTTGCTTCTTTTGTTGACCAAATTTTAAAAATATGATATACTAAATAGGATTTGAATTGAGAAAAAGAGGAGGTGTACCATGAAGCCTGATATTAAAGTAATTCTTCCGTACGGAGGAAATGAGAGAATAGAAGTCAACAAAATCAAGATATCAAAAAATCACAGAAGTATGGAGGTTGAACTCAAGGAAAATATGAGCGAGGCCGAGCTCGTTGATTTGGAGGAAAAGATAAAGAGTAAGTATCACCTGGTGAGCGTACACCTGAAATGTCCCGAGGATGCAGAGATTAAAAAGGAACGTGAGATGTTTGTCCCTGTAGTGTCGGAGACATCTTCTTTTGCTGCGGAAAATCCGGTGCACCGTACGAGTGGGTCGACAAGGCGTGCACACGTGAGTGAGATGATTTACGGTCGGACAATCCGCGGAAACCTGACCGAAATATCAAACATTGACGAAAATAGTGGCTTTGTTGTTTTCGAGGGCGAGCTTACAAGGGTGGAGCTGAAGTCTATCCACAGCAAAAAGACCGACAAAGATTATAATATTTTTGAGATGGATATTACCGACTATAAGGACTCGATTTCTGCACAGGTGTTTCTGGACACCTCAAAAAAGAGCGAGTCGGTTTTGGCAATACTGAAAGAGCGTCTCAAAAAAGGCCTGAGCGTTGTTATGAGCGGTGAGGCAAAATATAGCGATTTCTCGGGCGAGACAGTCGTAAACTTAAGAGGAATCGGTATATGTGAAGGACTCAAAAAAAGATGCGACAATGCACCTAAAAAGAGAGTAGAGCTGCATCTTCATACGCAGATGTCAGCAATGGATGCTGTAACATCGACAAAGGAGCTCATTGGCCGTGCTGTTTCTTGGGGACATACTGCGATTGCAATTACCGACCACGGTGTTGTGCAGTCCTACCCTGATGCTATGAAGGCATCGGATAATAACGAAAAAATCAAGGTAATCTACGGAGTGGAAGGATACCTTGTAAATGACGATAAAAAGATTGTTTATTCATCGAATGGCCAGACGATTGACGATACATTTGTTGTGTTTGATATCGAAACAACAGGCCTTTCAAAGGAGAAAAACAACATCACCGAAATTGGTGCAGTGAAGGTTTCGGGCGGTAAGATTGTTGACCGCTGGTCGAGCTTTGTAAATCCGGGCGAGAAAATACCCGAGAATATTGTTGAGCTTACCGGAATCACAGACGAGATGGTTGCAAAAGCACCTGGGATTGACAAGGCTTTGCCGGAGTTTTTGGAGTTTGTCGGCGATTCTGTTTTGGTTGCTCACAATGCAAACTTTGATGTGGGCTTTATTAAGATTGCCGCAAGACGGTATGACCTTGAATTTAAAAATACCTGGCTTGATACCTTGCAGCTTGCAAGAAGCCTTTATCCTGATTTTGTGAATCATAAGCTTAACACCCTTGCAAAGAACCTCAACGTGCTTTTGGAAAACCACCACAGAGCGGTAGACGATGCAAAGGCAACTGCCGACATCTTTATTAAGATGTGTGATGAGTTAAAAGCAAGGGAACTCACCAAACTTGATGAGCTGAACGATAAGTTTGATATGGCAGAGGCATCGAAAAAGGACAAGGCATATCATATAATTTTGCTTGCAAAAAATGAGCAGGGCATACGAAACATTTACGAGATGGTAAGTGCTTCGCACCTGAAATATTTCTATAGAACTCCGAGAATCCCAAGAAGCATTTTGGAGAGAAAGAGAGAAGGTCTTATTATCGGGTCTGCCTGCGAGGCGGGCGAGTTGATGAGGGCGATTGTTGATAAAAAAGGCGAGGAAGATTTAAGAGAGATTGCATCATTTTATGATTATCTCGAGATTCAGCCGATAGGCAATAATGCTTATATGAAGACAAGCGATGAGATGCCCGACATCAGAACCGATGAGGATTTGAAAAACTTAAACCGCAAGATTGTAGAGTTGGGTGAAACTCTTGGGAAACCTGTAGTTGCCACCTGTGATGTGCATTTTGTGGACCCGGAGGGTGCAAACTTCAGAAAAATCCTGATGCATTTTAAAGGCTTCAAGGATGCCGACCAACAGGCACCACTATATTTCAGAACAACCGAGGAGATGTTAGAGGAATTTTCATATCTCGGAAACTCCAAGGCATACGAGGTTGTTGTGGAAAATACCAATTTAATTGCAGATATGATTGAGGCGGTACGCCCGATCCCAAAAAAGAAGTGTCCGCCGGAGATTGACGGTGCACAGGAGGATATTGTCCGTGATTCTATGCAAAAAGCAAAGGAAATCTACGGTGATCCGCTTCCGGAGATAGTAGAGAAAAGACTCGAAAAGGAACTGCACTCTATTACGACCTACGGTTTTTCGGTTATGTACAGAATTGCACAGGAGCTTGTTAGAAAATCCTTGAGCGACGGATATCTCGTTGGCTCGAGAGGCTCTGTTGGCTCGTCATTTGTTGCGTTTTTGTCCGATATCACCGAGGTGAATTCGCTTCCTGCACACTATATCTGCCCGAACTGTAAAAATGTTGAGTTTATAGAAAGCGAAACGGGTATTTCGGGAGTTGATATGGAGGATAAGGTCTGCCCGAGATGCGGAACACAATACAGAAAAGACGGTCACGACATACCGTTTGAGACATTCCTTGGCTTTAAAGGCGACAAGGAGCCTGATATCGACCTGAATTTCTCGGGCGAGTATCAGCCGGTAATTCACCACTACACCGAAACATATTTTGGTGAGGGCTTTGTGTTCAGAGCAGGCACAATCGGCACGGTTGCCGAAAAGACTGCACTCGGATATGTAAGAAAATATGAAGAAGATAAGGGAATCAAGATAAGAAATGCCGAGAAAAGAAGGCTTGCATCGGGTTGTGAAGGCGTAAAAAGAACAAGCGGACAGCATCCGGGAGGTATAATTGTTGTCCCACATAAGAATGATATACATGAGTTCTGTCCGGTTCAGCATCCGGCAGATGATGTAAACTCGAATATTATAACAACACATTTTGATTATCACTCAATCGACCAGAACCTGTTAAAACTTGATGAGCTCGGGCACGATGATCCGACAGTAATCAAGATGCTTCAGGACCTGACCGGGTTAGAACCGAGAACAATTCCGCTTGACGATAAGGAAACGATGAGTCTCTTTACATCAAACGATGCCCTGAAGGTAAACGGAGATATCGGGACAAAGCTCGGAACATACGGTGTACCTGAATTCGGAACAAAGTTTGTTCGTCAGATGCTTACCGACATCAAGCCGAAAACCTTCTCCGAGCTTGTCAGAATTTCGGGACTCTCTCACGGAACCGACGTGTGGCTCAATAACGCCCAGACACTTATCCAGGAAGGAACAACCGATATCCTGCACTCTATCTGTACCCGAGACGATATTATGATTTACCTGATCTCGATGGGAGTTGAGGCAGGTCATGCTTTTAAGATAATGGAGAGCGTCAGAAAGGGTAAGGGGCTCTCGGCAGATGACGAGACGGCAATGCGTGCGGCAAATGTGCCCGACTGGTATATAGACTCGTGTAAAAAAATCAAGTATATGTTCCCGAAAGCCCATGCCGTTGCATATGTTACAATGGCGTTTCGAATTGCATACTATAAGGTGCACTATCCAAAAGCATTCTATATAGCATACTATTCGGTGCGTGCCGATGATTTCGATTATTCGATTATGGCAAAGGGATGCCCGAAAGCACGTGAGGCACTTTCAGATATCACACAGAGAATGAAGAACGGTACAGCGGCTCAGAAAGAAGAAAAGTTAGTCCCGATTCTTGAGATTTGTATTGAAATGTATGAGCGTGGAATAGGATTTTTGCCTGTAGACCTTTATGAATCGGATGCGGTGAATTTCCTTGATGTTGAGGGTGGCATACTTCCGCCGCTCAATGCTCTTCCGGGACTTGGAACAAATGCTGCAAAGAGTATCGCAGAAGCTCGCAAAAACGGCAGATTCAAGACTGTTGAGGATTTAAGACAAAGAACAGGAATAACCAAGACAAACATTGAACTTCTAGAGGAGAGCGGTTGCCTTGACGGAATGGCAGAATCGGATCAGGTCAGCTTGTTTGATACAGTAGAATAAAGGAGATTAAAATGGAGCTTTTTGAAAAGGTAAAGAAATCCGAAACTATATATAACGGAAAGATTTTCATCGTGAAAAAGGAAGTAGTTGAGCTCCCCGACGGAAGCGAGGCAGAACGTGAAACTGTTGTGCATGTCGGAGGAGTCGGCGTTATAGCGATAAATGATGAGGGAAAAATCCCGATGGTCAGACAGTACAGAAAGGGAATTGAAGAGGTCACACTCGAAATTCCTGCCGGAAAGCTTGAGCGTGGTGAAGACCCTGAGCTTTGCGGTAGACGTGAACTGAAAGAGGAGACGGGATATTCGGCAAAAAAGTTCGAGCTGTTGTTCAGGATGGCTCCGACACCTGCATATTGCGGCGAAATCCTCTATGTATTCCGTGCAGAGGGTTTGGAGTTTGAGGGGCAGAAGCTCGATACCGATGAGTATCTCGAAATCGAATACTACACTCCTGAAGAACTGAAGGCTATGGTGTATGATGGAACAATCATAGATGCGAAGACTATGGCGGCGGTTATGATGATATAAGGGAATGTAAAAAAACTCTGGAACACAAGAAAAGTTCGACTTTTCTTGTTATCAACAAACTTCGCCTCTCGTCGTACCACTGTACGACTTCGGGTAACCCAAAGCTGAGGCTTTGGCTCAGTTTGCTGATTCCAAAGCTTTTTTTCTATCCCCTCAATTAGAGAATGTATAAAAAGTCAGGTGACTTTTTATACATTCTCTTTTTTGTTTACAAACTGCTGTTTTACTGCTTTTGCCTTTTTCAGGTACAAAGAAAGTAAAAGGATAAAGAGTACAATCAGGAGCGAGAATACACCGAGAGTTGAGAAAACCGATGCGGTAAAAAAGGAATACGAAACACCCGATACCGTAACAACCGATTGCTCGGGAGATAACAAAAGAAAATATGCAGCGGTGAGAAGCGCTGAAAATAGACCGTGCAGGATTTTTCCTGTTATGTAGGGAAGAAGACTGAGCCCGTGCCCTGCAACCGATGCCATAACCTGAAGATGAACGCTCAATCCTGCAAACCCGACAATCCATGAGGAAAGAGCAAGCTTTAAAACTATTGGAATGCCGAGTGTCGAGAGTTCTGTAATCCCACTTACAAACTCAAGGCCACCCAGAATGAGGGTGTGCAAAAGCCCACTTGCAGGGATTATCTCAAGTAAAAGCTTTGAGATAACGCTTACAAATATAATAACTCCGCAAACTGTGAGAATGCTTGAGATTGAATTTGATATAACGGTCGAAAAAACTGTCCCTGCATCGGCAGGAACGGTTGCGGTTTTAAAGACGGGAGAGGTATGCTTATTTCGCTTATAAAACCGCATAATGATGCCGACTAAAATTGCCGATACGATATGCGAAAGGTATAAAATAACACCGAGCTTTATGCTGTGATAGATTGAAACTCCAACCGCGCCGAGGATAAAAAGCGGTCCTGAATTATTGCAAAATGCAAGCAGGCGTTCGGTCTCTGTTTTTGAAAGATAGCTTGCCTCATATAGCTTGCAGGCAGTAACCGCACCGAGCGGGTATCCGCTTATAATACCGAGCACGAAAGCGGACGCACCTGCACCGCCTACATTAAAAAGCGGTCGCATAATCGGGTGCATAATCTTTGAGAGCGAGTCGGAAAATCCTGAATAGACCAAAAGCCCCGAGCAGACAAAAAACGGAAAAAGTGAGGGGATAATCACCTCATAGCAGACCGAGAGCCCCGAGAGTGCATAGGAAATTGAGTGCTCCGGGTTTATAACTATCAGCAATGTCAGAAAAATCAGACCGCAGTATGTAATTGTTTTTTTCATGGCGTTTAAAGCTCCTCCTTTTTAAAATTAAACAGGCTACCCTTTAATATTATGACATTCGCCCGGGTTTTATTGCATAAATTCATATTATATGATGATATTGTTTTGAGGTGCTGTGATGAAAAAACGAAAAACTGCAAACAGGGTGTCGGATTTTCTGGAAATCCCGAGGGATGTTTTAGTGACGCTCCCGAGAGTTACGGTGGTGGGTGACGGTGAAATAAAGATAGACGGATTTTTAGGGATTTCCGAATACGAAAAAGCCCGGGTTGGAATCAGAACAAAAACCGGGGTGGTGCTGCTCCTGGGTGATGGCTTTGAAATCGTTGAAATTTCAGAGGAGGGAATCCTTATCCGTGGCGAAATCAAGACGGTGGAATTTATATAAATAAAAAAACAGAGGTTTTTTCGATATGATTTTAAATAAGCTCTTCCATTTTTGGAAAGGATATGTTATAATAAAGATATCGGGCCACGGTACTGAACGTTTTATTAGTATGGCGGCAAAAAAAGGTTTAAGACTCTGGGATATAAGCAAGCCTCAAGAAGACGGAGTTTCTTTATCTCTCGGCATTTCGGATTTTTTTCGCTTACCCGGAATTGTTGCAAAATGCGGTGTCAGAGTCAGGGTTTTAAAAAAAGCTGGATTACCTATTACTTTTAAAAAAATCAGAAAACGGTATTTCTTTATACCGTGTGCTGTTCTTTTTTTGGTGTTTACCGTTTTATCGTCGCAGTTCATCTGGTCGGTCGAGATAGACGGTGTAAAGAATGCCGATGCCGAAAAAATCGTATCAACACTAAAAGATTCGGGCATATATGTCGGTGCACCGAGATTTCGGATAAAGAAAATCGGTGAGATAAAAAATACACTTTTAAACAGGGTAGATAATATAACCTGGGCGTGGATATACTTAAAAGGAACAAAGGCGGTATGCAAAATTTACGAAGATACTTTGCCTCCGACACATCACAAAGAGGGCGAGCCGTGCGATATTGTTGCAGCCCGTGACGGAATAATAAAAAGGATAACGGTAACGGGCGGCGTGAAGGTCAGAAGACCGGGAGACACGGTTTGTGTCGGTGACATACTCGTATCAGGAACGGTTCTCGACAAAGAAGGCATGATTCTCGGTACGGTCGAGTCAACGGGCGAGATTGAGGCACGGACCTGGCACGAAAAAAAGGGTACATATAAGCTGTATTATGAAACAAAACGCCCGACAGGTCGCAAAAAAAGCTTTTGGAAGATGCGTTTTTTTGCAAAGGATATCCCGCTTTATTTTTCTGAGAAAACCGATTTTGAAGAGACGGTGGAGGAGGAAAAAATCCACGAGGCAAGGATATTCGGCGAGCATTATCTTGGTATTTCGTTGATTGAGCGGAGGGTTATCGAGGTAACCTCCGAGCGGGTCCCGATTTCTTACGATATGGCGGTATATGGCGGAAAATGCGAGCTCGAAAAGCAGATTGCATCGGAGCTTTTGCCCGGCTCGGAGCTGGTTTCAGAAAACTTTTCCCACAGGCTCATTGATTCCGAGACGGCTGAAGTAGTGCTTACTATGGAGTTTATAGAAAAAATAGGGCAGAGTGCCCCGATTGAATATACTAATGATTTTAAGGAGTGATTCTTTTTGACACAAAGGCAAATTCAGATCCCGGAAGGACTCGATTTAGAGAGCCTTTTTGGAGATTTTGATTCGAATTTAAAGCTGATAGAAAAGGCTTTGGAGGTTTCGGTTACAGGCCGTGATAATTTTATAAAGCTATCGGGCGAGGAAGAAAAGGTAGATAAGTGTTCGGAGGTTTTGCATATTCTGACCGAAACCCTGCTCCGTGGAGAGAGGATTGACGAGCAAAAGGTGCTTTATGCAATCACAATGGTTCAGGAAAACGGCGGATTTGATATAAAAATGCTCGGAAGCGACTGTGTTGCAATCAACTCAAACGGAACACCAATCAAGGCAAAGACACTCGGACAGAAAGCGTATGTTGAGGCGATAAAGGAAAACACAATAGTCTTCGGGATAGGCCCTGCCGGAACAGGAAAGACATATCTTGCGGTTGCAAGAGCGGTAACGGCATTGAGAAATAAAGAGGTTAACCGTATAATTCTCACAAGACCTGCTGTTGAGGCGGGCGAAAAGCTCGGGTTCCTGCCGGGTGATTTGCAGAACAAGGTTGACCCATACCTAAGACCCCTCTACGACGGAATGTATGAGATGCTTGGCGCGGAGAATTTCCTGAGGTATCAGGAAAAGGGGATTATCGAGGTTGCACCGCTTGCCTATATGCGAGGTAGAACGCTTGATAATGCTTTTATCATCCTTGATGAGGCGCAAAATACTACGCCCGAGCAGATGAAGATGTTTTTGACAAGAATCGGGTTTGGCTCACGTGCAGTCATAACCGGCGATATCACACAGATTGACCTGCCGGGCGAGAAAAAGTCGGGCTTGAAGGTTGCACAGAGGGTATTGAAAAACATCGAGGACATCGCTTTTTGTACCCTTACCGACAAAGACGTTGTAAGACATCCGCTTGTGCAAAAGATTATAAAAGCTTATGAGAGATATGATACAGAACAGGAGAAAAAGAGAAGAAATGACAGAGATTCTGATAGAGAACGAACAGGAAAAGGTAAAAATTGAGGACTCGGTTCTGGATGCGATTTCGGCAGTGGTAAAGAAAACACTCGAATATGAGGAGTGTGATTTCGAAGCCGAGGTGAGCGTTACAATTGTAGACGATGCCGAAATAAAGGAACTAAACAATGCCGAGCGGGGAATAGACAGAGCGACCGATGTTTTGTCCTTCCCGATGCTTGAGTTTGATGAAGACGGAAATGCAATCGGCTGCGAATTCGATTTTACCGATGACGAGCTTGTGCTTTTGGGTGATATTGTGATTTCTGCAGAGCGTGCATATGAGCAGGCAGAAAATTTCGGTCACTCATTTTTGAGAGAAATGGCATTTTTGACGGTGCATTCAATGCTGCATCTTCTCGGCTACGACCATGTAGATGACCCCGAGGGAGAGAAGATTATGATAAAAAAGCAAAACGATGTGCTTGATATGCTGGGTATCACCAGAGATTAAAGGGGTGGAAGTTTTGAAAAAACTGATTTTTAGCTTTGGCTATGCGTTTTCAGGGATTTTACACGCCATAAAGAGTGAGCAGAATATGAGAATACATCTGTCTGTTGCAAACCTCATCATAGCCTTTTCGTGGTATTTCGGAATATCAAGGCTTGAGTGGGCGATGCTCTTTGTTGCGATTTTCTTTGTGCTTTTTGCAGAGTCGGTAAATACTGCAATAGAGCGACTTGCAGACGAGGAGACCTCCGAATATTCCGAGAAAATCAAACACGCCAAAGATGTAGCGGCAGGTGCGGTGGTGTTTTCTGCTGTGTCGGCACTTTGTGTCGGGATTGCACTGTTTCTGGATTTTGAGAAAATCGGGAAGACACTTACATATATTTTCACAACCCCGAGTGCATTTTTGATATGCGCAGGATTATTTGTTTTGGACATTTTATTTATTATTTTTGTCAGGGAAAAGAAGGAACGAAAGGACAGTAACAATGAGGGAAAATAAGAATTTCAAATCGGGATTTGTATCGATTGTGGGTATGCCGAATGTAGGGAAATCCACACTTTTGAATATGATAGCAGGGCAGAAGATTGCCATTATCTCGGATAAACCACAGACCACACGAAACAAAATTTTAGCAATCCACACAACCGAGGACGAGCAGATAATTTTCACCGATACACCGGGTATCCACAAGCCTCATAATAAGCTTGGTGAGTTTATGGTAAAGTCGGCAAACGAATCAATGACAGATGTGGATTGCATACTCTTTTTAGTGGATGCCACAAAGGAGATACAAAAAACAGAGCGGATAATTGCAGAAAATATCAAGCATAAGGGAGCACCCTGTATCCTTGTTATAAATAAAATAGATATGATAAAAAAGGACAGCTTGCTTCCGATGATTGCAGAGTACAGTAATCTCCACGATTTCGACTCTATTGTGCCGATGAGTGCAAAAACAGGGGACGGGATCGAGATACTGATGAACAATATCCGTCAGTTCATCCCAGAGGGCCCGAAATTTTACTATGACGATATGGTAACCGACCAGCCCGAAAAACAGATTGCAGCAGAGATTATCCGTGAAAAGCTTTTGTGGCTTTTGGATAAGGAAGTACCGCACGGAATCGCAATCGAGATTGAGCGTATGAAGGAGGGTAAGAGCGTTACCGCAATAAATGCAAGCATATATTGCGAAAAGGGAAGCCATAAGGGAATCATCATCGGCAAAAATGGTGAGATGCTCAAAAAAATCGGTTCAATGGCAAGAGTTGATATTGAAAAGATGCTCGATAAAAAGGTATACCTCGAGCTTTGGGTAAAGGTAAAACCCGACTGGAGAAATTCAAACAGTATGATTAAAAACTTCGGCTTTGAGGAGTAAGGAAAAAAGTGTAAGTATATTCCAAAGACAGTTTATCCAACCTAAATGTATGAATTGAATTTGAGGTGGGATTATTATGAAAAACACTAAAACTTGCTGGGATATATTTGCCGAGACGGGTAGCATTGATGCATACCTGATTCACAGAGCCTGTGAAAACGGAAGGAAGGAAAAAAATGCCCGGCATAAAGGCAAAAGGGATAGTTTTAAGACAGACGGAATTTGGTGAATCGAACCGTATACTTACGGTTTTTACAAAAGAATATGGCATAATCCGCTCGGCGGTATATGGTGCAAAGAGCATAAAGAGCGGAAAAGGTGCGGCGTGTCAGGTTTTCAGCTATTCCGAGTTTGAGCTGAGGAAAAACGCAGGCGATATATATACTGTATCAGCCGTGAGCCCGATTGAGAGCTTTTTCGCACTCTCGGAGGATATAGTGAAGTTTTCGCTTTCTGCATATTTTGCCGAGTTGATACAATCGACACTCGGTGAGTCAAACCCCGACGAGGCAATCCTGAGACTTTATCTCAATACTCTTTATGCCCTTTGCAATAACGGCCTTGAAGTAAAAAAGGCAAAGTGCGTATTTGAGATGAGGCTTATGAGTCTTTTAGGCTACAGACCCCAGTTGACAAAGTGTGTCAGATGTGATAACATAAAAGAGATAGTGGCATTCAGCGCAACCGATGGCGGACTTTTATGCAAAAATTGCAGAGTGGGCGGCATTGATATCGGTAAGGCTACCTGTGATGCGCTCTATTATATAATTACAGCAGAGGATAAAAAGATTTTTTCGTTTACCGTCTCGGATGAGGTGCTGGAAAAAATCGGAAAAATCTCCGAGGAATACACCAAGGTTCAATTAGAGAGCGAATTGAAGTCGCTTTTATACCTGAAAAAAATGATGATTTAAGGAGTATTGAGAATGGAAAACGCAAGAAGAGATAAGCGCAACTATTACCTGGATATTGCCCAGACAGTTGCCGAGAGAGGAACCTGCTTAAGACGAAACTACGGTGCGATTATCGTTAAAAATGATGAGATTATCTCTACAGGTTATGTAGGTGCACCACGAGGCAGAAAAAATTGCTCTGACCTTGGAAAATGTATCCGCCAGGAACTTAAAATCCCAAGAGGCGAAAGATACGAGATGTGCAGAAGCGTTCACGCAGAACAGAATGCAATCATCTCTGCTGCCCGTGCAGATACTATTGATGCAACGATGTATCTTGTGGGAATCGAGCGTGATACAAAGCAGATTGTTGCAAACAGCTGTTGCTGCTCGATGTGTAAAAGAGTTGTTATAAATGCCGGTATAAAAGAGGTTGTAATCCGTGATACCGAAAATGACTACAGAGTAATTGAAGTCAAGGATTGGGTTGAAAATGACGAGTCACTCGAGGGTGTTACAGGCTATTGATACATATGACAAAATTGTGATATTTTTCGGCACAATTATTGTAGAATGCGGAATGTATATATGATAAAATCAGCTATAGATGATAACTTCGTCTATAGCTTTTTTTGCGGAGGTTTTGAAAATGGAAAAACTAAAGGTAGGTTTGCAACTTTATTCTGTTCGTGACGAGATGAAAAGGGACCCCGATGCTACCCTGAAGGCGATAAAAGAGATGGGCTATGACTATGTTGAGCTTGCGGGTCTTTATGATATGGAGGCAAAGGACTTTAAAGCCCTGCTTGATAAATATGACATAAAAGTGGTATCTGTACATGAAGGCTACCCGGGATTTTTAGACGAGACCGACCGTGTTCTCGAAGAGGCCGAAATCTTTGGCTGGGAATACTATACAATAGCAATAATGTCGGAGGATTATTTTAAAGGCGGAGAAAAACATGACGAGGCTGTTGCTGATTTTGGAAAGATGTATGAAATCCTGAAAAAAGCGGGGAAGAAGTTTTTGTATCATAACCATTTTGCCGAGTTTAACAGATGTGACGGGAAGTTCATTCATGAATGGCTGTTTGAAGAAACACCCGCACTTCCCGAGATAGATACCTGCTGGGTACACTATGCAGGCTACAATCCTCAGAAATATATTCTGAATTTCACGGGAAGATTGCCTATAATCCACCTGAAGGATTTTGTCTGCAAGAATCTCCCCGAAGGCCCTGTTTACAGCGATGAGTTAACAGATAATTTCAAACATACCGATATGAATGAAGTAGGCTTTGAACCAAGACCGGTGGGCTATGGCGTACAGGATATCCCTGCGATTATAGCATCTGCCTGTGATGCGGGTACGGAATACCTGATTGTTGAGGATGAAGCAAGAGAAGATCTTGGAATGTCACAGCTTGAGTCGGTCAGAAAGAGCAGAGAATACTTAAAAACTTTAGGAATCTAAAGAAGGAGAGGGAGTACCCTCTCTTTTTTTCTTTAATTATGAACAAAATGTAAAAGTGAAAAAAATTCATTTTTTTTTCGATAAAATCTGTACAAATACTAAAAAATGTGATATAATACTCGTGTATAAGTGTAATTTTTGCACTTTTGACCGTTTTTCAAACGGCAGGCACAAATAAAGAACCGGAGGAAAAGTTATGATTAGTAAAGCATTCCAGAATATCGTTGCACAGATGGCGGAGGTATTCCCTAAAAGATTCGGTATCGCCGATGCTCAGGGGTTAGTTCTTGCCTCAAACGGAAACGAAGTATCGGAGGATATTATTGAGGAGCTCGTGTATGCAGTTCCGAATGATGATAAAATATTCTTTAAAAACGGATATACCGTAAGACTTCTTTCGGGTAAGCCGTACCCTGAGTACATAGTTTATGTTGAGGGTATTGATGAGGTTTCAAAATATTGCTGTAATGCGGTTACTGTTGCGGCAAACAACGTAAGATATTACTACGACGAAAAGTACGACAAAACTATCTTTGTTCAGAATATTATTTTTGACAATATGCTCGCATATGACCTTCATCAGAAGGCACACGAACTTCATGTTGAAACCGATATTCCGAGAGCTGTGTTCTATATTAAGGTGCAGAAAAAGGGTGACAGCGGTATCTATGAGGTTATCCGTAATATGTTCCCTGATAAGGAAAAGGATTTTGTTGTAAACATTGACAGCGACAATATTGTTTTGATAAAGGAACTCCGTGATGATACGTCACCAGAATATCTTGATTCTATTGCACAGTCGATTCTGGATACTGTAAGAGCTGAAACAATGCTCACCGTATTGGTAGGTGTCAGCACCGTTGCAGAAACAATCAATGATTTGAATGGCGCATACAAGGAAGCTCAGATTGCACTCGAGGTTGGTAAGGTGTTCAATGAAGAAAAGTACATCCTGAATTATCAGAACCTTGGTATCGGCAGACTTATCTATCAGTTGCCGATAAAGCTCTGCGAACTTTTCTTGCAGGAGGTATTCAAAAAGGGCGATATCACCTTGCTTGACAATGAAACAATCCTCACAATAAATAAATTCTTTGAAAACGACTTGAATGTTTCGGAAACATCACGTCAGCTTTTTGTACACAGAAATACACTTGTTTACAGACTCGAAAAGATCTATAAGCTGACAGGTCTTGACCTCAGAAAGTTTGACCAGGCAATCGTATTTAAGGTTGCAATGATGGTACATAAGTACCTTGTTTCAAATTCAATGAAAATCTAAAAAGTAATATGCCCGAGTGGTTGTGGATTTTTTCTGCGACCGCTATGGGCATAATTCGGTTTTACACCCTGATAATTAGCCTGATTTTGGAAAAACTCAAAAAAATCGGGCAGAAAGGATGGTTTAATACAATGATTGAATTGGTAGATGTAGTAAAAGAGTACGACAACGGTACTCTTGCGCTCGATGGTGTGAATTTAAAAATTGAAAATGGTGAGTTCGTTTTTCTGGTAGGCTCAAGCGGTGCCGGAAAGACAACTATTACAAAACTTCTTATGAGGGAGGAGAATGTGACATCGGGTCACGTTTATCTCTACGGAGAGGATATAACCGAGATAACCCATAAGGAAATCCCGTATTTGAGAAGAAAGATGGGCGTGGTTTTTCAGGATTTCAGACTCCTGGAGGACAGAACTGTATATGAAAATGTAGAGTTTGCAATGCAGGTTGTAGGTGCATCGAAAAGAGAGATCAGAAGAAGAGTTCCTGTTGTTTTAAATCAGGTAGGACTCAGCCATAAAGCAAAGGTTTTCCCAAGAGAACTCTCGGGGGGTGAACAGCAAAGCGTTGCTCTGGCAAGAGCTCTTGTAAATAATCCGACAATCCTTATTGCGGACGAGCCTACAGGTAACTTAAACCCAAGTACCGCAATGGAAATTATGGAACTTTTTGAAAATATCAATGCGATGGGTACAACAATTATTATGGCAACCCATGCAAAGGAAATAGTTGATGCTATGAAAAAGCGAGTAATCGTGGTTTCAGACGGCAAGATTATAAGAGACGAACTGGGAGGTGAATACGGCAATGAGATTCAGTAAATTCAAGTATTCATTCTCACAGGCGAAGAAAAACATCTTCAGAAACGGACTTATGACAATCGCTTCGCTATTTACTATCACCTGTTGTTTGCTTATTCTGGGACTCTTTACCGTATTGTCGCAGAATGTAAACTACATAACCGACCAGGTAAAGGATCAGTGTGAAGTCCAGGTGTATATCAAGGACGGAACATCTGCAGAGCGAGTATCAGCTATCAGAGACGAAATCCTTGCACTCACTAATGTCAAGGAAGCCGAAATATTCACAAAAGAAGATGCGATGGCGTATGTAATAGAGGATATGTTTGACGGCAATGCAAAGCTTGCCGAGGGTCTTGAAAATGACACATTCCGTGATTCATACAAGGTGCGCCTTGTTGATATCGAGCAGACGGGAAACACTGTCGATGAGCTCACAAAGATTGCCGATATTGAAGATGTCCAGAACAAGCAGGATATAGTAAATGTCGTAGTAAGCCTTTCGGATGCCGTAAAGAGAGTTACAATTCTTATGATGATTTTGTTGCTCATAGTTGCAGTTGTTATTATGGCAAACACAATCAGACTTACAGTATTCAACAGAAGAAAAGAAATCAATATTATGAAATACATCGGTGCAACCGACAGATTCATCAGAATCCCGTTCATTATGGAAGGTGTTATAATCGGATTTATCGGTGCATTGGTGGCATTCGGTTTTATGTCCTGGGGATATATTGCGATTATGAACTATATTGCAGGAGCAATGCCTGTATTTGAACTTTTGCCATACGGAAGCATTGCACCAAGCTTTGGATTATTGTTCGCACTTACCGGTTGTATGATTGGTATGGTTGGAAGTTTGATTTCAATGCGTAAGTATCTGAACGTTTAATAGGAGGAAGGCATGAAAAAATATAGAGCACTATCACTTGCACTTGCGATTTTCTCGATTTGCAGTGTTTTGAGCTATCCTGTACTTGCCGCCAAAAGTGTAAGCGAGCTTCAGAAGGAAATGAATGAGCGTAAGAAGGAAGCAGAAGAAGCAAGCAAAAAGATTAAGGCAAAGGAAAAGGAAAAGGATGCCCAGGTTGAAAAGCGAATCGAGCTTGATATAAAAATCGGTGCACTTGAGGCGGATATTGAAGATACCGAATCGGTAATCGCCGAAAAGGATGCTGAAATTGCCGAGAAGAACGCAAGAATCACAGAACTGCAAACGCAGATAGACAACAACAGAGAAAGACTCCAGGAACGTATGAGAATCACATATGAATACGGTGGAGTATCATATATCGAAATACTTTTACAGGCAGACGGATTCAGCGACCTGCTCACAAAGATTTCGCTCTTAAAGGAGATTGTAACTCACGACCAGAAGGTTATAAATGAGTACATCACAACTCAGACCGAGGTTGAAGAAGCGAAGAAGATTGTTGAAAAGGAACGTGACGAGGTTGTCAGCGCAAAGAATATCCTGGAAGGCAAGCGTTCAGAACTCAAGGAACTTCAGTCTGAAAAACAGGCAATAATTGATAGCTTGAATGCCGACATCAAGGCGCTTGAGAAGGAAGAAAAAGAAGCAGAAGCTGAATATAGTGCAATTCAGGCACAGATCAAGAAGGCGCAGTCATCAAACAGTTCGAGCGGTAAGACTGTCAACAAGGGAACAGGACAGTTTGTGTGGCCATCTGCTGCATCGACGAGGGTTACATCATACTATGGCAGACGTGAAAAGCCAAACGCCGCCGCAACAAGCATGCACCGTGGTATTGACATTGGTGCACCGAGTGGCACTAATGTACTTGCCGCCGATTCGGGAACGGTTATAGTTGCAGGATTTGGCAGAAGCTACGGAAATTATGTAGTTATCGACCACGGAAACGGCTATACAACTCTCTATGCTCATAACAGCAGACTTTGCGTCTCGGTTGGAGACTCTGTATCAAGAGGTCAGGTAATCGCAAAATGCGGTTCGACAGGAAACTCAACCGGTCCGCATATTCACTTTGAGATAAGCAAAAACGGAAGCCTTGTAAATCCAATGAGTTTCTTTTAAAAACTGACAGGGGAGGGAAAACCTCCCCATGTTTTTTGAATTTTTATAGAGGTTTGGAGCATATAATGAAAACAAACCGAAAAAGGGAGAGAATGTATGAAAAAGACTTTTATGACGGTAGCAGTAACCGCACTTGTAACCTGTCTTATAACAATGACGGTAAAGGATGTCATGTATGTTCAGTCAAGAGATGGTGCAGATTACAAGCTCAAAAACGTAATGGATGTTCTGGATAATTTTCTTGTTTATGATATCGACAGAAAAGCAATGACCGATGCCGCATCAAAAGCTATGCTTGAGACTGCAGGGGATGAGTATACCCATTATTATTCAAGCGAAGAGTTTCAAAAGTTTATGGAAGAGGTCAAAAACAATTATGTCGGAATAGGCGTTACCGTAACACCTGATGCGAGTGTCAATAAGGTGCTTGTGGTATCTGTTACCGAGGGTGCTGCGGCAGAAAAAGCAGGAATATTAAGCGGTGATTATATCGTATCTGTTAACGGGACTGAATACCCGGCTGACAAAATGGATGATCTGGTTTCAGCAATCAGGGGAACAGATGCGGAGAATCCCGAGGGCGAAACTGTGACTCTTGGAATAGAGCGTGACGGAAAAAGGCTTGTTGTGCCGGTTGTAAGGTCGCATATTGAACAGGATACTGTAACATCAAAAGTGCTTGATAATGGCATCGGATATTTAAGAATCACGCAGTTTTGCATAAAGGATGCAAAGGTTGAGAACTCAAAAGATACCCTTGAGGACTTTATTGAGAATATGGAGTCGCTAAAGAGTCAGAATATAAAGTCGCTTATAATTGACCTGAGAAACAATCCGGGCGGTGACCTTGATATGGTAAAGGGAATTGCTGACTATCTGTTGCCGAGCGGAACGATTCTTTATACAGAGGATAAATTTGGTGAAAGAGTGTACTATAACTCGGACGAAAATGCAGTATCGCTTCCGATGGCTGTCTTGATAAACGGCGGCAGCGCTTCGGCATCAGAGGTTCTCTCGGGAGCACTGAGAGACTATAAAGTTGCGACTTTGGTTGGCGAGAAAACATTCGGAAAGGGCGTTGTGCAGACAATTATTCCGCTTTATGATAATTCGGGTTTGGTAATAACCTCGTCGAGATACTTCACACCGTCGGGCGAGTGTATACACGAAAAGGGAATAGAGCCTCATGTTCCGGTAAGCCTTAATGTAAATAAGTCTGTGTCAAGCCTCACTTACGAGGAGGATTTGCAACTTCAGAAGGCTGTTGAAATATTGAGTAAATAATGAAAAACCGTGCATTGGAAAGCCTGATGCACGGTTTTTTAAAAAAATAAAAAAAGTTTCAAAAAAGTTCTTGACAAAGAACGATGTATCTGCTATAATATTTTGTGTTGACGGCATGGAGAGATGTCTGAGCGGTTGAAAGAGCCGGTCTTGAAAACCGGTGACGTGCGAGCGTCCGTGGGTTCGAATCCCACTCTCTCCTCCACATTTTTTTTATCTAAATATAGAGGAGTACGCATGCAAATTACTTTTGCTTAGGCCGCAATCGGAAATGTATGCTATTTTTATCTACGGAGAAGTACTCAAGAGGCCGAAGAGGCGCCCCTGCTAAGGGTGTAGGTCGGGAAACTGGCGCGAGGGTTCAAATCCCTCCTTCTCCGCCACCATTAAGCAAGTCATTTTTAGAATGACTTGCTTTTTGTTATACAAAAAAGTCATGATACCGATTATTGGTATCATGACTTTTTAAATGCCTGATTTTAATATTAGCTTAGATGTTTATAAATGCTGTAAAAATCTAATTGGCTTATTAAAGATCTTTGGTTACAGAATTACAAACAGGTTTTTGTAAATCTAAATCCTTCCACCAAAATACCTTCAAATAGCTTCCATTTCTTGAACTAAAGGATGCAGGGATAGAAGATGCTGCATTGTATGTGTGTATTTCTATCAAATTGTCTTTTGAATCATATAATGCTGCAATTACTGTACCTTTTATACTGCTTTTTGAGCTCAATGTGATTGTACACTTGAGATTGAAAAGACTAAACGCTTTTTTGACACTGATATTGCTGGTATAGAAGCACGCAATGTTGCTATCAGGCATATATGCTGTACTGTGGGCTCCGACGAAATCCTTGAAAAAGCTGAGCGGTGCATATACTAAGCCGTCAACCTTCGCAAAAGGAGTGGTTAGTGCAATCTCTTGGCCATTTTTTACGTAGCTTGACTTTCCTACTGTGGTAGTATAAATATCATTACCAATCATAAAGGTATTTTCATCATCATAAGCTGCATTCCACTCGAATTTGCTTGTTTCAGTAAAGGCTTTTAAGGTTTCAACAAGCGGCAGCATACCCTCGCCGTTTACTGCTTTTGGCTCTAACAGCTTGACGTTTCCGTCAATAACAGTTCTGTTTGTTGCCACATCAAAGTTTCCGATTAGTTCGATAGAGTCAATCCAACATTCACCCAAGCCGTCAAATGGGTCGAATCTTAAGGTCTGTAACGTTCCGGTCCAGTATTCTTTTCTTTGATTAACATCAACATAATAGTCAATATAGTCTTCACCTTCGGTGTAGAAGTCAAAATATTGTTGCCATACTATAGTTGGATAATCAGAGGTAGCGAAGAAAAATTCACTTCTATTATTTGTTGATGAAGTTTTCTTGATTCTTGTCTTTATGTAATATACATCCTCAGTGTCGATGCTTAAGTCTCGGCAGAACATAACAGGGTCGGTGCCGGCGGCTGTTAGATGTAATGCCCCGTTTACTGCCTCATAGGATTCGACATCATCACTAAAGGTCCAGCCATCAACGCCATCTTCAAAATACCAGCCATGTATAACCTTTGTAGGATATTCATCCACCGTCTTTATTGCACTTTCAGTTTTGTGCCCGATTCTTGTCTGGTCATACAGTACATTAACTCTTTCCAACTGACTTTCTGTAGGAACAGGGTCTTCGTGTTCACCTGCATCAGGGCAGAAAGCATCTCTTATAGCATCCATGAACTTCCAACCGTTTTCTTCTGATGGATAGATATAGTGTCCTTCGCCGATTTCGTTCAGGTTATCGATAAATACTGTATTCTTACCAACAGGTCCGATTGCGATGTTTGGAATATATTCATCAACCATCCAGTTACACATCTTTGTAAATTCTTCGATTGATGTCATAGTACCTATATTTCCTGTCCAAGGTTCAGGG
>JAZPZI010000027.1:0-202201 GCA_045544615.1 Clostridia bacterium
ATAAAAACGGAACTGTTAGCCAACAAAACAAGAAAGATGTTTTGAAGTTTAAAAGACAACTTTACCTATATTCCATTCCGGTAATAGAAGAATATGGCGTTAAACCAAAATACTTAATATGGAATCTTTTTAAAGATAGGAATTGGCTTGAGGTGGAGTTTGATGACGAAGAGTTTGAAGAAGCAAAACAATGGGCGGAAGATACCGTCAAAGCAATAGAAAACGAAACGGCTTGGTTGCCAAATCCATCTGCATATTTTTGTCAGAATCTTTGCGATATGAGAAATTGTGCGTGTGAATACAGATTATAAGGAACAGGAGTGATTGTTTGCAAAATTATCATAAACATAGTTGGTTTACTAATGCCTTGGTTGCTGATTGTCCAACATCATATGAAGCATATGTAGAAAGAGCAAAGGAACTTGGACATAAGGTAATATCGAGTGTTGAACATGGCTTTCAATCAAATTACTATGTTCCTTATGAACTTGTTGAAAAGAATAATGAAAAGGCAAGAAAAAAACTTGAAGAAGGAACTATTACTCAGGAAGAATACAAAAAAGAACTTCTTAAATTTGTCTTTGGAACTGAGGCTTACTGGGTTAAAGACAGAAAAAAAGAATATCCAGTTAAAGATAAAAAGTCAGGTGAATATAAGACAGATAAAGACGGCAATTATGTAATGCAGCGAGACAGAAGTAATTGTCATATGATTCTACTTGCAAAAAATGAAGAGGGCAGACGTGATATTAACGAAGCATTATCTGATGCGAATATTGATGGATATTATGGTCAGCCAAGAATAGATTTGGAATTGCTAATGAGAATAAAACCTGAAAATGTTATGGTAACTACTGCTTGTCTTGCATACTGGAAGTATGATGATATTGAAGATATAACAGTACAGTTACATAAGCATTTTGGAGATAACTTCTTCTTGGAGATTCAGTGCCACAACACAGACGCACAAAAACAACTTAACAAAAGGATTTTGGAACTGAGTAAAAAATATGGCATTGATATCATCTTTGGGTATGATAGCCATTACATTTATGAAGAAGATTTTGTTGAGCGAGATAATTATATTTCTACACGAAGAAAGAATTACATAAAAGACGAAGACGAAGAATCAGGATGGTATATGGATTATCCTGATGATGAAACAGTAAGAAACCGACTTAGGACACAGGGCATTCTCTCCGAAGAAGAAATAGAGAGATGCATGAAAAATACAGACCTATTGCTTGATTTTGATGATTTGTATTTTGATAAAGACATAAAATTGCCATCAAGTGATTTAAGTATGACACAAGAAGAAAAAGACAATGTTTTAAAAAATCTTGTATCATTACAATGGGATAATATAAAAAACACTATTAGCGAAGATAGATGGCAGGAATACACCGATGGAATCAACTATGAACTTGATGCCATTATCGGTACAAAAATGACAGATTATTTTATTATTGACTATAAATTAGTTGAACGTGGTTTATCTAAAGGTGGAATAATTACTAAGTCCGGCAGAGGTAGTGGTGTTTCTTATTATGTGAATTCTTTGTTGGGATTTAGTGATATAGACCGCTTTATCTCACCTGTAAAACTGTATCCCGACAGATTTATGTCGAAAACAAGAATCTTAGAGACAAAATCTTTACCTGATTTGGACTTGAATTTAGGTACACCTGAGATTTTTGCCGAAGCACAAGATGAGATAATGACAGAAATTTATGGTAGCGGTGGACATGCTTATCCTATGATTTCTTATAAGCCTTTACAGGCATCGTCTGCATTTAAGTTGTATGCAAAATCTCAAAACCTTGATTTTGATATCGCAAATAATATCACATCTGAAATCCGTGCATATGAAACTGCATTGAAACACGCTGATACACCAGAAGAAAAAGAAGCACTTGATATTTACGATTTCGTTGATTCGAGATACCACAAATACCTTGACGAAAGTAAAAAGTATAGAGGTATTATCAATGCAAAATCACAAGCTCCTTGCGGATATTTGATATATGGGGGAGATATTAAGAGAGAAATCGGCTTAATAAGATGTGTTCCTGAAAACAAAAAGGGCGAAGATGTTGAGAGCAAAAGCGTAATTACGACTGTAATTGACGGTATGGTTGCCGAAAATTATAAGTTTGTTAAGAACGATTTGCTTAAAGTTGATGTATGGTTAACCATAAATAAGGTCTTCGACAAGGTTGGAATACCAACTTATTCAGTTCCTGATATGACAAAAATAGTTGAAAACGACAAAAAAACTTGGGAACTGTATGAAAAGGGCTATACTTTGGGCGTGAATCAGATGGAGTCGGACTTTGCAAGAGGCTGTTCTATGAGGTATAAACCTAAAAATATGCAAGAACTAACTGCCTTAGTAAGTGCTTTAAGACCGGGATTTAAGACACAGCTTGACAATTTCTTGGACAGAAAACCATATTCAACTGGTGTCAAAGAACTTGATAATCTATTAAAAGATAGTTTTCACTACATAATGTATCAGGAAAATATTATGACATATCTTGGTTGGCTTGGCATTGAACAGACCGAAACCTATGCAATTATCAAGAAGATCAGCAAAAAGAAGTTCAAAGAAAAAGAATTAGCTGACCTTAAAGCAAAACTCATCAAGAGTTGGGTTGCACATACTGGCACCGAAGATGGTTTTGAAAAGACTTGGAGTATTATGGAAGCCTTTTCAAAGTACGCATTTAACGCATCTCATGCATATTCGTATGCTTACGATAGTGTTTATGGAGCATATCTAAAAGCACATTACCCGTATGAATTCTATTCGGTTATGATGCAGCACTTATCAGAAAAAGGCGAAAAGAATAAAGTAACTGCTTATAAAAAAGAAATGCAACAGGCTTTCGGTATAAGAAATGGAGACTACAAGTTTAGGCTTGATAACCGAGAGTTTTCCATTGATAAAGAGAATAAATATATAAACCCATCATTGTTATCAATAAAAGGTTTTTCAAACAAGATTGCAGACTTCCTATATTCGTTAAAGGATAATCACTATGACAGTTTTGTTGATTTGCTATTAGAACTACGACAGAACGGAATAGCAGAAACACGAATATCTGAGTTGATAAAAATCAACTACTTTAGTGAATTTGGCAATATAAAGTATCTCGAAAAATTATTTGAAGTTTTCCAAATGTTTTATAGTAAATCAAGTAAAAGATTCTTGACACAATACAAAAAAAATAAAGCATATGAGCAGGAATTAGATTTCGATATACTGAGAAGACATTGTGAAAACGAAACTCCTGATACTTTTGTGAAAATAGATGCAAGAACCATTATTGATGAAATAATGAGAGAATATAAAGATATAACAACCACAGAAAAAGAAGTTATTCAATACAGATATGAAGTTTTAGAATATCTTGACATCATTGATAAAAAGTATTCCGGTTATTGTGTTGTTACAGATTTGAATGTAGATTATTCACCAAAGATTAAATTATATGCTCTCGCCAATGGTAATGAGATAACTGTAAAAATGAAGAAGGATTTGTTTAGACAGAATCCTTTAAAACGAGGAGACATCATTCAAGTTTTAGACCAACATAAAGATTTTAAGAGAAAAAAGGTCAATGGCGAATGGACTAAGAGTTCAGAAAAAGAGTGGTGGGTTGACCAATATAAGATATGTTAGGATGTGAATTATGGGAGTTAATATTTTAGATTTTAATGGTAAATGTCCCATGTGTGGTAAAGAAATTGATTTAACAAAAGAATATAGAGATAAGCTGAGTATACGAGAATATTTTATAAGCGGCTTATGTCAAAAATGTCAGGATGTGGGGTTTGCACCGCCTGATGAATCAGATGCGGAAAGTAGTGAAGAAGAAAACCCCAAAGTTTCTCTTGAGGATAATATTGAAAAAGTTAAGATCGCATTAGATGAGATTGTAAAAGATATTGAACTTAAATTACCAAAAAGCGTATTTAATTTTAATGATTTTTACATTGCTGGTGGCTGTATTTATAGTATTTGGAACGATAAAAAACCAAAAGATTACGACATTTTCTGCAAAAACAAAGCTGCTCTTACAAAAGTACAACAGTATTTTAAAGAAAACTCTTGTAATTACACCTCTGAAAATGCGATTACATACGGCAAATATCAGTTTGTTACAAAATGGTATGGTGATGCAGAAACAGAAGTTGGTAAGTTTGATTTCAAACACAATATGTTCTACTACGATTCTGAAGGGTTACACAACTTAGTTGATTGGGATTTTCTTAACAGCAATAAACTTGTATTCAACAAATTGAGAGCAAGAGATGTTGCAAGCATTCTCACAAGAATTCCTAAGTTTGTTGCCAGAGGTATGGAGATAGGATTAGATGAAAGTGCAGAAATGCTCGATGTAATTACAAGTCCTAAGAACTATGTCAAAGAGAGAATAAGTATTAAACGAATGAAATCTAAGCGTAGAAAAAGTAGTTATTGATTAGAGGAGAAAGAAGTATGAATATTATTTTTGCAAAACACGATGCACTTAATAAAGAATATCTGTTTGAAGTTCCCGAAGGTATGCATCCGGTCAAAGGCGATGTATTATGGGTTGACACTTCAAAAGGCGAAACTGTAGCTACTGCAACAAGCGATATGATTTCTGGTCATGGCGTAGAACAGATTGCAGAGAAATTTGGGGCATACTTTCCTCTAAAGAAAGTCCTTGCATATGCTAACAAAGGTATTGAAACATACATAAATAATCGTGCTTATGAAAAAGTGGTACGTTATTGTTGTGGTGAACAGAAAAATGTTCACGCAATTGATGGTTTGCCGTTTTAATAAAAAATCAAAATCCTGAAACCCAGTGTTTATGCGGGTTTTAAGACACGATTTTGGTGATAGAATAGGACTTTTATCGGGATATAATTTGGAGGTAAAAATGAGTTTTAATATGACTTGGGAGATTGGCGTTCTAATGAATGCCTATGCAGAAAAAATTAAACCGTTAGAAACAGATAAATTTAATTATGAAAAACACGAACAAAAAGAATCTCTGGAAGAGATTTATGCTCAAGCTATCGAGTTGACTGTAAAAGACGACTGTGGCTTGATAATGCCAATAGATGAATGTATCGATTGGGTTAGTCGTGGTTCAATTAATGATTTTGATGGTTTTGGCGATTTACTTGATGAAAACGGAGAGGAAATGGGCGGTATGCGTTGCGATGCATCTTTTCTTCAAAAGGCAAAAGAAGGCGGCGCAGTATTTGTGGCTTGGTATAACAAATGAGGTGAATAATGAAACCAATTACATTAAAGAAAGCATTGTCATTGTGTGTTGACGCTTTATTAGAAGATAATGTTGCGCCACAATTGTATTTTAGAGATGGTCATAATTATCATAGTGTAGACCAGTTTGATATTATGAGAGATAGAGTTTGTTGTGACGATGGTCATTGGGAGTATTACGAATTCATACTGCAATACGAAGGCGGAAGTGACCATCTATTGTTTATAGAGGAGTAGAGTATGGCATTTAAAATAGTAGATAGAACCTATACAAAAGATACGGATAGAGACCCGGAGGCAATGGGTATTATTGAAGGATATACAAGTAACACGGTAGGCAAGACTTATTTAAGAATCAATTGTAGAGAGAAGACAGACCAAGAGCATTACGATTGGTTCTTAAGAGTATATGGTGAGGTTCCTCGTGATGTTATGGGCTACGACAAAGATGCTCATAAATCTTTCCTGAGAGAAAGAAGAGTTGGCGACTACACCTGTGAGGGTATAAGGCTTGATAGAGGACAAGTTATAAAACTGATTTGGGAATTGATTAAATGGCTTATAAGAGGATGGTGAGTGAATAACAATGAACGATAAAATAGTAACATTAGTAAAAGAGGCTTTTGCAGAGTGCTACCACCTTGATGATGTTGCAAAACTTTATTGCGACATACGAATGGAATGTGAGAAACAGTTAAGTTTTATGAATTTGAGAATTGCCAAGGAAATGAAAGAAAATGGTGTTCTTGACGAGAAGGGCGAAGATTAAATGAAAAATCAACTTTCTAAAAGAGAATATAAATATAGATGCAAAATTATAGCCGAGAACCATTTAAAGAAAGATCTTCAAAAATATCTTGATGGTTATGTGGACTCAAAGTGGCTTACATATAAAGATGTCTATCTTAATAAAGCAGTGTTGCTTCGTATAAAAGCTGCACACAATTTTCAATCAGCCAGCAAAGCAATGTGGAAAGCAGGAATATCAGCTAAAGAAGCGTCTGATGCTTTCAATAATTTTGCTCAGACACTAAAACCTTGGTTGGAGGATGATATTGATGATTAATTTTATAATGGGGTTTCTCTTTTGTTGGGTTACACTGGGAGTGTTTGAAATGATATCTGAACATTTTGATTGGTATTACAAGACTTGGTATTCGTGGGTAGTGGCTTTTCCAGTTTTAATTGTTGTAATACCAGTCGGCGTTTTGGGTATGATTATATTTAAGCAATGGCAAAACGTTGTAAAACCTGTCGAGAAAAAGCGATGGGATGATATAACCACTGACTTCAAAGACAAAGTTAAATATATACATATCGGCAGATTCTACATTTGCTTTGAACCGAAAGCCAGATTTATCAACAAACTATTCTTTATAAGGGTCAAAAAGTAGATACCCAATAAAACTGAGATTTCATAGTGAAAATGGTTTTGAAAAAGCGAGAAAAACAGAGAAAACGAGAGAAAAACGGAGGTTTAAATTTGAGAACATGGCAGAATGGAGATAGCGGTGCTCATGTAAAAGAAGTTATAGATAGTAATTTCAATGAGTTAGAAACATACATACATTCAATAAAAGAAAAACGTGATGGAGGATGGTTTAAATTGTTTGGCAAAAGCAAAAAAATTGAAGATGCTGAATTTAGAATAAGAAAGCAAATTAGCGGAGTTTTAAATTCTGTAAATAATAGAGCAGAAACACTTCTCAGAGAGGTGAATGCAGGTTATCGACAAATTAAAGAAATGACAAGCGACAACAAACATATAAAAGATGTGATTAAATCTCAGCAAAGAACAATTGAGGCACTTACTAATGCTTTGTGTGACAAATATAGCCATGGACTTTTTATTTATAGTGAAGATGGCAAAGTTCCAATGGTAATTAGAAATGGTAAGGAACTCACAAATGATATGACGACAGAATTTAGTATTTCTTGGTGTCCGGGCGAAATACCAAGCATCCAAATCGAACAGATTGCAGCAACATCACGTGATGACGAGGAGTAAGATATGGCACAGATTTGTGAAACTTGTAAAAAGAAGGGCGACAGATGCTACTGTGCTCCTAATAGCACTTGCGAAGCATACGAACCTGATATAAATATGAATCCTAAAAATCCTCAAGTCGAAAAGATTCTCAGTATAGATATAAAAGTGTTATGCGACGACGGCAAAGAAAGAATTTTTTCTATATATGATATGGTCGATGTTGTTAAATCTGATATGTCTTTAAGTAAAGACTTGACTACAAAACCAAGATGCAAAATCGGGTTAGATTTACATTGTGATGACTATAATAGCAATGAATATAAGGCATACAATTTAGGTTTGGCAGTTGCTTATTCTCATTTGTATGAGTATGTAAAAAGTAGTGCAGGTCAAAAAACAGCCGACAAAATCATTAAGGATATAACAAAATCAAAAGAGCCTTATTGTGAAATGTTAAATAAAATAATCGAGTTATCAAACAAAGAGGCTGAAACCAACGCAGAAAAGTTTGCTGAAAGAATGTATGAGTCTAAAAACAACTGATAGAATTTCTCTTTTATCGAGAAAAGGAGGATATTATTGATAGAAAGCAAGATACATATAAACGAAACGAAAATTACTAACGAATCTTATGAACTTTATAAAGAAGAAGACAAATATTATTTAAGGCTTGATTTTGACTATGAAAATGATTTTGGAATCTTTAAAGGACACGTTGATAAAATCAACTTTGATTTAAAACTAAGAGAGGTCAAAGTAGAGTCTTCTCCGTTTGAAAGAAAAGCAATTGTTACATTATACAAACCATTGGGTAGGTATGGGGAAGATATATCTTTTGGCGTTTCTAAAACACCGACAGGTGAGTTATTTAACATTACACTTGTAAAAGAAAAAGTTCAAGAAGTAACAATGGAAGAAATCGAAAAGAAGTTCGGTCACAAAATCAAAATTGTTTCAAAAAAATTCGGAGAATAATTAGGTGAGGTAGTTCTAATATGAATGATATAAATAAAACAATTAAGCATTTTCAGTCATTACAAAAGAGATATACAACTCAACATAACGGTCAGATGTGTGAAAGAGTTGCGGATGCATTAGAAGCTTTAGAACGTTTCAAATGTCAAGAAGATTTTTTTAAAGATATGTTCGGGAAAGGCACTATAAGACCAGTAAGAGCAGATGAAATTTGAGTTTTAAAGAGAAAGGAGAGTGTAAATGCCAAAGTTTTTTGTAACCTCGGATATACATAGTTTTTATACACCATTAAAGAAAGCACTTGACGAAGCTGGGTTTGACCCAAACAACGAAGAACATTGGTTAATAGTTTGTGGTGATTGCTTTGATAGAGGTAATGAGAGCGAAGGGGTATTGCACTTTCTTATGTCTCTTGAAAGAAAAATACTCGTAAAAGGCAACCACGATACTTTGCTTGAAGAATGTTGTACGAGAGAATTTCCTTATTCTTACGACTCTTCTAATGGCACTCGTAAAACAATTCAAGACATTGGCGGAGCTGGTTATGGAAGATCATTCGATGAGTGCTGTCAGATAACTTGGAATAAACTGGCGAGATATAGAGAGTTATTAGTGAATTATTTTGAAACTCGAAATTATATTTTTGTTCATAGTTGGATTCCTCTCATTTCTCAAAATGACGGCTATTGCAAATATGATGAAAACTGGAGAGATGCTTCTGATAACAATTGGGAAGAAGCGATGTGGGGGAATCCGTTTGATATGCACTTTTTAGATCTTAACAAAACAGGCAAAACAATAGTATTCGGTCACTGGCATTGTAGTACAGGTCATAAAATGTTTGGTCGTTGCAAAAGCGAATTCGGCAAGGATGCTATTTGGGAACCTTGTTTCGCTGAAGGTATTATTGGTATTGACCGTTGCACTGCTCATACAGGTGAATGTAATGTGGTAGTTTTGGAAGATGAATTTATATAAGGTGATTAAAATTGAGATATTTAATAAGAACGTCAATAATAATTTTTTGGATTTTAGATGTATGCAATATGCCGTTTATGACAATGTTTGATACTACATATCCATTAAATGACTTGTTTTGGTTTTTGATATTTTTGTTTGCATTGTATGGAGAATAATATTATAGGTGCTATCTTTACATGATAGTTAAATGTCCAGTAAGACTAAGGTGCTATGGTGCACACATAGACCGAAAGAGGAAACAGCCAAGTTAGTCCGACAAGGACAAGCCTTATTCAGGAGAAAGAATAGCTCGCACGAGGGGCTTCCATGGATAATAGACTACTCGTGGCTTAAAAGGCTAAGGTGGTTGGTCTTATTTGGGGAATTTCCTCACGGAAGTGAAAACGGCAATTTCACAGAACCACCCACACAGGATAGTAACTCAGTTGGCAAGAGGAAATTGTGTCGTCGGTTCGAGTCCGACCTATCCTAAATAAAACCCTCTATGATGATATGACAAAAAGGAAAGACTTTTGACAGCCGGGATAGACTGGCACAATACTGGGGTGTCGCCAAGTGGTAAGGCACGGGACTTTGACTCCTGTATTCGTGTGTTCGAATCGCACCATCCCAGCCATTTTTATATAAGGAGGTAAATGATTGGCAAGAATAATTGAAAATTGTGATTGTAAACGTAGAGCATTAGATGATGTTTTTACAAAAAATGTCCATGAAACAATTCTTTGTGGGCACTATTCTGAAATCAAAAGGAAAGATGGTATACATAACGCACACTATCCTGAATGTAGCGACGAAAATTGCCCATTAAAACATCCTGAACTTTTAGAAAAATGGAAATAAAACGCTCGTTTTAAAGTGAAAATTAAGTAAAAAATTCTCTCGTAAAGAGAGAATAATATATTGTACAGAAAATTACGAAAGGAGTAAGAGTTTGATGCATCGTAAAACTATAGTTTACTCAAATGTGATTATTGAAGATTTTAGGATTGTACGACGGCATGTCGTGCGGAATGATTACCTTTACAGAACTTGGTTTAGCTGACCAAATCGAAAGGTATGTTGCTTATGAATATGACGTTAAGTCAGTTGGTAAAAAGGGTGCTGGTGAATTTGGTTTCCCGGCATTAGTTGCATCGCATAATTTCCCTAACATAGAGCAACGAGGTGATATTTTCAAAGCAGACTTCACAGAGTTTAAAGGCTTTGATTACATATTAGCAGGTTTCCCATGCACTAAATTTTCTATTGCCCAAAAGAAAGATAGAGAAACAAAACCTTATTGTGGTGAAGGTTGGGATATGTTTGAAAAGGCTTGGGAAGCCGTTCAGGTAGCGCAGCCTAAATTTTTCTTATTTGAAAATAACAAGTCTATGGCACAGGCGGTTCAGGAAGAAATATCTAAAATTATAGGATTCAAACCTATAGTATTTAACTCTTCATTGTTATCAGCACAGCAAAGACAAAGAATTTATTGGCTCGGCAAAAGAAATCCTGATGGAACATATAGTCAGGTTCACGTTGAATTGCCAGAAGACAAAGGCATAATTCTTCAGGATATTCTTGAAGATGGTATTGCAGATAGGGACAAGTCCTATTGTCTTAAACACCAAGCGGGTAATGCGAGAGATTATCTAAAGAAACACCATACACAAGTAAAATTTGAACCTGTTGCTAAACGAGTGCCAGATTATGGTGTTCCTGATAAAGCAAGACCTCTTGGTGTAAGTTATGCATACAAAGGCGATGGCGAAGGAAGTTTGGTGTCAGAGGCTTTCCCAGACAATCCAAATAAACAAGTTAGAGATTATGTTGCTGAAACTGTAAGAGTTGGTGCTTTGCCAAGACCTAATGGCGAATTAAGTACAAGCCAAGCGTTTAGAATTTATAGCACAGAGGGTAAGTCTGTAAATATCAATTCTGGTGGCGGTGGTGCAGGTGGTAAAACTGGTTTATATGCTATTCCAGTTCCTGAATTTGCAGAGCCTGTAGAATGGGATGAAGATGGCAAACCCACGATGGCTGTAAGTAGCGCAGACGGCAAGAAGCATAAAGTCTATGAAGTAAAGCGTGGTTTTATTACGTTCAAAGGCAAGGAATATAAAATAAGCCTTGCCGATGGATTCTATATTATCCGCAAACTCACCGTCTTAGAATGTATGCGATTGCAGACAGTGCCGGAATGGTACGACTTTTCTATTACAGCCGAAACTCACGCTTACGAAATGCTTGGTAATGGGTGGACGGTAGAAGTTATTAAATATCTTATCAGCCACACACTTGAATGATAATTTTAGAATACTATATATAGTGTTAAATGTTGTTTTTAGCACTATATATAGACTAAAAATGCCAATAAAACCACGCTTTTAAAGTGAGAAAGGAGCAAATATGAAAGAGGGTTGGATTTGTCCGAGATGCAAGAAAGTGAATGCACCATTTACACCATATTGTGATTGCCAAGAAAATAATCGTTCAAATTATACAGCTCAAGTGGATTGCATAAATGGTTATCATCAATGGGAATGTTGTGGTGTAAGTACAGCAGGTTCGACATACAGATGTAGAGTTTGCGGAAAAACAAAGACCGAAAACTATAATGTTGATAAGAGCAATATAACAATATCAAGTCAATAAAACAAGTCTTTTAAGAGGAGCATATGGGGAAAAGAAGCAGTTATAAAAAAGTAAAAGTGTCGGAATGTATCTGGTGTGATTATAATTATAAGTGCCATGGTGGGCGAAGAAATAAATGTTCTCATTATAAAAAGTTTGTTAAAAAGTTTCATAAAAGAAATAAAAAGGAGGGCTTGTAATGTGCGAATACTGTCATTGGATAGGCGGTCATCATCCTTGCTGTCCCAATGCGCCCCAGCCTAAAATCCGAGGTCATTGTGACCAGTGCGGTGAAGAGTTGATTGAAGATTATGAATACTATATAGACGATAATGACAACAAATTCTGTTCTGAAGATTGCGCTGTTAAATATCACGGCATCGAATCAAAAGTGTGGTATTGTCGAGAGGAGGAATGATGTGAGCGAAGAAAGATGTGTAATGTGTGGCGAAACAATCCCGGAAGGGCGAATGATTTGTCGCAAATGTGAAGATGTTGAACCAAGTTTTAATGCAACTGAAGCTACGATATCTTTAAGCAAAATTAAAGATTTGGCGAGATTCGTAAAATTAGTTTCTAAGTGCCCGGGTGATGTTGTGGTTAAATCAGGACATTTTGCTGTTGATGCAAAGTCAATTATGGGGTTGTGTAGTTTGGATCTAAGCAAGTCTGTAAATGTAGAATTCTATGGTGATATACCTTACGAAGTTAAAGAAGGCTTGAAGAAATTTATGGTGAATTGAGGTGATATAACCTGAAAACAAAAATTAAAAAAATACAGATTGATTGGACTGAAATTAAAAACCAATGCCGCCATACTTCAAACAAAGAAGATACAAGTGTTCCTGCAACAAAAGAGTTTATTAAAAAGATTCTTATCTCAGAGCACTCTCCTATTAGATTAGGAAGAATAAAGTGGAGTTGGGATGGAATTAAATCTTGGATATCTGTTCATTTTGCAAGACATTGGCTGGGGTGGGATAAGTGGGTAACTACTCAAAGAACCGATAGAACAGGGTGCGACAGAGATTCTGCAAGACAGGATGCATTGGTAGATATGGACATTGAAGCAAATCCACAAGCCCTTATCAATGTATCTAGATACAGACTATGCGAACAGGCATCTAACGAAACAAGGGAGTATGCAGAAGACCTTAAAAGAGAAATAAAAAATATTGGACAAGAAGAACTATCAAATGTTCTCGTTCCAAATTGTATATATCGAGCTGGGTGCCCTGAATTTTATTGCTGTGGATATATACGTAAATTTATAAAGTGGGCTAAAGATAATAATAAACAAATTCCGTGGTTGGACATTCAAGGTAGGTATGATTTATATAATGAATATTTTTATAGCACACAGGAGGAAGATAATTGAAGAAAATTTATATAACTAATGGTTCGGGTACAAATGGTAAAGATAGCTTCGCAAGAGCAATAGCTAAATATATTCCTACATATAAATACTCATCCATTAACTTAGTTAAAGATATGCTTAAGGTTGCAGGGATTGAAGAAAAAGCAAAAACAGAAGAATATCGCCTCCTTTGTAGTGATTTGAAAGATAGGCTTACTAAATATGACGACATTCCGTTTAAAGATGTTTTGTCAATCGTTACGGATTTTAAAAGAAACCTAATTGACACCGACGTTCTTCTAATTGATATAAGAGAGCCAGAAGAAATTGCTCGTGCTGTTGAGACATTTGGTGCTGAGACTATATTAGTTCGCAATCCTAATGCAATAAAAATTAAAAGTAATCACGCAGACCGAGATGTTGAAAATTATGAGTATGATTACATTATTGAAAATGATGGAACGCTTGAACAGTTAGAAAGGGTGGCTAAACTGTTTGTGTGTGATGTGATTTGTGACGAGCACATTCTCGAAAAGGGCAAACCATTTGCTTTAACTTGTAGTAAATATTGAGGAGATAGTTTATGACCGACATGGAGATTATAAAAGCTTTAGAGTGTTGTGTATACCCTAGAGTCGGGGTAAAATGTCCGAGAAATAAGTATGTAGATATGTGTCATGAAGGTTGCAAAAATATTCTATTAACTCAAGTGCTTGATTTAGTTAATCGTCAGCAAGCGGAGCTTATTGAATTACAGAAAAGGGTTGGTGATAACAGGTGAAATATTTTGCATATCTCGCAGGTGGTATGGGCAAGTTCGGCAGAGAAAATTTTGATGAAGGCAATAAGTGGCGACTCTATTGTAAGAAAAGTCTTGAAAACTGTGAGTGTGATTTTAAAGTAAGAGTGTGCAATCCACAAGACTTTTTCAATTTTCGAGACGACCCACCACAGTATAAATCTAATACTGAAGTGATGAGACTTGACTTACATAAACTTCGTAACTCAGAAATAGTAATTGTGAACTTCAATGATAAATGGTCGCTTGGAACGCAATCCGAAATAGCCATCGCTTATGATAGAGGTATTCCGGTAATCGGATTAAATGAAAGTGGTCAGGAACTACACCAATGGCAAGAAGAGTTTTGTGAACGCATATTCAACAATATAGATGAAATGCTTGATTATATTCAAGATTTTTATCTTAGATAAGGGAGAATAATTATATAGTGAACGTATGTTGCAAAACAAATCAAATGGAGGTACTTATATGAAAATAATATTATATTCAACTCATTGTGTGAATTGTGTTGTTTTAGAAAAAAAATTAAAACAAAAAAACATCGAATTCGATATAGTAGACGATGTTGACCTTATGAAACAAAAGGGCTTTATGTCGGCTCCGATGTTAGAAGTTGACGGAGTGGTGATGAACTATAAAACAGCAATCCAATGGGTAAATAATCAGTAGGAGGAAACATTATTGGAAATAAACATTAAGTTAAACAAGAATTTTACCACACAGTATAATAAATTACAGGCTGAGTACGGCACCGATATCGCAAATATAAATGGATTTGACGACGGTCAGTTAAGTTATACTGATTTTTTGGACAACTTCGTAGATGAAGATACTGTTGCTAACGTAAGTATTGACGGCAGTAGCAATGTTAAACATAAAGATGTTGTCACACTTGAAAAAGAGATGCCTAAACCACATCAGAAACTTATTGCCTTTAATAAAATTTACATAGAAATTCAAAAGAAATATGGCTTTAAAGCAGCAAACGAATGGTTAGAAGCAGAGTGGATAGGGCAGTTATACATGCATGATGCAAACACTACTACCATGAAGCATTATTGCTTTGCTTATGACTTAAAGGACTTGGCTGAAAAAGGTTTGTATTTTATGAAAGGTAGAAATGCTGAACCCGCACAGCACTTAATTACATTTATAGATTTCATTAAGGAATACATCAATTATGCTAGCAATAGAAGTTCTGGCGCAGTAGGTCTTCCGAATTTAATACCCTATATGTATTATTTTTGGAAGAAAGATATTGAAGAAAATTATTTCTTAAGAAATCCTGAATACTATGCAAAACAGCAGTTTCAGAGATTTATTTATGCAGTTAACCAGCCTTATGTTAGAGATGGTAGCCAGTGTGCGTTCACAAATACATCTATTTTTGACAGACCGTATTTTGAGGCACTATTTGGTGGGGCAGAATTCCCTGACGGAACATTTATGATTGACTATGAAGAAGAAATAATTGAGTTTCAGAAATGGTACATGGAAGTTATGGCTGAAACCAGACATAAAAATATGTTTACGTTCCCGGTAAATACAATTAGTTTGTTAAGACAAGACGGCAAATTTGTTGATGAAGATTTTGCTAAGTGGGCTATCAAACATAATATGGAATGGTCTGATAGTAATCTTTTCATTGATTCCAGTGTAAATTCTTTATCTAACTGTTGTAGACTTAAGAGTAATATAGAAAATCTTGGTTATTTCAACTCTATTGGTGGAACAGCATTAAAAGTTGGCTCCGTTAAAGTTTCGACAATAAACCTTGCAAGAATTGCACTCGATACTAAAAATGAAGACTCCTATATAGAAGAACTCAAAAAGAGAGTGTACCTTAATTTGATGGCTCTCGATTGTGTAAGACATATTATTAAACGAAATGTTGAAAAAGGTTTGCTCCCCAACTTTGAATACAATCTCGTCGATTTTGAACATCTATATAACACCGTAGGTTTTATTGGAATATATGAGACAATGAAGAAGTTTAAGTATATTGAAGTTGATGAATTTGGAAACACTTTCTATACAGAGAAAGCTTCTGCTTTTGGTGAAAAGATTTTCAAAACCATTAGAGAAGTAGCGGACGAATTTATTAAAGAAAATAATTGTGATTATCAGATAAATACAGAGCAAATTCCGGGTGAATCAGCTGCCGCCAAACTGATGAAAAAAGATAAATTCTTCTATCCAAAGGCAAAGATTTATGACCTTCCTTTGTATGGCAATCAGTTTATACCTCTTGGAATCAAAACCACTGGTCAGGAACGTGTAAGAATTGCTTCTGAATTTGATGGATATTGTTCGGGTGGTTCAATCCTACATTATAATATCGATGCTCCTTTTGACTCTTTTGAAAAGGCTTGGAAGATGGTTAACTATATTGCAGACCAAGGTGTTACTTACTTTGCCTTTAATATAAGAATTCAGGCTTGCGACAATAATCATGCTTTTTATGGAACGACCTGTCCTGTATGTGGGTTACCAGCAACGGTTGAATTTACCCGAATCGTAGGTTTCTTTACAGCCGAGCCGACCTATTCTAAAGAAAGAAAAGAAGAATATCATCTTAGAGAATGGAAAGATATTAACGCAGAAGCTGAAAGGATTCAGTAATGAAGGTTAAAGGTCTTATAACCGAAGACTTTGTGAATTATAAAAAGGTATCTATGACGATAATGTTCCCGCACTGCACCTTTAAATGTGGTGCGGAGCATTGTCAAAACAGTCCATTAGCAAAGTCAAAAACATACGATATAGATATTGACGAAACGATTGAAAAATATCTAAATAACCCTATAATAGATGCTGTGGTAATGCAGGGTCTTGAACCCTTTGATTCTTGGTCAGAATTGTTATTATTTATAGAGAAATTCAGAGCAAAATCACAGGATGACATTGTTATATATACAGGATATTATAAAGAAGAAATTGCAAATAAAATCGACATTTTAAAGAGATACGATAATATCGTAGTAAAATTTGGTCGTTTTATCCCCGGACATGAAAAACACTATGACGAGGTGCTGGGCGTAAAACTCGCCAGCCCGAATCAAAAAGCGGAAAGGATAAGTTAATGAGAATTAAAGTATCAGACAACAAAGAATTAGTAACAAAAATCAGAGAACAATTAAGAGAGAATGGGAATTATTGCCCTTGCAAATTAGTAAAAGACGAAGACACTCAATGTCCTTGTAAAGAATTCAGGGAACAACCATCAACAGGAGAGTGTTGTTGTGGTTTATATTATAAGGTTGAAGAATAATGAAATTTGAAGTAATAAATGATAAAAATAAAGTGGTAATGAATACAGAGTTCTTATCATGTATACCTGAAAAGACAGTATTAAATCTGATGTCAAAATCTGGATATAGATTTAGACTAAATAATAAGATAATGTCAGTTAAAAAACTAGACGAGCAATTAAAATTGATACAGGAGGGAATAGATGAAAAAGTTAAAGCGCAATAAGATAGTCATAATATTGATATGTGCGATTATCATATTCTCCTATCTGAGGATGTGTGGCATTAAAATAGCTGAGGCGAACACAATTAAAGAATGCGAATCTCAAATATCAATAAACAACACAAAAATAGAAAAGATTACCGAAATTAAAAACCAATTACATATAACAGCGAATTTGTTGAGAGAAGAAGGTAGTCTAAATGACGGGTTGGATGTTATACTAAGTCAAAAATGGCATGAATATAATGATTATGCAAATAGTCTTAAAGATAAAAATATCTCTCTAACAACTAAGATAGAAAAGATAAAAAACAGTAAAAAGTTTATAGGATATTTTAAAATAACTCACTACTGTTCGTGTTCAATATGCAATGGTAGCTATATTGGTACCGCAATTGGAACAGAAATTACTCCTGGGAGAACCATAGCTGTAGACCCAAAGGTTATACCCCTTGGTGCCAAGGTAGAAATAGAAGGTAAGGTTTATACCTCCGAAGATACTGGAAGTGTAATAAAAGGCAACCGTATTGATGTTGCGGTCTCATCACATTCCGAAGCGTATAGATTGGGCGTTAAGCATAATGTTCCAGTTTATATTATAACGGAATAAAAACGGAGGTTAATATGAAGCGAGTTGCAAGATTTGAAAAAGTAAGTTATGAACAATTCAAAAAGGATTTTCTTGTTTGTTTTCCCGATTATCTCATGAACGAAACAGCAATTCAAAATATATATAATAGTATTAAGTTACCACAGAGAGCAACTATTGGCTCTGCGGGGTATGATTTTTATTGCCCGATAGATGTTAATATAAACACCGACTCTCCAGTTGTTATTCCAACAGGTATAAGAGCCAAAATCGAAAATGGATGGGTGTTGAAGTTGTATCCGAGAAGTGGTATGGGGTTTAAGTTCGGTTTTGAACTGTTAAACACGGTAGGTATAATTGACAGTGATTATTATAACTCAAACAACGAAGGACATATAATGGCTAAGGTTAACCATACCCATGGGGATGATAAAATGTCGATTGAAAAAAATAAAGCGTTTGTACAAGGGGTTTTTGTTGAATATGGAATTACAGAAGACGATGATGCTGAGGGTATCAGGAATGGCGGATTCGGAAGCACGAGTAAGTAAGATGACAGAAAAGAAACAAATGAAACTAAATAACTTCTGTAAAGAATATGATATTCCCCGAACGACCGCTTTGAAGTGGGTTCATTCTAATAATTTCCCGGCATATAACCTATGTGGACACTGGTACGTTGACATTCCAAAATTCTTGAAGTGGAGAGAACAGCAGCACAAAAAATGCTATAAGTATGCGTAACTATTAAAATAAAACTATTGAAAATTTGGGGTGTATATGGTATTATATTATAGAAATATCATATACGCCTTTTTGTGTTAAACAGGAGGTAAAATATGAAAAAAAGAGCAGATGGAAGATACTGCAAACAAATTGTTGTTGGGTATAAGCCCGACGGAAGTCGAAAAATGAGAACAGTTTACGGAAAAACCATAAAGGAGGTCGAAAAAAAGGAGCGAGAATACCAAGAGAATATTGATGTAGGAATAAAAATAACAGATGATGTTAGCATCGGAGAATGGGCTATAGAATGGGTTAAAACTTATAAACAGAATGTTTCTTATAATACACAACAGATGTATTGGAACGCAATACAAAACCATATAAAACCACAATTAGGGAGTATATTGGTTTCAGAAATTAAACCTATTCAGATTCAAAGGTTTCTAAATAGAATAATATCCGAAAATAAACACAGGACTGCTGAAATATGCAAACTAACAATAAAGCAGTTCATGAAACAAGCACAAATCGAAGGTTTTATCTGTAAAGATGTTATGGTCGGAATTCAACCAATAAATGCTAAAAGCGACGAAAAAAGAGTGTTGAGTCACGACGAATTACATGAAATTCATAATACTCCTTTGACAGATAAGCAAAGGTTGTTTTTGTATATTATGTTGTATACTGGACTAAGAAGAGGAGAGGCACTCGCCCTAACAACAGACGATATTGATTTGGACAAGGAAATATTAACAGTAAATAAAAGTTTATTATTCAAAGGGAATAACAGTAGCCTAAAAGAACCAAAATCAAAAGCCAGCTTTCGGAAAATTCCAATTCCCCATAGTTTGCTTCCATTTTTAAAAGATTACATTAAAAGTTCAAATAATAAAAAAATTTTTACAATGAAAAACGGGGAATATATGACACATTCTTCATTTGTAAAGTTTTGGAATTCTATAATTAGAGCGTTAAAAAACAATATGGGAGAAAATGTTCAGATTGATTTTACACCCCATACATTCAGACATACGTATGCAACTAATTTATATTATGCGGGAGTAGATGTAAAAACAGCCCAGTATTTTTTAGGACACTCTTCATTAGAAATGACATTAAATGTATACACACATTTAGACAAAGAACAAAGCGTATCTGAAGTGGAAAAACTAAATAATTATTTAAAAATTTAAACTGATATTTAGTCAAAATGTTAGTCAAATGTTAGTCAAAACGAAAAAAATAAAGATTTTAAAATAAATCAAAAACCGCCCAAACGTAGTGTTTAAGCGGTTTTGAGCTGGTGAACCATCGGAGATTCGAACTCCGGACAACTTGATTAAAAGTCAAGTGCTCTACCGACTGAGCTAATGGTCCGTATGGCAGGGATAGCAGGACTCGAACCTACGAAATGCCAGAATCAAAATCTGGTGCCTTACCGACTTGGCTATATCCCTGTATGGAAAATAAAAAGTGGGGTGGGTAGTGGGATTCGAACCCACGACATTCAGGACCACAATCTGACGCTCTAACCAGCTGAACTATACCCACCATATCTAGCCGCATTAAAATCTTTCCTAAAAAAGAAAAGGTTATAATGCCTTTTCGTAAGAACTAACCGTTCCCGGTCTTTATAAAAAAAGTGGCGCGCCTGAAGAGATTCGAACTCCTGGCCCACTGCTTAGAAGGCAGTTGCTCTATCCAACTGAGCTACAGGCGCGTGTGGAGCGGGTGATGGGAATCGAACCCACACGACCAGCTTGGAAGGCTGGGATTCTACCATTGAACTACACCCGCATATTATGTCGCTTTGCTTGCCGACTTTGATATTATAACAGAACGAACCACATTTGTCAACACCTTTTTCAAAAAAAACAGAAAAATTTTTCCACTTTATAAAAAGGGCAGAAATCGCTTATTTCCACCCTTTTTTAGTATGTTGAACTTTACTCATTTTATACACCGCATCGGTAATTTTTTCTAAAGTATTCACGCCGTCAAACGGTCCGAAGCTAAGCCTCAAAGCACCTGATTTGGCACTTCCCAGCACAAGATGAGAATAATATGCGCAATGCCAACCGCCACGAAGTGCTATTCCATACTCGGAATTAAGAATATCAGCCGCCTCAATGCTATCCATGTCTCCGATATTAAAAAGTACTGTACCGTTTCGGTTGTCACCCTTCTTTTTGCCATAAATCTTAATGTTTTTCATATTCATGGCATTCTCAATAAATCGTATTGCAAGATACCTTTCTTCGGCACCAATTGTTTCAACTCCACGCTTTTTCAAATATGAAACGGCACTTTTGCAGGCTATGATTGCCGGTGTGTTCATAGTTCCGCTCTGAAAAATATCGGGCATAAAAATTGGTTGCTCAAGATTTTTCGAATCACTTCCTGTTCCGCCTGTTATAACAGGTTTAGGATTTAGTCGGGGAGAGATATAAAGTATTCCGACACCAAGTGGACCAAGGAAGCCCTTGTGAGCTGAAAAAACAAGAATATCAATCCCCATATCCTTGACATCTATGGTTACAGAGCCGATGCTCTGTGATGCATCAACCATAAATATAATGTTATGTTTTTTTGCAATTTTACTGATAGCCTTAATGTTTTGTATCGTTCCTGATGTGTTTGAAATATGATTTACAACTATCAGCTTGGTTTCGGGTTTGATTGCTGCCTCGATGCTTTTTGGAAATACAGTCCCGTCACACGATGCCGGGACCATGGTGTAATTTCCGTGTTTATGAACCGTACGGAGTACACTATTATGCTCCATAACCGTTGTTATAATATGCTCACCCGGGTTTATTATGCCGTCTATTGCAAGATTTATTGCATAGGTTGCGTTATAGGTATATGCAATCTGCTCGGGGTTTTCGATATTTAAAAGCTCTGCAATAGCCTCGCTTGTATCATAAATCTTTTTTGCACCCTTTGTGCTGAAAAAATGTCCGCCATGCCCTGAATTTACACTGTAAAAAAGGGTGTTAAAAAAGAGGGAGGAGTATACTCTCAGAGGCTTTCTGATTGTAGTTGCCGCATTGTCAAGATAAATCATAGTATTTCTTTTCACCCTCCCGTACTTCCTCCTGATAAATCCCTTTTATATTTAATTTATATTCTTGAGAGAACTTTTTTACGGTTGCGATGTTTCGGCGGTGGGTTTTGACGGAATAGGAACAACTTCCGCCGTTTAGAGCCCTTGGCGTGTGGATAACTTCTGCATAAAGCCCGTTTTTGGAAAGTAGTTTTTTAAGCCTTGATGCAGTTGTAACCGAGCCGACAGGTATTACGATGTGTTCCATAAACTCACTCCTTTTTAAAATTATTCCTTATAAAATATTGTATGTTATAAAAAGGTGCTTTGTGAGAAATAAAAAATCAGGCGTTTGCCTGATTTTTATGAAACAATTTCTTTTAATATAATATCTGAAAGCTCTGTGTGGCTTTTTATACGCTCGGTTTCGATTACCGAAATATCCATATCCTTTGCACGTTCGAGTAAGAACTTTGTACTGTCATCAAAGTCATTCAGTGCACCGACCATAATAATCTTTTTTGCGTACTTTCCGCCGAAACGGTTTGCGACAGTTTCTAATTCATAGAGCGCTTCCTTTTTCACATCGCCATTTTTGCATGAAATAAAGACGGGAACAACTCCGAAAACAGCAAGGCAGTCAATCTCATTTTTAGTATCCTTTTTTTCTGAATATCTTGAATGTATAACTCCGTCCCAGTCAATCTGAACTCCGGTATCGGATGAAATACCAAGCTCGGGATTTTTGTCAGAGAGCTCGCAAAGTATCATATATAAATAGAGCTCAAGGATATTTCCGGCTTTTAAAAGTAAGCGGTAAACCTGTTCGTTCTTGTATCGGAAAATCAGTTTGTCAGGACTTATGCGAAAATCCTTGATAATACCGTATTTTCTGAGTTTTGCCATAATCTCGGTATGTGTTTTTGGGTCAAGTCTGCTATCTCTCATGTGCTCTATGTCGACCGTCATTTTGAAATTATCGCTCATTGAGCCGTATTGACGGTATTGCCCGAAAATTGTACACTGCTTATTCCAGAGAGTGTTGTTATCGTTACAGATATCCCATATGGTCAGAATGTCTTGTTTGAATTCGGGATTCATCTCCCAAACAAAATCATCTAACGGATTTTTTGCGATTTTTCCACCATAGAGGGTAATGTATTCTTCGCAAGTGAGATTTGGCCAACTATTTCTCTTTGGTTCTTCAGTGAAATTTTCAGTTACGATCTCCCGGGTAGGTATCGAAAAATACAGCTTTGGAATTTCTTTTTCTGCCGCCAGTTTTCCCATTACAGTAAGAATAAGGTCTTCACCGCCTGTAGTATCAAAAACACAGTCATCATTTTCGGAAATGAGTTTTTCGATTTTTGAGGAAATTGCTCCGAAGTCATTTTCGGGAACGGTTATAAATTCCAAATTTGATAGAATTCTTTTTATTCTTAAAAAAATTTTAATGTCAGCCTGACGTTTTTCGGTCATAACACTTTCATATCCGACAAAAATGATTTTTTGCGGCTCATAGACAAGAGCGGACATTACATTTTCAATCTGACATTCGTCAAAAAGTTCAATTATCGTATTTATGGAAGACACCTCTTTTGCTTTGTTATCTCTATAATTGTATCATAACCTTAATGAAAATTCAATATTTGTCGGATAGAATAATATTTTGAATTATTTTGCGACATATTATTAAAAGGAGGTGTTTTGATGTTTTGGAATAACTTTCAGATAAAAAGCCGACTGCAAATTATTTTCGGTGCATTTTTGGTTGCTGTGGGAATAAATGTGTTTTTAATACCTGCAAAACTATCCTCGGGTGGGATAAGCTCGATTGGAACGGTACTTTTTTATATATTCGGTATTCCGCTGTCCTTTTCAAATCTGTTTTTTAATGCGATACTTTTGTTTGTTGGATTTAAAAGCCTCGGTAAGGAGTCTTTAAAAAAGACAATACTCGGGATTTTGCTTTTATCACTTTTTTTAGAAATTACAAAAATCTTTCCAATGTTTAGGGGTGATGCACTCTCGGCATCACTCTCGGGAGGTGTGCTGATGGGGCTTGGACTTGGTCTTGTAATAAGAGTTGGAGCTTCAACCGGAGGGAGTGATTTTCTGGGGCTTATGCTCAACAAAACCTTTCCTCATATTTCGGTTGCAACGTTTATTCTTGTAATCGATTTTATAATAATTGCAGTATCGGGAATTGTTTTTAAAAGTATGAGCATTGCGGTATATTCCTTTTTGGCACTATTTTTTACCGCAAAGGTTGCGGATTTTTTACTTTCCTTTGGCGACATCGCAAAAACTGTTTTTATTATATCGGAGGATTATACAAATATTTCGGATGAGATAATGTGCAGATTGGGAAGAGGAGTGACCGGCGTATATTCAAAAGGAATGTATACGAAAAATGATGCAATGATGATAATCTGTGTTGTGAGCCCGAAGGAATTACCGGGGTTGGTAGCATTGGTAAAAAGAATGGATGAGAGAGCTTTCATTATAATAAATGATGCAAGAGAAGTTCTTGGTGAGGGATTCAAATCATAGATTTGTCTGAATTTTATATGGAAAAAATTGGTCGAAAAAAGTAGGACAAATTATAAAAAATTTTTTCAAAAAAGTCTTGACAAAACAAAAAATTTAGGTTAATATAAGTAATGTACTTACATTCACGTGGGAACGGGATGCGGTTGCAAGCAATTGCGGCTGTGTCCCGTTTTCATTTTAAAAAGAGTTTTCGAAAATTGTAGTTTTTTTCGGAAAACTCTTTATTTTTTTGTTTTGATGTGATATAATAAAATTTAATGATTATTGTCTGAAGATAGATAATTACTTTGGGTGATAAACCATATGCAAATTTAAAGCCTTTGGGCAAAAATTTTAATAATTATCTTGCCCGAGGAGTTAAATAATAGACAAAAGAAAGAGGAAGAAAAATGCCTATTACAGAGTTTTTGAAGAAAAATGCAGAGCTTTATCCAAACGATGTGGCGCTTGTTGAAGTTGCACCACAGATGATGGAAAAAGCAAAGATTACATGGAAAGAGTACGCACTCATTCAGCCAAACCCTGATGAGAGCGGTAGACAGGAGATTACCTGGCTCGAATTTGAGAAAAAAGCAAACAGATTTGCAAATCTCTTATTGAGCCGTGGTGTTAAAAAGGGCGACAAGGTTGCAATTTTATTGATGAACTGCCTTGAGTGGCTCCCGATATACTTTGGTGCACTAAAAGCCGGAGCATTGGCTGTACCATTAAATTACCGCTATACTGCAAACGAGATAAAGTATTGCCTTGAACTTTCAGAGTCTGATGTGTTGGTTTTCGGACCGGAGTTTATAGGTAGAGTCGAGGAAATTGCAGACAGAATTCCGGGAATCAGACAGACATTCTATGTTGGAAATAACTGCCCGAGTTTTGCAGATAGCTATGATAAGTTTGTTACATATTGTTCGACAAAGGACCCTGAAATTGAAATCAAAGACGATGACAATGCAGCAATTTATTTCTCTTCGGGAACAACCGGTTTCCCGAAAGCGATTTTGCACGACCATACAAGTCTTGTTCATTCATGTAAGGTTGAGCAGAATCACCACGGCCAGACAAAGGATGACACATTCCTCTGTATCCCGCCGCTCTATCATACAGGTGCAAAAATGCACTGGTTTGGAAGCCTTCTTGTGGGCGGAAAAACAGTTCTTTTAAAAGGTATCAAGCCTGAATGGATAATCCAGGCAGCATCGGAAGAAGAATGCTCGATTGTATGGCTTTTGGTGCCTTGGGCACAGGATATCCTTGATGCTATCGAACGTGGAGAGATTAAACTTGAAAAGTATAATTTGTCCAAGTGGCGCTTAATGCACATTGGTGCACAGCCTGTTCCGCCAAGTCTTATAAAGAGGTGGAAGTCGGTATTCCCGAACCACGATTATGACACTAACTATGGTCTTAGTGAATCAATCGGACCGGGATGTGTGCATCTTGGCGTTGAGAATATTCACAAAGTTGGTGCAATCGGAAAGGCAGGCTATGGCTGGCAGGTTAAGATTGTTGATGAAAACGGCAAGGAAGTTGAACGTGGCTCGGTAGGTGAACTTGCGGTTTACGGCCCGGGTGTTATGAAGTGTTACTATAATGACCCGAATGCGACAAATGAAGTGTTAAAGGATGGCTGGTTATATACCGGTGATATGGCAGAAGAGGACGAGGACGGATTTATCTACCTTGTTGACCGTAAAAAGGATGTTATTATCTCGGGCGGTGAAAACCTGTATCCTGTTCAGATTGAGGACTTCATAAGAAAGCATAATTCTGTAAAGGATGTTGCGGTAATTGGTTTACCTGATGAGAGATTGGGTGAAATTGCAGCGGCAATCGTTGAAGTAAAACAGGACTTTAAGCTCACAGAAGAAGAACTTGATGATTTCTGTAAGGAACTTCCGAAGTACAAAAGACCGAGAAAGATTATCTTTGCAGACATTCCAAGAAACCCGACAGGCAAGATTGAAAAGCCAAAGCTCCGTCAGATTTATTGCGGAGAAAGCCTTGTTGCGGCACAGATCAAGAACTAATTAACGAGAGGTGTTATATATGAAAAAGCTAATGCTTGGCAACGAAGCGGTTGCCAGAGGAGCATACGAGGCGGGCGTAACTGTTGTTGCATCGTACCCCGGTACTCCGAGTACAGAAATAACTGAAAATATTGCAAAGTATGACGAGATTTATTCGGAATGGTCACCGAACGAAAAGGTTGCAGGTGAAGTTGCAATCGGTGCATCAATCGGTGGTGCAAGAAGTATGACCTGTATGAAGCACGTTGGTTTGAACGTTGTTGCAGACCCGCTCTTTACAGTAAGCTATACCGGTGTGAACGGCGGTCTCGTGTTCTGTGTTGCGGATGACCCGGGAATGCACTCATCACAAAACGAGCAGGATTCACGTCACTATGCAAAAGCATCAAAGATTATGATGCTCGAGCCTGCAGACAGTGCAGAATGTAAAGATTTTACAAAGCTTGCTTTTGAATTGAGTGAAAAGTTTGATACTCCTGTTCTTATGAGATTGTCAACAAGAATTTCGCACTCACAAGGTCTGGTTGAGATGCTTCCAAGAGAAGAAGTTGCACTCAAGGACTATGAGAAGAATATCGCAAAATATGTTATGATGCCGGGCAATGCTAAGAAGCGTCACGTTGATGTTGAAAAGAGAACTGTAGCATTGACAGAGTATGCAGAAAGCACACCGCTTAATTCTGTTGAAATCAACTCGGATAAAATCGGTGTTATTACATCGGGAATTTCATATATGTATGCAAAAGAGGCACTTGGCGACAGAGTCAGCTACTTAAAGCTTGGTATGGTTTATCCGATGCCAAAGAATCTTATTCTTGATTTCTGCAAAAAGCACGAAGTTGTATATGTAATCGAAGAACTTGACCCTGTAATCGAAGAACACTGTAAGGTAATCGGTGCTAAAGTTGAGGGTAAGGACAAGTTTACACTCTTGGGTGAATATACACCGTCAATGATTAAAAAGGTAGTATTCGGCGAGGATAAAGCTGAATTTGCGACAATTGACGAGAATATTCCAATCAGACCTCCTGTAATGTGTGCGGGATGTCCTCACAGAGGAACATTCTATGTTCTCAAGAAACTCGGACTTGTTGTTTCGGGTGATATCGGATGTTATACACTCGGTGCAGTTGCTCCGCTTGCGAGTGTTGATACAACAATATGTATGGGTGCAAGTGTCAGCGGTGCTATGGGTATGGCAAAGGCAAGAGGTACAGAGTTCAATAAGAAACTTGTTTCTGTTATCGGTGACTCGACCTTTATGCACTCTGGTATAACAGGACTTGTTGATATTGTTTATAATAAGGGTGCAAATACTGTTATTATTCTTGATAACTCAATTACAGGTATGACAGGTCATCAGGACAACCCGACAACAGGCTTCACAATCAAGGGCGAGCCTACAAAGCAGGTTAATCTGATTGCACTTGCAAAGGCTGTGGGTGTTGAGAGAATTGTGGTTGCTGACCCATTTGATCTGAAGCACTTTGAAGAAGTTGTAAAAACAGAGGTTGAAGCAGATGAGCCGTCGGTTATCATTGCACAGAGACCTTGCGCACTTTTGAAAACTGTTAAATATACAGGTCACTGCAAAATCGGTGAGAACTGTAAGAACTGTAAGCTTTGTATGAAACTCGGCTGTCCTGCAATTTCTATTAAGGACGATAAGGTTATAATCGACCAGACACAGTGTAACGGATGCGGACTTTGTGTAAATGTTTGCCCGTTCGGAGCAATTTCAAAGGAGGGTTAAGAGATGTCTAAGAATATTATGATAGTTGGCGTAGGCGGTCAGGGAACTCTCTTAGCCAGCAGAATTTTGGGAAATGTTGTTATAAATGAAGGCTACGATGTAAAGCTTTCAGAGGTTCACGGTATGAGCCAGAGAGGCGGAAGTGTTGTTACATATGTAAAATACGGTGACAAGGTTTACTCACCAATTATTGACGAGGGTGAAGCTGACATTATTCTTGCTTTTGAGATGCTGGAAGCATATAGAGCTTTACCGTACCTCAAAAAAGGCGGAATAATGATTGCCAATACACAGCGTATTGACCCGATGCCTGTTATTACAGGCGCTGCAGAGTATCCTGCAGACATCGAAGAAAAGCTATCTTCAAAAATCAACTTAAAGGCAGTTGATGCACTCTCTGCAGCAAAAGAAGCAGGAAATATCAAGGCTGTTAACGTTGTATTGATTGGTGTTATGGCAAAGAATACCGATATCTCATATGATAAATGGATAGAGACAATCAAACAGACTGTCCCTGAAAAGTTTTTAGAAGTAAATCTTAAAGCTTTCGAGCTTGGATATAACATGTAAGAAAGGTGGCAATCAAAATGGGAATTTTCCAACCGGAATTTGAGTGTATGGAAAGGGAAGAAATCAGAAAGCTTCAATCGGAAAGACTTGTTTGGCAGGTTAAGCGTTGCTATGAAAACGTTGAGGTTTTCCGCAAGAGAATGCAGGAGAAGGGCCTGACACCTGATGATATTAAATCAGTTGATGATTTGAAGAAGCTCCCATTCACAACAAAACAGGATTTGAGAGACTATTATCCGTATGATTTGTTTGCAGTACCGATGAAGGATATTGTAAGAATCCACGCATCATCAGGTACAACAGGCAGACAGATAGTTGCAGGTTATACACAAAAAGACCTTGATTTGTGGGCTGATGCTATGGCAAGACAGATTGCGGCAACAGGCGGTGACGAGAACTCAAGAGTTCAGGTTTCATACGGCTACGGACTGTTCACAGGAGGACTTGGTGCTCACGGCGGTGCAGAAAGAATCGGTGCAATGACAATTCCTACATCATCAGGTAATACAGAGCGTCAGATAAGACTTATGATAGAGCTTGGTGCAACACATCTTTGCTGTACACCGTCCTATGCAATGTATCTTGGTGAAACAATCAAGGAAATGGGCTTGCAGGACCAGCTCCAGTTAAAGGCGGGTATCTTTGGTGCAGAACCATGGACTGAAGATATGAGAAGAGAAATCGAAGATGTTTTGAGACTCAAGGCATATGACGTATACGGTCTTACAGAAATTATGGGACCTGGTGTATCATATGAGTGTTCTGAACAGGCAGGTATGCACATAAATGAAGATATGGTTATTGCGGAGGTTATAGACCCGGATACTGGCGAACAGCTTCCGGAGGGGTCTTTTGGTGAACTGGTATTTACCACTATCACTAAAGAAGGTATGCCGATGATTCGTTACAGAACTCGTGACCTTTGCTCGATTAACTACGAAAAGTGTGCTTGTGGAAGAACTTTGGCAAGAATGAACAAGCCTCGCGGCAGAAGTGACGATATGCTCATCATTCGTGGAGTTAATGTGTTCCCATCACAGATTGAGGAAGTTCTCCTGAAGGTTGGTGGAGATGTTACACCGAACTATCAGATTGTTGTTGACCGTGTTAACAATACAGATACACTGGATGTTCAGGTTGAAATGTCAGAACAACTCTTCTCGGATGATGTTAAGTCAATCGAGAAAATCGAACGTGAAATCAAGGACAGACTCAGAAGTACACTTGGTCTTGCTGCTAAAGTTTCACTTGTTAATCCAAAGTCGATAACAAGAAGTGAAGGAAAAGCAAAACGAGTTATTGATAACAGAAAGTTACACTAATAAAAGGGGGTAATTTGTTATGTTAATAAAGCAGATTTCAGTTTTTGTAGAAAATAAGCCGGGCAGAATGGCTGATATTATGAAAGTTTTGGCAGAGAATAATATTGACATATCAGCACTTTCTATTGCAGACACAACCGATTTTGGAGTACTCAGAATGATTGTTGCTGATCTGGCACAGGCAAAAAAAGTATTAAATGACGCCGGTGTTGTTGTAAAGACAACCGATGTTTTGGCAGTTTCGATGGAGGATAGACCTGGCGGTCTTGCTGAAATCCTTAATGTTATAAACGATGGCGAGACAACTATTGAGTATATGTACGCATTTGCAGGAAGAGGCAAGGCGGGCGCAATGGTTGTTATTAAGGCAAATAACCCTGATGAGGCGATTAAGTTGCTTGAGGGTGCAGGCTTTAAAACTGCTGATAACGAAATGATTTTTGGTTAATTTTAAAATATCCGCAACTCAAAGGTTGCGGATATTTTAGTTTAAGGAATATATTGACTTTTTCGACTTTTTTTAGTATACTAAAGAAGGATAAAATGATATTTTTGGGAGGAAAACTATGTATATCGGAATTGATCTTGGCGGAACAAATATTGCAGTTGGAATTGTAAGCAATGAGGGTAAGATTATAGCTACCGATTCAACGCCTACAATGGCAGAGCGAGATTATAGAGAAATTGTGAAGGATATGGCAGAGGTTACCAAAAAGGTGCTTGCAGATAATGGCTATTCGGTAGACGACATTGATGGTATCGGAATCGGATGCCCGGGTACTGTTGATAATAAAAACGGTGTAGTTGTCTATGCGAACAACCTCAAAATGGAGAAAACACCGCTAGTAGCTGAACTTCAAAAGCATATCAATAAGCCTGTTTCAATTATGAACGATGCTGATGCTGCGGCGTTTGGTGAGTATGTTATAAACGGTAAGGGTTGCGAGTCATTTTTGTTTATAACACTCGGAACCGGAGTTGGCGGCGGTGTAGTATTAAACGGTAAGATTTATAACGGCTTCAACTGTGCAGGAGGCGAGCTTGGTCATATCACACTCGTGCACGGCGGAGTTCCTTGTACATGTGGAAATGAAGGCTGCTGGGAGGCGTATGCATCGGTTACAGCACTTATCAGACAGACCAAAGAGGCTATGGACAAAAACCCGGATAGCCTTATGCATAAGTTAGCAGAAGCTGAGGGAAAGGTAAGTGGAAGAACTGCATTTGATGCTGCAAAACAGGGCGACGAGGCTGGCAAAGCCGTTGTTAAGGCATACTGTGAGTATGTCGCATCGGGACTTGTCGGGATAGTAAACATCTTCCAGCCGCAAAAGCTTATTATCGGTGGCGGTATCAGCAAAGAGGGAGATTATATCCTGAACCCGATTATCGAATACTGGAACAAGCGAGATTATAATAAGTATATGCCAAAGACTGAAATCAGTATTGCAACTCTCTTTAACGATGCCGGAATTATTGGTGCGGCACTTGCTTGTATGTAATTTGAAAAAAACGCAGGGATTTTATGCCCTGCGTTTTAGGATTTTATTTAGGAGAAAAAGATGGAACAAAAAAAGGACATTTTTATTTCATATAAAGATAACGACGAAGGAATGTATTTCGCAAAGCAATTGAGTGAGGCTTTGGAAGATATGAATTATTCGGTATATTTCAATCCGAATGAGCATAAATCCTCTGATTTTACCGAAAAAATTGAAGTTGCAGTGAAAAACTGTAAGGATTTTATCTTGATTGTTTCCCAAAAGTGTTTAACCGACCTTATGAGCGGTAATGAAAAGGATTGGGTAAGATTTGAGCTCCTGACCGCAAGAGAACAGGGTAAGAATATAATTCCGCTAATGCTAAATGGCGTCAAAATGCCATCAAGGTTCGAGGATATGCCGGAAGCCTTGCAGTTTTTGCCGAAAATAGACAATATTGAGGTTTTAAAACCGCAACAGTTTAGCGTTTCTCCATTGTCCGAACTTATGGGAGTAATCGTGTCAGAGAAGGAAAAAGACGATATTTACAGGGATGACTATAATAATAATCCGCTCTACGATGTAAATAACGATTTTTTAAAGACGGCAGAGCTTGCAAAAGCCGGAGATTTTAAGGCAATGTATGAGCTTGCGAATATGTATTTTTACGGATATTCAAGTGAAAACGGAGAGTCAGTAAGAGATTTTCCGAAAGCTTATCAATGGTTTAAAAAACTATCCGATGCCGAGTGTGAATACTCTTCACTTGCTGATGCAATGCTTGCTAAAATGCACTACCGTGGAGTTGTGCCAAGAGAAAAACAGTCATTTAAAAAAGCGTTCGAATATCACAAAAAAGCATCGGTTGAGAGTGAGTATTCAAAACAACAATGTGCATATATGATGTCGGTTGGACTTGGTTGCGATTTTGATTTTGAAGAGACTGAAAAGATGTATCTCTCAACAATGGGGAATAATGATAATGTAGCAGTTTCGGGACTTGCGAATTTTTATATCAGATACGGTCAATTCAAAAAAGCGGCTGAACTTTATGAAAGCATTATACATACATTCCCGAAAGCTGCATATGATCTTGGATGTCTATATCAGATTGGGGTTGTATCTGACCCGCCAAAGCCTGATTATTTTAAGGCTGCATTCTATTTTCAGCATGCAATTAACAGCGGATACACCGATGCAGATGTGTATTTCCATTTAGGACAGCTATATTTTCATGGCTCGGCAGGATTCATATGCGACTTCAAGATTGCACAGCAAAATTTTGAAAAAGCTGCAAATGCAGGGCATCTTGCGGCACAATATTTGGTAGCATATATGTATGAACACGGTCATATTGAAGTTGATATAAAAAAGGCGATTCATTATCATAAGCTATGTGCTGATAAAGGCTACATTTTATCACAAACACATCTTGCGATTCTCTACCAGCTTCCTGAGTTCAAAAACTACCATAAAGCCTTTCATTATGCACAAATGGCGGCAAAATACGGCGAAAAAGAGGGCGAATTTGTTCTTGGAAACCTGCTCTTTTTTGGCAGAGGATGTCAGGCGGATATCGATAAGGCGTATGAAATGTATAAGCTTGCCTATGAGCATGGATGTGACCAGGCAAAATTTATGATGGAAAAGGTTGAAAAGCTAATAAAGAAATGATATAACAAGGTGGTGAGACAATGGAAATTTTAAGATGGTTTGAGGGGATAAGAACTCCGTCACTTGACTGGTTTTTCTCAACCGTTACTAAATTCGGCGAAGAAAGCTTATTTATCCTGATTGGATTTATAATCTTTTGGTGTATAAACAAAAAACACGGCTACTATATTCTCTTTGTTGGATTTTTAGGTGTTTTAATAAACCAATTCTTAAAAATACTTTTCCGTGTGCCTCGCCCGTGGGTGTTAGATAAAGATTTTACAATTGTAGAAAGTGCAAGGGCAGAGGCGACCGGGTATTCGTTTCCGAGCGGACACACTCAGGTGTCGGTCGGAGCATACGGCGCTATTGCAAGAGCGACAAGTAAACTATGGATAAGGGTATTATCGGTCATACTTTGCATACTTGTCCCGATTTCGAGAATGTACCTTGGAGTTCATACTCCTCTTGATGTTGGCGTGTCGGTAATTCTGGCACTCTTGCTCGTGTTTTTGATGTACCCGATACACAACTTTACAACAAAGAGAAAGAACGGAATGAGGGCGATTTTGGGCTCGATGCTATTGCTTTCGGTTTATTATCTTCTATTTGCAGAACTTTACCCGTTTCCAAGTGATATTGATATGATAAACTATAACGACGCACTGGCAAATGCTTATAAAATTCTCGGCTCAATCCTTGGTATATGGCTCGGCTATGAGATAGATGCAAAATATATAAACTTTGAAACATCGGCAGTTTGGTGGGCACAGGTTCTGAAACTTATACTTGGCGCTATTCCTGTGCTACTGATAAAGGGAATTTTAAAGCAACCGCTTGCAGAGGCTTTTAGCTTTGCAGGAGACGGAATAAGATATTTTTTGATTACTCTCTTTGCTTGCGGAATCTGGCCGATGACATTTAAATATTTTCAAAAAATGGGGAAGGGGAACAAGTAAAATGAAAGCATTGATAACAGGTGCAAGCTCCGGTCTTGGCTGGGATATGGCACATATTCTATCCGAGAAAGGCTACAACATAATCGCCGTGGCAAGACGTGAAGATAAACTTTTGGAACTTAAAAACAAACTGACAACAGATGTGGAAATAATCTGTGCAGACCTGACCAATATTGATGCCTGTAAAGCTGTGGCAGAACGTGCCAATGAGGTTGATGTATTTATAAATAACGCAGGGTTTGGTGTTTTCGGAAGCTTTACCGAAACAGAACTCGATAGCGAACTCGCAATGATAGACACCAACATCAAGGCTTTGCACATACTGACCAAAAAGGTTGTTACAGTATTTAAAGAAAGAGGCTACGGTCATATATTAAATGTTGCATCGCTTGCGGCATTTTTCCCGGGACCACTGTTTGGTGCATATTATGCGACAAAAGCATACGTGCTAAGACTTTCCGAGGCAATCACAGAAGAACTCCGCCGTGAAAAAAGCAAGGTGAAAATCAGTGTACTTTGCCCGGGCCCGGTTCACACAGAGTTTGGTGATGTAGCAAAAGTGTCGTTTGGAAACGGAACGGAAAAGATAGGGAAGTTTTTGGTTTTAACAAGCCGTGATGTTGCAGAATATGCAATAAAAAAGATGTTAAAAGGGAAACTTATAATCATACCGGGCTGGATTATACGATTTGCCGTATCACTTCGCCATATCCTGTCCGATAAGGTACTTGCAAAAATTGTCTATGTACTGCAGAGTAAGAAGTGTTATAAAAAATAAACAAAAGAGGAAAGAGAGGCATAAAAGCCTCTCTTTTTTGATGCAAAAATATGAGCCACAGAATAATCTGTGGCTCACAATTATTTAGCTTTTAATTCCTAAACAGTTGAGGATTAAAGAGCAGCTGAATCAGCTGTATAACCTGCAACAGGAACCATTGTTGTCAAACCATTCCAGAGGAATGCCTTAACTGTGTCAGCACCAGCTGTGTTAAGACCAGCTTCAGCAAGTGTCATTTCAACATCAGCTGTAAGCGGAATAGCCTTAATAGCTACGAACTGATCGTTTGAATATGTTGCAAGGATGAGTGTGCAAGCACCGTCGAGACCTGCAACCTTAACGCTTGTAGCTGTTACATCAAGAACCTTTGCAACACCTGTTACAGCATATACACCGTCAACAGGATCAGCTACAACATAACCTTCAGCTTCAAGAGCTTCAGCAACAGCTGCGTTAGTTGTTGTGATTGTAGCACCATCAACATAGCTATCGATAATCTGATCGGCTGTTACAGTACCGTTCAAAGCAACTGTGTTAACATTACCGTTAAGAACAACTGCAGCATTGATAGCACCTTCTGCAACTTCATCAGCATTGATAGCACCGTCAACTGTTACAGTTATATTATCATCTTCGAGTACGATAGCACCGAATAAGTAGCCTGGGTTAGAGTAAGCTGTCAAAGTAGAATCAGCATCAACAGTTGCTACAGAATTAGCAGAACCTGCCTTGAAGTAGAGAGCAGCGTAACCTGTTACATCAGAGTTAACAATATTGATATCAGATTCAACGAATGTGATAATACCGTAACCTATCTTATTTGCAGTAATAGTAGAATCTGTTACATTGATAACTGTACCGTTTTCTGAACCACCAACTGTGAGTGGCTGAGTATTGCCTGAACCTGTTACAGTAAGTGCAACATTTTCGAGGTTAAGTGTTACAGCAACTCTTGTATCAACTGCACGATCCTTACCTGTTACAGTACCGTTCTTGATTGTAGCATCAGCATAAACTTCGATAGCCTTTGCAGCTGTGCTTGTGTAAGCAAAGTTGTTAAGGTCGAGTGTGATAGCCTTGTCAAGAGCGAGGAGTGCATTAGCATTTACATCAGCAAGCAATGTGATTGTATCGCCTGCAACTGCAGCTTCATATGCTTCAGCGAAGGATGTGTACTTAGCTTCGCCGATAGCAGCTACATATTCGCCTTCAACTACGCCGTATGTACCGTCGCCATTGTCAGCAGGAATAAATCCATCTGCGCACCAAGCTTCATCAAGTGCAACTGTGTATGTACCTGATGTGATGTTGATTTCAGCAGTAGCTTCAATCTTACCATCAATCTTGCCTGTTGTTGAAACATTAACTACAGGAGCATCGTAGTTGCCGTACTTGCAAGCATCGAATGCGAATGCCTTGTCACCTTCGTCGTTAGCGATGATGTTTGTAGCACCTGTGATGTTAACAGTACCGCTGTTGTTAGAAACAACATATGAATCACCGTCAGTTGCTGACCACTTGTCAAGGTTAGTACCATCAAGAGTCATATCAACGATGTCGAGGTTAGCATAGTTCTGGATGAGTGTATAGAACTCAGCCTTATCAGCATCAGCAACCTTCAAAGTACCGTTCTTCAATGTAACATCGTTACCTGCAAGAATCTGGAAACCGTTTGAAGTGAGAGTGCCTGAACCAACACCTTCAGTAAATTCGTATGTGAATCCACCGAAGTCAATTGTGATGTCCTTGTCGATCTTTGCACCTGCGCCAGCAGCGTCAGCGAGCAATGTAACAGTAGCACCAGCATTAGCAGCAGCGATAGCATCAGCAAGTGATTCGTATTCTACGCCACCTACTTCTGCAACTGCATCGAATTCTACGATGCCAAATGTACCGTCGCCATTAGCTTCTGCCTTGAATCCGTCAGCACAGTAGTCAGAAACGTCTTCTGAGAATGTACCGCCGTTAATTGTTGTGTTACCAAGAACTACACAACCTTCATCTTCATAAATAGTTGATGTGAATGAACCACCATTGATTGTTACAGTACCCTGGAATCCATTAACTGCGTTGTAAACACCGTTGAATGTACCACCATTGATAACAGTTGTGCCCCATGAACCGATGAGGTAGTCAGAGGTTTCTGCTACGTGGTTGAAAGTACCTGCATTAACTGTGAGTGCGCCTGTTGTGCCAACTCCGATACCATATGTACCCTTAACGTCAACAGAACCGCCACCAACTTTATCGTCGATTACAACATTACCCTTTACAGTAACATCATAGTTAGAGTTGAGAGCGAATGTTGTGAGCTTCTTGCCGGCAAGGTCAAGAGTGATGTCGTTTTCGATCTTAATAGCTTCTTCCAATGTAACATCTTCAAGAAGCTTCAATGTGTCGCCGTCTTCAGCTGCTGCCAAAGCTTCAGCGAATGTTTCGAACTGAGCATCGCCTACTTCAGCAACATATACAACCGGAGGAGCGAGCTTTTCTACTGTGTAGATTGAAACATCTGAAATTTCAAACTGCTTTGCGTCTGGATTAGCAGATGAACCGAACCACATTCTGTTTACTGTGTAGTCATCAGCAACTGCGAATGGGATATCTGCATCCTTGTTGAACTGAACATATGTATCAGTTGCATCCTTATAATATACATTATATGTCTTTGCATCCATATCAAGGAGTACCTTGAAGTCATTTACAACATCCCACTGTGTTCCTGCAGGAACTGTTGTTTCTGATTTAACACCATTTGTGTTTGAATCAAATTGTGTGCCGTAGAAGTTTACAAACTCAGCCTGTTCTCTTGTGCCGTTGTTGTATGGAGCAAAGCCGGCAAGCTTTGTGTAAGTAGCCTGAGCTGTTCTGTTACCGATAGCAAACATTGGCAAATCGTTACCGCTTGGTGTGTAGTAAAGACCATACCAAGGAACATTGTTGCCTTCTGCATCGTACTGGTTAGCACTGAATTCTACAACTACCAAACCTTCTGTTGGGAAGTCTGTAAGTGACTGTTCAAGGAATATACCGCCATCTGTACCATCATTTACAAAGCCCATGTAGTTATCGCCTCTGTAAACATAATTCAAACCGTCAGCAATGCCAAAATCTCTTGCCAACTTCTTCGTAGAATCTTCAAAGTTTTCTTCGAAAAGAACTGTTTCAACATCATCTGCTGATGTGTGTACAACCTTCATATCATCGATAAGCACGCCACCTGTTGTTGAGCCGATGTTATAAACCGCATCAATCTTTGTGATAGGCTTACCCTTAAGAACATCTGTTGAGAATGTGTAAGGAGTGCTCATTGTATCATAAGTTGCATTATTTGTCAGGAATGAAACTGTATTAGTATCGTGGTCGAGAATGATGTTTACATTGCCCTTAGTTGTTGCATTACAAAATGTTCCCTGATTCTGAGAAAGTCTGTTATTGCTTGGGGTTGCAGTGTTGGTACCACCACCAGATGTTACACGCATATCCCAGCCTCTTGAAGCTGTTCTGAGTTCAAAAAGCTTTGTGGTACCTGAGTAGAATCTCAAATAGATTGTACCGCCGTTATCACCTAACCAGCCGCCCAAGTTATAAGGACTGAATGATAAAGTAGTTTTACCTGTACCCTTGTCATTATCAGCGAAATTCAAAGCGAATGATGGTGTGATTGAACCATAGGTTGCCGTATGAGTCATACCTAAGAAAAGCTTGCCGTCATAAACTGTTGTATCAACTGGGAATGAAGTACCATTACCGTTAGACTGCAAATTTTTAAGAGTTGTGATTTCAGGATTTACAGCCATGTGAGTATTGCTGTAATAATCAAAAGTCTTAACAGTTTCCAAGGTTGAATAACCCGGCAAAGCATTAGCTGTAACTCCGAGCAACATCGTGCACGCAGTTAAGAAAGCTAAAATCTTTTTCATGTTTTTTTCCTCCTAATTTATTTTGGTTTTTAGTTTTATAACATAGCCGTAAATCTGTCTTTTCAAACAGTGGGGTACTTTACATTTATGTTACAATACTGTGACTATATTATAGCACTTGTTTTTTATAAAGTCAACAAGATTTTTGGATATTTTTTCTGCTTTTTTATACATTTTTTGTGAAATTTTCACCATTTGATACAAAAATAACGATTTCATGCGAAAAAACAGACAGGTTTCTCTGTCTGTTTGAAAAAATATATTATTCCTCAACACCGCAGAATTCAATTATAGCATGTGCTATCATCTTTGCACAGGAGAGCATTGTGTCGAGGTTGTAACTTTCATCAACCGCGTGCAGATTACCCGAGCCGTCACCCGGGATATATGGCCCGAAAACAACACCCTTGCCGCTATGGTGTGCATAGGTAAGCCCTGCCATTGTGTAGCACTCGGGCTCAAGTCCTGTTTCAGCCTTGTAGATTTCCTGTAATCCTGTAACAAGGTGCGAATCCTTGTCTGCGAGGTGAGGCTCGACATAGTGAATATCAAGCTCGCCTACCAAAATGCTTCTTATAATATTTACATAGTCTTCTGTGCATTCAGTTTCGTGAACTCTGCCGTCAACTGTATAGAAAATGTTTTTACCATCAAATTTTAACTGTGTAAGCGAGATGTTAATAAGTCCGCCTGTCATTCCCATCGCTTCGCCGTGGAAAACACGGTGGGGGAATGCTTCATTTAATTCTTTAATAAACTCATTTTCAGGCTCGACAATTTTAAGTATTTCCAAAAGAGCCGTGAGAGAGTTGATGCAAGCATCCGGGATTGATGCGTGACCGCCCTTGCCTGATACTGTTAAAATAACATTTTCGCCATCTGCCTTTGCGGTGCACTTTGCATCGAGTGCAAGCTTTGATATGATTTCGTCTATCGCATCAACGCTAACTCTTCGAAGAACTGCAGTTGATTCTTCAGGGATGATGTTTGTTGCACTGCCCGATGCGATGTTTATGATTTTCTCCAATTTTGCCTTGCGGTTACAGCTCAGGTGAATAAGCCCACGTTCGCCAATTCCGATAGGAAACTCACCGTCGGGTGTGAAGAAGTATTCGGGAACAGGGTTTTTCTTGACATATTCGGAAAAATCGTCCATGCCTGTTTCTTCAGCACCACCGAGGAGCATTCTTACATTGTGTTTTAAGTCGATACCTGCTTCTTTTACGGCGTGCATCGCATAAAGACCTGCCACTGCAGGACCTTTGTCATCAACAACACCTCTGCCGTAGATGATGTTGCCGACAATCGTTCCGTCAAATGCAGGATATGACCACTTGTCAAGATCAGCAGGAACAACATCAAGATGAGCAATAAAACCTGTATTAGTTTCCTTATTATTATAGTCAACGGTATTTAATCGGTTTTCGAATGTACCGGTAATAAAGCCCATATCGTCTGCTTTTTTGGTGGCAAAAGCTAAAGCCTCGGCAACCTTTTCACCGTATGGCATCCCCGGTTTTTCGGGGCCTGCAACGCTTGGTATTTTTAAAAGCTCAATTAAAAAGGAAATCATCTCGTCCTTTTTTGCATCGAGTATAGTATCTACTTGTTTGAATAAATCTTCACGCATTGTATTTCTCCTTGAATTTTAATTTTTAATATTATATCAGATAAAAATGAAAATGTAAACCTGTTTTTATAATATGCTCTCGATATACTCGGTAGGCGAGAAACCGCCTGATTTTTTGAATGCTCTTGAGAAGTTATGGATTGACGAATAGCCGAGAGTATCGGAAATTTCGCTGATTGAGAGTGTTCGTTCACGGAGCAGTTTTTTTGCCTCGGTAAACTTGAGATTTCGGTAATACTCCATTGGCCCTTTGCCGGTGTGGTTTTTAAATATAAAGCTCAGTTGCGATTTGCCGATATAGAAGTGGTTGCATACATCTTCAAGCTTTAAGTTGGTGTAAACGTTTTTTTCGAGGTATTCGATTATAAGCTCTGAAAGTGAACTTTTTGCGATTGCGCGGTTTTCTTCGCTTGGCGAGATTTTGTCTGAAAAATCAACACCGTTTCTGATAAGCGTAATCAAAAACTCGGTGAAATAGCAGCCCAAAAGCTGCATTGCACCAAATTTTGCAGACGAAAAATCGAGTGCATTTTTGTTTTCGTATCTGTTCGGGATTTCGCCAAGTGCATTTTTTGCCTCCTGCATAAAAAGCGAAAGAAGTGTTTTTGCAGTTTTATCAACTGTGAAGGTCTTTTTAGAGAAGTATTTCATAATCTCGCCGTCAGCCGAAAAAGAGATAACAAGCATATTATTTGCAACTTCACGGTCGGATATGTGTGCATGAATTTCGTTTGGCTCGTGGAAGATTACTTCGCCTCGGGTGAGAGTGTTTCCGACACCGTCAGAGACGGCGACAATTTTCCCACGGTCGACATAGACCATCTCCCAGAAATTATGCTTTTCAGGGGCGTGGGAAAAATCCTTGCCGAATTCGAAATAGTATATACTGTGAAAGCCCAAAAGGCTGATATCATTTTTGATTTTTTGAAGTTCGAACATAGCACCCTCCGGAAGAAATGATAAAAAATAAAAAATTATTGATAAATACATTATGACTATTAAATTATATAATAGAATTAAAGTAAAGTCAAGGGATTTACTGACTTTAAAAAGGAGGATAAATTATGAATGTACTTGCAATCGGATGTCATCCGGATGATATTGAAATTGGTTGCAGCGGAACACTTGCAAAATGCGCAAAGCGTGGGGACAAGGTTACAGTTTGCCATGTTGCAAACGGTAATATGGGCCATGAAATCATTATGCCGGACGAGCTTCGTGAAATGAGAAGAGAAGAGGCAAAGAAGGCAGGATCGCTTGCCGGAATAGAGGTCGTAACAATGGATGTAGGCGATCTTTTGGTAAATGGTGCAGATATGGAACTTCGTGACAGAATCGCCGAACTCATTATCAAGGTTCAGCCTGATTTTATAATCACACATGCACCAAATGACTATATGCCTGACCACGTTGCGGTATCAAAGCTTGTATTTGATGCATCGTTTGTAGCGAGTGTGCCTCGTTATAACGGTGGCGGAAAAGCACCGCTTGTTCCGATTTTCTATATGGACACTTTGGCAGGTATCAATTTCCAGCCAACCGAGTATGTTGACATCACAGACGAGATTGATTTGAAAATTGAGATGCTCGAATGTCATGAAAGCCAGATTAAGTGGATGAGAGACCACGACAATATTGATTTTTCTGAATCAATCAGAGCTTGCTCAAGATTCAGAGGCTTCCAGTGCGGAGTTCAGTATGCAGAAGGCTTCACACAGGAGCTTGTATGGCCTAAGGCTACTACAAAGAGATTCTTGCCGTAATGATGGCAAGTGTTGCTGATGTAAAAAGAACACAGAATTATTGAAATGATCCTTAAATGTTTTAAGGATGAATTATAAAAGAACAAGAAAGAGAGGAAAAGAAAATGGATTTTTTGAGTACTGTAAAGGGTAGCTTGTTGGAAAATTATTATCCAAAGGGCTGGGACATGGCAAAGATCGATGCTTGCTGTGAAAAGGGCGTTACACGTGAGGATTTCTGGCATAAGGACTTTAATCCTGTTGAGTGTGCTGATATCTATGAATTTGACACACTTATGGGTCACGAAATCGCTTTGGAAATCAAGAAGGCAAAGGATGAGGGCAGAAAGCTTGCTATGATTTTGCCTGTAGGACCTATGGGAATGTACAAGTGGGCTGTTTATTTCCTGAATGCATGGGATGTTGACTGTTCACACGTTTACACATTCAATATGGATGAATGGTCAGATGCTGACGGTAACACTTTGTCAAACGATAACCCTGCATCATTTGAATACAGCATGAAGCAGGCATTCTTTGATAAGCTTGGCAAGAACACAATCCCGGCAGATCAGCGTAACTTCGCAACAAAGGAAAACTTGCCTACATATCCTGAAAAGATTAAGAAGTTGAAGGAAGAGGGAGCAAAGCTTGTTCTCGTATTCGGTATCGGCAGAATGTGCCACATCGCATTCTGGGAACCACAGTTTGCTGATGAATTTGCTACTGTTGAAGAATGGAAGCAGCAGTGCTACAGAATCGGTGCAAAGCTTCACCCACTCACAATCGAGCAGAATGCTATCACAAGCTTCAAGAGCCGTACAACATTGGTGCCATGCCGTGCAAATACAATCGGACCTGGACTCTTCTTGCAGGCTGATTACATCATCGGCGGATGTGACGGTGCATTGAGCCGTGGTATGGGATGGCAGGGAATGAGCTTCCTGACAACTCTCCACTATGGTCCAGATAAGAGCATCACATCAACATTTATGCCAACATTGCCTGGTAAGCTCTTCTACTTGAAGGAACTTGCAGGTCCATTGGTTGCTGAATGTAACTAATTTCGACTCAAAAAAACTCTGTCTTTTTCGGGCAGAGTTTTTTGTTTGATAAAAAGGTTGATTTTTTGCTACAAATATTATATAATATATAATTATTGAAAAACAAACTTTTAAATTAGAGGTGGATAAGACAATGAATAAGGTTTTTGTGCCGGAAAACTATAGGCCTGTGCTTGATCACTATGACACACAAAGAGCTATTTCATATATTAAACAGACTTTCCAGACAGAATTTTCAAATGCACTCAACTTAAAGCGTGTTTCTGCACCGCTTTTTGTTACAGAGGATTCGGGTCTGAATGATAATCTGAACGGTTACGAAAGACCGGTTTCGTTTGATGTCCCTGCTATCGGCAAGGAAGCACAGATTGTACATTCACTTGCAAAGTGGAAAAGACTTGCCCTGAAACGTTATGATTTCAGTATCGGCAACGGACTTTATACCGATATGAATGCTATCCGCCGTGACGAGGATTTAGATAACCTTCACTCAATCTATGTTGACCAGTGGGACTGGGAAAAGATTATCACAAAGGATAACAGAAATGTAGATTTCCTAAAAGCTATTGTGAAGGAAATTGTGCGTGCAATTTGCGATACAAATGACAGACTCCATGTTCGTTTTCCACAGCTTACATCAAAGCTCTGCCGTGATGTGACCTTTGTTACGACACAGGAACTTGAGGATATGTATCCAGGGATGACAGGATCTGAAAAAGAAAATGCTTTCGTAAAAGAACATAAAACTGTGTTCATTATGGGAATCGGTGGAAAGCTTAAGTCAGGAAAACCGCATGATGGCAGAGCACCGGACTATGACGACTGGAACTTAAACGGTGACATTTTCTTCTGGTGCGAAACTTTAGGAAGAGCAATCGAAATTTCTTCAATGGGTATCAGAGTTGATGCCGAGAGCCTTGCAAAACAGCTTGAAATTGCGGGTTGTGAGGAGAGAAAGAATCTCACATTCCACAAGATGCTCTTAAATAACGAGCTTCCGCTTACAATAGGCGGAGGCATCGGGCAGTCAAGACTTTGTATGCTCATGATGGGTTGTGCACATATAGGTGAGGTACAGTCGAGTATTTGGGATGCAGAGACTGTAAGAATATGCGAAGAAGCGGGAATACCGCTATTATAAAAGACTGTAGCGAAAGCTACAGTTTTTTTGCTGGAAAGAACGAGTGTTTCAAAACTTGACTTTTTTCGACAAATGTTATAAAATATGTTGGATGATTTTCTTTGGAGGATTTTATTATGAAAAAAGATAAAAGAAGAATTGGCGACCGTTGGGACGCAAAGCTTGTAAGAGACATTGACGGTATGCATTTTATTATGCCGTTGATTTTTCCGAACAGAGCCGACAACGAGGCGTTCATTTCGGAGAGAATTGACCTTACAAATATAAATAAGTATCTTGAAAAACTAAATGCGGATAATCCGGAGTTTAAATATACACTTTTCCATATTTTAGTTACTGCGATGATTCGAACTGTAACACTTCGTCCATTGATGAACCGTTTTATCTGCAACAATAACCTCTATCACAGAAATTACGTCAGTGCTGCATTTACTATTAAGAAGCAGTTTAAGGACGAATCGAGAGAGGGACTTGCATTCATAAAGGGAAAAGAGGACTCGAATATTTTCACAATTCACGAGGATATTAAAAGACAGGTTACATCCTGCCGTGATGGCAAAGTTGACGAGAGCTCGGATTTCATGGACAAATTTGCAAAGATGCCGAGATTTATCTCAAAGCCGATAGTGAAATTTGTAACGGTTTTGGACAGACACGGCAAAGTCCCACGTGCTTTGATTGCAACCGATCCTTATTATTCATCGGTTCTTTTGACAAACCTTGGCTCAATAAAGCTAAAAGGCGGATATCATCACCTTGCAAACTGGGGAACAAACTCGGTGTTTGTTATAATCGGCGAAAAGAAACTCCGTCCGATATTCAATGACGACGGAAGCTACAGAATGGCAGATACTGTTGATTTGGGTCTTACAGTTGATGAGAGAATCGCTGACGGGTATTACTATTCAAAGACAGTCAGACTTTTGAAAAAGCTTTTGGAAAACCCGGAACTTTTGGAAGAGCCTGCAAATACACCTGTTGAGTATTGATGGAGGTACGTGATGGAAATAACAGCAAAAGCACCATGGATAGACCATGTTGGTGATATTCCGACTCATCTTGAGTATCCGAAGGGTTCAATGTTTGATTGCCTGAAGGAAATTGCCGAAAAATACCCAAATTATGTTGCATTTGACTTTATGGGTAAACCAACTACATATAAAACTCTTGTTGAAAAGGTTGAGCAGTGCGCAAAGAGTTTGAGAACAATCGGTGTTCGTGAAGGCGACAGAGTTACAATCGCAATGCCGAACTGTCCGCAGAGTATATTTATGTTTTATGCCGTAAACCTTGTCGGCGGAGTTTGTAATATGATTCATCCGCTTTCGGCTGAAAAAGAAATCGAGTTTTATCTGAATGTTTCGGATAGTGTTACCGTTGTAACGCTTGACCAGTTCTATCATAAAATAGAAGCAATCAGAAAGAATACTAAAATTGTAAATGTTATCATCGCATCAATCAAGGATGAGCTTTCAAAGCCTGTCCGTGCAGGATATATGCTGACCGAGGGCAGAAAAATCAAGAAAATCCCTGACGATGCTCCTGTAATTCGCTGGGATGATTTCCTGAGACTATCTAAAGCATGCTTCTGGAACCACAGAGTGGAGAGAAAGGCAGATGACCCTGCAGTTGTTCTTTACTCGGGCGGTACAACCGGAACTTCAAAGGGAATAGTTTTAACAAACGGAAACTTTAATGCACTTGGCAGACAGGTTATAGCCGCAAACAAGATGTTCAGACCGGGAGATAAAATGCTTGCCGCAATGCCGATTTTCCACGGCTTTGGACTAGGTGTTTGCATACATACAATGCTTATCAGCGGTGGAAGATGTATTCTTGTTCCAAGATTTACACCGCAAAGCTATGCAAAACTTATCACAAAATATAAATGTAACTTTATCGCAGGTGTTCCGACACTCTATGAGGCACTTTTGCGTTTGCCGTCGATGGAAAAAGCGGATTTGTCTTGCTTAAAAGGCGTTTTCTCGGGTGGCGATTCGCTCTCGATTGAGCTTAAGAAAAAGCTTGATAAGTTCTTGTATGACCATAAATCAATGGTTCAGGTTCGTGAAGGATACGGAACAACCGAAACTGTTACGGCTTGTTGCCTGACACCGCCACATATGGCAAAAGAGGGAAGTATCGGCTTGCCGTTCCCTGATACATATATAAAAATCGTTGAGCCCGGGACCGATAAGGAAGTGCCATACGGCGAAGAGGGCGAAATTCTTCTTGCAGGACCTACAGTAATGCAGGGTTATCTGAATTGCCCTGAAGAAACGGCACAGACACTTCGTGCTCATTCAGACGGACTAACCTGGGTTTATACAGGTGATCTTGGTATGATGGACCCTGAAGGATTTGTATACTTCAAGGGCAGAGCAAAGCGTATGATTATCACATCGGGATACAATGTATATCCGAATCAGATAGAGAATATTTTGGATGCCTGCGAGCTTGTTCACATGAGTTGTGTAATCGGTGTTAAAGACGATTACCGCATGGAGAAAATCAAGGCATTTATAATGCTAAAAGAAGGTGTTTTGGCTTCCGAGGAAACAAAACAGCAGATTCTTGATTATTGCTCAAAGCATATTGCAAAGTATGCAATGCCGAGAGAAATTGAGTTCCGTGCAGAGCTTCCGAAAACTTTGGTTGGTAAGGTTGCTTACCGCCAGCTCGAGGAAGAGGCAAAGCTTCTTGAAAAGGAACAGGAAAAGGAACCGGCAACAGTATAATATAAAAAAGACGGATTCGAATGAATCCGTCTTTTTTATGTGCTTTTTTGCCGTCTGTATACAGTTGGACTTACGCCGATTACCTTTTTAAATGCGTGTGAAAAAACATAAAGGTCGTCATATCCGACCGATTGTGCGATTTTGGTTACGTCATATTCGGTGTCGGACAAAAAGTCACAGGCAGTTCTCATTTTAACATTTAAAATGTATTGTTTAGGTGACATCCCGTGATGCTTTTTAAAAAGTGATGTGAGATAACTCCTGTCAATATTCAGGTATTCAGCAATCTCAACGACAGTGATGTTTTTGTAAACATAGTGTTTTATGTAGTCAATTGCCGAATCAACATATACTTCAGCATTAGTTCTTCTTTTTTCATCAATCCCTCTGCATTGTATGAGAGAATGGAAAAAGTCGTGGCTCCGACTTACAAGACTTATACTCCTGTCGGGGGTTTTGGATGTTTTTATAATCTCTTGTATACACTTTTTAACATCCCCGTCAACCGATGCAGTCGGGTTTTCACGGCTCAGGCCCGCCATTTTAAAGAGCCTGCCAATATTTCTGCCTCTGAAGCCTACCCACATATATTTCCAGGGAGTCTCCTTGTCAGCCTCGTAGTATGTTTCAACTTTCGGCATAATGAAAAACACATCCCCGGCAGATAGCTTATATTCTTTTCCGTCTATTTCAAAGGTTCCGCATCCACTTTCTATATAGTGCAGAAGATAGTAATCCCGGATGTGTGGGCCAAAAGAATGTCCGCTTTTGCATTCTTCACGTCCACAGTAGATGGTGTCAATTCCGGCATCGATACATTCTGCCATTTCAACATTATAATATTTCATGATATCCCTCCAAAACAAATATATCACATTTTAACATCTTTTGCAAACATTTTAGCATTTTTAATTATGGAATTTTCAGTATAATAAAAGTATAAAATAAAAATCAGGGGAGAGAGTTTTATGAAAATTACTTTTTTAGGAGCAGGAAGTACAGTATTTGCCAAAAATGTTTTAGGTGACTGTATGCTTTCGGATGTAATGCACGATGCAGAAATTGCACTCTATGATATAGATGCAGAACGCCTTGAGGAGAGTTACTTATTGATTTCAGCACTAAATAAGAACATTAACGAGGGAAGAGCAACAATAAAAAGTTATGTTGGAGTTTCAGAGAGAAAGGAAGCACTTCGTGGTGCCGACTTTGTTGTAAATGCAATTCAGGTTGGCGGATATGAGCCTTGTACTGTTATTGATTTCGAAATCCCGAAAAAGTACGGTCTGCGACAGACTATTGCTGACACACTCGGAATCGGCGGAATATTCAGAGCATTGAGGACAATTCCTGTAATGGCAGATTTTGCAAAGAATATGGAGGAAGTCTGTCCTGATGCGTGGTTTTTGAATTACACAAACCCAATGGCGATGCTGACAGGGTATATGCATAGATACACAAAGATTAAGACAATCGGACTATGCCACAGCGTTCAGGTATGCTCTGATGACCTTTTGAAATGGCTTGGAATTGAAGCAGAAGGCGTGTATGATAAAATTGCGGGTATAAACCACATGGCATGGCTTTTGGAAATACATGATAAAAACGGAGTTGACCTTTATCCGCAGATTAAGGAAAAGATGTTGGAAAAGCTTGCAGACCCGGAATATAAAGATAAGGTAAGACTAGAATATATAAGAAGATTAGGCTACTACTGCACCGAAAGCAGTGAGCATAACGCAGAATATAACCCATTCTTTATAAAGTCAAAATATCCTGAACTGATAGACGAGTATAATATACCTCTTGATGAGTATATGAGAAGATGTGTTGACCAGATTGAGAAATGGAAAAGTCAGAAAGAGGAAATATTCAAAGATGGCAATATAACTCACACGAGAAGTCGTGAATATGCATCAAGAATAATGGAGGCTATTATCACAAACGTTCCCTATAAAATCGGCGGTAACGTTTTAAATAAAGGCTTTATAACAAACCTTCCCGAGGATGCGTGCGTTGAAGTGCCGTGTATGGTTGATTCGTCAGGAATAACACCTACATATGTCGGAAAGCTTCCTGTTCAGCTTGCTGCAATGAATATGTCAAACATCAACCCGCAGCTTATGACTATCGAGGCTGCGATTACAAAAGACCGTGAAGATATTTACCGTGCGGCGATGCTTGACCCTCATACATCAGCAGAACTTTCGATTGATGACATAATTAAAATGTGCGATGAAATGATTGCAGAACACCAGAAGGTAGGGTATATGAAGGAATATAAATAATTAAAGGGCGGGTTCGAAAGAATCCGTCTTTTAATTATAAAAAATACATCTGATTTTAAATAAAAACATTTGACAAGAGGTTTTCTCTGTGGTATAATACCATTCGTTGGCAAACCTATATACGGACGGGTATCGAAGTGGTCATAACGGGGCTGACTCGAAATCAGTTTGTCGGTAACTCCGGCACGTGGGTTCGAATCCCACCCCGTCCGCCAAAAAATCCTATCGATTTGTTGATAGGATTTTTAATTTGTTTGAAATTGGGAGCGATCAAATGAAAACCAAACGAGCATTTATGCTGATAATTCTTGCAGGAATACTCTGGGGAACATCAGCTTTATTTGTGCATTATCTGTCGCCATACGGACTGACTTCTCTGCAACTTACCTGTATAAGGGGTGTTGTGTCATCAATTGTAATGGCAATTTATGTGCTTATTACCAACAAGGAACTTTTTAAGGTGAAATCAAAAGACCTGATAGTGCTTTTGTGTGCCGGAACATCGCAGTTTCTGGCATCAACTCTTTATTATGCGGCAATGAGAGCATCGTCTGTCTCGACTGCAGTTGTTCTGATGTATACCGCACCGATATTTGTTATGGCATTTTCGGTTGCGTTCATGGGTGAAAAACTGACCAAGCTGAAGTTTTTGTCGGTATTTATGATGATAGTCGGATGCGGCCTGGTATCGGGAATAATCGGCGGTCTTAAGTTCAGCGTGATGGGAATACTTATGGGCTTCGGTTCGGGTATATCATACAGTGCTTATAATATCTTTATAAAACTATCTATGAAAAGAAAAATAAACCCGATGACTGCGGCAATGTACTGTTTCTTTGTGGTTATGATATTATCGATATTTATTTCGAAGCCTGTTGGAATATACCATGTTGCAGCCTCAAATCCGCCTGTTGCAACAGTGCTGATGATTTTGTGCGGAATCTGCACCTGTATTTTGCCATATCTTGTCTATACCATAGCAATGAAAGATTTGCCGGCAGGTACAGCAACCTCGCTCGGAATAGTTGAACCAATGGCGGCAACGATATTTAGTGTATCTTTGCTTGGCGAGAGATTAGACATTTTCTCGTTTACCGGTATTGTATTGATACTTCTGGCGGTTTTTTTACTAAGTAAAACAGATAACTGATAAAAAGGTGTTTAAAAAGTCATTGACTTTTTAAACACCTTTTTGTTATCTCATTGCTCTGATTGCATTAAAAATTGCAAGTATCATAACACCGACATCTGCGAAAATCGCAAGCGGCATTGATGCAAATCCAAATAAACCAAGGATCATTACCAAAATTTTAACACCAATTGAGAATGTTAAATTCTGATACACTATCGACATTGTTTTTTGCGAAATCTTTATTGCGGTTTTTAGCGAAGTAAGATTATCATCAAGCAGGATAATATCAGCATTTGCGATTGCGATATCTGACCCGATTCCACCCATTGAAATGCCAATATCGGAAAGTGCAAGCACCGGTGCATCATTTATCCCGTCACCGATATAACAAAGCGGTGATTGGGTTTTGAGCTCGTTTGTAAGCCTTACCTTGTCGTGAGGGAGAAGGTTTGAATGGTATTTTTCGATTCCGACCTTTTCTGCTAATGCACCAACTGCATCCTTTCCGTCACCTGATAAAAGTGTGATTTCACAATATCTCTGCTTTAGATATTCTATTGTTTCTTTTGCATCAGGCTTTGGAGCATCTTCGAGTGCGATGTATCCGCAGTATCTGCCGTCGACTGCAAGATGTATTGCGGTTTTTGAAATTCGGTCAAAGTCAGATATGCCCTTTAGTTCAATAAACTTTTCATTTCCGGCTATGACGGTTTTTCCGTCAATGGTGGCGGATATTCCGAGACCTTTTAATTCGGTTATGCCGGTTGCATCAAGGTACGGTTTTTCTGCCATCTTTCCGATGTTTTGCGCAAGCGGATGGTTTGAGTATCTCTCAAGGTTTGCAAGAAGACTGAAATCGCTATCTGTAAGTGTATTTTCAGATATACTGAAATTACCTTCGGTGAGTGTTCCGGTCTTGTCAAATGCAAAATTCTTTATTTTTCTTAACTTCTCAAGTGAATTGTTTCCTCTGAACAAAAGCTTATTTTTTGATGCTCTGCCAATCCCTGCAAAGAATGTCAGCGGGATAGAAATAACCAGTGCACACGGACAGGACACAACTAAAAACATAAGAGCAGTGTATATTGCACTTTTTGCATCAAATGTTGGCAAAAGTGGAAGAAATATTGCCGAGAGTAACGCTATTATAACAACAACAGGAGTGTAGCGCTTGGCAAATTTTCTGATAAACTTCTCCGATTCGGCTTTGTTTTTGGATGCCTCATCGAGCATTTTTGCCACCTTTGCAATCGATGAGTTTTTATATTCATCCGTAATGGTAATAGTGATCGTTGAATCGGTATTTATATATCCGCCAAGTACCTTTTGTCCGACTGTAATATGCTTTGGCAAACTCTCGCCTGTAAGCGATGATGTATTAAAGAAGGAACTTCCGTCTGCAATGATTCCGTCGCAGGGTACCTGCTCACCGGCAAATACAGCAATTTTATCACCGATTTTAAGCTCGGCAGGTTTTACTGTTTCAAAGCCTGCTTCGGTTATTCTTCTTGCGGTATCGGGTGCAAAATCAAACATTTCCTTGATTGATTTTTTGCATTTGTCCGCTGTTATGTCGCCCAACAACTCACCAAGCTGATAGAAAAACATTACGGCAACCGCTTCGATATACTCACCAAGCAAAATTGCGCCGAGTGTTGCAATTCCCATCAGAAACTGCTCGTCAAAGATTTTTCCCTTAATGATATTTTTTAATAACCCCAAAAGGACATCATAGCCGAGAATAAGATAGGGAATAATCAGTAAAATTTTCGGTATAGGTAATAGGTAGACTAAAACTGATAGTATAATACCAATCCCGAACCTTATATAGATTGTTTTGCTGTTTGTTTCGTTGTGTGTATGCCCGCATCCGCAATGCTCATCGTGATGATGATGGTGCTCGTACTCGTGGTCGTGGCAATGATTGCAACAATTATTACTCATAAAATCACCTCAACATATGAATGGTTGTTCATATGTTCATTATATTACGCTCGAATCTTCTTGTCAAGATATAATATAAAAAATATTTTTCTGTAAAGCTCTTTTCCTTTACAGAAAAATATTTTTTATAGAGTTTCTATTGATTTATTTAACAAATAGTAGTATAATAGATTAGTATTATACTGCCATGAGGTGGAAATTATGATTAAAAACGATAAAGTAAGAGTTACAATTTGCGGTAAAAATTTCTATTTAACATCGGGTGATGACCCTGCATATCTTAAAAAGATTGCTGATAAGGTTGACTCAATAATGAGTGAACTTTTGAAAAACAACATCGGCTTGACGATAGAGCACGCCGCAATATTGACTGCCATAAATTTTTGTGATGACTATGAAAAGCGTCTTATAAGCGAAGAAAAGGAATCAGAGGGAGATGAAAATCTCCGTGGTATACTTGTTAAGTATTCAAAGGATTTGACAAGGGCACAGCAGAGAATAAAGCAACTCGAAAAAGAACTCGAAACTGCAAAGAAAGTGCAGGGCACAAGATGATGGAACTACTTGCTCCTGCAGGCTCGATGGAGTCTGTTGTCTCGGCGGTACAAAGCGGTGCTGATGCGGTATATATCGGTGCAAAGGAATTTTCAGCCCGACATAGTGCGAAAAACTTTTCTGACGATGAGATAAAAGACGTTGTCAGATACTGTCACTTAAGAGGTGTTGCAGTTCATGTAGCTGCGAATATCCTTATAAAAGAAACCGAATGTGAGTCATTTCTGAATTATATCGGTTTTTTAAATGATGTCGGAGTTGATGCAGTTATAATCCAGGACATCGGTATGGCGAGTATGGTTCGAAAACTCTATCCTGACCTTCCGATTCATGCAAGTACACAAATGACCGTTGCAAGCCTTTCTGCAGTAAAGTATCTTGAGAAAATGGGTTTTTCAAGGGTTGTTCTTGCTAGGGAATTATCAGCAGACGAGATTGAATATATCGCAAAAAATACTGAAATTGAGATTGAGGTTTTTGTACACGGCGCAATCTGTATGTGCTATTCGGGACAGTGCCTTATGAGTTCTGTTATCGGCTCAAGAAGCGGTAATCGAGGAATGTGTGCACAGCCCTGCAGATTACCGTATGAGTTCTCGAACGGAAAAAAAGGATACATTTTGAGCCCGAAGGACATGTCTTTAATAGAACATCTCGGTAGACTATCTCAAATTGGAGTGAAGTCGCTAAAAATCGAGGGTAGATTAAAACGTCCCGAGTATGTGGCGACTGTTGTTGGAATTTACAGAAAGTATCTTGACAATAATCTTAAGGTTAGTGCTGAAGACACTGAAATTTTAAAAAATGCCTTTAGCAGAAGTGGATTTACCGACCGTTATTTTACCGGAAAAATCGGAAAAGATATGATGTCTTATGATATCCCGGGAAATACTGCTCCGAACAGCTTCCCCAAAGAGTTTGAGGATAAAATCAAGAGAGAGAATATAAAAAGAAATATTTATATTTCCTGCAAAATGAAAAAAGGTGAGAAACTATCGGTTACTTTTTGTGACGAGAAGGGTCTCTCTGTTACAGCAGAGAGTGAAGACGTGGTTTCGGAGGCTATCAATAAACCGATAGATGAAGAAAGATTGAAAGACCAGCTAAAAAAACTAGGCGATACTGTATTTTCTGCAGTTGAGATTTTGGTTGATGCAGATAGCGACGCATTTATACCGATAAAGTCGATAAATGATACAAGACGCAGAGTAACCGAGCTTTTGGAAGAAATGATTTTAAAAAGACCCGAGAGAACATCAAATGTGGTGCAGGATTTCGGGTTTGATAATGCGACATTTGAGCCAATGCTCACCGCATCGGTTGAAAATACAGAACAGCTTAAAGCGTGCGAAGATGCGGGAATCGAGGTAATCTATATCCCGCCAAGTATTATGAGCTCTGCAAAAAGGGAAGATATTTCGTATATCGTAAAACTGCCCGAGATATGCGATAGTGACAGAAAAATTGATATACCGAAAAAGTTTGGTGTGAAGATATCCAATATCGGTCAGGAGAAAATCTATGAAGGCTACAGATTTTTCGGAAACTGGAGACTTAATATTATGAACTCCTGTTCTGCCGATATCTTTTCGCACTATGAGTCGATTGAACTATCGCCTGAGTTGAAGCTTGCTGATTTGGCAAAAATTTCATCAGGTATTCCAAAGGAAGTCTGGGTGTACGGAAAGCTTCCGCTTATGGTTATGAAAAATTGCCCGAAGCGTGCAATTTTGGGTAAATGTGATAGGGATAACTCCTATACACTTCGTGACAGAATGGGCGAGGAATTTGCATTCTCGTGTGATGGGGGCTGCCACAGTATTCTTTTGAATTCGAAGAATATCTTTATGGCAGACAAGCTTTCGGAACTAAAAAAAACAGGCTTGTCACGGTTCAGAATGAGCTTTTTTGACGAGGATTATAAAAAAACCGAAGAGATTATAAATCTTTATAAATCAGCTTTGGACGGAAAAACTGTTCCGACACCGAAGGAAAACACCTTTACAAGAGGACATTTCTTAAGAGGTGTATAATTAAGGTTTATATGGTAAATATTAGAAAAGGTGAAAAATATGAGCAAATTTATTTTGGCATCGGCATCTCCGAGGAGAAGGGAAATTTTAGAGACTATCGGGCTTGAGTTTGATATTCTGGTATCTTCTGCCGATGAGAGTCGGGTAGACAGGACAATTCCACCTGAGCTTCTGGTACAGGAGCTTGCAATGCTTAAGGCTTCAGAGTCAGCAAAGTATGCAAAACCGGGCAGATACATATTCGGCGCTGATACGGTTGTTGTATTTGAGGGGAATGTGCTTGAAAAACCAAAGGATACAGAAGATGCAAAAAGAATGCTCAGAATGCTTTCAGGCAAAGCACATTATGTCTATACCGGAGTATGTGTTTTTCATACATCGGATAATAAAGCGGTGTCGGGAAGTGAAAAGACCACGGTATATTTCAGAGAACTTTCTGATGCGGAAATTGATGCTTATGTTGCAACGAATGAGCCGATGGACAAAGCCGGGGCATACGGAATCCAGGGAATAGGCTCGCTCCTGATTGAAAAAATTGAGGGTGACTATTTCAATGTTGTAGGATTGCCGGTTGTAAGGCTAAACAGGATTTTAAAAGAAGAATTTGCAAAATCATTACTTTAAGGAGACAGAGAATGAGTATTATAGGTTCAGTATTGGGATTAACCAAGGATTTAGGAATAGACCTCGGCACGGTAAATACCCTTGTATTTATGAAAGGTAAGGGAATAATTGTCCGTGAGCCGTCGGTTGTTGCTATTGATAAGTCGGACTCAAGAGTCCTTGCAGTTGGTAATCAGGCAAATGAAATGCTTGGAAGAACTCCTGAGAATATTACAGCCATCCGCCCGATGAAGGACGGCGTGATTGCTGACGGTGAAATTGCAAGCGATATGATAAAGATATTCATGAAAAAGGCGATGGGAAAGAGCAACGGTTTGTTCAAGCCACGTGTTATAGTTTGTGTTCCGTCAGGTATAACCGATGTTGAAAAAAGAGCTGTTGAGGAGGCTTTGATTCTGGCAGGTGCAAAGAGTGTTTACCTGATTGAAGAACCAATGGCAGCAGCTATCGGTGCAGGCCTTCCGATTGATAAACCACTCGGCTCAATGGTGCTCGATATCGGTGGCGGAACAACAGAGGTTGCAATAATTTCATTGTCGGGTATTGTTGCATCGAAGACCTTAAGGGTTGCAGGGAATGCAATGGATGCGGCAATCGTGGATTTCGTCAAGAGAACTTATGGGCTTGCGATTGGTGACAGAACTGCAGAGGATATAAAGTTTGAGCTTGTATCTGCTAACGATAAAACCGAGGGATTTTATGATGTAAAGGGTCGTGATATTGTATCGGGTCTTCCTAAAAATATCAGCATCTCATCATCAGAGGTCAGAGGTGCGATTGATAAGGTGTTGAAGGAAATTGCTCGTGCAGTAAAAGAAACGCTTGAAAAAACACCGCCTGAGCTTGCATCTGATATAATCGAAAACGGAATAGTTCTTGTTGGCGGCGGAGCAATGATAAAGAATCTTGATAAATTTTTGGAATCCGAGATCGGGATTTCTGTTAAGGTTGCAGAAAATCCGATGGACTGTGTTGCAATCGGTACCGGTATGGCACTTGATAATCCGAAAGTTCTTGCAAGGTCGCAGTTTGCAGTCAAGAGAAAGAAATAAGTTAGCAGAAACGGAAGTGATTTTGTGCGATTTAAGAAAATATTACCGGCAATTATTGCAATTGCAGTTCTGACCGGTGCGCTTGCCATTATTTCCAGAACCGGAAATAATTTTGTGACAAATACTCTCAATACGATTTCAGTTCCTTTCAAGAGTGCCTTTGCTGCGATTATGAAGCCGATAAACAGGCATATGACTTTTATGGAAGAGGTCAAGACCTTCAGAGAAGAGAATAAAAGACTCATAAAGGAAATAACTGAACTTAGAATTGAAAACAGAGATTCAAAAAGCTATATTGAGGAAAATAAACGCTTAAAAAATCTTTTGGACCTGCAGGAAGGCAAAACAGATATGACAACTGTTGCTGCGACTGTGGTTTCAAAAGATTATGAACGTTGGTATAAAGGAATAACAATTAACAAGGGTAAATCGAGCGGGATCCAGAAAGGTGACCCTGTTATTACCGCTGACGGTATTCTGGGTATTGTAAACGAGGTTGGCACAAACTGGGCAAAGGTTACTACGATTTTTGATGCAGAGAGTGCAATAGGTGCTAAATTTACAAGAACCGGAGATATCGGAGTGGTCGAAGGTGATCTCGAGCTTGCCGATCTCGGTAAATGTAAGATTGAATACATATCGGGTACGGCATCTATCATTAACGGAGATATATTGATTTCTTCTGGAATTGGTGAACTGTATCCTTCCGGAATTATGATTGGAACGGTAAATGAAGTTAAGGTTGATGCTATGGGAAAGATTGAGTACGCCATAGTTGAACCGTCGGTTGATTTTGATAACCTCTATGAGGTTTTGGTTGTCACTGGATTTGAGGCTGTAGAGACAACTGTTATTGAAGAAAACCAAAATCTTGAAGAAGATGTTGTAATTGAAGATAATGCTAATGCGGAAGAAAATGTAAGTGAGGCAGAAAATGAATAAAAACTCATTTCGCAAATGGTTAATAATATGCTTGGGCATAATGCTTTTTGCTGTTATTCAAACGGGTGCAGACAGAATATTGAGAGTGAAATTTATCGCTCCTGACCTTTTGTTTGCTTTTGCCGTTTCTTTTGCGTGCTTTGAGAAAAAATGGCATAATATACTTATCTGTGCCCTTATTTCGGGTATGGTTTCAGATTTTGTGTGCCACTCGGAAATTATCGGTTATACTGCGGTGTATCCCTATACTGCGCTATTGGTGTATTTTTTGAAAAATCAGCTTTTAAGACCGAATGCTTTCTTTGTGATAGTTATTGCACTTTTGACATTTATAGTCGGCAAAACGGTGCTTTTCCCGGTTTTTTATATAGCAAGAGGTGTTGACTTTACAAACTTCTTTTTAAACGATGTTTTGCCGTCGGGAGTATATAATACAGTTTGCTTTTTTGTGATGTATTTGATTTTTGGCACAGTAAGAAAGAGGGTGCAAAGAAGATTATGATACATAGCTTTGATGACAAAAACAGATTTAAGGTTTTATTTGCTGTTGTAATCGTTGCGGTTATAGCATTATTTTCGCGCCTTTTCTATCTGCAGGTGGTAAAGGGACAGGCATACTATGAGCAGACACAAAACCGCATCAGCTCGACATTTGCTGAAAAAGCACCGCGTGGCGAGATTATGGACAGATACGGAAAGCCTCTTGTTACAAACAGAGTTGGTTATTCGCTGAAACTTCAAAAGACTGATGTTTCGGGTAAAAAACTGAACTTTATACTTTTTGAGGTTCTCGGCATACTCGAAGAAAGCGGATATGTATATAAGGATTCACTTCCGATTACAGGGTATCCTTTTGAATTTAATTTTGTTGATACCAACTCAAACGGCTCAACAGACGATGAAAGAGACGAGTGGTTTGCGAGTAAAAAAAGAATAACAAAGGATATGTCCGCAACCGAAATCGTTGAGTACTACCGTAAGAATATGTATTCAATCGGTGAGGAGTATTCGCCCGATGAGGCAAGAAAGATTATTGGTATCAGGTACGATATCAGCCTTAGCGGTTTTTCGGCAATTACGCCATTTACTATTGCAGAGGATATAGATGTTAATGTTATAACAAAAATAAAGGAGAGAAAAGCTGATTTTGACGGTGTGTATGTAACAAAGGAATATTTCAGAACATACAACGAAGGTAATCTTGCATCACACGTTCTTGGCGGCGTGGGAAAAATCAGCGGAGAAGAGCTTGAAAATAACAAGGAACTTGGATATACCTATAATGATTTGATTGGTAAACGAGGCGTTGAAAAACTCTTTGAAAACTATTTAAGAGGCAAAAATGGAATAAAGAGTGAAGATGAGAATATCGAAGATGTTCCGGCAGAGGCGGGAAATTATGTGGTTTTGACACTCGATACCGAGCTCCAGAAAGCAACCGAGGCATCACTTGAGAAACGAATACTTGAGATTGCGGCAAATGGCGGACTCCCCGAAGAAAAAAAGGGAGCAGATGCAAATGCCGGAGCGGCGGTTGTGCTTGATGTTAAAAATGGTGATGTTCTCGCCTGTGCATCATATCCGACATATGACCCGACCACCTTTAACAGTAACTATCAGGAGCTTATTTCGAATCCTGCAAATCCTATATGGAATCGTGCGATAAGTGGTGGATATGCACCGGGCTCTACATTCAAGCCTCTGGTTGCGATTGCGGCACTTGAAACTCACGTTGTTGAACAACACGAACAAATTCCGTGTGACGGTATATATACATTCTATCCTGACTATCAGCCTAAATGCTGGATATGGTCCGACTCGGAGAAAACCCACGGACTTCTGGATGTTAAGCAGGCTATTGAGTTTTCGTGTAACTGCTATTTCTATGAAGCCGGCAGAAGAACAGGAATTGATGCTATAAATAAATATGCGAAAATGTTTGGTCTCGGAGACTTGACAGGAATTGGTCTCTCGGGCGAGGACAGGGGTAATATCTCAAACCCTGCATATAAAGAAAAGATTGAGAAAACCGAAGAAAATAAACGCTGGTATCCTGCCGATACAATCATCACGGCAATCGGCCAGTCATATTCGTATTTCACACCGATTCAGCTTGCAAACTATGTTGCAACTATCGCAAACGGAGGAACTCTTTATAAAACACAAATCTTAAAGTCTATTCGCTCATCGGTTGACGGCAGTGTTGTTTATAACAGCGAACCGACTGTAATGGGCATTGTTGAGGTTTCGGATGACACATTGAATGTTGTAAAACAGGGTATGTACGGCGTTGTTGACGAAGGTTCTGCAAGTGGTATATTTGAGGACTATTCAATCACGGTCGGAGGTAAGACCGGTACCGCACAGGTTGGCAGTAACGTCTCGGACAATGCACTCTTTATAGCATTTGCTCCGTTTGAAAATCCTGAAATAGCCGTTGCAGTTGTGCTTGAACATGGCGTAAAGGGTGCAAATGCTGCATATGTTGCAAAGGATATTTTTGATGCATATTTTGATAATCAGACCGAAATTGGAATAATTGACATCGAGGGAGAATTACTTCCATAAAGCGCACTTTTTTACAAATTATGCAAAAAATATACAGAATAACCAAATTTTCTATTTACAAAATGAAAATTATATGGTATAATATGGATGCACAGTGTTGTGTAGTTTCAGGTTAAAATCTTAAAGAACAAGGAGGACTCCATAGTGAATATCGCATTTATAGCCCACGACAAAAAGAAAGAACTTATGATACAGTTTTGTATTGCATATAAGGGAATTTTGAGTAAACATGTTCTTTATGCTACCGACACAACAGGCAAGATGATTACTGAAAATACAGGCATGGAAGTGTATAGATTTTTGCCGGGACATCAGGGTGGAGACCAGCAGATAGGTGCAAGAGTTGCCTATAACGAGATTGACCTTGTTCTGTTTTTCAGAGACCCTATAACTCCCGAAGGGCACGAACCTGATGTTACAAATCTTTTGAGACTTTGTGATATGCACAATATCCCGATAGCAACTAACCTTGCAACTGCCGAAGTTTTGATTCACGGACTTGACAGAGGTGACCTTGACTGGAGAGATATTGTTAATCCTAAAAGATGATTTTGGACAACCATGCTCTTTTAAGAGTGTGGTTGTTTTTGTTTTAATGTGAAATTATTGGGCAATATATTAGTATAAGAGGTGATTTTATGGATAAATGGGCACTGGTTCTTGGTGGCGGCGGTGCAAAAGGTGCATATCATCTTGGCGTATGGCAGGCACTGTCCGAGATGGGCATCAAGGTTGATTTTATCTCGGGCACATCTATTGGTGCGATAAACGGTGCAATGCTTTGTCAGGGCTCTTATGAAGATTTGAAAAAACTCTGGAGTGAGATCACAATCGACCGAGTGGTAGATTTGAAAGGCTCCGATATAACCGGCGAGAGCCTGTTTGATATAAAAAACATAAAAGAGGTGGCAGAGCGTGCTATAAATAAGTCGGGGTTTGAGATGACGCCTTTAAAGCAACTTCTTATTGAGTATGTTGACGAGGAAAAACTCCGTAATTCGGAATGTGGCTTTGCACTCGTGACCTGCAAACTTTCCGACCTTGAAGAAGTCCCGCTGAAAAAGGATGATATTCCAAACGGCAGGGTTGTTGATTATCTTATGGCGAGTGCAAGTCTACCGGGACTAAAACCTACCGAAATTGACGGAGTGCAATTTATCGATGGTGGTGTAAAGAACAATATCCCGATAGATATTCCGATGTCGCTTGGCTATAAAAACATCATTTTGGTTGATGTTGGTGGCGCACAGATTATAAAAAACAAAAGCACTTCGGGTTTGAATGTGTATGAGGTAAGGGCAAGTAAAAATCTAATTGGGATGATGGAATTCAAATCCGAGGCGATTGAAAAAACAATTAAACTTGGATATTTCGACTGCTACAAAGCTTTTGCACGACTTGAGGGAAAAATCTATAATTTCAATATCGGTGATTATAAAAAGATAAGGTTAAAGTATTCCGAGAAGATTTTAGACGGCTTGGAATATGCTGCAGAAATCCTTGGAATTGAACAATTTAAGGTATATAAAGTTGAGAGCTTTATCGACGGAGTTTTGAAAAAGTTTGAATATGAAAGAAAAAACAATGATAGAGGCGAGATGGTTTCTCAACTTGTCAGACTTGTTGATGATATACTTTCCGAGAAAAGAGAGACCATTGCCGAGAAAATCATAGCCGGATTTTCAGGAGAAATCAAAAAGGGAGCGGGAGCTCTTGCATATTTTTTAAAAGATAAAAATTCTTGATAAAAAATGTAAAAAAATGCTTGATTTTTAGAAAAACTTGTGTTATAATACTTGGGTATGACATTACACACATCTTCGGATTTCCGAAGTGTTGCCTCATTTGGGGTTCTTACGGGAAGTTGAAGAAGATGGAGGAAAACAAAAAACAAGGAGGAATAAAAAATGTCAAACGTTATTTCAATGAAGCAGCTCTTAGAAGCTGGCGTACACTTTGGTCACCAAACAAGAAGATGGAACCCTAAAATGGCTGAATACATCTTCACAGAGAGAAATGGTATCTACATCATCGATTTGCAGAAGACTGTAAAGAAGGTTGAAGAAGCTTACTACTTCATCAGAGATATTGCAGCTGCAGGCGAAGATATCCTTTTCGTTGGTACAAAGAAGCAGGCTCAGGATTCTATCAAGGAAGAAGCTGAGAGAGTAGGAATGTACTACGTAAATGCAAGATGGCTCGGTGGTATGATGACAAACTTCAAGACCATCCAGAAGAGAATTGAAAGACTTGCACAGATTAACAAGATGGAAGAAGAAGGCACATTTGACCTCTTGCCAAAGAAGGAAGTTATCAACTTGAAGGGCCAGAGAGATAAGCTCGAGAAGTACTTGGGCGGTATCAAGGATATGAAGAAGCTTCCTGGTGCTTTGTTCGTAGTTGACCCAAGAAAGGAAAAGATTGCAATCGCAGAAGCTAAGAAGCTTGGTATTCCTGTAGTTGCTATCGTCGATACAAACTGTGATCCTGAAGAAGTTGATTATGTAATCCCAGGTAACGATGATGCTATCAGAGCTGTTAAGCTTATCGCTTCAACAATCGCTAACGCAATCATCGAAGGCCGTCAGGGTGAAGATGCAGTTGCTAAGGTTGAAGAAACTGAAGTTGCTGTTGAAGAAACAGTAGAAGAATAATTTGAACTAAAGGAGCAGTCTTGAGTCTTTTTTAAGACTGTAGACTGCTCTTAATTTATAAAAACGGAGGAAATTAAAATGGCATTTACAGCACAGAATGTTAAAGAATTAAGAGAAATGACCGGTTGCGGTATGATGGACTGCAAAAAGGCTTTGACAGAAACAAACGGCGATATGGACAAGGCAGTTGAGTTCTTGAGAGAAAAGGGCTTGGCTACAGCTGCTAAGAAGGCTGGCAGAATCGCATCAGAAGGTATCGTTTTGGCATATATGTCAGATGACAAGAAGGTTGCATCAATGATCGAAGTTAACTCAGAAACAGACTTCGTTGCAAAGAATGATGAGTTCCTTGCATTCGTTAACAACGTTGCAAAGATTGTTGCAGAAAAGAATCCTGCAGATGTTGAAGCTTTGAAGGCTCTTCCATATGAAGGTGCAGAAACAGTTGGCGAAAAGCTTACAGCTTTGATTGCTAAGATTGGCGAAAACATGAACATCAGAAGATTTGCAAGAGTTGAAGGCAACCCTTGCTCATATATCCACGGCGGCGGCAGAATCGGTGTATTGGTTGAAGCAGAAGATGCTCTCGACACAGAAGAAAAGTACGAAGCTGCAAGAGATGTTGCAATGCAGGTTGCAGCTATCAACCCTCTTTATCTTTCAAAGGATGTTGTTCCTGAAGAAGATGTTGAGAAGGAAAAGAAGATCATCATGGCTCAGATCAAGGAAGATCCAAAGAATGCTAGTAAGCCTGATGCAATCATCGAAAAGATGGTTGGCGGTAAGATCAATAAGTTCTTCGAACAGAACTGCTTGTTGCAGCAGGAATTCGTTAAGGATGGCGACTTCAAGGTAGAAAAGTACCTCGAAACAAAGGGTGTTAAGCTCGCTGGCTACATCAGATTCGAAAAGGGCGAAGGTCTTGAAAAGAAGGAAGACAATTTCGCTGACGAAGTTGCAAGCATGATTAAATAATTTTGCTAATAAAAACCCCGAAGCGTTTGCTTCGGGGTTTTCTTTTAACTTTTTTTGCCAACTCTAAAAAAAACCTTTTCTTTTCGGGTAAGATGTGATATAATTATGGTGTATAAGTGTTTTTGGCAGAATGTCAATTTTATTAAGTTCTACATACAGAAAAAGAGAGATGATTTTTTTGGATAAACTTTTTGTGGATTTAGGGAAAAATTCATATAACATATTATTTTCAACCGATTTTTTGGGATTGTCAAGTGCCGTAAAAGAGGTTGTAAAGTCACCGAAAATCCTTATTGTTACAGATTCCAATGTTGATAAACTATATAAAAACGAGGTTGAAAAGTTATTGACAGATGCCGGATTTTCGGTTTCTGCGCACATTTTTTCAGCAGGTGAGGAAAATAAAAATTTAAAAACAATCGAGGGAATATGCAAAGCTGCAGTTGACGCCCGACTCGACCGTAAAAGTACGATTTTGGCACTTGGTGGCGGTGTTGTAGGTGATATGGCAGGTTTTGCCGCTGCGATTTATATGCGAGGCATAGATTTTATACAGGTACCTACCACACTTTTGAGTCAATCGGACAGTAGCGTAGGCGGAAAAACAGGTATAGATTTCGAGGGTGGAAAAAACATTCTTGGTGCTTTTCATCAACCAAAGCTTGTATATATAAACACTAATGTGCTAAAAACATTGCCGGAGCGAGAATTTGTGTCGGGTATGGGTGAGGTTATAAAGCACGGAATAATAGCAGATAAAGAGTTTTTTGAATACGTTTCTGAGAATTTTGATGCAATCAGAAAGCTTGATAATGACATTTTATTAAAAATGTGCAAGAAAAACTGCTCAATTAAAGCCTGGGTTGTTTCACAGGACGAAAAAGAGCACGGAATCAGGGCTCACCTGAATTTCGGCCACACAATCGGTCATGCGATTGAGTCATATTTTGACTATACACTCACTCACGGCGAATGTGTCGGAATCGGAATGTGTGCAGCGGCTCATATTGCAAAAAAACGAGGATTGATTGATGACGATGTCTTTAATTCAATCGGTGAAATCCTCTTAAAGTATGGTTTCAGAACAAAGCTTGAGATTGATGATGCAAAGAAGGTTCTGGAAATTATGTATCTGGACAAAAAGACGGATAACGGTAAGCTGACATTTGTTTTGCCGACAAGTATCGGCGAGGTGATAAAGCTTTCCGATATCAGCGATGATGAAATTTTAAATTCACTTGAGAGTATAAGAATCAGAGAGGACAGTTAAAATGATTTTATGGTCGGTTTTGGCTACGCTCGGCGTGGCTTTGGATCAGATTACAAAATATCTTGTTATAAAAAATATTTCACCAACCGATTTTGTTGAGGTTTTGCCGGGAATTTTAGAGTTTGTTTATGTCGAAAATACAGGTGCGGCTTTTAATATTCTCTCGGGAAAGCTCGGACTTTTGAGTATAATTTCAGTTGCCTTTGCAATCGGCGTGGTTATATATATGATAATGAAAAAACCGCAGTCAAAGCTTTTTCGAATATCAGCACTCTTGCTTTTTGCAGGTGCTGTCGGAAATGTTATAGACCGTATTTTCAGAGGCTTTGTGGTGGATTTTATCCGTGTTGAATTTATAGATTTTCCTGTGTTTAATGTGGCGGATATTTTTATCACAATCGGTGCGGTGCTTTATATAATCTACATTCTCTTTTTTGATAATAAAAAGGAGTAGGCCATGGAGATTGTTGTAACCGAAAAAGATGTAGGAGTGCGTCTTGATAAATTTTTAAGTGATGCTTTAGAGGATGTTTCACGATCCTTTGCGGCAAAGCTTTGTGAAGAGGGTAAAGTAACGCTCGATGCAGGAAATGCGCTCGATAAGAAATATAAAGTATGTCTTGGCGACTGCATATTGGTTGAACTTCCTGAGCCTGAGGAGGCAGAAATCCTTCCTGAGGACATACCGCTTGATATTGTCTATGAGGACGACGACCTCCTTGTTGTAAACAAATCACAAGGTATGGTAGTACATCCTGCACCCGGTAATTATTCGGGAACTCTTGTAAATGCACTGATGTTTCACTGCCGTGACAATCTCTCGGCTATAAATGGCGTTATCCGTCCGGGAATAGTTCATAGAATTGATAAGGATACAAGTGGGCTTTTGGTAGTCGCAAAGAATAACCCTGCTCACATATCGCTATCAGCACAAATCAAAGATAAAAAGGCAGTAAGAAAGTATTTTGCACTTGTAAACGGTAGGGTAAAGGAAGACGGAACTGTTAATAAGCCGATAGGCAGACACCCAAAGGACCGCAAAAAAATGGCGATTGTGGCAGGCGGAAGAGAGGCTGTGACCCACTATAGGGTTATTAGAAACTATGATAGATACACACTTTTGGAGTGTATCTTAGAAACGGGAAGAACTCATCAGATTCGTGTTCATATGGCATCCCTGGGACATAGCGTTGTCGGGGATAAGACTTACGGTATTCAGAAAGAAGAGTTCAAGTTGGAAGGTCAGCTCCTGCATGCAAAAACAATAGGCTTTGACCACCCCAAAACGGGTGAATATATGGAGTTTGAATCTGATATTCCGTCATATTTTAGTGAGATTTTAAATAAGCTTGACAATAGACAAAAATAAGGAGATGTTTGTTTTGGAGAAAAAAATTAAGCTTTGTGTTATATTTGGTGGGGAATCACCTGAGCATGATATTTCTGAGCTTTCGGTTACGTCGGTAATCGAGAACTTAAACAAGGAAAAGTATAGGATTTACCTTTTGGGTATAACAAAAAAAGGTAAGTGGTATTTATATAACGGAAAGGTTGAAAATATAGCAGGCGGTAAGTGGGAAAAGGATACAAAACACTTAAAGCGTGCGATAATTTCTCCTGATAAGGGACACGGCGGAATATTAAACCTTGATGATAACAAGAAAATCAAGATTGATGTTGCTTTTCCAGTTTTGCACGGTGAATTTGGTGAGGATGGTACAATTCAGGGCCTTTTTGAACTTGCAGGTATAAAATATGTTGGAATGGGCGTTTTGGCATCTGCAAATTCAATGGACAAAACTGCGACAAAAGTAGTCCTTAAGGATGCAGGAATCCCGCAGGCTGATTGGGTAGTTGTCAGACGAAATGAATTTGACAAACTCGAGCGTTCAATGGACGAGATAGAGAAAAAACTCGGCTATCCTTGCTTTGTAAAACCTGCAAATACAGGCTCATCTGTAGGCGTTGGAAAAGCGTACAACAGAGAAGAACTCGAGAATGCTTTGAAGTTTGCGGCGAAGTATGACAGAAAGATTTTGGTGGAAGAGTTCATTGACGGTCACGAGGTAGAGTGCTCGGTTTTGGGTAATGAAAACCCGAAAGCAGCCGAGGTTGGCGAGATTATGCCGACAGTTGATTTTTATGATTTTGATGCAAAATACAAGGATAACACAACAAAGCTTCAGATACCGGCGGATTTACCTGCAAAAACAAGAGACGCAATCAGAAAATATGCCGTTGATGCGTTTGTTGCGCTAAACGGTGCAGGCCTATCACGTGTTGATTTCTTTGTAAAGCATAGCGACGGCTCGGTTATACTCAATGAGATAAACACAATGCCGGGCTTTACCAAAATCAGTATGTATCCAAAGCTCTGGCAGGCGGCAGGTCTTGGCTATAGTGACCTTTTAGACGAGATTATAAAGCTCGGAATGGAAAGAGAAAGAAAACAGTGAGGAATATAAATGGATAACAGAAGTATTGGCATTTTTGATTCCGGACTCGGCGGTCTTACCGTTATGAAACAGATAATGGAGGAGTTCCCGAGAGAAAACATCGTATATTTTGGTGATACCGGAAGAGTACCGTACGGTACCAGATCAAAAGAAACAATAATTAAATATTCAAGAGGAGATATCCGTTTTCTTGAGAGTTGCGATGTTAAATACATAATAATTGCATGCGGTACGGCAAGCTCTGCTGCACTTCCTGCAATATGTAACGAGTTCAAGACTCCGATTATAGGTGTTGTGGATGCGACTGCAAATGCGGCGGTGAAGATGACGAAGAATAAGAAAATCGGTGTTATTGGAACAAACGGAACCATCAAAAGCGGTGCATATGAGGCGATAATCGAAAAACACGGCATCAAGACCTATTCTGCGGCTTGTCCGTTGTTTGTACCGCTTGTTGAAAACGGACACTTCGAAACAGAGGTTGCAAGACTTGTTGTAAAAGAATACCTTGAGCCGATAAAAAATGCAGGCGTAGATACTTTAATTCTTGGATGTACCCATTATCCGCATTTAAAAAAGGTTATCGGCGAATATATGGGTGAAGATGTTTCGTTGATTGACCCGGGTATTGAATTGTCGAAATTTCTGAAGGAAAACTTTGCTTCCGATATGCTTCACGATGAAACTGAAGATTCAGAAAAATACAGATATTTTGTTAGTGACAGCCCGGAGGGGTTTGAAGAATTGGCATCAACATTTCTTGAAAGAGATGTCAACGGAAAGGTGAAAAAAATTGATATCGAAAAATACTGATAATTTGGCTGTTATTTCGATTTCGAACAGACAGTCATCGAATGATTTGAGTGAAAATACAGAACTGATTTCTGAAGGGAAATTCTATAGATCGGGGGATAAGTTTTATATTTTCTATTCAGAATCCGATACCGAGGAAACATCCGCTTGTTCTGTGATGATAACTGTTGAAAAAGACAAGGTTACAATGAGCAGAAAGGGCGAGTTTTCGTCAAAGATGGTATATAAAGAGGGCTTGACCGACAGTGTTTCGTACCATACTCCATTTGGCGATATGCTTATGATGTTAAAAACCGAAAAGGTTGTAAATGAACTCACAGAGCTCGGAGGAAATTTAAGACTTTGCTATAAGTTGATTATAAACGGGGAAGAAATGGACAACGATTTGGAACTTAGTGTTAAAGTTGAAAGGAATTAAACATTATGATGAAAAAGATTATTGCGATAATTTTAGCCGCGCTTTGCTTTTCGAATGTTTCATTTGCTTATGATACAGGAGAGGTGAGCGATGCATATAAATATCTTGATTTGATTTTGGAAATTGGCTCGGAATTATACATTGATGAGACAATCACAAAAGAAGATATTCTGAAGATGGGCATGAGTAAGTTCTTAGAAGAAAATCCGCAGTATGTAGAGGAACTTTTAAAGCAGTCATTTACATCGATTGATAAATATAGTGACTATTATAATTTTGAAGATATTCTTAATTTTTATAATGACATTGAACATACCTTTTATGGGATAGGTGTTGTTATTCAAAAAGAAGGCGATTATATTACGGTAATTAGATGCCTTGAGTCGGGAAGTGCAATAGATGCCGGGATTCAGCCGGGCGATAAAATTATCAAGGTTAACGGCGAGGATTGCGTTGGCAAGACAATAGAAAGTGTTCAAAAACTGATTGTCGGCGAGGAATATACGCTTGTTAATGTCACAGTTCTTAGAAACGGTCAGGAACTTACATATGAGGTGGTAAGAAAAGCCGTTTCGGACACAACCGTCAACTATACGATTTTGGATGGAAATGTCGGATATGTAGAGATTATAAATTTTGCATCAAATACTTCTGGTGAGTTTGCAGAATGCCTTGCCGAGATGGAGCAAAAGGGTGTAGAAAAAATCATTCTTGATTTGCGAGGCAATCCGGGAGGATATCTTGTATCAGCAGTTGAGATTGGTCAGATGATTGTCCCGAAAGGTGTTTTGGTAAAAACCATGTACCGCCAGGCCGAATCTAACGAGACTTTTTATTCTGAACTTGATAAATCAAAGTTTGAGTTTGCTGTTTTGGTAAATGGTGGAACTGCAAGTGCTGCAGAACTCTTATCCGCTGCAATCCAGGAATCAGGCATCGGAGTTCTGATTGGTGAGACAACCTATGGAAAGGCGCTAATTCAGGAACTTATACCGATAGGTGACGGAACTGCAATCAAAATCACAACAGGTAAGTATCTTACAAGAAATGGAAACGATATAAATCTCGTTGGAATAGAACCCGATATTTCGATTGTGAATCCTGAACGAAAGATCAATCCTGAAAACTACACTCAGTTTGACTATAAAACAAAGTGGCGCACAGGCATGACGGGTGATGGAGTTGTCGCTGCAAAAGAAAGACTCTATATGCTTGGATATAAGATTTCAAATCTTGATAACACATATGATGGGGAAGTTTTTGATGCGGTTAAAAAGTTCCAGAAGGATAACGGACTTTTTCCGTACGGTGTATTGGATATCACAACCCAGGTAAAGATGGAAAACCTATTTGCAGAATGCAAGGAAAAGGTTGATATGCAGTTAATCAAGGCATATCAAAGATTCGGCGGAACTGAAGAACAACTTTATAAGTAATATAAAAACCGAGGCAAAAGCCTCGGTTTTATTATTTGATTTCTTCGATATCGTACGGTGTAATCTGATACACGAAATAGTTAAGCCAGTTTGTAAACAAAAGATTAGCATGGCTTCTCCAACGTACAATCGGTGTTTTTGCAGGATTATCGTCAGGGAAGTAGTTTGCAGGAATGTTTGGATTCATTCCTTTGTTGAGGTCGCGGTTATATTCGTCTGCAAGGGTTGTTGCATCGTATTCAGAATGACCTGTGACAAAAACTCTTCTTCCGCCTTTTGTAAAGACCAGATAAACGCCTGCTTCGTCTGATTCTGCAAGGATTTCCAACTCTTTTACCTTTTTAATGTCTTCTTTTCTGACTTCGGTGTGGCGTGAATGCGGTGCATAAAATTCCGAGTCAAAGCCTCTGACCATCTTTGATGTAGCACGCTTTACCTTGTGCTTGTAAACGCCAGAACATTTTTCGGGTAGACTGTACTTCGGCACTCCGTAATGATAGTAAAGTCCGGCTTGTGCCGCCCAACAAATATGCAGGGTGGAGGTGACATGGGTTGTTGACCATTCCATGATTTCCTTTAATTCTTCCCAGTAATCTACTTCTTCAAAATCAAGGTTTTCAACCGGCGCACCTGTTATAATCATACCGTCATATTTTGAATTTTTGATGTCGCTGAATTTTTTATAAAAAGCATTCAAGTGACTCTCGGGTGTGTTTTTTGACTCGTGAGTTTCCATTGTCAAAAGGTCGATTTCAACCTGAAGTGGGGAGTTACTCAAAAGTCTCAAAAGTTGAGTTTCAGTTGTGATTTTGGTAGGCATAAGGTTTACAATGGCAATCTTTAGCGGACGTATGTCCTGATGAATCGCTTTTGTTTCGCTCATGACAAAAATATTTTCGTTCCTGAGCTGCTTTGTTGCAGGCAGGGAATTTGGAATCTTAATTGGCATATATTTTCTCCTTAAATATAAAGTATATTGTAATTCTATCATAAAAAAATAACTAAAACAATAAGTTTTTAAAAAAAGTTCGTTATAATTACAACTTATGACTAAAAAAATGATATTTTTTTGACAATTTGTTAGAAAATGATAAAAATAGACAAACAGAACAAATCTTTGTATTGACTTATTTATAACAATGTATTATAATTAGTGTATTATTTCAAAAATGGAGGTAAAGAAAATGAGTAGAGTTTACAATTTTTCTGCAGGTCCATCAATGTTGCCTGTAGAAGTGCTTGAGAAAGCTGCAAGGGAGATGGTGGAATACGGTACATCCGGTATGTCCGTTATGGAGATGAGTCACCGTTCCAAGGATTATGAGGAAATCATAAACTCAGCTGAAAGCCTTGTAAGAGAGCTCATGAAGGTGCCTGATAATTATAAAGTATTATTCTTGCAGGGTGGTGGCTCGAGCCAGTTTGCTATGATTCCTTTAAACTTGGGAACAAAGAATAAAAAGTGTGATATTGTTATTACAGGTCAGTGGGCTAAAAAGGCTGCACAGGAAGCAGAAAAGTACATAACAGTAAACAAGGTTGCATCATCAGCAGATAAGACATTCAGCTATATTCCAAAGCTTGATAAAGAGACATTCTCAAAGGATGCTGACTATTTCTACATCTGTCTTAACAATACAATTTACGGTACAAAGTTCAACCAGCTTCCTGAAACTGGTGATATTCCGTTGGTAGCAGATATCTCATCAATGGTAATGTCAGAGGAACTTGATGTTTCAAAGTTCGGTTTGCTCTTTGCAGGTGCACAGAAGAACTTGGGACCTGCAGGTGTTACACTTGTAATTGTTCGTGAAGATTTGATTGGTGAAACATTTGATTTCACACCAACAATGTTCAAGTATGACATCCACGTAGAAAACGGCTCAATGTACAATACACCACCAACATACGGTATTTATATGTTGAAGCTTGTTCTTGAATGGATTAAGGATATGGGTGGCGTTGCTGCTATACAGAAGGTTAACGAAGAAAAGGCTAAAATCCTTTACGATTTCCTTGACTCATCAAAGCTTTTCAAGGGCACAGTTGTTCCTGAAGACCGTTCATTGATGAACATTCCTTTCGTAACCGGCAACGAAGAACTCGATGCTAAGTTCGTTAAGGAAGCAAAGGCTGCAGGCTTTGTTAACCTCAAGGGTCACAGAACTGTTGGCGGTATGAGAGCAAGTATTTATAACGCTATGCCAAAAGAAGGCGTTGTTGCACTCGTTGAGTTCATGAAGAAGTTCGAAGCAGAAAATCTATAATTTAAGGGGACTTTAAAATGTATAATATTTTAACATTGAATAAGATTGCAAGCTGTGGTTTGGAACAGCTCACAGCTGATAAGTATGCAATTACAGATGATGCTGCAGCACAGGCTGACGGTATCATTTTGAGAAGCTTTGCAATGCACGATATGGAGCTTCCTGAAAGCTTGAAGGCAGTTGCAAGAGCAGGTGCCGGCACAAACAATATTCCTATTGACAAGTGTTCAGAAAAGGGTATTGTAGTATTCAATACTCCCGGTGCTAACGCAAATGCTGTTAAGGAATTGGTTTTGGCTGGTTTGTTCCTGTCATCAAGAAAGGTTGTTGACGGTATTGCATGGGCAAATACTTTGACAGGTGATGATATTGCAAAGCAGGTTGAAAAGGGCAAGTCAAATTTTGCAGGCGGTGAAATCCAGGGTAAGACTCTTGGTGTTATCGGACTTGGTGCAATCGGTGTATTGGTTGCAAATGCAGCAAGCCACCTTGGTATGAAGGTTATCGGATATGACCCATATCTTTCAGTTGATTATGCCTGGAGAATTTCAAGCCATATCCAGCAGGCAAAATCATTGAAGGACATCTACGATGTTGCAGACTACATCACAATTCACATACCGCTCACACCTGATACAAAAGATATGATAAATAACGACGCTATTTCACAGATGAAAGACGGCGTTAAGATTTTGAACTATGCAAGAGGCGAGCTTGTTAACAATGCTGACATTAAAGCTGCACTTGCAAACGGTAAGGTATCTTGCTATGTTGTAGACTTCCCGAATGCTGAGACTGTAAATCAGCCAGGAATTATTGCAATTCCTCACCTTGGTGCATCAACTGAAGAATCAGAAGATAACTGTGCTGTTATGGCTGCAAAGGAAATTGCTGATTACCTCGAAAACGGTAATATCTTAAATTCAGTAAACTTCCCGAACTGTTCATTGCCATTAGGCGGACAGGGAAGAATTGCTATCATTCACAAGAATGAGCCTAACATGATTACACAGTTTACAAAGGTATTCGGCGATGAAAAGATTAACATTTCTGAAATGATCAACAAGAGTAAGAAGGATAATGCTTACACATTGTTGAACACTGATGACATGGTAACAAATGACCTCGTTGATAAGTTAAATGCAATTGACGGCGTTATAAAGGTTAGAGTAATCAAATAAGTAAAAATCCCTTGGCTTTTGCCAAGGGATTTTAATTGAGGGGTTATAATGAAAAAACAAATACTAATATTTTTATGTTTAATGTTATCTGTTTTGCCTGGTTGTTCAAATAAAGCGATTTTTGATTTTTCGAATTCCGTAAATATCGGCAAGCAATTCGAGGAGGTTTTAGCTGAAGTTGAATCTGACGGAGAAACATTATTAGAAAGTAAGAGCCCAGGTGTATTTTACCTGGAATCGACAACGCAATTTCATAATGCAACGTTTTCTGAATACCTTATGTTTAATGTAACCGAGCCTAAAACTTTATATGGTACGGGGTACGAATATGAGTTTGAAAGAGTTGATGGGAATGTTTTGGAATTGCTTGACCTTATAGCTGATGATTTAACTGAGCACTATGGGGAAGTAACAACATATCCGGGTTTAAAAAACAGAATATTCGATTTAATTGAAGATGCAGAAGTTGAAATGGGAAGATATAAAGAGGTTTGGACTCCAAAAGCGGAGGAAGGCTCGGAAATTGAATTATTACTTGAGATTTTTGAAGATTTTTCAAGGATAAAGATAGAATATAAACAGATTGGCAAAAGATAAAAGGAGCAGATTTCTGCTCCTTTTATTGTAAATTTTTATTTTCCTAAATACGTAAAGTGCATATAGTCTTTGTTATATTTTGCACCCCAGCAATTTCCGCCCCATTCCCAGCCGTATTTAGCAAATGTTTTAACAACGATTCCGTCTTCGGGGATTGAGTATGGGTCTTCGTACGGTTTCCAGTAGTTTCCGACGATTGGCTTGCCACTTGGTGTTACATAGTAGTTTTCGTTCGGGTTGATGTCAATACAGGTGCCGTAGCTGTGTTGTGAAAGCCTGCCGCCTGCAGTATTTCTCCAATAATATCCACCAACCGACTTTATCGGGAACTGTTCGCCTGAATTGAAAATTTCGGTAAATATTGCAACAACATCGTCTGCCAGGGCAGAGTTGATATCAAGGTATGCTGTGGATGAATATTTTTCGCCGTTTGAGCCGATTTTCCATACAGGAACACTTACCTTTACCATAAACTGTTTTGCCTCATCAGCGTTAGAAAATGCACGTCCTGATGGGAATACTCTTGCTTCTTTTTGTGCGAGAGTCAAGTTTTCTGTTGGCAAAACAGGAGCTGCCACAATCGGTTGTTTGAAACTGAAATCCATCGGCTCTGTAAAGGTTTGCTTTCCGGTTTTATATTCTGTGCCAAGTGTAATCGAATATGTACCGTCGGCATAGTCGACACTGTAGATTGTTGCATTTGGTGCCTTTGTTTCAAAAGATTCTGTTATAATGTTATTTTCATCTTTTAAGATTACAAAGTATTTCTTCGCATCCTCGCTTCCAATCCAGGAAAAGTCCATATCTCCCGAATTGTTGATTGTGTTTGATGTAAGCTGTGGTACAGGGTATGATTGCTGAAATTCCGTGTATAGCTTGTATGCACGGCTGACAATACAGACTGCCTGTTCTCGGGTGGTATTACCTTTTGGCGAGAGCTTGGTTTTTGTAATACCGTTTATAATACCGTTGTCGAGTGCAAGTGCAAAGGCGTCGGTTGCCCAGCCGGCAATCTCATCAGAGTCGGTGAATGATTCAAATACTGCATCGAAATCAATGTTTTCAAGCCCTGTCTCAATTTTTGCAGAATTGAAAGTGTTCAAAAGCATCTTTGCAAATTCCTGACGGGTGAGCTTGCCTTCGGGGTCGAATATATTTGGACCTTTTCCCGAAACCAAACCGGCGTTGTATGCTTTTATTACATACGGGTTATCTGTGTCTCTAAAAGGGTTTTCGCCTTCAACAGCTTCTTTTTCGGTTAACTGTGTGTAAAAGTTTACCATCATAGCAGCGGTTTCTTCACGTGTTATCGGGTCTTTTAAGTTTTTTGATGCAATTTCACTTGTCAAGATTCCGCTTTTGCTTATTATTCCATAATCGGATTTTGCCCAATCGCTCAGGTCGGCAGCATATGCAGGAGTTATCATTAAAGCAGTACCGAGCAAGAGGGAAACCGTAAATCGTCTCATAAATATCGCCTCCTTAATTTTTATTTTATCATATTTCGACATAAAGTTCAATCTTTTAAATGTTAACTTTTTGTTACATTGTGTCGATAAAATTTTTTTATAAAAATGTGTTTAGCATAAATTAAATGGGGTATATATATAATAACCGAAAGGTAATAAATCAACAGGAGATGATAGTATGAAGATTAACATTATCGGAAGAAAGATTACCGTAACCGACAAAATCAGGGACTACGCCGATAAGAAACTCGGAAAGCTCGACAAGTTCTTCAAGGAAGAATCTGAAGCAAGAGTTGTAATTGGCACAATCAAGGACAACGAGTATGTTGAAGCTTCAATTTTCGCCTCTGGAATGATATACAGAGCTGAAGTTGTCGATGTTGATGTGATTACCGCAATGGACAAAATTGTTGATGTAATTGAACGTCAGATCAGAAAGAATAAGACAAGACTTGAAAAGAAGATTAAAAGGGAAGCAATAACAGATAATGTTCTTTTGGATGGCAGCGACTATACAGATGGCGAGGACTTGAGCGAGATTAAGATTGTTAAGAGAAAAAAGTTTGCTGTAAAGCCAATGTCTCCTGAAGAGGCGGTTTTGCAGATGAACCTTTTAGGACACAATTTCTTTGTATTCAAGAATCCTGAAACCGACCAGATGAATGTTGTATATAAAAGAAATGACGGAAACTATGCAATAATTGAATCGGTATAATTGTTTATAAGATGCCGAAGAAGGGCTCCATTCTCGGATTTAAACAAACCTGAGTGCTGGATACGAAAGGGTGTTTAAAAACGATTAACAGCGTTATCGCTTTTAAATAGAAAACCCGTGTTATTATTTTAAAATTTGTCCGAATTAAATTTATTTGTTTTAAAAATATTAAGCCCTTTTTCGGCAGTCGAAAAAGGGGATGTTAAAAACCTCTGGAACACAAGAAAAAGTTTTTCTTGCTATCAACAAACTTCGCCTCTCGTCGTACAATTGCACGACTTCGGGTAACCCAAAGCTTAAGCTTTGGCTCAGTTTGTTAATTCCAAAGCTTTTTTCCAATCCCCAGAAAATTAGAGGCCGTTTAAAAAGTCAGATGACATTTTAAACGGTCTCTTTTCTTTTTCTTGACATAGAGAGTTAAATTTCATATAATTTAAAAAGAAATATTAAAAAGGAGGGGAAATATGAGAGAGTTTAGATTTGTTGCCGATGGAGAACTTGTAGGAAAAGAAATACTTACGGTATTGACATCAATACTTGGTTGCTCGTCAAATATAGTATCAAAACTAAAGCAAGGCGAATACATTCTTGTAAACGGCAAGCAAGAAAATGTACGTTATAGACTCTTGGAAAATGACGAACTCGTTATAAATATCCCTTCCGAGAAAAGCGAAAACATAGTTTCGAATGGTTCGGTTAGTTTTGGTATACTATTTGAAGATGAAGATATATTAGTTGTTGATAAGCCCTTCGGCATACCGACACACCCATCAATTCATCATTATGATGATACGCTTGCAAATGGTGTTATGGCATACATAAATGATGAGGATTTCACTTTCCGTGCTGTAAATAGACTCGACAGGGAAACGAGTGGTATTGTGCTGATTGCAAAGAATATGCTCTCGGCACATATTTTATCAAAAGCAGTCGCTGACAGGAAAATTGAAAAGATATACCGAGCAGTTACAGTTGGTGTACCTGGAGATGAAAAAGGCGAAATTATAGCGCCTATTGCCCGGGAAATGGAGAGTATTATCACCCGTTGCGTCAGGGATGACGGACAGTATGCGCATACTGAGTATGAGGTGCTAAAAAAGGGAGACGGAATTGCGCTTTTGGATGTAAGACCGATTACAGGAAGAACGCATCAGATCAGAGTGCATTTTTCACATATCGGTTATCCGCTTTTTGGAGATGTGGTCTATGGTGAAAAAATCGAAGGGGAGAGGACAAGGCTTCATTGCTATAAGATGAGCTTTTATCATCCGATAACAAAAGAGTTAATCGAAATTATAAGCGAATTGCCCGATGATTTTAAAAAGCTTTTCGATTTGAGTTGACAAAATTCAATTTTGTTGGTATTATACCATTTAGTGAGTTCGTAACCATCCTCACTTTAATAAAAACTAGGGAGAGATTAATTATGAAAAACAAAAGTAGAATTGCCTTTATAGTCTATGGCGCAGCAATTTGCTCGCTATATGTGATTTTAACATTTATTTCGCATATTTTCGGACTTGATAGCGGTGTCATACAACTAAGGTTATCCGAGGCCCTTGTTGCGATGGTGGCATTTACGCCTGCTGCTATTCCCGGTCTTGCAATAGGTTGCCTTCTTTCGAATTTTTTGATGGGCTCTGTGTTCATCGATGTAATATTCGGAAGTGTTGCAACATTGATTGGTGCATATTTCGGATATAAATTAAGAAAACACAAACTACTTCTGTTTTTGCCGAATATAGTTGCAAATACAGTGATTGTGCCATTGATATTGGCGTATGCCTATAATATCGGTCAGGCATGGTGGTACATGACATTGACGGTTGGAATAGGTGAGATTTTATCCTGTGGTGTTTTTGGGTATTTTTTGTTGAAAAGTTTAGAAAAAAGTAAAATAAAGATTTGAAAAAAGGTCGCAACTTTCGTTGCGACCTTTTTGGCACCCCCGACGCGAGTCGAACGCGTGACTAGCCCTTAGGAGGGGCTTGTTATATCCACTTAACTACAGGGGCGTTTCATAATGATTGTATTCTACCATACTTTTTTGGAATTTTCAAGTGCAAATGAGAAATATTACAAGATTGATACAAATTTATAATATATATTGCAGTCTTTTAAATTATATGATATTATATAAACAAGATATTGTATTCTCAGGAGGGATTTAGATGAAAAAACTACTTTGTGCAGTACTTTCAGCGACAATGCTCATGTCCGGTGCGGTTGTTGTAAATGCTGAAAAAACCTTTACAGACTTAGACGAAGCACCTTGGGCTGAGTCGTACATACTTGAAATGGCCGAGATGGGATTTATTTCGGGTTACAGTGACAAAACATTTAAACCTAATAAAGATGTTTCTCACTTAGAAGGTCTTGTACTTTTCTCAAGAGCGATGGGTTCAAACAGTGATGCTATGGAGAAGGTTATAGAATTTGCTATTGATGAGTACGGTGACATTGTAGATGAATATAATCTCTCATTTGGTAAAAAAGAAGTTTGTTTCCTCCTTTATAGAGGTGCACTTGCTGTTGACGAGCTTGATAGCTATATTGCACCTGAAATTGCAAACGAGCCTATGAAGAGACATGAGGCTGCAATTATCATAACAAAGGCAATGTCAGGGGAAAAGGAAGCAAAGGCTGAGTTACTTTTGGACCTTTCATATGAAGACACAAAAGAAATCCCGGCAAAAGCAACCAAGTATGTTTATTATGTTACAAAAAAAGGCATAATGAACGGTGTCAGCGGAAATCTCTTCTCACCAAATACTAATGTAAAAAGAAGTCAGATTGCTGTTATGCTCTCAAGAGCAGTTGACCAGATGGGCATTTCGTTTATCGAGACAATGCTCACAGAGGTTGTAACAACTGATGGTTTGGTTGTTACAGCAGACGGTGAATTTGAATATACCGAAAATACAAAAATGTGCCTTGCGGGTAAAGAAGCAGCTGCGAGCACAATGCCAAAGAATGTTTCTGCGATGTTAGTTCTTGTACGTGATGAGTTGGTGTTTGTTGACACATACGAAAGCACATCACCTGAGACTGTAAGCGGTATCTTTAAAGAACATTTTACAACAAACGATGTTTTAAGTGTTCAGGTAAAGGAAACAGGTGCTGCAGAGTATGAATACTATGAGTGCGCAAAAGAAATTGTTGTTTCAAGAAATGGTGAAGAAGCAACTGTTTTTGAACTTGATGATGGTGACTATGTAACACTCACAGTAAAAGATGGAATTGTTATTGCAATTTCAGCTGAACAGAAGACAAAAATAATTGAGAATGCTATAGTTGAAGAAATCAGATTTGATGACGAAGTTATACTCAAAATTTCTCACGGTGATTTTGAATATGATGGTATGGAATTTGTAGTTTCGGATAATGTCAGAGTTGCAAAGCGTAATGCAGAAGCTGAACTTTCAGATATACTCCGTGGAGATAAAGTTACAATCACAACTGAATACGGTAAGGTAACAAAGATTGCTGCATCTTCTGTAAAGAGATCTGTTTCAGGTGTAATCAAAGAAATCCATATTTCTGCAAATCCTTACTTGATAATTGACATAAACGGCGATGTAGACAAGTACGACATCCCTGCAAATGTTGATATTGTAGTAAATGAAGCTGCAGGTACAATATATGATTTCAGAATTTCTGATTCTGTTAAACTTACAATTGAAAGTCAGGCTTTAACAAGCATAACTGTTACATCTTCACCTGCATCGATAAAGAGTATTTCTAACGGTGTTGTAACAGCAAAAAATGTTTCATTCGGCGAAATCAAGGTTGAGTATGACGATAATGGTGTTACACGTGAAGAAACTATAAAAATTAAAGATCAGAATGGTAGAGTTTCTGTTAATGTAGTTGGTTCTGACGGTAATTCTATGAAGGTAGCCAACATTGATGAAGGAGATGTTGTTTCAGTTCGTGGTAGCATTATAAATGGAGTATTTTATGCTTCACTTATAGTTATTGAAGGTTAATTATTTAAAGGGACTTGAGGACATGGCATCGGGCAAAACGCCCGATGCCACCTTTTCAGTCCTTTTTTGATAAAGGAGATTCAGATGAAGTTTTTGAAAAATAAAAGTACTTTTCTTTATGTTTTTCTTTTAGCAGTATTGCTCGTAGTTGTTTACAAGCTTATTGACCATGTTGATAGCCTGTGGTGGGGAATAAAGAGAATTTTTGCTGCATTGAGTCCGTTTATTGTTGGTGCAGTAATTGCATATATCTTAAACAGACCCTGTAAATTTTTTGCAAGGCTTTACTCGAAATCAAAATGGAAATTTATAAGCAAGAATAACTATGGACTTGGAATATTCACTGTTTATGCAATAATTGTTATATTGTTTGTTCTTGCAATAAGACTTATTGTTCCGGCACTTTACAATAACGTTAAAGACCTTTTTGCAAACCTTCCGATGTATGCAGAAAGAGCACTTGTTCTTGTAAATGAGTGGCAGGCAAGACTTGGAATTTCGATTATTAACACTGAAACAATATCATTCCCGAATGCGGTTAAATACTTTATTAAGGAAGTTGATCTGTCCCAGTTTGGCAAATATGCAGAGGGAATAATTACAGCAACATCAGGACTTATCAATGTATTTATAGCATTGATAGTGTCTGTCTACATCTGCATTGACAAGGAAAGGATTGAGTCGGGTGCAAAGCGTATCACCTCAATTATTTTTCTAAAAGATAAAGCTGATAGTATTTTCAGGTATGTTGCAAAGGTTGATGATATTTTCAGTAAATACATCTATTGTAAGCTTTTAGAAGCATCGATGGTAGCTATAATCTCCACAGTGGTTTTAGCCGTAATGGGAGTAAAATATTCATTATTTTTAGGTATAATGATTGGACTATTTAATTTTATCCCGTATTTCGGTTCAATAATTGCAAGTGTTATAGCTGTTATCATTACAGCTTTTTCGACTGGTATTTTCACGGCTATTTGGGTTTTGGTTGTACTTCTGGTAATTGAACAGATTGACGGAAATTTTATTGGCCCGAAGATTATAGGGGATAGCTTAAATATGAGACCGATACTAGTTTTATTTGCTGTAACTGTCGGTGGTGCACTTTTTGGGATGATTGGACTATTGCTTTCGGTGCCGATATTTATTATAATTAAAATGATGATTGACGATTGGTTATCTGACAGAGAGTCAAGGCTTGCAAAAGCAAAGCCTGAGTCAAAAACTACAAACAAAGAGGGTGAATGATTTGAAAATTGCGGTAATCGGCGGTGGTGCATCAGGTATTATGGCAGCAATTTCTGCTGCAAGAAACGGTGCTGATGTTACAATCTACGAACGCTTCGACCGTATTGGGAAAAAGATTCTTGCTACAGGAAACGGCAGATGTAATCTGACAAATATATACGCCGACAAATGCAATTATCACGGTTTGAATCCTGACTTTGTTGATGATGTAATCGGCGAATTCTGGGTAGACAAAACTCTTGAATTGTTTGAAGAAATTGGACTCCTCTATAAAGTCGAGGATGAGGGAAAGGTTTATCCATATTCGAATCAAGCCGCATCTGTACTGGATGTTTTGAGGTTTGAAATCGAAAGACTTGGTGTAAATATTGAATTTGGCTTTGAAGTGAAGTCTGTACAGGCTGAAAAATCAGGATTTTTTGTTAAATCCTACGATAACAGAAAAAGTTATGCTGATAAAGTAATAGTTGCAACGGGCGGAAAGGCGTCACCTGCACTTGGTTCAAACGGCAGCGGTTATCCGATTTTAGAAAGCTTTGGTCATAAACTCACCAAACTCAATCCTTCGCTTGTTCAACTCAAACTAAAGGGTAGTGAATTAAAGCCACTCAATGGCCTTAAACTTGATGGGGAATTAACATTGAAAATAAATGGAGATATTGAAAAGACTGAAAAGGGTGAAATTCTCTTTACCGATTATGGCATATCGGGTCCGGTGGTTTTCTCGCTTTCTGCACTTGCAGGACGAGCTGAAAATGCGATAATTTCTATTGATATGATGCCAGATTATTCAAAGTCCGATATAGAGAGAATCCTAAAATCACACCGAGATGTGATGACAAATGTTGAAGATTTATTTTGCGGAGTTCTTCCTAAAAGAATTGGTCAGGTTTTGATTAAAAACTCGATTTCAAAGAAAATGAATGAAGATATTAAAACAGTAACAGATGCTGAAATATCCACAATAAGTCAAAAAACTAAAGCATTTTTAGTTGAGGTTGAAGGGACAATGTCCTGGAATAATGCTCAGGTTACAGCAGGCGGAATTGATGTGAGAGATTTTTCCTCAAAAACATTTGAATCAAAGCTCAAAAAAGGCATTTTTGCAACAGGCGAGGTTTTGGATATCGACGGAGATTGCGGAGGCTATAATCTTCAGTGGGCGTGGTCGAGCGGATTTGTTGCAGGATTGAGCGCATCGGGTGGAGTGTTATGATTAGAATAGATAACATTAAGGTGTATCCGCCGGATACGCTTTCACATGATATGATTGCAAAACGATTAGGTATTGACGAAAAAAGGATAATAAGTTATACTGTATTTAAGCGCTCGGTTGATGCCAGAAAAAAGAGTGATGTTCACTATGTCTATACTGTTGATGCTATAATTGAGGATGAAAAAAGCATTAAAAATGCAAAAGTTGTTTCCGATGAAAAGTATGGCTTTCCAAAAGGGAGAACATTAGAAAACCGTCCGCTTATTGTGGGGAGTGGCCCGTCGGGTCTGTTTGCGGCATTGATGCTTGCTGAAGCCGGATATAAGCCTGTTTTAATTGAGCAAGGTCAGGATGTTGACAAGCGTACAGAGCTTGTTAAGAAGTTTTGGTCTGACGGAAAACTGAATCCTCTTACAAATGTTCAGTTTGGCGAGGGAGGTGCCGGAACATTTTCTGACGGTAAACTCAATACCGGCATTAAAAATATTCGCTGTAGACGGGTTTTAGAGGAATTTGTGCGGTTCGGTGCGCCGGATAATATCCTATATGAGGCAAAACCTCATGTTGGAACCGATTATTTGACTAAAATCGTAAAAGGAATAAGGGAACGAATTATTGAATGTGGCGGCGAGGTTCGGTTTGGAAACCGACTTATCGATATATCTATTGATAACGGCAAAGTATGTGGAGCTGAAATCGAAAACAACGATGGGGTGTATCATTTTAAAACCGATGACATCATTCTTTGCATCGGTCACAGTGCTCATTCTACATTTAAAATGCTTCATAAAAAGAATATTTCAATGCAAAAGAAGGCTTTTTCTGTTGGTGTCAGAATTGAACATAAACAGGAAATGATAAACAAATCTCAGTACGGAGAAAAATGTAACCTTTTTCCAAATGCTGATTATAAGCTTGCAGTTCACTTAAAAGACGGAAGAGGCGTTTATACATTCTGTATGTGCCCGGGTGGATTTGTTGTAAATTCAGCATCGGACGAAGAAACGATTGTAACTAACGGAATGAGTTATTTTGATCGCTCTGGCGAGAATGCAAACAGTGCAGTTCTGGTAAGTGTTTTGCCTGATGATATTCCGTCAAAACATCCACTCTCAGGGATTGATTTTCAAAAAGAAATAGAGAAAAAAGCATATATTTCAGGCGGTGGGAACTATATTGTTCCATGCCAGAAGGTTGGAGAATTTCTTGGAATAAAAAAAGATGCATCATATCCTGAGGTTTTACCGACAGTAAAACCCGGTGTAAAATATTGTGATATTTCAGAAATTTTCCCGGAATTTATAGTTAAGTCACTAAAGGAGGCTTTGCCACTTTTAGATAGAAAGCTTGAGGGTTTTGCAAATCCTGAAGCGGTTTTATCAGCACCTGAGACAAGGAGTTCGTCGCCGGTTACGGTTTTAAGAGATAGGGAATCTTTAGAATCGGTATCGGTAAGAGGATTATACCCTTGCGGTGAGGGTGCGGGGTATGCCGGAGGCATTATGTCTGCGGCTGTAGATGGAATAAAATGCGCAGAAGCAGTTATTAAATTTAAGGAGGAATAAATATGTTAAAAGGAATTAACCCGATTTTGACACCCGATTTGTTGAAAATCCTGATGGAGATGGGGCATGGAGATGAGATTGTAATCTCTGACGGCAATTTTCCTGCATCAGCAATAGCAAAAAGATTAGTTCGACTTGACGGATTAAATGTTCCTGAAGTTCTGGATGCAATACTTGAGGTTATGCCGCTTGACCAGTATGTGGAAAAGCAGGTTGCCTTGATGGAGGTTGTGCCGGGTGACAACTTCAAACCTGTAATCTGGGACACATACAAGGAGATTATTAAAAAGCATGAACCTGATGCTCAGATAGAGCACATTGAACGTTTTAAATACTATGACAGAGCAAGGGAAGCTTTCGCCGTTGTTTATACATCAGAACAGTCACAGTATGCTAATATTATATTAAAAAAAGGTTGCGTAATCTGATAGGAGGAGAAAAAATGAAAAGGATTTTAGTAGTCGTTTTGAGCTTGATGATCCTGACTTTATCATCAACAGCTGTTTTTGCGAGAGGTAAGGTAAGCATCGAATTGAACGGACAACCGTTTGTTTCCGATACCGAGCCATTTATTGAAAATAACAGAACATATGTGCCTGTAAGAGCAATATTTGAGGCGGTTGGTGCAAGTGTTACATGGGATGAAGAAAACAAAACTGCAATTATTGCAAGAATGAATGGAACACAGTTTAATCATGTAGCTTTGCAGGTTGGAAACGATTATGTATTTATCAATTCAGAAAAGGTTGCAGTCGATGCTCCGGCATTTATTGAAAATAACAGAACATATGTGCCGCTTGCTGTGATTATGAGAGCACTTGGTGAAGAAGTAGTTTGGGACGGTGCAACAAGCACGGTGAAAATTACATCAGATAACTAACAAATAAAAAAGCACTTCTGTTGAAGTGCTTTTTTGGTGCGGATAACAGGACCAAGCCGCCTTTGGCATCTTGACTGCTCAACGACCGCTCGCTATTGTTCGCAGTACCCGTTTCGCACCAACTTTGCTAAAAACGGTTATCAACCGTTTTCTTAACGCTTCGTTGCCTTCTTAAGGTTCAAGTCCAATTATCCGTTAAAAAATAAAACACGGAGTACCCAAATGGATACCCCGTATTTTGGTGCGGATAACAGGACTTGAACCTGCATGAAATTGCTTTCACATGGACCTGAACCATGCGCGTCTGCCAATTCCGCCATATCCGCAAAGAATTAATGCTCTAATATATTATCACAGTTTTTATATTTAGTCAAGTCTGTTTTTTAGAAATTAGTTTTACAATTTTATTTAATTTTTAAAATATATTGAACAAATATTTTTTTCGTGATATAATTGATGTGTACAGATTTTTTATAAGTAAAAAATTATCAAACCAAAATACATAAAGGATGGTTTTCAAAATGAAAAATAAAAAGGGATTGAAGATTTTTTTGATTATATTAGCTGTAATTGTTACTTTAACAGGCGGTGTTTGTATCTGGCAGTGGGATAACATTAAAGCTGTATCCTTCTTTTTGAAATATTCAAAAGAAGAACTTGAAGAAATGAATAAAGAAAATGACAAAAAACTCGATGATGCAGTTGCGAATTTGGAATTGATGCCAAGAGAACTAACAGATGAGGAAAAGAAAGCTCTTGAGGTGGGTGAAATTACCGAAGAGGATGCTATCGAAATAACCCTTGGTAAGGTTACTCTTGAGGAAAAAATTAAAGAAAAAGAAAATCCGGGTAAAGCTCCTACAAAGGTTGAAGAAGCAAAAACCGACAGAGTATCTGAACTTATTGCCAAGCTTTATGTTTTGAAGTCTACATATATTTCAAAGCTTGACGGGCTTGCAGCTGATGCGAAAGCAGAATATAAGGCTACTCCTGAGGCAGAACGTACCGAAAAGTGGAAATCATCGAAAATCTCAAAGTATATGAGCCTTGCAACGTCGCTTGAGGCAACATGTGATGCTCAGGTTGAAGCGATTGTAACCGAACTTCGTACAGAACTTAAAAAAACCGGTGGAGATATGTCACTGATCGATACGGTAAGATCGTCTTATGAGAGCGAAAAACAGATTAAAAAGGCGTTTTACCTAAACAAATACTTAAAATAATGAGGAAAATATAATGAAAAAACTTTTACTTTTAGTTTTGCTTATGCTTTCGATTTTTCCAATTTCGGCTTTCGCGTTTGGAGATGTTGATTCTTCGTCTGAGCTTGGCGTTGCAGTTGATGCTTTAGTTAATCAGGGGGTAGTAAATGGATATCCTGATAACACCTTCAAACCTGATAATGATGTAACGAGAGCAGAATTCTGTAAAATGGTAAATACTCTTTTTAACTTTACCGATGTTGGCAGAAATAATTTTACCGATGTCAAGGTAACAGACTGGTTTTATATGCAGGTCTTGATCGCTGATGAATTTGAATACATAAAAGGCTATGATGACAATACATTCCGAGGTAATAATAAAGTCACCCGTGAGCAGGCCGCGGTAATAATTGACAGAATCACTCCGCTTTTAAAGATTGATGATATTATAATCAATGATGAGATTTCACTCTGGGCGAAGGATGCCGTTCAGATGATTGCAAATCACAATCTTTTGAGAGTTGACGAAAACGGCAACTTCAGAGGTAAGGAAAACTTAAAAAGATCAGAGCTTGCTCTTTTGCTTGCACGCTTTATTCCTGAGGGAAAAACCGATACATTCGAAGAAGGGTACAGAGGAACCAATGCAGAGATTGCGATTGAAAATGCTGTAATTCTTGCGAACTTGAAGGCATGTGTCAGAGATATCGAAAGTGTTACTTTTAACGAAAACGAGAAAGAAATCATTCGCCTTACTTTGATAGGTCTAAACGGAACAATTGATGCAGGACTGAACGGTCAGCTTATAAATAAGAACTACGTTGTTCGTAACTTCACCAAAGAAATTGACACCTCAAGAAGAATGTACCGAAAAATGAGCGAAGACGATAAAGCCCGTTTTCATGCAAATCTTGTAAAGCTCAACAACTCTACACTTTTATTCCTGCAGTCATATTTTCTTGGTGATAAAGATCCTGTATAAAAAAGGGGAATTCAGATACAATGCAAAAAAGGGTAATGGCAATAAATGATATATCGTGCTTCGGAAAGTGCTCGCTGACAGTGGCTTTGCCGATACTGAGCTCGGCAGGCCTTGAGGCTTGTCCTGTCCCGACTGCACTTTTATCAACTCATACAGGCGGATTTTCCGACTACACATTTAAAAATCTGGATGATCAGATTTTGCCAATTTGTGAGCACTGGAAAAAGGAAGGAATATCCTTTGATTCGATATATTCAGGTTATCTTGGCTCGTATGAACAGATAGAAATTGTAAAAAGAATAATTGACGATTTTTCCGATTCCGATGTGACGGTTTTAGTTGACCCTGTAATGGGTGATAACGGAAAACTCTATGCAGGCTTTGAGGAACATTTCGCTGAGGGTATGTTTGAACTTTGCAAAAAGGCTGACATTATTGTACCTAATATAACAGAGGCTTGTTATATGCTAAATATTAAATATAAGGAAGAATTTTCAGAAGATGAAATCGCTGAAATTGCCTGTAAATTCAATGAAGATGGAATAAAGAAAGCTGTTATAACAGGAATTCGCTTATCGCAGGATACAGTTTCCTGTGCTATTTGTGAGAATGGAAAATGTACTTTTGTAAAAAACGACCTGATTGGCGGAATGTATCATGGAACAGGCGATGTATTTGCATCGGCTTTGCTTTCTGCGATTATGTCAGGCAATAGCCTCGACATCGCAACAAAAATTGCGGTATATTTTGTTAGAAAGTGCATCTTATTGACTAAATCACGCTACGGTGACAGTCATTATGGTGTGGATTTTGAGGATTTACTGCCTGATTTTATAGATGAAATCAAAAATAAATAGACGAATTGTTCTAAAAAACCGATATGAAAGTACAGTTATATGTTTAAAATGTATAAACTGTACTTTTTTTAAGATTTTTTTGCATTATCACTTTACAACGCTAAAATGTTGTGGTATAATGATAAAAAATCAATCAGGAAAGAGGTAATCTTAAATGAAAAAATTATTGGCATTATTGATGTCGGTACTTATGGTACTTGGTTTGGCAGCTTGCGGTGATAAGCCTGCGGCTTCTTCTGATGATTCAGATTGGGCTTATATCCAGGATAAAGCTGTTATGGTTATTGGTGTAACAAACTATCCTCCAATGAACTATATGGACGATAATGGCGAGTGGACAGGTTTTGATACAGAATTTGCTCAGGCTGTTGGTAAAAAACTTGGTGTTGATGTTGAATTCGTAGAAATCAGCTGGGAAGCTAAGGAAACAGAATTAGCATCAAAGAACATTGACTGTTTGTGGAACGGTATGTGTATCACAGAAGACAGAAAAGAAATGTGGGAAGTAACAAAGCCTTATATGTACAATACTCAGGCTATGGTTATGAAGGCTGATAAGGCTGAAGAAATTTTGGCTGATGTAGCTGGCAGAAAGGTTGTTGCTGAAGCAGGTTCAACAGGCGAAGAAAAGATTTTAGGTAAAATTGATGATACAGCCGATGCAACAGTTCAGATTATGGCAAAAGATTACTTTGCAAATTCTGAATATAATGGTGTTGCATCAATGGCAACTGCACTTATGGAAGTTCAGAGTGGAATGGCTGATATCGCAGTTGTTGACTCTGTTATCGCTCAGGGTATGATCGGCAGCGAAGGTTCTTCATTTGCTGATTTAGTTGTTAATACAGATAATAAGTTTGGTGATCAGTATTTTGGTATTGCATTCAGAAAAGGCAGCGACGTTTGCGAAATGGTAAATGCTGCAATAGCAGAGCTTATCGAAAACGGTGAATTGAATACAATTGCAGAAAAATACGGTCTTGCTGATGGTCTTGCAGCAGCTGCAAACGTTCAGTAAAAACTAATTTAACAATGATTTTTTAAATAGAGGTTTTCGCATAATTTGCGGAAACCTCTGTTTGTGAGTAGAAAGGCTGTTTTATGAAAGAGTGTTATTTGGCAGATTATTCTATCGGAACAGATGCATATAAAAATATAAAACCGGTATGTTCTCAGTTGGGAAAAAGAGTTTTAATTGTAGGTGGCGAAACTGCACTTTCAAAGGCAAAGGATAAGCTTCAAAAAGAGATGACCGATTTCGATATTGTAGGTACAATTGTATATGGAAAAGAGAGTACAAGGAAAAGAGCAGAAGAACTTTTTGAAGCCTATAAGGATGTTACTGTTGATTTTGTGATGGGTGTAGGTGGCGGAAAAGCGCTTGATACATCAAAGTGCCTTGCAGATCTGTTAGGCGTCAGGGTGGTTACTGTTCCTACTATTGCTTCAACATGTGCGGCATCTTCCGCACTTTCGGTTATGTATACTGAAAATCATATTTTTGATGGATTCTGGTACCTTAAATCGCCTGCTTTTCATATTTTTATTGACACCGAGATTATTTCAGAAGCACCTTATGAATTTTTCAGAGCAGGAATAGGGGATACACTTGCAAAATTTTATGAGGTGGAATTTTCTTCAAGAGGAAGGGCAAAGACTTATAAAGATGAAATGGGTATTTCAATAAGCAGAATGTGTAATACTCCACTTATTGAATGTGCTTTTGAAGCTTTTGAGGATTGCAAACAAAAACGAGTAAGTGACAAGTTTGAACAGGTGGTTTTGATAATTTTAGTAAGCACCGGAATGGTCAGTATGCTTATAAATCCCAAGTTTAATGGTGCGGTTGCACATGCACTTTTTTATGGCCTTACTATCTTAGAAGGTTTTGAAGAGAATTTTTTGCATGGTGATGTTATTGGTTATACAACGGCAGTTCAGCTTATGCTTGACGGGCAATATGAGGAAGCAAAAAAGATAGGAGACCTTATAAAAAAGCTTGGTGTTGAAACTACACTTGCAGAGCGTGGAATTAAAGTCGATTTTGAATATTTAAAACCTGTTATTGAAGAAACTCTAAAAGATCCCGATATGGAAGTACTACCATATGAAATAACAGAAGAGTTGATTTTTGAAGCAATAGTTAAAATGGAGGAAACGTTTGGAGGAAATGGAAGATGAATGCATGGATACAATTATTCGAAGGGTTTAAAACAAACTGTTGGTTGTTTGCAGTAACTCTTTTACTTTCACTTCCTTTGGGCTTGATAATGACGATGTTTTCAATGTCTAAATTTAAGCCGATAAGATGGTTTATGAAAGTATTTGTGTGGATCATAAGAGGAACACCGCTCATGTTGCAGCTTTTTGTTGTTGCATATGTTCCGGGCTTGCTTTTGAACTATAACTGGGAATTCAGATGGATGCCTGCAATTATTGCATTTATTGTAAATTATGCGGCATATTTTTCGGAAATTTTCAGAGCGGGAATTGAAAGTATTCCTGCAGGTCAGTATGAAGCAGGGCAGGTTTTGGGACTTACAAAGGTTCAGGTTTTCTTTAAGATTGTATTGTTTCAGGTCATTAAAAGAATAACTCCACCTATGGGAAATGAAGTAATAACCCTTGTAAAGGATACATCTCTTGCAAGAGTTATCTCGGTCAATGAGATAATGACCAGCGCATACCGTTTTTCAAGTAGTGGTAAAATCTGGCCACTTTTCGGCACGGGGTTGTATTTCCTTGTATTTGTTGGCGCATTAACTTTATTGCTTGGATATATTGAAAAAAAGCTTAACTACTATAAAGGATAAGGGGTGAGAGATATGTCTATATTAAATGTAGAAAAAATACATAAGAGTTTTGGTAAAACAAAGGTTTTGAAGGGCGTATCTTTTTCGATGGAAGAAGGCGAGGTTTTATCAATTATCGGCTCGTCCGGTAGCGGTAAAACAACTCTTTTGAGATGTATCGGCTTTTTGGAAACGGCTGATAGCGGTGTAATTACTCTGAATAATGAGAGGATTTTTGAAAAAGACGGAGATAAAGTGTTTGTTGCAAATGATATGCAGTCGAACCTTGGCTTTGTTTTTCAGTCATTCAATCTTTTCCCACAGTATAGTGCCCTTGAGAATGTAATGCTTGCACCAAAACTCCTTGCAAAAAAGAGAGCAGATTTTAAGAAAAACAAAAAGGAAATTTATGCAGAGATAGAAGAGAACGCAAAAAGGCTTTTAATCAGTGCAGGGTTAGAGGGAAAGTTTGATAACTATCCTTGTGAGCTCTCGGGCGGTCAGCAGCAGAGAGTTGCTATTGTAAGAGCGCTTGCGATGAATCCGAAGATTATGCTCTTTGATGAGCCTACATCGGCATTGGACCCTGAAATAACAAACGAAGTTTTGAAGGTTATAAAGTCGCTTGCAGAAGATAATATGACAATGATTATCGTAACTCACGAGATGAATTTTGCAAAAAATGTATCGGATAAAATTATATTTATGGACGAGGGAGTAATTGTTGAACAAGGCTCACCTGATGAAGTAATGGTAAACCCAAAAAGCTCAAGACTCAAAGAATTTTTGAGTTCTGTCGGCGGAGATGTTTGATTTTAAGTTCCGGATTCTTATGGATTCGGAACTTTTTTTGATTAAAACACTTGCTAATATTATAAAATATGGTAAAATAAAGATAACTATAAGCTTAATCAGGCGGTGAAATAATGCGCGAAATTGATGTAAAAGTTATAAAAGAAGTCGTTGCGAGACTCTCAATCGAGGCAAATGAACATTTGCCATCAGATATAAAATCAGCTATACGTAAGTTCAGAGATATGGAAGATGGAGAAATCGCAAAAAGTGTTCTGGATAATATAATTGAGAATTTTGAAATTGCAGATGCTGAAAATCTACCAATCTGTCAGGACACAGGTATGGCATGTATTTTTCTGGAAATCGGTCAGGATGTACATATAGTTGGTGGAAATCTTTTAGATGCTATAAATGAGGGTGTAAGAAACGGTTATGAAAAAGGTTATTTAAGAAAATCTGTCGTATCAGACCCGATCCGTCGCATAAATTCTGGCGATAACACACCTGCTATGATTTATACAGAGATTGTGCCCGGTGAGAACATAAAAGTCACTGTCGGTCCGAAAGGCTTTGGTAGTGAGAATATGAGCAAAATTTGTATGCTAAAACCTTCAGACGGGATTGACGGTGTTAAAAACTTTATCTTAAAAACTGTTGAGGAAGCAGGTCCTAATCCATGCCCGCCGATTGTGGTCGGTGTTGGCATCGGTGGTACATTTGATAAAGCGGCACTTCTTGCAAAAAAGGCGTTGATGCGACCTGTAGATACAGAGAATCCTGATCCATTTTATGCTGATTTAGAAAAAGAAATGCTTGATAAAATAAACGCTCTTGGAATCGGCCCTCAGGGCTTTGGCGGAAAAACTACAGCTATAGGCTTAAACATTGAAACAATGCCGACACACATTGCAGGCTTGCCTTGTGCTGTTAATATCAACTGTCACGTGACACGCCATAAATCGGAGGTGATTTGAAGTGGAAAAGAGAATAACACTACCATTAACCGAAGAACTTGCCAAATCACTCCATGCAGGCGATAAAGTGCTTTTGACAGGTACGATTTTCACTTCAAGAGATGCAGGGCACAAAAGAATGTGTCAGACATTGGAAAATGGCGAAAAATTGCCCTTTGATGTTGAAAATGCAACCATATATTATGTTGGACCAACTCCGGCAAAACCCGGTCAGATTATTGGTTCTTGCGGCCCTACAACAAGCGGCAGAATGGATGCATATGCACCAAAAATGTTATCGGTTGGCGCAAGAGGCATGATTGGAAAAGGTGCAAGAAGTAGTGATGTAATCGAGGCGATGAAGAAGTACTCGGGTGTGTATTTTGGTGCAATTGGCGGTGTGGGTGCACTTTTAGCAAAATGTGTTAAAAGCTCCGAGTTGATTGCGTATGAGGATTTGGGTGCAGAGGCATTGATGAAGCTGTATGTTGAGGATATGCCGCTTGTTGTTATAATTGACTCATACGGCGAAAACCTCTATGAAAAGGGAAGAAAAGAGTATTTGAAAAAAAGAAAATATTAAACATAAAAACAACCGAAATTTTTCGGTTGTTTTTATGTGTAAAAAAATTAAAATATTTCCAAAATCATAGTGACTTTTTGAAATAAATGTGATAGAATAATCTATGTATGTTGAAATATAATTTTAATTTGAATTTTTATGCAAAAAAGGAGATTATTAAAATGGCAAAAGTCGATATTATTTCAGGTTTTCTGGGTGCCGGCAAAACCACGTTGATAAAAAAACTCATAAATGAAGGTTATAAATCAGAAAAGGTCGTTTTGATCGAAAATGAATTCGGTGAGGTGGGAATTGACGGCGGATTTTTAAAGGATGCCGGAATAGAAATTACCGAAATGAATTCAGGCTGTATCTGTTGTAGTCTTGTTGGTGATTTCGGTGAGGCTTTAAAAAAGGTTGTTCGAGAATTCACACCCGACAGAATCATTATCGAACCGTCAGGTGTCGGAAAGCTCAGCGATGTTATAAAAGCCGTTGAAAACATCCACGACGAGAGCTTGATGCTTGGTGGACTTGTTGCTGTTGTTGACGCAAAAAAATGCAGAATGTATATGAAAAACTTCGGTGAATTTTTCAATAACCAGATTGAGAATGCAAAGACAGTAATTCTTAGTCATACGGGTGGAATGACTGACGAAAAAGTAGCCGAGGCGGTTGAACTGTTAAAAGAAAAGAATGCAGACGCTACAATAATCACAACCGACTGGGACAAGCTCTCGGGTGAGCAGATAATTTCTGCAATCAGCACTGAAAATTCACTAAAAAAAGAACTCGAGGACTTGGAGCATCATCATCACCATGGCGAGCATCATCACGGAACGTCTCATGGAGAGTGTCATGGACATCACAATCATCACCATGATGAAGAGTGTGAATGCGGTTGCCACCATCATCACCACGATGAAGAATGTGATTGCCACCATCACGATCACGATGAACATCATGATCATTGTTGTTGTCATGAAGAACATCATCATGAGCATCACCACGAACATGACGAACGCTGCAGTTGCGGATGTCATGACCACGAACATCACCATCATCACCACCATGATGCTGATGATGTATTTGCAAGCTGGGGTGTTGAAACGACAAAGAAGTTTACAAAAGAAAAGATTGAGTCTATTTTGAATAAATTTGCAGACGGCACTGAATACGGTATGATTTTGCGTGCAAAAGGCATAGTTGAGTCTACAGACGGTGAGTGGATACATTTTGATTATGTACCGGGCGAGCCTGACGTAAGAGTCGGCACAGCGGAAATTACAGGCAGAATTTGTGTTATCGGTGCAGAACTTAAAAAAGAAGAAATCGAAAAACTATTTATGGATTGAGTTTGAGGTAAGGCTATGACAAACAATTTATTTCCCGTATTTTTGTTTACCGGTTTTTTGGAATCGGGAAAAACTAAATTTATTCAGGAAACACTTGAAGACAAGCGTTTTAATTCGGGCGAAAAAACATTGGTTATTCTTTGTGAAGAAGGAATTGAAGAATATAACCCCGATAAATTTTCCGGTGAGAATGTTTATATAAAGGTTGTTGATTCAGAAACTGACTTATCAGTTGAACTTTTGCAAAAATTTGCAGATGATACAGGTGCAGAACGAGCAGTCGTGGAATATAACGGAATGTGGATGCTCGATAATCTCTATAAGGCTTTGCCAGACAGATGGGCAGTTGTTCAGGAAATGATGTTTGTCGATGCAAAGACATTCTTGAATTTCAATCAGAACATGAGAAGCCTTGTTGTGGACAAACTCCAGAGCGTCGAGTTCTTAGTGTTTAACAGAGCCGATGATACAACCGATATGATGGAGTTTCACAAAATTGTCCGTGGTGTTAATACCCGGGTTAATATGGCGTATGAATACACTGACGGCAGAGTTGAGTATGACGAGATAGAAGACCCGCTACCGTTTGATATAGAGGCTGATGTTGTTGAAATCAAGGATGATGACTATGCAATATGGTATCGTGATATGAACGAGCATATTGAACGCTATGACGGCAAAACTCTTTCCTTTAAAGCAATGTTAGGACTTGATAAAGCTTTGCCTAAGAATAATTTCTTAGCAGGCAGACATATCATGACCTGTTGTGCTGATGATATAGAATTTTTCCCTGTAATCTGTAAGGGTAAAATCAGCAGTAACTTTAAAAACGGTGACTGGATAATGGTCAAAGGCAAACTTTCGCTTGAGTTTCATAAAGCATACGGCGGAAAAGGACCGGTTATTAAAGATTTACAGATTACTCCGGCAGATGAGCCCGAAAATAAAGTTGCAACATTTAGTTAAGGAGAACGGTTATGGCGAATGATGTTTTTGCGAATATTGCGGCAAAAGGTATCGGTGGCAGAATGGATGAGCTAATTGAAGTTACGCCGAAAAAATTCGATAAAGTTGTTTTTGAATTAAAAGATACCAAAAACCCCGGTATTAAAACTAAAAAGAAGATGGATACCAAAGAAGAACTGTATGATGCTTTGGCAAAAATGAGAAAGCAATATGCTCCTTTTTTGGAAAATCATGCCCCAAGTTTTGTTGATAAGCGAATAAAAATTGATATTAAAGACTTTCTTTGCGATGGCGAGCCTGTTACCATTCCGCATTTTGGTGGACCGAACGGTTACTCGAAGAAGGTATATGAGAGTGAATTTACACTTGATATATTCGACGGAAAAGCTGTTTATATCAGATTCCTGGGTGCAGACTATATTGCGGTTGTATATGTAAACGATGTATGTGTCGGAACACACGAAGGCTTTTTCTCGCCCTTTGAATTTGAAATCACAAATGTTGCAGTTTGTGGAAAAAACAAGTTAAGAATCGATTTATATAACGACTATTCTTTTGGTGGCAATGAAAAGAGCGGAAAAGAACGTCGTGTCGGCGAAAAATTCTACGCAGCAACCGGACTTGGTTGGGACGAGCCGGGTGTTGGTTGGCATCACTGTCCATCAGGAACCGGTATTTATAACGATGTGTTTGTAGAGGTAAGAAACATCGTTCATATTACTGATATTTTTGTAAGACCCCTGCCTGAAGAGGAAAAAGCTGAAGTCTGGATTGAAGTTCAAAGTGCACAGTATGAGCCGGTTGATGTTTCGCTTGATTTGAGTGTTTTCGGGCAGAACTTTAAAGAAACAGTCATTGAGAACTTCAGATATAGCCCCGAAACTTCGGTTACTGTAGGCCTGGGTGACAGTCTGACAGAATCTATGATTAAGGATTCAATCGGAAAGGGAATACCGCTTGTATGCTATCATGGCAGAAATCTTTTTAAGGTAATGCTTGATATTAAAAATCCTAAACTTTGGGAGCTCGACAAACCTTATCTTTATCAGATTCAGGCAAATACTGTGGTCGATGACAAGATAACCGATACAAGGTCTCAGCAGTTCGGTATGCGAAGCTTCCGTCAGGACCTTGAATCTGACCCGAAAGGAATGTTTTATCTAAACGGCAGAAAAATTCGTCTTCGTGGAGCAAACACAATGGGTTTTGAACAACAGGATGTTCTGCGTGGCGATTTTGAACAGTTAATTGATGATATTCTGCTTGCAAAGCTTTGCAACATGAACTTTTTGAGAATTACACAAAGACCTGTTCAGGACGAAGTTTATGAATATTGCGACAAGCTTGGGCTTATGACTCAATGCGATTTGCCGACCTTCGGGAAAATCGGCAGATTTAAGTTTGCTGAAGGCATAAAGCAGGTTGAGGAGATGGAAAAGCTCGTCAGAAAACATCCGTGTAATGTTGTTGACAGCTACATAAATGAACCAATGCCGAATGCTGCTGATGAACCGCACAGGTACTTTGAGAGAAAAGAGTTAGAAGACTTTTTCGCAGCAGCAGATTTGGTGATAAAGCTCACAAATCCTGACAGGGTAATAAAACACGTTGACGGTGACTATGACCCGCCGAGCGACTGTATGCCTGATAACCACTGCTATCCGATGTGGTATAATGCTCACGGTATTGATATAGGAAAGCTCAATAAAGGGTATTGGCTCTATGTAAAACCCGGCTGGTATTACGGTTGCGGAGAGTATGGAGCAGAAGGTCTTGATTTTCCTGAGATTATGCTCAGAAGGTACCCGAAAGAGTGGGTAAAAGAGCCGTTTAATCCGTTGAATATCCATAATGCACAGACCGGTAATTTCTATTATTTCTTCTATGATAAGCAGGATTCAATGGAAGACTGGGTTGAGGCAAGTCAGACTCATCAGGCTTTTGCAACACAGATAATGACCGATGCCTTCAGGCGTGATGATAATATGATTTCAAATGCCATCCATTTATTCATCGATGCATGGCCGGCAGGTTGGATGAAGACGATAATGGACTGCGAGAGAAATCCTAAAAAGGCATATTTTGCATACCGTGACTCTCTTGAGCCTGTAATGTTGTCGCTCCGAACCGACAGATTCACATACTATGAGGGTGAAAAAATCAGCATCGAGACATTTATTTGTAATGACACAAATTTAGACGGAAACTACAAGGTTGTATATGAACTTTATCGTGGCGATGAACTCATAAAGTCAACTGTTGAAAATGTTTCAGTACTTGATTGCCGTGCTACATATATCGGAAATGCCGAGTTTGTAATTGAAAAGGTTACAGACAGAGAGAAATTCACACTAAAAGTAATTTCAACTGATAATGATGAAAATGTTATTACATACAACTCAATCGACCTGGAAGTGTTCGAGGATTGCGAGATTTGCAATAACGACGAAGTTGTGTTTGTCGAAAAATTAGAGCCCGGTGAATATGAAATTGCAGGGGAGAAGGTCGTTGTAAAAGAATGCGGAATGTTACCGCTTCACTTTGCATCTAGAAAGACCGGACACGTCGCCGTTTCTGAATTTATGCCAAAAGATTTCTCGTACTGGTATGATAGCACCGAGGATATGATAACTCCGATTCTTTATTCGACATTTACTGCAGATGGTTTTGAACCGATTCTTACAAGCGGTAACATGGATGATGCCGGTGATTGGCAAGAGGTTATGGCTTGCGGTGTGAAGGAATACGAGGGTAAGAAATACGTAATTTGTCAGCTTGATTTGAGAAAAGAAAACCCGATTGCGAAAAGATTTTTGAAAAATCTGATGAAACTCTAAATTATACTTGACAATTTTGCGAAAAAAATAGATAATAAAAGGAACGGAGAAAATTATGATAAAGTACATAATTCCGATTTTAGTGGCACTTTTGGCATTATTTTTAAACTTTCGTGCAAAGTTTGTTGCTGAAAAAATCTTAAAGCATGATGCCACAGACGATTATTGCCTGAACATCAAGATAGTTGCAGGAATTATCTGTATTCTTGATTTTGTTCTGGTTATGATACTGTTTTAAAATTCTGAAAGGATTGGTAAGATAAATGGAAAACAATATTGCAAAAACATATGACCCGTCTCAGGTTGAGGAGCGTCTTTATAAGATGTGGACGGACAATGGTTATTTCAGAGCCGAAATCGACCCTGACAAGAAGCCGTACACAATCGTTATTCCGCCCCCAAATGTAACAGGTCAGCTCCATATGGGACATGCACTCGACGAAACCTTGCAGGATATTCTTATCCGTTACAAGAGAATGCAGGGATATAGCACTCTCTGGGTTCCGGGTACCGACCATGCAGGTATCGCTACACAGATTAAGGTTGAAGAAAATCTACGTGTGAATGAAGGTCTGACTCGTTATGACCTTGGCCGTGAAAAGTTTTTGGAAAGAGTCTGGGAATGGAAAAATCTCTACGGTGACAGAATCATCAATCAGTTGAAAAAGATTGGCTCATCGTGCGACTGGTCAAGACTTCGTTTTACAATGGACGAGGGTTGCTCAAAGGCAGTTAAGGAAGTATTTATAAACCTTTACGAAAAGGGTCTCATTTATCAGGGCTCAAGAATCATAAACTGGTGTCCGCACTGTATTACTGCACTTTCTGATGCAGAAGTTGAGCACGCAGAACAGGCAGGACATTTCTGGCACATTAAGTATCCTGTAAAGGGTTCGGATGAGTTTGTTATAATCGCAACAACAAGACCAGAAACCTTGCTCGGCGATACTGCTGTAGCAGTTAACCCTGAAGATGAAAGATATACACATCTTGTTGGCAAGACATTGGTCCTTCCGCTTGTTGGCCGTGAGATTCCGGTTATTGCTGATAGCTATGTTGATAAGGAATTTGGTACAGGATGCGTTAAAATTACTCCTGCACACGACCCTAACGACTTTGAAGTCGGCTTGAGACATAATCTTGAGCAGATTAAGGTATTGAATGACGATGCTACAGTCAATGCTCTTGGCGGAAAATACGAGGGTATGGACAGATACGAAGCAAGAAAGGCAATGATCGCCGACCTTGACGAACAGGGCTTGCTTGTAAAGATTGAAGACCACTCACATAATGTTGGTCAGTGTTACAGATGCGGAACTACTGTTGAGCCAATCATTTCAAAACAGTGGTTTGTAAAAATGAAGCCTTTGGCACAACCTGCTATTGATGCGGTTAAGAATAAGGAAACTGTATTTGTTCCGGAACACTTTGAGAAGGTATATTTCCATTGGCTTGAAAATATCCGTGACTGGTGTATTTCACGTCAGCTCTGGTGGGGACACAGAATCCCTGCATTCTACTGTAATGAGTGCGGTGAGATGGTTGTAACAAAGGAAGAAAGTGCAAAGTGCCCTAAGTGTGGAAAAGAAATGAGACAGGACCCTGATACATTGGATACCTGGTTCTCGTCGGCTTTGTGGCCTTTCTCAACTCTTGGCTGGCCTGATAAGACACCTGAGCTTGAATACTTCTATCCGACAAGCACACTTGTTACAGGATACGATATTATTCCATTCTGGGTAATGAGAATGATGTTCTCTGGTATTGAGCACACAGGCGAAGTACCATTCAAGCATGTATTTATTCACGGCTTGGTACGTGACTCGCAGGGTAGAAAGATGTCAAAGTCATTGGGTAATGGTATTGATCCGTTGGAAATCGTTGAAAAGTACGGTGCTGATGCTTTGAGATTTACCCTTGCAACAGGTAACGCTCCGGGTAACGATATGCGTTTCTATATCGAAAGAGTAGAGGCAAACCGTAACTTTGCAAATAAGATTTGGAATGCATCGAGATTTACATTGATGAACCTTGATATTACAGAAAATAAGCTTCCTGACACTGCTGATTTACAGTTGGAAGATAAATGGATTTTGTCAAAGTTCAATAAACTCGTTGCTGAAGTCACAAATAACTTGGATAAGTTCGAGCTTGGTATTGCTGTATCGAAGCTTTATGACTTCTTGTGGAGCAATTTCTGCGACTGGTATATCGAACTTGTAAAGCCAAGACTATTCGATAAGGAAAACCCGACAAGAGAAACTGCACAGTATGTTTTAACATATGTTTTGTCAGAATCAATGAAGCTCTTGCATCCGTTTATGCCATTTATTACAGAAGAAATCTGGCAGCACTTGCCACACGAAGGCGAGAGCATTATGATCAGCAAATTCCCTGAATATAATGCTGAACTTGACTTCTCTGATGATGAGAATGTAATGGAAACTGTAATGCAGGCAGTAAGCAGCATCAGAAACAGAAGAGCAGAAATGAATGTTCCTCCGTCAAAGAAGTGTAAGATTATTGTTGTAACTCAAAATACAGAAGTTTACAACAATTCAAAGCAGTTCTTCGAAAAGCTTGCATCTGCAAGTGAGGTTGAGGTATTCTCAAACAAAGACAATATTTCAGGTAAGACTGTTAACATCGTTGTTGAAGGTGCAGAAATCTTCTTGCCATTAGAAGACCTTGTTGATAAGGAAAAAGAACTTGAGCGCCTGAACAAAGAAAAGGCACAGCTTGAGAGCGAAATCAAGAGAGTTGAGGGAAAACTCAACAATCCGGGATTCGTTGCAAAAGCGCCTGAAAAGCTTATCGAAGAAGAAAAGGCAAAGGGCGTCAAGTATAAAGAGATGCTCGATAAGGTTTTGGAAAGCATCAAGGATATGGAAAATCTATAATATAAAAAAACAAGCTCAATCAGAGCTTGTTTTTTTGTGTCTTGATAGTTTTTGTAACTCAACTACAGGTATCGGTAAAATTGCTAACCCTGCACATATCAACCATTGCTCTAAAGTCAGTGGCACGACATTAAATATACCTGAAATAAACGGACAGGATACGATGATGACCTGGAGTACGATACCGGAGAAAAGTGCAAAGCATAAGAATTTATTTTTGAATAATCCGATTTTAAAAATCGATTGTTCACTTCGCATATTAAAAGCATGCACTAATTGCGATATTCCCAAAACCGAAAATGCCATTGTTCTGCCGATTCTTGCATTGAGCGAACAATCAAAGTATATCATACCGATTGAGTATGCCAAAACCGCTATTGCACCGATAAATGCACCTTCTATGAAAATATCCGCCCACATTGATTTTGTTATAATTGATTTTGAAGCATCCTCAGGATTTTTTGACATTATATCTTTCTCTGCAGGGTCAAGACCGAGTGCTATTGCAGGCAGTGAGTCGGTCACAAGATTTATCCATAAAAGCTGAATTGGGTATAGGGGAGTAGCCCAGCCGAATAAGAGCCCAACAAATACAGTCACAATCTCTCCGATGTTACTTGAGAGTAGGAATTTAATTGATTTTTTCAGATTGGTATAAATCTCACGTCCTTTTTTTACAGCACTCACAATTGTAGCAAAATTGTCATCGGTCAAGATGATATCGGATGCACTTTTTGCAACATCTGTTCCGGTGATTCCCATACTACAGCCAATGTTTGCTTTTTTCAATGCAGGTGCGTCATTTACGCCATCTCCTGTCATTGCAACAACTTTATTTTTCTTTTGCCAGGCATCAACGATTCTTACCTTGTGCTCAGGTGTTGAGCGGGCAAAAACCGAGTATTTTTCAATGTCTTGCTCGAGCTTTTCCTGTGGTAAAATATCAAGCTCACTTCCGGTGATGGCTTTTTTGCCCGGAGTGTGTATGCCGATTTTTTCTGCTATTGCAACTGCGGTGTTTAAGTGGTCCCCTGTTATCATAACCGGTGTGATGCCTGCTTTTTTGCATGATAAAACCGCATCCTTTGCCTCAGGTCTTGGTGGATCTTCCATTCCGATCAAGCCAAGAAAAGTCAAGTTGTTTTCGCTGATTACAGAGGATGAGGATGTTTTATATGCTACTCCAATCACCCTTAGGGCTTTTTGTGCCATCTTTGAATTTTCAGCAAGTATCCGCATCTTTTCTTCTTTCGTCAGTAGCTCAGCTTTTCCGTTTATGTACACCTTGTCGGAACACTCTATGATTATGTCGGGTGCACCTTTTGATATAACAAAATATCCATTCTCGCCCTTGTGGCATGTGCTCATCATTTTTCTTGACGAGTCAAACGGAATGTCGGAAATTCGAGGATATTTCTTTTCAAGCCTTGTTTTATCCTGCGATTTTTTCTCACCATACCGGATGATTGCCGCCTCGGTCGGATTGGGGGACAAAGTATCATCATCGCAACATAAAACCGCATATTTTAATAGCATTTGTTCATCGTCAGAAAAAACCTCACAAACCTCCATTTTATTTGTTGTGAGAGTTCCTGTTTTGTCTGAACATATAACAGATGCACTGCCAAGAGTTTCAACTGAGGAGAGATTTCTGACTATTGCATTCCTTTTAGCCATTGCTCTTGTACCGAAAGAGAGCATTATTGTCACAATCGCAGGCAGACCTTCGGGGATTGCCGCAACCGCAAGACTTACCGACATCATAAACATCTCAAATGGCGGAAAATTTTTAAGTATTCCGATTACGAAAATTATAAAGCAAATTGCAAGCGAAAGAATACCTAAAACCTTGCCAATGTGCGATAATTTTTTCTGTAAAGGTGTTTCTTGTTCTTTGGATTCAAGTATCATCCCTGCAATTTTTCCGAGTTCTGTGTTCATACCTGTTGAAACAACCAAGCCTTCACCTTTACCCGATATGATTGATGTTCCGGAATATACCATATTGTCCCGCTCAGCAAGAGGGGAAAGTTCTTCTTTAATTGAATTACTGTTTTTATTAACCGCAACCGACTCTCCGGTAAGCGAGGACTCGTCAGCCAATATCCTTGATGCTTTTATTATACGGCAATCTGCAGGGATTTTCGTGCCACCTTTGAAGATCAGCACATCACCAACGACCAGTTCTTCGGTCGGGATTTTAATGAGTTTTGAGTTTCTCCTTACTGTCGACATCGGCTCGGACATCTTTTTTAAGTTCTCAATCTCTTTTTCGGCTTTTGTTTCCTGGATTGTACCGAGTATTGCATTTAAAAGTACTATCGCAAGAATTACAATAGGGTCGAGAAAATCCGTTTCACCGTTTAGGTATGAACTAAAAAAAGAGATTCCTGCCGCAACAATAAGTACGATTATCATAAAATTGTTAAACTGTAATAAAAGCTTTTTAAAAAACCCGTTTCTCTTTTTTTCTTCAATTATGTTTTTGCCGTTTTCGGATAGCCGTTTTTGAGCTTCTTTATCAGTTAGTCCTTTTTTAATATTTGATTTTAGTTTCTTTTCTGTTGTGGGTATATCAATGCTATGCCAGTTCATAAGATTCCTCCTGAAATTTATATGATAAATTGTATTTTAAAATCGAATTTTATATGTTAAAAAACACGAAAAAACCGTATAAAAATTTTATGTCCCTATTGATTTTTAAAATAAAATATGGTATAATAAGGAGAATAAAATTGGAGTAAGAATAATTTTTAATAATTATATAAGGAGGACGGCTATGGCAAGGACAAAAAGACAGGTTAGCCCAACCGGGATTTATCATGTTTTATTGCGTGGAATTGAAGACCTGTTTGAAGAAAAAGCAGACTATAGAGAGTTTATTAAGATTATCGATAATCATTTTGCCCAAAGTAACGCTAAGCTTCTTGGGTTTGCTCTTATGAAGAACAGAGTTCATATCCTGATCGATGAGGGAAATTCAAATGTTTCAGCAGAAATCAAGCCTATTTGTACAAGATATGCTAGATACTATAATCGTGTACATAATCTTCAGGGAAAGCTTTTTTATGACCGCTACAAGAGTGAGCCAATTCTCGATGAAGATAATCTCTTAAAAGAAAAATCATTTTTAAAGAGCATTCCGTCAGAGTACACCTTTGGCACAGAGGGGGCAAAGAAGGCTGACACGCTTGCCTCGATTGATGATTATCATCGTATGACAGACGAAGAATTAAAATCATACATTGAGGCGGTATTCAAATGCGATATTGATACAATGGCTGACGATAAAAAACGAGTTCTTGCCGAAAAAATTATATCGGGTAAGAGAATAAGCGCAGGCCGGGTTTATTTGATTTTCGATTTAAGAAGACGTACTCAGGCTAAATCTGCTGTAAAAACCGAAAAACCAAAAGCAAAAGCAAAAGAACCTGAAAAGAAACAGGAAACTAATAAAAACTCCAACAACTTGAGTGTTTGGTTATTGTAAGGAAAAGGGGCACCAATGAAAAAATACTTAGACTTTAATCAGATATTTGCACTTACAAAAACACATTTCTTTGTTTCGCTAGTTGCGACCTTGCTTGGTGCAGTTATGATACCATTCGGGACAAACGGTTTTTTTAAAACTGCATTTTCGGTTGTTATGAGTATCCTTTATGCAGTTTGCATCTATTCTAAAGCAGGAGATATTGCAAAGAATGACAAGATTTTCTATAAAGAAGATTTACCGTCATACTTAAAAGGACTGATTCTTCCTGTCGGGATTTGGCTTGTATGGATTTTTCTCTATGTTTTGTTTGATATATCCTGGAAATACCGTATAATGTCATTTAGCACCGGAATTATAAATAATATGCTTTTTGTGATTTGGAACTATGTCTTTACCGGATTTTTGAATCCATTAAACGGTCACATTGATGCGTTTGGTGTTGTTATGTTTTTTGCAGTATCACTTTTGGCATCATTTGGCGGATATATTGCAACAAGAAAAAATTTTGATATAAGTACAAAGGTTTCAAAACTGATTTATGAGGAAGAGACCGAGGTAAAAGAATTAAACGGGGAGGAAGAATAGATGTTCAGAAGCATGACCGGCTACGGCAGACACGAGATTTGTGACGGCGGCAAAAAGATAATGGTTGAAATCAAATCTGTCAATCACAGATACTCAGACTATAACATCAAAGTGCCGAGATACTACGGTTTTTTGGAAGATAAAATAAGAGAATTTGTTTCAAAGAATGTATCAAGAGGTAAAATTGACATTTACGTTTCTATCGAAAGCTATGGCGAGGCGGATAAAGAGATTGTCCTCAATGAAGAGCTTGCTAAAAACTATATCGATGTATTAAAGGATATGGTTGAGCGCTTTGGTTTAAAGGACGATATATCGGTTTCGAACGTTGCAAGATACACCGAGATTTTCAAAAGCGAGAGAAAAGAAGAAAATGACGATGAAATCTGGGAGCTTGTAAAAAATGTTCTGACCGTTGCGGTTTCGGATTTTTGTGCTATGCGTGAGCGTGAAGGTGAGAGACTCTATAACGACATGGCGTCAAGAATTGAGTATATGAAAACAATCGCTCAAAAAATCGATGAGCGTTCGCCAAAAACTGTCGAAGATTATAAGCACAAGCTTTATGCAAAAATCAAAGAGCTTGTTGAGGATAAAGATATTGACGAGGCAAGAATCTTAACCGAGGTTGCGATATTTGCCGACAAGGTTGCGGTAAACGAAGAAATAGTAAGACTGTCGAGTCATTTTGATGAGTTCTATAAGATTGCATCTGCAAATGAAGCAGCGGGCAGAAAGCTTGACTTCCTTGTCCAGGAAATCAACCGTGAAGTTAACACAACCGGCTCAAAAGCGAATGACATCGAAATTGCAAAGATGGTTGTTGAATTAAAGGGCGAGATTGAAAAGCTCCGTGAACAGATTCAGAATATCGAATAATACTGAAAGGATTGGTAATTGTTATGAAACTGATTAACATAGGTTTTGGCAACATGGTTTCGGCTAATCGGCTTGTGGCGATTGTAAGTCCTGAGTCAGCCCCGATAAAGCGTGTAATCAGAGAGGCCGAGGATAAAGGAATTCTGATTAACGCAACATACGGCAGAAGAACAAGAGCTGTTATTGTAATGGATAGCGGACACATTGTACTATCGTCAATTCAGCCGGAAACTGTTGCAAACAGAATGAGCGATAAGGATGACCTCTCGGAGGTGACAGAAATTGAATAAAGGATTGTTATTTGTTGTCTCGGGCCCTTCCGGAACCGGAAAGGGAACAATCTGTAAGGTTATTCAGAACGATGATAATATCTTTCTTTCGGTTTCAACAACATCTCGTGAGATAAGACCCGGAGAGGTTGACGGTGAGACATATAACTATACTTCAAAAGAAAATTTCGAAAAAATGATTGCCGAAGGCGAGATGCTCGAATGGGCAGAATATGACGGCAATTATTACGGAACACCCAAAGAAACAGTTAAAAAGATGTTATCAGAAGGTAAGAACATCATACTTGAAATTGAAGTCCAGGGTGCATTGAAGGTTCAGGAAATCTTCCCTGAAACCAAGATGATATTTGTAGTTCCGCCAAGTATGGCAGAGCTCAAAAAACGACTCGTTGAACGTGGCAGAGAAGATGAAGAAAGAATCAATGCCCGACTCCTAAGAGCAAAAGAGGAACTCCTGCTCTCTGACAGGTATGATTACATTGTAGTCAATGATGTTTTGGAACGTTGCATAGACGATGTTCGTGCAATTATAAAAAAAGCAGAGTCTGAAAAGACTTTAGTAAATAATTTATTGAATGAAGAATATTAAGAAAAGAGGAAATTTATTATGATGATTAAACCAGGAATCAGCACACTCTCAACTTGTGTAGACAGCAGATACACATTAGTTACAATGGCTGCAAAAAGAGCAAGAATGTTAGGCCAGGGCGCAGAAAGCCTCGCAACAGCTGAATCAAATAAGCCTGTATCTGTTGCTGTAGCAGAAATCGCTGCAGGAAAAGTAGGCTATATCCGCCACAATACTATATCTCAGAAGAAAACTATCGAAGAATAATTTAACTTGCCCGGAATCGTGATTTTAATTAGAAAGGATTGAACATAAGTGATAGCTAGTATAATTGTTAATCATGATTCAAAACAGGTAGATAAATTTTTTGATTATATTGTTCCGAACGAGCTTGAAAACAAGCTTAAAATCGGAAGCAGGGTTATTGTTCCATTTGGTGCAGGGAATAAGCAAAAAGAGGGATTTATAATGGAATTATCCGATAAATCCCCGGCAAAAGAACTTAAAACAATAATCAGGTATGAAGATGACTGCTTTGATGAAAATATGGCAGAGTTAATCGTATGGATGCGTGATAAGTATATGTGTTCATACCTTGATGCCGTAAAGGTTATCGTTCCGAGCGGTATCAGCATCAAATGCGAAGAATGGGCTGTTTTGGTTGACAATAGCTCAACTGATGAGATTTGTATTCGTATCGCAGAAAACGGCGGTGCAATCAAAAAAACCGATTTGGAAACAATAAAAGGGTTTTCTTCAAGGTTTAAAAAGCTTCTTGATGCAGGATTTGTAAAGCTTGAACTCAGGGAGCGTACAAGAACAAAAGAAAAGCTGATAAGAGTTGCCTCAATCACAGTTGAGCCAGAAGAGATAAAGACTACAATCAAGCTTTTAAACGATAAACGTGCATTTGCACAGGTCCGTATTTTAGAAATACTTGCTACTAACGAAATGGTATCTCTTGCTGATTTGGTTCAGTTTTCGAACAGTAGCTATAGTGCAATATCATCACTTGCTGAAAAGGGATATATAACAGTTTATGAAATTCCGGTTGACCGTTTTCATTTAGATAAGGCAGCAGACGAAAATGAGGTAGTTCCAACGCTGACCGATGAACAGAAAAATGCCGTGTCAAAAATTTCAAAAAAAATAGGAAATTTTGAGAAATTTTTGTTGCACGGCGTAACCGGAAGCGGCAAAACCGAAGTTTATATGCATGTAATTGATGAGTGCCTGAAAAAAGATAAAACCGCAATTATGCTTGTCCCGGAGATTTCTCTGACACCACAGATGGTGAATCGCTTCATAAGACGCTTTGGTGAAAAAATTGCAGTTTATCACAGCGGTTTATCCATGGGCGAAAAATATGATGAGTGGAAAAAGATGATAACAGGCAAAGCATCGGTAGTTATCGGTGCAAGATCAGCTATCTTTGCACCACTCACAAATATTGGTGCAATCATAATTGACGAGGAACACGAGGGAACATATAAATCCGACATGCTTCCGAGATACAACACAAATGAGGTCGCTGAATTCAGGGCACGCCAGAATGACTCTGTGCTTTTGCTTGCATCAGCTACACCTGATATTTGTGATTATTATGCGGCAAAAAAAGGCTCAATTGAGCTTTTGGAGATAAAAAACAGAATCAACAAGAATATGCCAACTGTCGATATTGTTGATATGAGGGCAGAGCTTGAGGGCGGAAACAGAAGTGTTTTCAGCAAAAAACTGATTGACGAAATCAAAGAAAACCTCGAGAAAAAAGAACAGACAATTCTGTTTTTAAACAGACGTGGATACTCAACATTTGTATCCTGCAGGAGTTGCGGTTATGTTGTTAAATGCCCGAATTGCAGCATTTCAATGACATATCATAAGTATTCCGACACTTTAAAGTGCCACTATTGCGGATATGAAACCAATAATTATAAGATTTGCCCCGAATGCAATAGTAAATATATCAGATATTTTGGCGGTGGAACGCAAAAAATAGAGGAAGAAATTAAAAGTATTTTCCCCGGTATCTCAACAATCCGAATGGATGTTGACACAACCTCAAAAAATAACTCGCATGAGAAAATTTTAGAGGATTTTGATAAAAAGAAAATTGATGTACTGATTGGTACTCAGATGATAACAAAAGGTCTTGATTTTGAAAACGTAACACTCGTTGGTGTAATTTCTGCAGATGTTCTTTTGAATGTTCAGGACTACAGAGCAACAGAGAGGACATTTGACCTGATTGAGCAGGTAACAGGCCGTGCAGGCCGTGCCAAAAAGCAAGGAAGAGCGGTAATTCAGACATATAATCCTGATCATTATGCGGTTTTGAAGGCAAAAGAGCATGATTATAAGCGGTTTTATGAGTATGAGGTTGCTTTGCGAAAAGCAATGTACTATCCACCGTTTTGTGAGATGATAAGCATACTCTTTTCAGGACCGAGCGAGGCGCAGGTTTCACATGCCGCAAAATATTATGCAAAGTCACTTGAGATGCTTGATCCTGATAAAAGCTTTTCAATTCTCGGACCAAGTGCGTGTATTGTATCAAAGATTAATAATAAATACAGATATCGCATCCTAATAAAATGCGAAAAAGCCGATAATCTGACAAGCATTCTTGCAGAAGCAAAGAAAATATGTCAAAAAAACAATAACTACAAAACTGTAAATATTGTTATAGATAAAAATCCTAATAATGCGTATTAGAAAGGCGTGAAATAAATGGCAATAAGACAAATCAGAACTGAAGGAGACGAGGTTTTAGCCAAGACCTGCAAGGAAGTCACAAAGTTTGACGAAAAACTTGCAATCCTTCTTGATGATATGTATGATACAATGAAAAGCCGTGACGGTGTAGGGCTTGCAGCACCACAGGTGGGCATTTTAAAGCGTGCGGTAGTAATTGATATTGGTGAAGGAAAAATTGAGCTTATAAATCCGAAAATTGTCTCACAGGAGGGAACACAAAACGGAAGCGAAGGATGTTTGAGTGTACCGGGAGTGTTTGGTATGGTTGAGAGACCTTTGAAGGTAACAGTTGAAGCTCAGGACAGACACGGAAACCCAATTACCGTAACAGGCGAGGAACTTTTAGCTCGTGCACTTTGCCATGAATGTGAACACTTAGACGGAAAACTCTTTTTAGAGAGGGTTACAGAATTTATTGACGATTAAAGGAGAAACTTAGTGAGAGTTTTATTTATGGGTACGCCCGATATTGCGGCTGTTTCTTTGAAAAAACTTATAAATGATGGATTTGATATTGTGGGAGCGGTAACACAGCCTGACAAACCAAAGGGAAGAGGCCATAAGCTTATGCCGCCACCTGTAAAGGTTTTAGCTGAAGAAAATTCAATTCCCGTTTATCAACCCGAAAAACTAAAAAACGGTGAACTTATTCCGGTATTGGAAGAACTAAAACCCGATATAATAGCAGTCGTTGCATACGGAAAAATCCTGCCTGAATATATTCTGGATTATCCAAAACATGGTTGCATCAATATGCATGCATCGCTTCTTCCGAAATACAGAGGTGCAGCACCAATCCAGTGGGCGGTTATAAATGGCGAAAAAACGACCGGTGTTACCACAATGCTTATGGATAAGGGATTGGATACCGGTGATATGCTTATAAAGCGTGAGCTCGAAATCGGGCTTTATGAAACAAGCGAAGAATTATTTGATAGAATTGCGGTTTTGGGCGGAGAAGTTTTAAGTGAAACTTTAAAAAATATCGAAAGCATCACGCCAATCAAACAAAATCACGATGAACACACATATGCACCAATGATTTCAAAAGAAATGGGACTGATTGACTGGAGTAAATCACCGGAGGTTATTTCCAAGCTGATTTGCGGAATGAATAGTTGGCCTTTGGCGTATACTCATTATAATGGAGAAGTTATGAAGGTTATCTCAGCAAAGCTTGGAAATCCTAACCAAAGTGCCGATTACGGTAAAATTCTGGGATTCAAAAAAGGCGAAGGCCTTGAGGTACAATGTTTCGGTGGTACGCTCTTTATAACGGCCATTCAGTTTGCAGGCGGAAAAAAGCTTGCGGTTGAGGAATATTTAAAAGGACACAGTATTGATACCGGTAGCTATCTTACCGCATCAATTTAAAAGAAAGGAAATAGAATGTTTTATCCGTTTTTCTATGATAGCACATATATTTTAGTGATATTTGCGTTCGCGCTCTCGCTTTTTGCATCTTTTGGCGTTAAAGCTACTTTTTCGAAGTATTCAAAGGTTAGCGCTCATAATGGACTGACAGGTAGCGGAGCTGCAAGAAGAATACTTGATATGAACGGTCTTCACCATGTTAGAATAGAACATATTTCCGGTGATTTAACCGACCATTTTGACCCGAAAGCAAATGTTATCAGATTGTCAGATGCAGTTCATGACAGCGACTCTGTCGCTGCAATCGGCGTTGCTGCACACGAAGCGGGTCACGCAGTACAGTACGCAACAAATTATGCTCCAATTAAGGTGAGAAATTCGATTGTGCCGATAGTAAATATCAGTACAACGCTTTCAATGCCATTGTTTATACTTGGACTTATCCTTGAAGCATCAGGACTTGCATTGCTTGGCATTATTTTGTTTTCTGCATCGCTCTTGTTCCAGCTGATAACTCTGCCTGTTGAATTCAACGCAAGCAGACGTGCTATAAAAATACTCGATAGCGGAAATCTTTTATATGATGACGAAGTAAAAGGTGCAAAAAAAGTGCTCTCTGCAGCAGCTATGACATATGTTGCGGCAGCGGCTGCATCTGCACTGCAGGTTCTTCGTTTATTGCTCATCTTTAACGGCAGGAGAAGAGATTGATGGATAAAGTTCGTGAAGCCGCAATGCTTACTCTCTATAATGTTGATAAAAAGGGAGTATATGTAAACCTTGCGGTAAAGGATGTTCTTTCAAAAAAACATGATTTTTCGCAATTGGACAAGGCATTTTATACTAATCTTGTTTATGGAACAATTAAGCGTCAAATTACGATAGACTATATTATAGGGTGTTTTTCAAAAGTAAAGATAAAGAAAATTTCACCCTACATACTTTCAATTTTAAGGCTCGGGATTTATCAGTTACTGTTTACAGAAAAAATCCCACAGTCTGCTGCGGTTGATGAGAGTGTAAAACTTGCAAAACGCTATGGACACACCGCATCAGCAGGTTTTGTTAACGGCATTTTAAGAACTGTTTCAAAAACAGAGATAAAATACCCGGAAAGCATAATTGATAATCTTTCGATAAAGTATTCATACCCAAAATGGATTTGCGAAAAGTGGGTCAGGGATTTTGGTAAAAAATTTGCTGAAGAATTGATGGTTTCAATGAATAAAGAGCCTGATGTTATAATCAGGGCAAATTCTTTAAAAACAACTCCGGAAGAACTGAAAGGTAAAATTCCGGGAGCAAAGATAAGTGAAATTTATCCGTTTGCACTTATAACCGACGGCTTTGATGTTGCAGGAAATACAGAGTACCAGAACGGACATTTCATTGTACAGGATATTTCAGCTATGACGGCATCGGTTGTTTTGGCACCAAAGCCCGGAGAAAATGTTTTGGATATTTGTTCAGCACCCGGTGGCAAGACAACACATTTGGCTGAACTCATGGAAAATAAGGGAAGCATAACTGCTTGTGACTTATATGAACATAAAATCAAACTCATAGCTGAGAATGCTAAAAGAATGGGAATTGATATCATTAAGGCACAAGTTATGGATGCAACAGAAAAAAATCCCGGATTTGTCGAAAATTTCGATAAGGTTTTAGCTGATGTTCCGTGTTCAGGTCTTGGGATTATCAGAAAAAAACCTGATATAAAGCTCAATAAAGAGGAAGAAACCGGTATTACCGAAATTCAGTTAAAGATTTTAGAAAATGCCGCAGAATATGTTAAACCCGGCGGTGAGCTTGTTTACAGTACCTGTACAATTTCAAAAGAAGAAAATGAGGAACTATTAAATAGATTCTTATCAGAGCATCATGAATTTACAACAGTTGATATCACTGATGTGTTGCCTGATGCTTTAAGAAAACCCGAGGCAAAGAATGGATATGTAACATTCTATCCTAACATTGACGGGATTGACGGATTTTTTATATCAAAAATTAAAAGGTGTACAAATGATTGATTTAAAGGATTTAAGTTTTAAGGAGTTAGAGGATTTTTTAGTCGAACAAAACGAGCCTAAATTCAGAGCAAAGCAGATTTTTGCCTGGCTTCATAAGGGTGTAGAGAGCTTTGATGAGATGACAGACATCTCGAAAAAGAGTGTTGAAAAGTTAAAAGAGGTTTGTTTTGTATCTACTTTGAAAATCCGTGAGAAGTATGTTTCCAAAATCGACGGAACAGTTAAGTATCTTTTCACATTAGAAGACGGAAACTGCATCGAAAGTGTGGTCATGCGATATAAACACGGACTATCACTTTGCATTTCCTCGCAGGTTGGATGTAGAATGGGGTGTGCGTTTTGTGCATCGACTATCGGCGGACTGTATCGCAACCTTACTGCTGGTGAGATTTTAAACCAGGTCATATTTGCTCAAAAGGATATGGGCGAGCGTATCAGCAATATCGTAATGATGGGAATAGGCGAGCCACTTGATAATTATGATAATGTATTGAAGTTTTTGGAAAATGTAAATGATGAACACGGCTTGAATATTGGCTACAGACATATTTCACTCTCAACTTGTGGTAGGGTTGACGGCATGAAAAAGCTTCAGGAAGCAAATATTCCGATTACTTTGTCTGTATCATTACATGCACCTAACGATAATATCAGAAATGAAATCATGCCGATTAACAAAAAATATCCCGTTCGGGAGTTAATTACGGCTTGCAGAGAATATATCGATAAAACTTCAAGAAGAATAAGTTTTGAGTATTCACTGATTTCAGGTGTGAATGATAGCCCTGATAACGCTAAAGAACTTGCAAGTCTCTTAAGAGGCATGTTATGCCATGTAAATCTTATACCGGTAAATAAGGTTGAAGAAAGAGACTACAAAAAGGGAAAGAAAGAGGATATACTTAAGTTTTGCAAAAAACTTAATGACCTTGGAATAAATGCCACAATAAGGCGTGAGCTTGGAAGCGACATCAGTGCTTCCTGCGGACAGCTCAGAAAGAAAGTTTTAGACGAAAATAATTGACCATGGAGGTGGTTTTAGTGAAGGTTGTTGCTCTCACAGACAGCGGAAGACGAGAAAACAACGAGGACAATTTCTTTAAGTACACAAATGACAAACTCTTCGGTGGATTTATTGCAGATGGAATGGGTGGTCACAATAAAGGTGATTATGCAAGCAAGCTCGCATGTGATGTTATAAAGGATTATATCATGACACATTTCGAGCTTACAATGGACTCCTTTGATATTTCGGAGCTTGCACGAGCCGCTCTAATAAAAGCTAATGATAAGATTTTTCAGATGTCGGTTAAAAACCCCATCTGTAAAGGAATGGGAACAACGGCAACGCTTGCTCTGGTTTTTGACGAATGGCTCATTACTGCTCACGTTGGCGACAGTAGGGTATATGTTATAAACGATGAAAAAATCGTCAAAGTAACCCACGACCATTCTTTTGTTGATGAGTTAATCGAAAAGGGCGCAATAACTGAAGAAGAAGCAAAACGGCATCCGAAACGTAACTACATAACAAGAGCGGTGGGACCCGAAAGAAGTATAGTGGTTGATATAAACACTCAAAGATATAACGGTGAAACAGTATTGATATGCAGTGATGGACTTTGGGCGTTTCTGGATGAGGAAGATATCAAAAAAACGGTACTTGAGAGTGAAACTTTAGATCAGGCAGCTGAAAATCTGATTGAACTTGCACTTTTGAAAAACAGCAATGACAACATTTCTGTTGTGTTGTTTAAACGATAAATATTTTGCGTGGTTATTTTAGAAAGAGAGGTTTTACATATTATGTACGAAGAAAACAGCTTGGTTGGTAAAATACTAAACGAAAGATATGAAATTTTGGAAGTAGTCGGAACAGGCGGTATGGCGACTGTTTACAAAGCCGAATGCAAGCTTTTGAACAGATTTGTTGCAGTTAAAGTTCTGAAAGATTCTTTGCGTTATGATACCGACCTGAAAGAAAAGTTCAACAATGAAGCACAGGCCGCAGCGAAGCTTTCGCATAATAATATTGTTTCAATATTTGATGTTGGGGAAATTGATGGACTCAACTACATAGTAATGGAATATGTTGACGGCATTACCCTGAAAGAATACATCAGCGAAAATAAACCTGTACACTGGAAGGTTGCAAGAAACATTGCAATACAGATTGGTATGGCGTTAGAACATGCTCACGCAAACGGCATTGTTCACCGTGATATCAAGCCGCACAACATTCTAATAACAAAGGATAATGTTATTAAGGTTGCTGATTTCGGCATTGCAAGTGTTGTCACATCAGAGACTGTAGATGCCGGACAAAAAGACGGTTCGGCTGTTGGAAGTGTTTATTACATTTCACCTGAGCAGGCAAGAGGTGGGTATGTAACTGAAACAACCGACATTTACTCGCTTGGTGTTGTAATGTACGAAATGGTTACAGGACAGTTACCTTTTGACGGCGAAAACGCTGTATCAATCGCTATGAAAAAGATTGAACAGGAGCCTGTGAACTGTAAAGTTGTAAACCTTGACGTTCCACAGGATATGGCAGAAATTGTAATGAGAGCAATGGCAAAAGATCCTGCAGCTCGTTTCCAAACAAGTCAGGAGCTTTTGGTTTCATTGAAAAAGCTTGGTGTCCCGGCTCAAGGCGGTACAACAATCAGAACATCTGAAGAGAGACAAGAAGCAATCAGAAAGAGAAAAGAGAAGAGTGAAAAAACAAGCAATAATCGCATGATTATGAATGTTATCATTGGAATGATTATTGTAATCGCAGTTTTTGCAGTTGGTATTTTTGCATTTGTTAACTGGGAAAGACCTGAAGTCCAGGTGCCTGATTTTTACAATAAGACCCTTGAAGAAGCAATTGAGCTTGCTGACCGTGAGGGACTAAAAATTGATGAAAAGAAAATCGAATATGAAGTTTCTGAAGAAGTTGAGGAAGGTAGAATCATCAGCCAGACACCGGGTTCTAATACCATGGTTAAAAAGGGCAAAAAGATTGTTATTGTAATCAGCCAGGGTGAAACAGAAGGTGATATCACAATGATTAGCGTGCTTGGTCAGCCTTATGACGAAGCAGTAGAAAAGCTTGAAAAACTCGGACTCACCGCTAAAAAGATCGAGCGTGAGGATGCAGATGCTGAAATCGGTGAAGTAGTTGCTCAGTCACCTAAAAAAGGTGTAAAGGTAACAAAAGACACTGTAATTGAGCTCTATGTCTGCACATCAAGACCTGAAGAATTTGTTGAAGTACCTGATGTTTTAGGAAAAACAAAAGAACAGGCTCAGGCTACATTCGAGTCTTCGGGACTAAAACTCAGAAATGTTAAAAAGGAATATTCCGACAAACCGGTTGGTCAGGTATTAAAACAAGACCCATCATCGGGAAGTGAATCACCTACCGGTTCCTATGTAGACATTGTAATCAGTGCCGGCAAAGAGCCTGAACCGGTTGAAGAACCACCGGTAGAGCCTGTTGAGGACATCAAGCCTGAAAAGAAAACAATCACAATTCCGTTGCCGGAATCAGGCGAAGAAAACATAAATGTCAGAGTTATGGCAAACGGCAAGGAAATCTACAATAAGACTCATCCAAGAAGCGACGGACAGGTTCATATCCCTGTTGCAGCTAAAAAGGATGCCTCAATTCAGGTATATTTTAATAATGAGCTTGTTGTTGATAAAGTAGTTGAATTTAACTAAAATAATCGGAAGGTGAAAATTTGACCGGAATTATTATAAAGGGAATCGGCGGATTCTATTATGTAAAAGCCGAAGATTCAAGTATTTATGAGTGCAAAGCAAGAGGTATTTTCAGAAAAGAAAATATCAAACCTTGCATTGGTGACAGAGTAGAAATCTCACTTGAGAACGGAAAAGGGAGTATTGAAAAGATTGAAACAAGGCGTACCGTATTGGTACGCCCACCGGTTTCCAATATTGATAACCTTATGATAGTCGTTGCAAGCATGAATCCCGATCCTGATTTTTTACTGGTCGATAAAATGCTTGTAACTGCCGAGAAAAAGGGAATAGTGCCTATAATTTGTGTTAATAAAACAGACCTTGACTCGGGTGAGAAAATTAAAGATATTTATAAAAATACCGGATATAAAGTTTTGTCTGTCAGCACATACGAAAAAGAGGGAATTGATGAGTTAAAAGCCCTCTTAAAAGACAAAATTACAGCATTTGCCGGCACATCAGGCGTTGGCAAATCAAGCATCCTGAATGAACTGATAGACGAGAGTGCTCAAACGGGTGAAATCAGCGATAAAATTAAACGTGGAAAGCATACTACAAGACATGTTGAACTCTTTGAACTTGAGGGTGGCGGTTTCATATTGGACACGCCCGGATTTAGTTCATATGAACTCGAGGACATTCCGGCTACTGAACTATCAACATTTTTCCCTGAGATGGCAAGTGTTACAGAAACCTGTAGATTCAAGGGCTGTGCACACATTAACGAGCCTGATTGTGCTATAAAAGAAAAAGTCAGATTAGGTGAAATTTCCCAAACAAGATACGAAAACTACATTTCAATTTACGAAATTTTAAAGGACAGAAAGGAATGGAAATAGATGGATTTGATACTTTCACCGTCAATTCTTTCAGCAAATTTTGCAAATCTTGCCGAGGATGTGAAAAAGACAGAAGCTGCCGGTGCGAAATGGCTTCATATTGATGTTATGGACGGTTTATTTGTCCCGAATATCAGTTTTGGTGCAGTTGTGTATAAGGCAATAAGACCTGCATCAAACCTGTTTTTTGACGTGCATCTTATGATAACAGAGCCGGAACGCTATATTGAAGAATTTGTAAAAGCCGGTGCGGACAGCATTACAATTCACGTTGAGGCCACAAAAAATGTCAGAGAATGTATTGAACTTATCCATTCTTTTGGTATTAAAGCTGCTATTTCCCTAAATCCCGAAACACCACTTTCAGAAATTGAGCCATATCTTGATATTGTTGATATGGTGCTTGTTATGAGTGTTCATCCGGGTTATGGCGGACAAAAGTATATCGACGATGTGGATGAAAAAATTTCTTCATTAAGAGCAAAAATGGGCGAAGATTTTAACATCCAGGTCGATGGCGGAGTAAATCTTTCGAATATAAGAAAAGTAATCAGTTTGGGTGCAAATGTTATAGTTGCAGGTTCTGCTGTATTTAATGACGACATCGAAGGTTCAACAAAGAAATTGATTGAGGAGTTTTACAAATGATTGCACTAATTGTCGGGAACGGCGAAGTTGACAAAAGTGTATTACAGCATATCCCGGAAAATCCGTTTGTAATTTGTGCTGACGGCGGTATTCGACATATGGAGCTACTCGCATTAAAAGCTGATATTCTGATGGGAGATATGGACTCGGCAAATGATGCCAGCATAACATCAGATGCCATAGTTTACCCTGTAAGAAAGGACTTTACTGACAGCGAAATTGCTGTTAACTATGCACTCGAAAAAGGGTACACCGAAATTTATATGATTGGTTTTACAGGCACAAGACTCGACCATACATTTTCTAATTTGTCACTTTTAAAAACCATATCCCAAAATGGTGCAAAGGGTAAAATAATTGATAAAAATAATGTTATAATCTGGGCTGAAAGGGAGAATATCATTACAGGCAAAAAGGGTGATATTGTTTCAATTCTTCCTTTTGGAGAAGATGTTTCAGGCATTTCTACCGAAGGACTTGACTATCCACTTAAAAACGAAACTCTCTATTTTACTAAAAGCCGTGGCGTCAGCAATGTAATGTGCGGTGAAGTTTGCAAAATCACAATAGAAAGCGGTTCTGCGCTTATTATAAAAAGTAAGGACTAAAAATATGATATATCTTGATAATGCATCAACAACTAAGCCATCTGATGCGGTAAAAAATCAAATAACGGAAACGCTTGATATATTTGGCAATCCGTCAAGTATGCACAGACTCGGGATTGATGCAGAAAAAATTATAAAACAAGCAAAAGAAAATCTTTCTCGCTCACTCAAAGTCAACTCTAATGAAGTATATTTTACCTCGGGCGGAACAGAGGCAAACAATACAGCGATTTTGGGTTATTGCCGAAGAAACAAAAAAAGAGGCACACATATTATTACATCAGAGATTGAGCATCCATCAGCTCGTGAGCCTTTTAAGAGATTAGAGGGTGAAGGATTCAAAGTAAGCTATATAAATACGCTCCCAAGCGGAGAAATTGATATTTTTGATTTCGAAAATAAACTCACATCCGATACAATTTTTGTGAGTATAATGTGGGTAAATAATGAAACAGGCGTAATCCAGCCTGTTGAACAGCTAAAGCCTATCATGAAAAAAATTGCACCAAATGCAATATTGCACACAGACGGCGTTCAGGCCTATGGAAAAATCCCTACACATCCAAAATCAATCGGCGTTGATATGATGAGTATAAGCGGTCATAAAATACACGCAATCAAGGGAATAGGTGCATTGTATATAGCAAATAATCTGAATATTGACCCGTATATAATTGGTGGCGGACAACAAAACGATATGAGGTCGGGAACAGAAAATGTTGTCGGAATCTCGGCACTTTCGAAAGCTATAGAGGATCTGACGGTTGATGCGGATTTTCAAAAAATATCGGATTTGAGAAGTTATTTTTGTGAATTGATAGCACAAAAAATTGAAAATAAAAAATTCAATGGCGAGGGAAATCTTTCGCCGTATATATTAAATGTTTCATTTCCGGGAATCAAGGCTGAAATACTTTTGCATGCGCTTGAGGCTCGGGATATCTTTGTATCAACCGGCTCTGCTTGTTCTACAAACAAGCCAATGCCATCTCACGTTCTCAGTGCCATGGGATGTACAAAAGCTGAGATAAACGGTGCGGTCAGATTTAGTTTCAACAATGAAATCACTAAAGATGACATTGAGAAGGTTGCAGAAATACTTAAATTTGAAGTTGAAACACTAAGGAAGGTTATGAGGTAAAATGAAGGAAGTTATTCTTTTAAAATATGGTGAAATTATCCTAAAAGGCGGCAACAGACCGAGATTTGAACAGGTCCTGATGAAAAATATTAAAAATGCAATTAAAAATATCGATAATGCCAATGTCAAGATTGCTCAGGCAACAATATATATTGAGCCCGAGAATCCTGATAATTTAGAGCTTTTGTGCCAGAGACTTTCTAAGGTTTTTGGTATTGTTGCATTAACAAGAGCCTGTGAGGTAGAAAAGAACATTGAAGTGATCAGGGAGGCAGCATATGAGTATTGCAAAACCTCTTTAACTGATGGCAGAAAGTTCAAGGTTGAGTCAAAAAGAGCCGATAAAAAATTCCAGATGAATTCTGTAGAATTATCGATTGATGTCGGTGGATACCTTCACGACAAATGCCCGGGGCTTATTGTTGATGTGCACGAGCCTGATGTAATCGTCAAGGTCGAAATCAGAGATTTTGGTGCATATGTGTATTCAACAGACCAAAAAATAATGGGACAAGGCGGTATGCCGATTGGGACAGGGAGTAAGGCGAGTCTTTTGTTATCGGGCGGAATTGATAGCCCGGTTTCGGGGCATATGATTGCAAAGCGTGGCGTTGAAATTGATGCAATAAACTTCTTTAGCTTCCCGTATACAAGTGAGCGAGCAAAGGAAAAGGTAATTGAACTTGCAAGTATTTTGGCTCAATATACATCAAAAGTAAACCTTTATATTGTTCCATTTACAAAGATTCAATTAGAAATCCGTGATAAAGCACCGGAAGAACATATGACGCTTTTGATGCGAAGATTTATGATGAGAATTGCAGAAAAGATTGCGGAGAAAAACGGCTCTATTGCTCTTATTACCGGCGAGAGTGTCGGTCAGGTTGCAAGCCAGACACTTGCAGCATTGAACGTTACAAACGATGTTGTGAAGATGCCTGTTTTAAGGCCGCTTATTGGAATGGATAAAATCGAAATTGTTGACCGTGCAAAGGAAATTGGAACTTTTGAGACATCTATTCTTCCATATGAGGACTGCTGTACAGTGTTTACACCTGCACATCCAACAACCAATCCAAAACTATCATCAATAGAAAAGTCAGAATCACGGCTTGATGTTGAGGCTTTGATTGCTGAATCTCTCGAAGGTGTTGAAAGAATAACTGTTTATCCAAAAGCATAAGGAAGTGAGCCTAATTGAAGAGCATTTACCGTGATGTTGTAAACCTTTTAAAAGAAAAAAAGCTTAAAATTTCTGCTGCGGAGAGTTGTACAGGCGGTCTTTTTGCAAAATGTATAACAGATTGCCCGGGCTCGTCTTCTGTGCTTGATGAGAGTTATGTAACATATTCGCCCGAGGCGAAAATCAAGCTTGTAGGCGTAAAGAGCTCAACCATAGATAATTTCACAGTTGTGAGCAAAGAAGTCGCTTATGAGATGGCTGAGGGCGTTATGCGTGCAAGCTCTGCAGATATTGGTGTATCATTTACCGGATATGCCGGACCTGACGGTGAAAAGGTCGGACTTGTTTTTACCGGGATTGCATTCAAGGACAAAGTCTTGGTTTTTGAGTTGAATTTATCGGGTAGCAGGGAAGAAATCAGAAATCAGGCAGTTGATTTTACTTTTTTAAAAATTTCCGAAATCATAAAAGAGCTGTAATCTTACAGCTCTTTTTGTTTTCCACTATGGTCGATTGTGAAATTTTCTTTGTATATAAAATCCGAAACGGTCGAGAGTTCAAAGTTTTGTTTCAGGTTTTCCAATAGCTCATCTAAAGAGTCCTTGGTAAATTCAGTGCCTGTGTGCATCAAAATAATATCGCCTGCTTCGGTTTTATCAAGCACTCTTTTTAGTATTTCCTCTTTTGATTTTGCTTTATAGTCTAAAGAGTCAACAGACCATTGAATGTAGGTTCTGTTAGTTGTAAGACAGGCATCAATTACATCGTTATTGTATTCTCCATATCCGCCTCTTACAAGATATATATCACTACCAATAATCTCCTCAATTACATTTTCGCACTTTTCTATATCATCAAGAATTTCATCGTATGACATTTTATTATAATGTCCGTGATTATATGAGTGTGAGCCGATTTCGTGGCCGTGAGATTTGATTTTTAAAACATCCTCCGGGTATTTTTCTGCCCATGTACCGACTATAAAAAAAGTTGCTTTAACATTGTGCTTTGAAAGTATAGCCAAAATTTCGTCGATATCATGATTATCCCAGGCGCAGTTAAAGGTCAGGGCAACTTTATTATCGGGTCTTTCGACAGAATATATAGGGATTTTTTTAACAGTTCCATTAAAAACAGATGTTACACCACCAACAAATGCAGACAATAGCACAGTCAAGGCAATTAGCAGTAGAAACGCAGTTTTTTTATTGATTACAAAATACATTTAATACTTTCTCCTTTATTTTTTCAGTTTATAATAATCTATTTACATTTTTTATTAAATATGATATAATTGTCATATGGATTTTGAATTTGGGGCGTGAAAATAATGTCAAAGTTTTTAGATAATATAAATTCGCCAAACGATATAAAAAAACTTTCCAACAAGGCATTGGAGGAAATCTGTACAGAAATACGTGAATTCCTGGTTGACAGTGTTTCTAAAACAGGCGGTCACCTTGCATCAAACCTTGGTATTGTTGAACTTACCATTGCACTTCATAAGGTTTTTAATCTTCCGGAAGATAAAATAATATGGGATGTCGGACACCAGAGTTATGTTCACAAAATATTAACAGGACGCCGCAAAAACTTTGATACTTTGAGAAAATATCAGGGTCTCAGCGGATTTCCGAAAACTTGCGAGAGTGAGTATGACTGTTTTAACACAGGCCACAGCTCGACATCTTTGTCTGCTGCTCTTGGTATGGCAAATGCAAGAGATCTATCGGGTGAAGACTATAATGTAATAGCTGTTTTTGGAGACGGTGCATTCACAGGTGGTATGCTTTATGAAGCATTGAACAATGCCGGACAATCACAGAAAAAGTTGATTGTGATTTTAAATGATAATGAAATGTCTATCTCTACAAATGTAGGAGCAATTCCAAAGTATCTTTGCAGCATGCGAACAAAAAAGGGATACTATCACTCTAAAAAATATGTTGAAAAGGTCATATCAAAAATGCCAAAAGGTGCATCACAGACTAAAAACTTTTTGTCAAAATGCAAAAACCGCATCAAGCGTTGGGTAATACCAAACAACTTCTTTGACGATTTTGGATTTGATTATTATGGGCCTATTGACGGTCATGATTTGAAGGCTCTGATTAACATATTTGAAATTGCAAAATTAAAAACTGATCCGGTATTTATTCATATCAAAACAAAAAAGGGAAAAGGATATAACTTTGCAGAATCAAACCCACAGAAATTTCATGGAATTTCACCGTTTAATAAAGAAACGGGTGAAGTTTTAAAAAAGTCCGGGAAGTATGACTATTCGGGTTTCTTTGGAAAGACAATTACAGAATTTGCACGTGAAAATGATAAGATTGTTGCTATTACCGGTGCAATGTCGGGCGGCACAGGACTCGATCCGTTTGTAAACGAGTTCCCTGACAGGTTTTACGATGTCGGGATAGCAGAACAGCACGCCGTAACGATGGGTGCAGGAATGGCAATTTCGGGTTATGTCCCGATTATTCCTGTGTATTCTTCATTTTTACAGCGTGCATATGACCAGATTCTGCACGATGTATGTTTACAAAATCTACACGTTGTATTCTGCGTTGACAGAGCAGGCGTTGTCGGTGCTGACGGCGAGACTCATCACGGATTATATGACATTGGATATATGTCACAGATGCCGAATATGAGCGTTTTAGCGCCATCATCACTTGATGAATTCAAGGCGATGCTTGATTATGCTACCAATGTGCACAACGGACCGATTTGTATACGATACCCAAGAGGCTCGGTTGAATTCAGATGTAATAATTTTGAATTCGGAAAAGGTCAGCTTCTGGCACAGGGAAGAGAAGTAATGCTTATCACATCCGGAAGAATGACAGTGCGAGCTGTTGAGGTAATGGAGTCGTTAAGTCTATTAAATATTTCTGCAGGACTTATCGTTTTACCGACAATCAGGCCGATGGATAAAGAATTGATACTTTCACATATTGCACCAATTACTGCTGTAATCGAAGACCATTGTATAGACTCCGGAATAGGTGACAGAGTAGCATCAATCTTTGCAGAAAACAATGTTAATTCAAGCCTTTTAAAGTTTGGTTATCCAAATGAGCCGATTATTCACGGCGAAGTAGATGAGCTTGACAAGCATTACGGATTAGACGTTTTGAGTATAACAGAAAAAATCAAGGAGAAAACAGAATGTCTGAAAAGATAAGATTAGACAATTTAATAGTTCAAAAAGGAATCACCGAGAGCCGAGAAAAAGCTAAAGCTTTGATTATGGAAGGAAAGATTTTCATTGATAATCAAAAATGCGATAAAGCCGGACTCATGGTTGATCCTGATAAAACCGAAGTTGAACTTCGAGGCGAAACCTTGAAATATGTCAGCAGAGGCGGCTTAAAGTTAGAAAAAGCAATGAAGGAATTTCCTATCTCGCTTGATGGGAAGATTTGTATGGATATTGGAGCGTCGACCGGTGGATTTACCGATTGTATGCTACAAAACGGTGCATCAAAGGTTTTTGCGGTTGATGTGGGATATGGGCAATTCGCCTGGAAGCTCAGAAATGACCCGAGAGTGGTCAATATGGAGCGGACAAACATCCGATATGTAACAGAAGAACAAATAGGCGAAAAGCTTGATTTTGCCTCAATCGATGTATCGTTCATATCTCTGAAGCTTGTCCTGCCGGTTGCAAAGAGCCTTTTGAAAGATAACGGTGAAATTGTAGCACTTATAAAACCGCAGTTTGAAGCAGGAAGAGAACAGGTCGGAAAAAAGGGCGTAGTTAAAGACAGTAAAGTACACATTTCGGTTGTACAGTCGATTGTAGACTTTTCGAAAGAGCTTGGATTTTCAATTGAAGGCCTGTCTTTTTCACCGATAAAAGGACCTGAAGGGAATATTGAATACTTAATTTACTTAAAGAAATCAGACGATAATAAAATCGTTTCAGATGAGTTTGTTATTAGTTTGATTGAAGAATCGCATTTGAACTTATAAATGGGGGATTTTCAGATGTTAATTGCTGAAGATATGTTAATTCACGGCAACAGAGCAATAGCTAAATCATATGCTAAAATTAACCTTACGCTTGATGTTACCGGAAAACGCGACGATGGATACCATGAACTTGAGAGCATAATGCAGACTGTTAATCTTTTTGATTTGGTATTAGTAGACAGGGTACAATCAGGGATAGAAATCAGAGCAAATTTAAAGTTTTTACCAACAAATGAGAAAAATATTTGCTATAAAGCGGCAAAAGTTTTTTTTGAGCATACTGGCATTAAAGGTGGAGCAAAAATTCTGATTCAGAAAAACATTCCGGTTGCTGCAGGCCTTGCAGGTGGTAGCGGAAACGGTGCCGCTGTTTTGGTTGCACTCAACGCTTTATATAATACCAACCTAACGGATGCAGAACTATTGATGCTCGCATCAAAGCTTGGAGCAGATGTTCCGTACTGTATGATTGGCGGAACGATGCTTTGCACAGGTATAGGCGAGATTTTAACGCCTGTAGCACCTTTAAAAAAACACATTATTTTGCTTGCAAAACCGCCGATAGGTGCATCAACGGCAGAAATATTTAAATATATTGATAGTGTTGATATATCGGATAGACCTGATATGGAAGCTATGATTGAGAATATCGAAAAGGATGATCTATCTGGGATTTGCCGAAATCTTTGTAATGTTATGGAGGAGGCTACAATTAAACTAAATCCTGTAATTCGTGGCATAAAAGAAAAAATGATGCTAAACGGTGCGATTGGTTCTTTGATGAGCGGTAGCGGATCTACTGTTTTTGGACTTTTTGATAATTATGAACTTGCCAAAAAGTCTCACGATAGTTTCTCAAGACTCTACAGAGACGTATTCTTGACACACACATTATAATCTTGGAGGAAATCTTAATATGTTTGATAAATTAGAAGGTATAGTTGAGAGGGCGAAGGTTTTAGAAGAAAAAATCAGCGACCCTGAAATTATTGCCGACCAGGAACTTTGGCGAAAACTTTGTAAGGAAAATTCCGACCTTGCTCCAATCGTCGAAAAATATACCGAGTACAAAAAAGCAAAACAAACTATAGCAGATGATAAAGAAATGCTGGAGATTGGACAGGAAAAAGAATTTGAGGAAATGATAAAACTCGAATTATCAGAAGCTGAGGATGCACTCCAGGCCATCTCAGAGGAACTGAAAATTCTTCTTTTACCTAAAGACCCGAACGACGAGAAAAACGTTATAATGGAAATCAGAGGCGGAACGGGAGGAGAAGAAGCAGCACTTTTTGCGGCAGACCTTATGAGAATGTATTCAATGTATGCCGAAGAAAAGCGTTGGAAGATTGATATTCTAAACTCATCTCCAACCGACATCGGCGGCTATAAAGAAGTATGTTTTTCTATAGAAGGTCAGGGTGCATATTCAAAATTAAAATTTGAAAGCGGAGTTCACCGAGTTCAGCGAGTACCGAGCACAGAGTCGGGCGGCAGAATACACACATCTGCGGTTACTGTTGCAGTTTTGCCTGAAGTAGAAGAAGTTGAAGTCGACATCAACCCAAATGACTTGAGAATTGATGTATTCCGCGCAGGTGGCCCGGGCGGTCAGTGCGTAAACACACCCGACTCGGCTGTTAGAATTACTCATTTGCCTACCGGAATTGTTGTATCATGTCAGGACGAAAAGTCGCAGTTTAAGAACAAGGATAAGGCAATGAAAATACTTCGCTCGAGAATTTATGAGGCGATGGAAGAGGCACGACATAAGGAAATTGCCGATGAAAGACGTTCTCAGGTTGGCTCTGGTGACAGAAGCGAGCGAATCAGAACCTATAACTTCCCGCAAGGAAGAGTGACTGACCACAGAATAAATCTCACACTTTATAAACTTGAGCAAACAATGAACGGCAGTCTTGATGAATTGATTGATGCGCTCATTACGGCCGATCAAAGCGCTAAACTTGCAAATAACGAATAAAAAAACAGGGCATCAGCCCTGTTTTTTATTCTTCAGTTTCTTCTTTATGTCCTGAACACTTTCCGCAACAAAAGTCACAAGGACTTGTACTTGTTGAAAGAGTTACTCCGGAACGCTTCTGATAGTCGTCGATTGCAGCATGGATTGCTTCTTCAGCCAAAACCGAGCAGTGAACCTTTTCGGGTGGAAGCCCGTCTAATGCTTCCATAACTGCTTTATTAGTTAATTCCAAAGCTTCCTTTACAGTTTTTCCTTTTACCATTTCTGTTGCCATTGAGCTTGTTGCAATAGCTGCTCCGCAACCAAACGTCTTGAATTTAACATCGGATATAACATCGCCCTCAATGTCCATGTATATCTTCATTATATCTCCGCATTTTGCGTTACCAACAACACCAACTGCATTTGCATCTTTGATTTCTCCGACATTTCTCGGATTCTCAAAGTGATCTAAAACTTTTTTACTGTACATTACTCTTCATTCCTTTCCAAAACTTCTTCGTATAATGGTGACATCATTCTCAATCTTTCGATAATAGGCGGTAAAACCTCTAAAACATAGTTTATATCGTCTTCGGTTGTGTCATCACCAATACTTAATCTCAAAGACCCGTGTGCAATCTCATGCGGCAGACCGATAGCTAAAAGTACGTGTGATGGATCAAGTGAACCTGATGCACAAGCACTGCCACTCGATGCTGCAACACCTTTCATATCAAGCATCATGAGAATTGATTCGCCTTCGATGTATCTGAAAGAGAAGTTTACATTGTTGCAAAGTCTGTCATCACCAACAGGACCGTTAAGTCTTGAGTAGGGGATACGTTCCTTGATTCCTTCAATCAGCATATCACGGAGCCTTGTCATTTTCTTGATATTATCATCAAGATTATCATTTGCAAGTTCAATAGCCTTTGCCATTCCTGCCATTCCGGCAACGTTTTCGGTTGCGGCACGTTTACCACGTTCCTGACCGCCACCGTGAATAAGGTTTGAAATCTTGATTCCTTTTCGGATATAGAGTGCACCAACACCTTTGGGGCCGTGGAACTTATGTGCCGAGATCGAGAGCATGTCAACGCCTAAATCGTTAACATCAATCTTCATGTGACCAATCGCCTGAACTGCATCTGTATGGAAAATTATCTTATGTTTTCTTGCAATTTCAGCAATTTCTTTTATCGGTTCAATTACACCGATTTCATTGTTGGCTGTCATAATTGAAATCAATATAGTATTTTCATTGATAGCAGCCTCAACATCAACAGGATTTACTTTACCAAACTCGTCAACAGGGAGGTATGTAACCTCATATCCGTGCTTTTCCAAAAATTCGCATGTACCTAAAATTGCATGATGTTCAATAGAGCTTGTAATGATATGATTACCTTTTGAACGGTAAGCATCTGCAATGCCCTTTATAGCCCAGTTATCAGCCTCGCAACCTGAACCGGTAAAATAAATCTCATTTGTATTGGCACCAATCGCCTTTGCAACTCTTTCTCTGAATTCCAAAACAGCACTCTCGGCAACTCTTCCAACTTCGTAAAACTTAGAAGATGCATTACCAAAATGTGTTGTTAAATAGGGAAGCATAGCATCTAAAACTTCACTTTTTAAGCTTGTTGTTGCATTATTATCTAAATAAACAGATTTGTTCATAAAAATCATCTCCAACCGTGAAAAATTCTCATATATGAGCATTCATTCATATTTTACACTACCAGAATTTTTTTGTCAATATTTATCACCAATTATTTCTCTTTTGACTAAAAACAACTTTACAAAAACCACGTTTTAGTATATAATAACAGTATTCTCTTAAGGAGGTTATTTTATGAGGATTGCAGCCGTAATTTCTGAATATAATCCGTTTCATAAAGGGCATAAATATCAGATTGATATGCTAAAAAAAGAATATGATGCTGTAATTTCCATAATGAGCGGAAATTTTGTTCAAAGGGGAGAACTGGCACTCTGTGATAAATGGTCGAGGGCTGAGATGGCAATAAAAAACGGAGTGGATCTTGTAATTGAGCTTCCGGTTTGTTTTTCGTTGAGTACTGCTGAAAAATTCGCATATGGTGGAGTCTATATAGCGAACGCCTGCGGTGTAGTTGATGCATTATGTTTTGGCTCGGAATCGGGTGAAATTCAAGAGTTTATCGATGCAGCCAAAATCCTTTTAGAAGAACCTCAAGAAGTATCTGATGAGATTCAAAAACTCTTAAAAAGCGGCATGAATTATCCTTCGGCAAGGAGCGAAGCCTACAAAAAGTTGATTCCTGACGATTTATTATCCATGCCTAATAATATTCTCGGAATTGAATACACAAAAGCATTAATTTCGCTATCATCAGAAATTAAACCTATGACTATAAAGAGAATCGGTGCAGGATATAATGAAACAGACTATACAGGCAAACTAAATAGTGCATCAGGCATCAGAAAGGCGATTAAAGAGGGAATCAGCATCTCCGAATTTATGCCCGAAAATGCACTTGAAATACTTGATAAATCTTTGATTTTTTCGAATGAGAAATTATTTAAGTTTTTGAAGTTTATGATAATATCAAATAATAATATAAACTTAGCCAATATAAATGATATACGGGAAGGCCTGGAAAACAGAATTATTGAGGGCATAAAAAAGGCTGAGTCATTGGATGAATTGCTCGAGATTATAAAGACAAAGCGATACACAATGAGCCACATCAAAAGAGTGCTGATGTCAATTTTACTCGGAATTACAAAGAAAATGGTGAAAAATCCGCCTCAGTATTTAAGAGTTCTTGGTATGACTGAGATGGGGAAGGGCATATTGCGAGAAATGAAAGAAAAAGCCGGACTCCCAATCGTAATTAAAACAGCAGATTTTTCTTGCGATATGTTGAATGCAGATATTAGAGCAACCGACATTGCCAATTTAACGATAAACGGTGAAGTTGGAATTGACTACAAAAAATCTCCAATAATATATAAAGGATAATGAAAATAAAAAAAAACTATTTAAAAATAATCTTTTGATAAAATACCGCAAAAGTCGATTTGCGGTATTTTTTTTGTCAGGGAAAAGAAATACTTCCAAGTTTGATAAATTACTCTTTATTTAACTTGGAAGCATAATTTTTAGCTATATATGTAATATATTGTATTATAAAGGTGTTTGTTGAAAAAGCATTTCTAAATTATCTTATAATTTATGATATTATTCTACTACTCATTTCTTTTTTCAGCTTCAAATACACTTTTCGATTCTATGTTTAATTATCATTCTAAATTTATTCTTTAATGTTGTCAAAATCGTTTTTCTACTATTTTAATAAAAACCGCTTAAAATACACACTCGTTTGTAGACGATAGAAATTTTCAAATCGTATCTTAGGTCATTTTGAAATTTTCTATTTGATGCTATTTTTAGCAAAAAGGCTATTTTGATTTCAAAATTAAAATTTTTCCATATAATCAGTCATTTTGCTGTTTGGATGGTCAGATTTCAAAGTTTAATCGTTCATCAACGTTTTAAAAGCAAAAATCTCACTGACCCATCTTTAAAACTTTTTCTATAAAATGTTCTATTATAAAAAAACTGACATACACTAAAATTCTTCCCGACCATTTTCACCCAAACACCCTCCTCGAACAAATGTTCAGGGAAGTTGTTTTAATGGAATGATGGTTCCAATGTCTTCAATAATGCCTGATTTTAACGGTATAATTTTAACACCAAATTTAGAACAAAAATCACAGATTTCTTTGCCGTTCTTATGTGTTTTAATGTCACCGTTTACTGTAAGTTTATCCGGTGCAATCAAGCCGGTTGAACCTCCGAAAAATCCATGCGATACTCCATTTAAACTGACATTTGAATCGTCTACTAATAAAGCTTCAATTCCTGCTTTTTTGCATTGATTTTTTATTCCCACATCAGATGTTATAACGGCCTTATCTGAAATCACACATGCAGAACACTTTGAATAGCCTTGTTTAACATTAAATTGTATTAGATTTTCTGACGATTCCAAAATAGTGCTATCTGTGTATTTCAGATTGTGAAATAAGCACTCCCCTACCCTCAAAACATTGTAAGAAATGTCCTCAGGATAGCTTGATTTGAGCTGCGTTTTTCCAATAATCACATCAAAATCAGGTAAAAGTTCTTTATAATATCTGGCATTTTCAGGACATGACACTGCTCTATTTTCGCCAATCAATGCGATTTGCATATCAGGATGCCCCAAAACCGCTTCATATAAGTTCGGATGAGGCTTGGTTTTCAGAACTTTTATTCCAAGTTCATTTAGTGTATTTTCCGACTCTTTATTGATTCTATAATCAACCAAAACCGATGTAACTTTTTGAGTTGGAAGATAAGGTATTTTAATAAATTGTTCCATTTTAATTGATTTTGTTTACATAATATAATTATGGTTAACTTTCCAAAAAATCTAATGTACTTTGAACTAAAATTGCAACTCCAATCGGTAGTGCCTTTTCGTCTGCGAAAAATTTTGGGCTGTGAATTGGCTCATAAATTTCACTATTTCCAACTCCGAGTTTGAAATATGACGAAGGAACTTCCTTTGCAATATATGCAAAATCCTCTCCGCACATAGATGATTCTGAAAGCATCACCACACCGTCAATTGCAGAAATCTCATTTGCAGCATCCTTTACAATTTTGTTCATTTCGGGGTCACTTATTGTTGGAGGATAGCTCTTATTAAAACAAAAATCACAATCTGCTCCAAAGTCTTTGACTGTACCGTATGCTACTTTTTCCAGTAATTTCATAAGTTTTTCCCTGACTTTTTCATCAAGACTTCGAGCCGTGCCGAGAATTGTTACCTCATTTGGTATGACATTTGCGGTGCTTCCGCCCGAAATTGAACAGATTGTAACAACACATTTCTCATCGTTTTTACCGAAGTATTTATCGGGTATTTCGTGGTATTTTTTTACCACTTCAGCCGCAACCGATATTGGATTTATGCACTTTTCAGGAGTTGCACCATGCCCGCCTTTTCCGATTATTTTAATTATAAAATCATCAGGCGATGCCATTACAGCCCCATCTTTAATCTGAATATATCCACATTTTTCCAATGGTTCAACATGAAGTGCAAAGGCACCGTCAACTTTTGGATTATCAAGCAAACCTTCCTCGATCATCGGCAAAGCTCCGCCATCAGTTTCTTCTCTTGGCTGAAACATAAGCTTTATATTACCCGAAATAGTTTCCTTCATATCATTCAGAATTTTGCCGGCATAAAGAACGCAAGCTGTATGAATATCGTGACCGCAAGCGTGCATTATTCCATCATTTTTGGACTTGAAATCAACATCGGAAAGTTCGGTTACAGGCAAAGCATCAATATCAGCTCTCAAAAGCACAGTTTTTCCCGGCTTGGTACCACGAATAATTGCAACCGTACCTGTATCTGCAGAAGCTTTATATTCTATTCCGTACTCATCAAGCTTTGAGCGAATATATTTTGCTGTTTTATATTCTTCGCCCGAAAGTTCAGGATTTTCGTGAAGGAATCTACGAATTTTTATAATTTCCGAAGCATTATTAAATATTTCCTTTATCATAATAAATCACCTTATCATGTCTTCAAATTCATCTTCTGATATAACATTAATTCCAAGCGAATTTGCTTTATCAAGCTTACTGCCGGCTTCTTCTCCTGCTAAAACATACGAGGTTTTTTTCGACACCGAGCCAGATGTTTTTCCACCAAACTGCTCTATTATAGCAGATGCTTCACTTCTTGTGTATTTTGTAAGTGTACCGGTCAAAACAAATGTCAGTCCTTCAAATCTTGAATCTCCGGAATCTTCTGTTTTTTCGGTCATATTGAGTCCTGCAAGTTTAAGTCTATCTATAAACTCAAGATTTTGTTCATTATCAAAGAACTCAACAATGCTTTTTGCCATGATATCACCAAAATCATCAAGGATAACCAATTCATCAAACTCTGCCAGTATTATACTGTCAATGTCACCAAAAGCTTTTGCAAGTGTTTTTGCGTTCTTTTCGCCGATGTGTCGGATGCCAAGAGCATTTATCAGTCGGTGCAACTCATTTTCCTTGGATTTAGAAAGTGCCTCAATCAGATTACTAGCTGACTTTTCACCCATTTTATCCATATTGGCGATTTCCTCAGCCTTAATGTAGTAAAGATCAGCAGCATCCTTTATAATTTCTTTTTCAAGCATCTGCTCAATAATTGACGGCCCTAGTCCGTCTATATCCATAGCGTTTTTTGAAACGAAATGGATAATATTTCGAAGCCTTTGTGCAGGGCATTGCATACCGGTACAACGAAATGCAGCCTCACCAGGCTCTCTGTAAACATCCGAGCCACATTCCGGGCATTTATCAGGGATTTTAAACACTTCTTCTCTTCCCGACCGATCGTTCTTTATAACCTCAACAACCTCCGGAATGATGTCCCCGGCCTTTCTTATTACTACAGTATCCCCTATTCTTATATCTTTTTCGTCAATATAATCCTGATTATGGAGTGTTGCCCGTGAAACAGTTGATCCGGCAATTCTCACAGGTTCAAGTTTTGCAAGCGGTGTTAAAATCCCTGTTCTCCCAACCTGTACAAGAATATCTAAGACCTTGGTTTTTTGCTGTTCTGCCGGGAATTTATATGCTATTGCCCATTTAGGGAATTTAGAGGTTTTACCGAGCATTTCCCGTGCTTCAAACTGATTTACCTTGATAACAGCACCGTCAATATCAAAACTAAGATTTCCTCTTTCTTCGCCGATTTCGAGAACTCTTTTATAAGCATCTTCAATAGTTTTAAATTCTTGGTTATTATCTATAACTTTAAAACCAAGTTTCTTTAAGTAATTCAATCCCTCAAGGTGAGTAGAAAAGCTCTCACCCTCAATTTGCTGGATGTTAAATACAAATATATCAAGACCACGCTCTGCTGTGATTTTTGAGTCGAGTTGACGAAGTGAGCCTGCAGCAGCGTTTCTTGGGTTTGCAAATAATGGTTCGTCATTAGCCTCTCGAATCTCATTTATCTTTAAAAATTGTTCTTTGGACATAAATACTTCGCCACGTACTTCAAGATACAATACAGGTTCATTTAAAACCAAAGGTACGGTATTTATTGTTTTTAAATTTTGTGTTACATCCTCACCAACCAAGCCATCGCCTCGTGTTGAGCCTCTTACAAACTTTCCGTCAACATATTCAAGCGAAACCGAGAGTCCATCGATCTTTTGCTCAACCACATATGAAAAGTCATTGGTAACACTTCTTATTCTTTTATCAAAATCGAGAATCTCCTCTTCTGAAAAAGCATCCTGCAAACTGTTCATTTGAACTTTATGCACAACCTTTTCAAATTTACTCAACGCAATACCGCCTACACGTTGAGTCGGAGACTGCGGAGACTGAAGTTCAGGAAATTCTGCCTCTATTTTTTTCAATTCATTCATCAGGGCATCATACTCAAAGTCGGTTATCTCGGGTGAATCCTCAACATAGTATTTTTTGCTATGATACTCCAAAATCCGAGAGAGTTCTTCAACTCGCTTTTTAGCATTTTCCATTCTTCAATCCTCCTTAATATCATAAAATAGTTTAAGAGTGCAAGAAAATGCTTGCACTCTTTTTATTATTCTTCCTTTATATCAATAGCTATGCACAAGTCGTCTAACTGTTTTTTCTCAACAACATCAGGCGCATTTGTCATAAGCTCTGATGCATTCTGAACCTTCGGGAATGCGATAACATCCTTGATATTATCACAACCTGTCAAAAGCATAACAAGTCTATCGAGACCATACGCCATACCACCATGTGGAGGTGTACCGTATTTAAAGCCTTCAAGCAGAAATCCGAATCTTTCCCATGCATCCTCAACAGTAAAACCAAGTGTTTCAAACATCTTCTGCTGAAGGTCAGAGTTGTAAATTCTGATACTTCCGCCACCTGCTTCGCATCCATTTATAACGATATCATATGCTTTTGCACGAACTCTTCCCGGGTCAGATTCAAGATATTCGATATCTTCATCCATCGGAGCAGTAAACGGATGATGCATTGCAGTGTATCTACCCTCTTCTTCACTGTACTCCAAAAGTGGGAACTCTGTTACCCACAAAAGGTCATATGAGCCTTCTTCAATGAGATTCATACGCTTTGCAACTTCGAGTCTCAATGCACCCAATGCATCAAAAACAACGCTGTCTTTATCGGCAACAAATGCAAGCAAATCGCCAACTTCACCGCCCATTGCAGCGATAATATTTGCAACTTCGTCCTCAGTCATAAACTTAGCAAATGAAGATTTGATACCTTCTTCTGTAATTGACAACCACGCAAGACCTTTTGCACGATATGTTTTTACATGCTCACCAAGCGAGTCGATTTCTTTTCTGCTAAAGCTTGCTCCACCTTTAATGTTGATACCGCGAACACTTCCGCCGTTTGCGATAGTGTCTTTGAACACCTTAAACTCGCAATCACGAATTACATCAGAAATATCCTGAAGTTCAAGACCAAATCTTGTATCAGGTTTATCCGAGCCGTACTTTGACATAGCTTCGCAGTATGGAATTCTTCTCAACGGAAGCTCAATATCTTTATCTAAAACATCTTTGAAAAGCTTCTTTATAAACTGCTCGTTTATGCTCATTACATCATCTGCTTCAACAAATGACATTTCAAGGTCAATCTGTGTGAATTCAGGCTGACGGTCAGCACGCAAATCCTCGTCACGGAAACATTTTGCAATCTGGAAGTATCTATCCATTCCAGAGAGCATCAAAATCTGCTTATAAAGCTGTGGTGACTGCGGAAGAGCATAGAAGTTACCCGGATGCACACGGCTCGGTACAAGATAATCTCTTGCACCTTCCGGTGTACTTTTTGTAAGAATTGGTGTTTCAATTTCCAAAAATCCGTTTTCCGAATAGAAGTTACGTGCAATGCCAGCAATCTTATGACGAACAATCAGGTTTTTCTGCACATCAGGACGACGAAGGTCGAGATATCTGAACTTTAATCTGGTTTCATCCTTAACGTTTGAATTTTCTTCAATCGCAAAAGGAGGTGTTTCTGACTTATTCAAGATTCTGAGTTCTGTTACCTGAATTTCAATATATCCTGTTGGAATTTTATCGTTTACAGAAGAACGCTTAACAACTGTTCCCTTTGCAGCAAGTACATATTCGTTTCGAACAGTCTGCGCCTTTTCGAATGCTTCTTTTGAATAATCTTCAGAAAATGAAAGCTGCACAATACCTGTAATATCTCTCAAGTCAATAAATGTCAAAGCACCGAGCTGACGATACACTTGAGTCCATCCCATAACTATTACTTCTTCACCGATATTCTTTTCGCTGAGTTCTGCGCATTTATGGGTTCTTTTAAATCCTTTTAATGTCTCCATTATCTGTTTCCTCCCTTTATCTCATCAAAAAGTTCTGAAATTAAAACTTCTCTTTCTTCTCCTGTTTCCATACACTTGAGATTTACTTTTCCTGTTGCAATCTCATTCTCGCCAATTACAACTGTGTATTTTGCATCGATTTTATTTGCATATTTCATCTGGGCTTTTAGTCCTCTATCCATATGGTCAGTTTCAACATTAAGACCTGACAGTCTCAAATCGAGAACAAGTTTTTTTGTAAAGTCAGCAGCCGGAATCCCGAGCGGTGCAATATATAAATCAAAATCATTTTCTTTTGGGATTTCAATTCCAAGTTCATCAAGACGGATTAAGAGTCGCTCGATACCCAAACCGAAGCCAATTCCCGGTGTGCTGTCGCCGCCGAACTCCTCAATCATCCCGTCATATCTTCCGCCACCGCAAACTGTAAACGGACCGCTTATGATTTCAAATACTGTCTTTGTATAATAATCAAGTCCTCTTACAATGCCCGGATTGACATTATATTTGATATCCACAATATCAAGAGCGTGCTTGAACTGCTCAAAATGTTCACGGCAATCATCGCATATATACTCAAGAATGGTTGGAGCATCTTTTGCAAAGCTCTGACAGATTTCAGACTTACAGTCAAGAATTCTCAATGGATTTCTTTCGAATCTTTCGTTACAGGTACCGCATAGTTCTGCAAGGTGAGGTCTGAAATATTCTTTTAGAGCATCGTTATATTTCTTTCTGCATTCAGGACAGCCGATGCTGTTAATGTTAACAGACAAATCACTCAACCCGACTTTATTTAAGAAGGTGATTGCAAGACTTATAATTTCCGCATCAATTGACGGGCCTTTTGAGCCAAAAACCTCAACGCCAAACTGATGGAACTCACGAAGTCTGCCCCTTTGTTTGTTTTCGTATCTGAAGCACGAAATGTCATAAAACATTTTAAGTGGCATAGCCTGTGCATAGAGGCTGTTTTGTAAAAAGCTTCTTGCAACCGATGCAGTACCTTCGGGTCGAAGTGTAACACTTCTTCCACCTTTATCTAAAAATGTATACATCTGTTTTTGAACAACATCGGTTGTATCACCAACACCTCGCTCGAAAAGCTCGGTGTGTTCAAAAGTCGGCATTCTAATTTCCCTATATCCAAAACGGTCACAGACCTCTTTGAAATTCTTTTCAAGATACTGCCATCTGTAGCTCTTATCGGGCAGTAAATCCTCTGTACCCTTTGGTGCCTGAGTTATCAACATTTATGTATCACTCCTAAAATTTATATTAGTCCTTTATTTTTCATAAACTGAGCCGACATTATTATACCCAGTTTAGCAGATTCATATGTGAGACCGCCCTGCATATAAACGATATATGGCGGTTTTATCGGTGCATCAGCGCTGAGTTCAATGGATGCACCCTGAACAAAAGCTCCTGCAGCCATTATAACCTTGTCGCTATAGCCCGGCATATCCCATGGCTCAGGTGTAACGAATGAATCAACCGGTGCACCTTTTTGGATTCCCTGACAAAATGCAATAACCTTGTCCGGATCACCAAATTTAATTGACTGAATTATATCAAATCGTGCATCTTCAGGTTTTGGGTCAACCTCAAAACCAAGGTTTTCATATACCTTTGCGCATAAAATCGCACTCTTTATCGCCTGAGCAACAGTATGTGGTGCCATAAACAATCCTTGATACATTGATTTGTTCATACCAATGCTTGCACCACATTCTTTACCAATGCCGACAGATGTGAGCCTGTATGAACAAAGCTCAACTGCACGGGCGTTTCCTGCGATATATCCTCCGGTCTGGGCAAGCCCGCCACCGGGATTTTTAATCAAGGACCCTATGCAGAGGTCAGCACCATAATATGTAGGCTCGTGAACCTCGGTAAATTCACCGTAGCAGTTATCGACAACACAAAGAGTGTTCGGGGAAATTTCTTTTACAAACTTTACAATTTCGCCAATTTCTGCAGAACTAAAGGTTTTTCGCCATCCATAGCCTTTAGAGCGCTGAATAAACACTACCTTGATAAATCTATCATTGAGGTCTCGTCTGATAGCTTCATAATCAGGAGAACTGTCGGGTAATAGTTCAACTTCCCTGTACTCAATTCCGAAATCCTTTAGCGAGCCGTTGCCTTCTTCTCCTTCAATCCCGATTACCTCCATTAAGGTATCATACGGACTCCCTGTCACGGCAAGCATTGTATCACCTGTTCTCAAAACTCCGAAAAGTGCAGTGGATAAAGCATGGGTACCTGATATGAAATTATGTCGTACAAGTGCGTCCTCACACTCAAACAAATCGGCATAAATCTTATCAAGTGTATCTCTACCAGAATCGTCATATCCATATCCTGATGTTGGTGCAAAGTGCATTTCGCTGACATTATTATCCGAAAATGCTTTCATAACCCGCATCTGATTTATCTCGGCAATTTCCTCTACCCTTTTAAAGCTATCAAAAACATCTTTTTCAGCTTTGTTGATAAGCTCCAAAACACTCTCGGAAACACCGAAATTATCACAAATAAATTTATCTTTATTCATCATTTTGTTTCCTTTTTTCAGATTTTTTCTCATACTATTTTATTATACTACATTTCATCGAATTTTGCAAGGTTTTTGAGTTGCAAAAATGCAAAAATATGGTATAATTATACTATTAAATGAATTAAGAGGAAAAATATAATGAATTTACTAAAAAAATGTCGCCTCTGCCCCAGAAACTGTGGGATTGACAGAACATCTGACAAGGTCGGTTTTTGCGGTGCAACCGACAAAGTTAAAGTTGCCCGGGCAAGTCTACATTTCTGGGAAGAACCCTGTATTTCAGGCAAAAACGGTTCCGGAACTGTGTTTTTTTCGAACTGTACACTAAAGTGTGTGTTTTGCCAAAACCGCAAAATCAGCCGTGATGGTATTGGTGAAGAAATAACAGCCGAAAAGCTATCCGATACTTTTTTAAAACTTCAATTAGACGGTGCACATAATATCAATCTTGTTACCCCGACCCACTTTGTACCACAGATTATAAAAGCACTCAACCATGCTAAATCGAAAGGGCTAAACATTCCCATTGTCTATAACACAAGCGGATACGAAAAAGCATCAACAATCAGGCTTTTGGATGGATATGTTGACATATATCTTCCCGATTTTAAATATTTTTCAGACGAAACTGCTAAAAAGTACTCATCTGCGCCTGATTATGTAGAGTTTGCAAAAGAGAGTATCAATGAGATGATTATACAGACAGGAAGACCAAAGTTTGACGAGCACGGAATGATGAAATCCGGAACTATTGTACGGCATATGCTAATGCCAAAAGGACTGTTTGACTCCAAAAAAGTGCTCGATTATCTCTATAAAACATACAAAGACGACATATTTATCAGCATAATGAGCCAATATACACCAGTTGGCGATCTTATAGATTATCCCGAGCTACAAAGTAAGGTTGATTATGAGTACTACTCTTGCCTTGTTGATTATGCACGTCAATTAGGCATAAAAAATGCTTTTATTCAAGGAAATGATACTGCAAAAGAGAGTTTTATCCCAGATTTTTTTGATAAAATTTAAAATAAGCCCCTTACAATTTTGGGGGTTTATTTTTTTGATTTTGATATATAATAAAATCATTATCAATAAGGAGTTAAAAATGTTTAATATATATTATTTTATAAACTCAGTAAGACTAATTCTTCTTACTAAAAAAATCAGAAAAACTAAGGAAAAGATTTCAAATCTGACAAAAAAAGACTGCCTTTCATCACGAAAGACAGTCAGACTTTCAAACAATTATCAGGAGCTTATCAGGAAACTGATAATTCTTCAGAGAAAAATCATTCTTCTTCAACCAGGTCAGGATTAAACTCAACTATAACCTCTAAAACCCTTCTCTCATCAGCTTCGGTAACCTTGACCTTCAAGGCACCTTCTTCGAATTCGTCACCCGAAACAGGGATTCGTTCTAACACATCTGTTACCCATCCACCGATGGTTGTACTGTCAGTTTCAACATCCATATCAAAAAGTTCTGACAGTTTGTCAATGTTGGCGTTTGCAGAAATCCTGTAAACGTTTTCGGTTATTGGGAAAACTTCTTCTATAACAACATCATGCTCGTCCCATATCTCACCAACAAGTTCTTCAATAATATCCTCAAGCGTTACCACACCAACAGTTCCGCCGTATTCGTCGGTAACAACTGCAAGGTGTGATTTTTTTTGTTGCAAAAGCTTTAAAAGATTTGAAATCTTCATATTTTCAAGAACATAAACGGGCTGTGAGACAATTTTTTCTAGCGACTCACCCTTATCTATGACTCTGTATTGAAAATTCTTTTGATTTATAATACCTACGATATTGTCGATAGTTTCCCTATAGACCGGAAGTCTTGAAAATCTTGTTTCGTCAAATACTTTATCGATTTCCTCAACGGTATCTTCAATATCCACTGCAACAACATCCACTCTCGGTATCAACACATCTGCAACATCAAGGTCATAAAATTCAATCGCACTTTTGATAAGGTCACCTTCGTTTTCGTCAATTCCACCCTCATTCTGGGCTTCCTTGACGATTGTGAGCAATTCCGCATCAGTGATTGTGCTTTCGCTTTTTAAGTTGAAAATAGCCGTAATTCCTTTTTTCAAAAGCGAGAAAAGGAATGTCAACGGTGTTAAAATGATACATATTGCATTTATTATCGGTGCAGAAAACATCGCAAACTGCTCGGGTTTTTCTTTTGCAATACTTTTCGGCGAAATCTCACCGAAAATCAATACTACAATCGTCATCACAGTTGTAGAAATTGCAACTCCGTTTTTCGGAAAATACAATACAAATAGGGCTGTTGCAAGTGAAGATGATGTGATATTTACAATGTTGTTTCCAATCAAAATTGCAGACAACAAATTATCAAATTTATCGCTTAATTTCAATACGAGTTTTGCTCGTTTATTTCCTTCCGATGCCAGATTTTTAATCTTAATTTTATTTAAAGACGAAAATGCAGTTTCGGTTGCGCTGAAGTAGGCTGACATTAAAGTCAGCATACATAAGACACCAATCGTAACTTCCATTTTAAAATTCCTCCTATCAAATATACCAAAGTCGGTTAGTTAGCTTCTTTTTCTTCAAGGAACTTATTGATATCGGCAACAAGCTTATCAGCATCTGCACCGTGTACCATACAAGCCTGTTCAATGCTCTCGCCACTTGCTGACGGACATCCGAGGCAATGCATACCCATTTCAAAGAAAAACTTTGCAGTATCCATATCCATTTTCAATACATCCATAATAATCATATCTTTTGTTACTTTCATTTTCTTTTTTCCTTTCTTTACTCTGTGACTTTATTTTTGTTTATTATCTCAACAAACTCTTCGCCGTCTAATGTCTCACGCTCCAAAAGAGCATTTGCAATATCGTGAAGTGTTTGAAGATTACTCTTTAAAAGCTCAGTACCGAGCTCGTACTGGGCATTGATGATGGATTTAATCTCATCATCAATCTCTGATGCTGTCTTTTCGGAATAGTTTCTTGACTGACCGTAGTCTCTGCCGATAAAGACCTCTTCTCCGCTTTCATAGCAAATAGGGCCGATAGCATCGCTCATTCCATATCGGGTAACCATATCTCTTGCAACACTTGTTGCTCGCTTGATGTCAGACGATGCGCCTGTACTGATATCGTCAAGAATCAACTTCTCTGCAATTCTTCCGCCGAGCAATACCAGGATATCATCAAGCATCTCGCCTTTTGAACTATAGTCAGTTGCCTCCTCCGGCCTGTGCATTGTAAATCCGCCTGCTCTGCCTCTTGGAATAATTGAAATCTTATGAACCTTATCAGTACTTCCGCATAAAACCGATACAAGTGCATGACCTGCTTCGTGATATGCGGTTAGTTTTCTTTCCTTTTCGGTTACAATCTTGGATTTCTTTTCTGTACCCATCATAACCTTAAGATTTGCATCGTCTATATCTTCGGTTGTAATCTGTTTTTTATTCCGTCTTGCCGCAAAAATTGCCGCCTCGTTCATGACGTTTTCAAGGTCAGCACCGGTGTATCCTATGGTGACTTTCGCAATCTTTGAAAGATCAACATCATCAGCCAAAGGCTTTTTCTTTGAATGGACTTTGAGGATTTCCTCTCTTCCACGGACATCAGGTGCATCAACAACAACCTGACGGTCAAATCTTCCGGCACGAAGTAGTGCAGGGTCTAAAATATCCGGTCTGTTTGTTGCCGCAATCATTATTATGCCCTCATTTGCACCAAAGCCATCCATTTCAACAAGCAGTTGGTTCAGGGTCTGCTCACGCTCATCGTGACCGCCACCCATACCTGCGCCACGTTTTCTGCCGACCGCATCAATTTCGTCAATGAAAATGATACATGGCTTATTTTTCTTTGCCTGTTCAAATAAATCTCGTACTCTTGCCGCACCAACACCCACATAGAGTTCAACAAAATCCGAACCGCTAATCGAGAAAAACGGCACATCAGCTTCACCCGCAACTGCTCTTGCAAGCAGGGTTTTACCTGTTCCCGGCGGTCCTACAAGCAGAACGCCTTTCGGTATTCTTGCACCAAGATCAATGAATTTCTTCGGATTTTTCAGAAATTCAACAATCTCGGATAACTCTTCTTTTTCCTCGATAAGTCCTGCAACATTTGCAAAACCAACTTTATTCTTGAGGTCAGCACTAATCTTTGCAGTGTTTTTAGTAAATGCCGCACCCTTTTGTGATGGACCTCGCAAAAATAGCATTACTAAAACTACAAGTGAGCCGATAATCAAAAGTGGCATCAAACCGTCCCATAAAGATCTTGGCTTTACGACATTATATGTGAGTGTTCCGGCATTTACCTGCTTTACAATCGCCTCGCCAATATCTTCATTGAAGTTTACGGGTGCCTGAGCTCTTACGTTAGTTTCACCATCTTTTAGAGTAACATATATAACATCGCCCTCAACCGTGATTTCTTTTGCTTTTTCCTCTGTTATAATCTTTATAATCTCAGAATAGGATACAATCTCATGTCTTGAGCCAATATTCATGAATGTAAACACAAAAAATGCAATAAGGATCAAGATAAAATATCCGGTTCCAAAACTAAATCTTCTTTTTTTCAAGTCTTACTTTCCTCCTGATTTATTATAAAAGTATATGCCTTTTTACCCTCTAAAAAGCGTCTGTCACGCCTTTTTCCAATAATCCAGACAAGTTCATCGCCTGAAAATATAATCGGCTGTAATTCCCGTTCTGAAAGTGGAACTTTTGCATCTGTAAAATAGTCCGAGAGCTTTTTCTTTCCCGTCATTCCTTTCGGGTAAAAGCAATCACCGATTCGCTTATTCCGAATAGTCAGGTTATCTGTTTGGTCAAAGTAAAATTTCTCTCCATCGCCCGACCATTCTTTTAATATAACCGAAATTCCCGCCTCGCAAACTAAAACCTTTTCATTTAGAGTTAACGGATAAGAGTATTCAATCTTTTTTTCGGATGAGTTTTTAAATACCAAAACACCCGACTCAATAATACATTTTATATTGTTCCCGATATTTAAAGAACTTCCTGATTTTCCTTTTTTAATAAGTTCAACAATTGAGTCAATATAAATATTCTGAATGTTTTGTTCTGCACCAATTCTATCTTTAATACATTTTATAATAACCCGTCTTAAAATCGCAGGATGCAGTTTTTGCAGGCTGTTGATTTTAAGTTTGCCGTCTAATTCTTCGAAGGCTTTTTCTGCCTCATTTTGAATATAATCGGCATCAAATGCGATATTTTCAGAGTTTGACGCCAGAACATCTAAAAATGACGGATTGAATTTTTCGCATATAACAGGCAAAAGTTCATGCCTTATTCTATTGCGGGTATAAACCGTATCATTATTTGTCTTATCAGTCCTGAATTCAATATTATTATCTTGGCAATATTTTTCAATCTCTTCTTTTTTTGCATCAAGTAAAGGTCTGATAATATTATCTCGTTTATATTTAATCCCTGAGAGCCCGTCGATGCCTGCGCCGCGAATCAGGTGCATAAGGACAGTTTCTGCAACATCGTTTCTGTTATGAGCGGTTGCAATGAGATTTAAATTGTTTGCGGTCAAAAGTTCATCGAAGAATTTATATCTTTCCTCTCTTCCGCATAACTCCTCAGAAATCTTTCTTTCCTTGGCAAGATGCGGAATATCCACTTTTTTTGTAAAGCATTTAATACCAAGGCCTTCACAAAGTTTTTTTACAAATTCTTCGTCACCATCAGCTTCATTGCGGATTGAGTGATTCAGGTGACAAGCAAAAAGTTCAAAACCTATAACCTCTTTTAGCTCGTTTAGAACATACAAAAGACAGACAGAATCGCTTCCACCCGAAAGTGCAAGCAAAACTCTGTCGCCTGAGGATATCAGATTGTGAACTTTAATTGTGTTTAAAACTTTTTTAATCATTCTTCTTTTGCGCTATAATCAATATTAACAAATTTTGTATACTGACCCTTCCAGCCAAGCTTAAATGTACCTGTTGAACCACTTCTGTGCTTTGCTACAATACATTCAGCGACATTTGGTTCCTGTGACTTTTCCTTGGTGTAATAATCGTCACGATATAGAAACATTACAATATCAGCATCCTGCTCGATTGTACCTGATTCTCTCAAGTCAGAAAGCATAGGACGTTTATCACTTCTTTGCTCGACGGCACGGGACAACTGCGAAAGTGCAATAACCGGCACATCGAGTTCCTTTGCTAAAATCTTCAATGAACGGGAAATCTCGGAAATTTCCTGCTGACGGCTCTCTTTGCCACCACCCTCGATCAGCTGAAGATAATCTATTACAATTAGTCCCAAATTCTTTGTCTGCTTCAATCTTCTACACTTTGCTTTGATTTCAGATACGGTGATTGCGGCTGTATCGTCAATATATAACGGTGCCATTGCGATTCTATCAACAACTCCACCTATCTGTTGCCAGTCCTCTTCATCAAAATCCCCCAAGCGGATTTTTCTCGAATCAACATAAGCTTGAGAACAGAGAATTCTATTAACAAGCATTGTTTTTGACATTTCAAGGTTAAATATTGCAACTGTAATCTTTTCCTCAATGGAAGCATATTCTGCGATATTTACTGCAAAACTCGATTTACCCATACCTGGTCTTCCGGCAACAATAATTAGCTCTCCGCCATGGAAACCGCCTGTGCGGTTATTGAGCTCATTGAATCCTGTCGGAATACCTGTGATTTTACCTTGATTTATTGAGTTTTCAACCATATCCTGGTATGCCGTCATAAGCACATCCTGGATCGGGACAATCGCTTGTGATTCCTTACTTGATGAAACCTTAAAAAGCTCATCTTCAGATTTTTGGAGGATCTTTTCGATATTTCCCTCTGAATCGCTATATGCTGTTTCGGTAATAATTGATGACGCTCTGATGAGCTTTCTCAAAACCGATTTTTCACGGATAATTCTTGCATAGTGCTCAACATTCCCGGTTGTCGGAACACTTGTTACGGCATTGGATAGATATGTTATACCACCTATTCCGTCAAGCCTGTCCGCCTGCGCTAACCTGTCGGAAACTGTAACAATATCTATCGGTATATTTTCATTAAAAAGATCCATTACAACCGCATAAATTTCACGGTTTGCGGCGTAGTAAAAGTCTTCGGGTTTTATAATTTCAGCAGATGCAGAAACAGAGTTTGCATCAGACAAAACACTACCAATAACAGAAAGCTCCGCTTCCCTGTTATGCGGCAATTCTCTTTCTTGAATATTGTTTTCCGCCAAGTTTCACGCCTCCTTTTTCGTAGAAATTTTATAAATTAAAGGGCTTCAACTGCAACCTTTAACTTTGCAACAACTCCCGGATAAACCTTGATATCAACAACAGTTGTACCTAAAGTCTTGATGCCGTCAGGCAATACAAACTTTTTCTTATCAAGCTTAATGTGATGCTGCATCTTCAATTCTTCTGCGATTTCTTTTGAAGTCACAGAGCCGAAAAGCTTACCGTTTTCACCGGATTTTGCCTTGATTTTAACTGTAACTTCCTCGATTTTAGCCTTAATTTCATTTGCTTCTTCGAGTTCCTTTTTCTTTCTGTATTCCTGGGATTCCTTCTGTCCCTGCATAACATTCAGATTTTCTTTAGTAGCTTCTTTGGCAAGGTTTTTCGGTAACAAGAAGTTTCTTGCGTATCCGTCAGAAACCTCAATCAAATCACCTTTTTTACCCTGACCCTTAACGTCCTGATTCAAAATTACCTTCATTTTTGTAACCTCTATTCTTCAAAATATTCTTTAATTGCATTCTTTAACATCTCAAGAACTTCGTCTGTATCGTTAGTCGCAATCTGCGCTCCTGCAACAGTTGCATGACCGCCGCCGCCTAATTTTTCAGCTATTAGCTGAACATTTACATCACCATACGATCTTGCACTGATATTTACAGCACCACCGCCCGGATAGATAACAAACGCTGCCGTTATTCCTGAAATGTTCATCATATCATCTGCCGCCTGAGACGATACGACTCTGATGTTTTCGTATTCCTCGTCACAAACTGAAATTGCGACAGAATTCATAAACACCTCGGAGTTCTTGATGATATCAATTCTTCTTACATATTCGTCTTTGTCAATATTAAAGAGCTTCTTTACCTCAACCGTATTTAAACCGCAACGCTTTAGGTATGATGCGGCTTCAAAGGTTCTGATACCTGTCTTTACAACAAAGTTTTTGGTATCCATCAAAATACCCATATAAAGTGCCTGAGCTTCAAAAAGTGTCACCTTTCTGACATCACCGATATGCTGAAGTATTTCAACAACCATTTCACAGGTCGATGACGCATACGGTTCGTGATATGTCAATGACACAGGGTTGATAAAGTCGGTACTTCTTCTGTGATGGTCGATTATGATAACCTTATTCACAATATCGAGCAACTCCGGACACGGAAGCATTGATTTTCTGTGAGTATCAAGAATAACCAATAATGTATCCTCGGTTGCCATATCTAGAGCTTCTGTTGGAGTTATAAGCATGCCTTCATATTCAGGGCTAGTCTTTGCCTCGTCGATCAAGCCTTCCAATGCAGGAGATTCGTCATAAACTATATACGGTTTTTTTGATATAGTTCTGACTGCTCTTTGCAAGCCTAAAGCTGCACCAAATGCATCATAGTCAGCATTTGAATGCCCCATAAAAATAACCTTATCAGCGTGTGCAATGTAGTTTCTAAGAGCGACTGAGAATGCTCTTGTCTTAACTCGTGTACTCTTTTCGTAATCCTTTGCCACGCCACCGTAGAAGTTATACTGGTCGCCGTCTTTGATTGCCGCCTGGTCACCGCCTCTGCCCCAAACCATTTCCATGGCTTCACGGGCATTCTTTTCGTTCACGCCTATATGTCCGCCGGTACCGATTCCGATACTGATTGTAACAGGAATCTTTATTTCTTCACCGAGCTTTCTGACCGTTTCTATTACATCAAACTTTTCTTTGATATAGCGGTCAAGATGCGAATGCTCAAAGAACAAAAGATACTTGTCTTTTTCAAGACGCTTTGTTACAGCCTCGCTCTCGGCTCCCCATTTCATAATCAAACTGTTGATTTTTGAAATGGTTTCCTGGCTTTGTGCATCATCCATTCTCTGGAAGATTTCGTCATAGTTATCAATGTTTACAATAGCGACATCTATTTTTTCGTCCTCGTATATTTTTCTTGTAGTTACAAGTTCTGTAACATCTTCAAAATACAGTATTACCGAATAAATACCGTCTTTTCCGCTTGCTTCACCGCTTTTGGCGATTTTTCCGAAAACATTATAAATCTTATCGTTATATACAAGTTCAGTTTTGACATTATCATTCGACTTCAAAATATCCATCCATTGGATGTCGGGAAAAAGCGTTGTGATTTTTGTGAAATATAGATTTGAGTTGTCGGTAATGTTCTGAAACTCCTCATTAAACCACAATACCGCACCATCAATATCAAATACCGCAATTGCCAAAGGAAAACCGTTTAAAACTTCATTTGTTCCTGTTACCTTTTTATCGTTTAACAGCTCGATATATTCTGTTCTTTCCTTGTTCTTTTTTATGTGTCTGATAAAACAGATAATAACAAGAATAATCGAAACTGCATCGGTACCGATTAAAATCTCAGGTCTTTGTTCTGTAACAGTTGCTGCAATATTTAAAATCAAGGTAATTCCAATTAAGATGAGCACTAAGGATATATCCTTAAAACTTCCTCTTTTTTTCATTTCAAGCATTTCCTTTCAAAACTTAAAAATACAAAAAATTTACCACATAACATTTTAACATAATTACCCAAAATAGTCAATAGTAATTTGACTTATAAATAAGTAAAAATATATTAAAATAAGCAGCTTTTCGTTCAAAAAGCTGCTTAAAAATCATTTTATGTTTCTTGCTTTTGCTCTGAGGTCGGTTTTTAAAATCTTCTTCCTCATTCTCAAGTGGTTTGGAGTAACCTCTAAAAGTTCGTCATCAGCAATGAAATCAAGACACTGCTCAAGACTCAAAAGTCTTGGAGGAACAAGCTTCAGTGCATCATCAGAGCCTGCCGCACGGGTATTGGTTACATGCTTTTTCTTGCACACATTTACAACAATGTCTTCAAGTCGGGCATTCTCACCAACAATCATTCCTTCATAAACATCTACGCCTGCACCAATAAAGAGTGTGCCTCGCTCCTGTGCATTATAAAGGCCATAGGTGATCGACTGACCGTTTTCCCATGCAATGAGCGCACCTCTTGTACGTTTCTGGAAATCTCCTTTATACGGCTCATAGCCATCAAGAATACTGTTAATTATACCTGTTCCCTTTGTTGCGGTAAGAAGCTCGCTTCTATAGCCAATAAGACCTCTTGACGGAATCTTGAACTCAAGACGGGTATAATTCTGCGCAGTAGGCGACATATTTATCATTTCGCCCTTTCTTCCGATAACGCCATCCATAACGGTTCCGGTATATTCATCAGGAACATCTACAGTCAGGTGTTCAACAGGTTCTGAGCGAACTCCGTCAATATCTTTGAAAATAACAACAGGGTTGGATACCTGGAATTCATATCCTTCACGGCGCATATTCTCGATCAGGACTGAAAGGTGAAGTTCACCTCTGCCTGATACCTTAAATGCTTCGGTTGTATCAGTATCTTCAACTCTCAAGCTGATATTGGAATCAAGTTCTCTGTATAATCTGTCACGAAGATGCCTTGATGTAACAAATTTACCGTCTTTTCCTGCAAATGGGCTGTCATTTACACTAAAAGTCATAGATAAAACCGGCTCATCAATCTTAATAAACGGTAAAGCTTCAGGACTTTCAACATCACAAAGAGTTTCACCGATATTTATATCTGTAATGCCTGATATTGCGACAACATCGCCAGCTCCGACTTCATCGGTAACGCCTTTCGAAAGACCTTCGAAAGTGTAAAGTTTTGTAGCTTTACCCTTTGAAATCGTACCGTCGGCTCTGCAAATAGAAAGAGGCATATTGGTTTTGACCTTTCCTCTTTGGATTTTACCAACCGCAATACGTCCTGTATAGTCGTCATAGTCGATATTTGAGACAAGCATCTGGAAAGGTGCATCGTCTTCACAATCAGGACATGGAATTTCCTTAACAATCAGCTCAAACATTTCTCTCAAATCAGTGTTTGGTTGTTCAGGATTGTATTCAGCTGTTGCCCAACCGTCTCTTCCCGATGCATAAATAACAGGAGTATCCAACTGTTCATCTGTCGCACCAAGGTCTATAAAGAGTTCGAGTATCTCATCAACAACCTCATACGGTCTTGCATTCGGTCTGTCAACTTTATTTACAACAATAATTGGTTTTAAATTAAGCGAAAGTGCCTTTGAGAGAACGAATCTTGTCTGTGGCATACAGCCCTCAAACGCATCAACCAAAAGCAAAACACCGTCAACCATCTCAAGTCCACGCTCAACTTCACCACCAAAGTCAGCATGCCCCGGTGTATCAATAATATTTATTTTTACTCCGTTATAGTAAAGTGAAGTGTTTTTAGCAAGTATGGTGATTCCGCGCTCTCTTTCCAAGTCGTTGGAATCCATTACTCGGTCATCAACCTGTTCATTTTCTCTGAAAATTCCGCTCTGTTTCAGCATTGCATCAACCAATGTTGTCTTACCATGGTCAACGTGAGCGATAATAGCAATATTTCTTATGTTTTCTCTTTTAATCATTAGAGTTTCACCTTTCCGAATTTAGAGTCAATCTTGAATAAACAACTTAATAATTCTACCACAAAAATGCTCTGAATACAATAAAATTATACATTTTTGTGAAATTATTTCAATTTTTCAAGAGAAACCGCAAAAAGCTCGTTTATTTCTGCTAAAGTAGTTGCATGAAATACCTTATTTTTAAGGGCTGAACTGTCTTTCATACCCTTGATGTACCACGCAATATGTTTTCTTGCTTCTTTAATTCCTCTCGATTCGCCTTTATCCTCAACAAGTTGTCTTGTATGAGAAAGCGCAAGCTCAAGTTTCTCTAAATCAGAAGGCAAATATGAAATTTTGCCTGTTTTTAAATACTCTGCAATCTGTCTGAATATAAACGGATTTCCTTGCGAGCCTCGTGCAACCATAACACCATCGCATCCGGTTTCTTCAAACATCGATTTTGCATCCTCTGCAGTAAATATATCCCCATTTCCGATTACAGGAATTTTGACTGCACGTTTGACATCGGCAATAACCTTTCTGTCAGATTTTCCGCGGTAAAACTCTTCCCTTGTTCTTCCGTGAACCGTAATTGCCGCTGCACCGTTTGCTTCAATTACTTTTGCAAATTCTGTCGCAGAATTATCGTCCCACCCTTTTCTGAATTTAACAGTAACAGGAACCGATACAGCATCAACTACCGCCTTTAAAACTTCACCGGCAAGTTTTGGATTTTTCATAAGAGCAGAACCGTCACCGTTATTTACAATTTTAGGTGTTGGGCAACCCATATTGATATCAATAATGTCTGCCCCGTATTCAACGACTCTTGGTGCAATTTCAGCCATTATATCAGGCTCGGAGCCAAAAATCTGGATAGCAAATGGTTCTTCGTTATCTGCTCTTTGCATAAGCGATGCAGTCTTTTTGTCGTTATAGTATAGACCTTTTCCGCTTATCATTTCAGAATATGTAAGTCCTGCACCAAAGTTTTTGCAGATACTTCGAAATGTCAAATCTGTAACGCCTGCCATCGGCGCTAAAAATACATTATTTTCAATTTTAATATTGCCAATATTCATAACAAACCTCAAAATAAGAATTTGCTATATATTATATCATCAATCTAAAAATATGTCAATCAAGCGGAATTATAAGCTCCTGACCTGCATAGATATGTCCGTCCTTTATGCAGTTTTCCGATTTGATTTTGCTGACAAGCTTTCTTACGTCTTTGTTCTCGGGTGTATATTCTCTTGCGATGCTCCAGATAGTGTCACCGCTTGTTACAACAACAGTTGCTATATTTCTTTCCTGCATATTTGCAAACGCAAGGCTCACAAACTGTGTGCACAAAACCAAAACAGCAACAAGAAATGAAACTGTAAGGATTCTTTTTCTTCTTCTGATTTTTTCAATTCTTCTTTTTCTTCTCTTTTCGATTATTCTTGACATAATAGCACCTCCACGAACATCTGTTTGTTATCTGTATTGTATCAGAACATTTGTTCGTTGTCAATACTTTTTTCAAAAAAATATTGAAAATTTTTCCAAAGAATATTATAATGCTTATAAAGAGGTGATTTATATGGCAAGTTATTCATTTACTCCAAGAGGAGTTTGTTCGAGAAATATTCAATTCGATATTGAAGATGGCATTGTAAAAAATGTTAAATTTACAAGTGGTTGTAACGGTAATACTCAAGGCCTTGCAAAGCTTGCAGAGGGTATGAGGGCCGAAGAAATCATAAAAAGATTATCCGGAACCGACTGCTCAGGCAGAGGTACTTCCTGCCCAGATCAGCTTGCAAAAGCAATCGAACTTGCATTAAAAGAAGAAAATAAGTAATATTTGAAAACCCCGAAGCATATACTAAAACAGTATATGCTTTTTTACGGAGGTTTTTATGAAAATTATTAAAATTCTTCTCGTTCTTTTAACATCGGTTTTTCTGATGAGCGCACAAAATGTTCTGAAAAAACAAATTACTCTCTATCTTCCCTCTTCGGAAACCGAAAAACTTATTACGATCAATAAAGATGTGATTATTCGAGGCAATGATGATTTGGCAGATGTAATTTTTTCATTGCTAAAAAGGGAAAGTTCTCAAGAGAGTTATATTAAACTTTATTCCGATAATTCTTATGCCACATCACAAAAGAGCAAAGCACAGGTTGTAATCAACAAAAATCACATTAGCAATGCAACATTATCGGACGAGCTTTTGATCATCTACTCTGCTGTAAATTCGCTAACTTCAAGTGGTGATATTATTACTGTTGATTTTTTAATAGACGGGGAATCTCAAAAAGATTTATACGGTTATATTGATATGAGAGAAACTTTTATTCCCGATTATGATATTTGTTCTTGAAAAAGGAGCTCATATTTGTTATACTAAAATTGATAAAGACTTTGGAGGTAAACTTATGAGTATAACAAAAAGACCGTTCGGGAAACTTTTGGGCGGATATGAAGTGAGTTGCTATGAGCTTGATAATCACAGAGGATTAAGGGCTGAAATTCTTGATTTTGGCGGAATTGTCAAAAATCTTTGGGTTAGCGATAAATCGGGCGAATATGTCGATGTAGTGCTCGGCTATGACACACTTTCAGAATATGGCGATAATCCCGATTATTTTGGTGCAATAATTGGCAGAAATGCAAACCGCATCCAGGAATCAAAATTTAAGATTGATAATAAAACATATCACTTAAACGCAAACGACGGTATACATAATCTCCACGGCGGATTGGTCGGATTTGATAAAAAGCTATGGAAAGCAGAAATGATAGATGATCCTGTTGAGCCAGCACTGCTTTTAACATTAAAGAGTTTTGACGGTGAGGAAGGCTTCCCAGGCGATCTTGATGTAATGGTAACATACACTCTTACAAAGGAGAACTCGCTAAAAATTCATTACGTTGCAGTTCCTGATAAGGACACAGTTGTAAATCTTACAAATCACAGTTATTTTAACTTAAACGGAAACAATTCCGAAAAAGCAATATATAATCACGAGATGACTCTAAATTGTGACTTCTACACACCAAACAGTGCTGAAGGTATGGGATACGGTGCTGTTCATTCTGTTTTTGATACCGCATTCGATTTCAGAATTCCCAAAACACTCGGTACAGATATGATTAACCCGGAATGCGAACAGATCAGAATGTTTGAAGGTTATGACCATAATTTCATTATAAACGGTACAGGCTACAGAACTGCAGGCACTCTATATTCCCCCGATACCGGAATTTATATGGAATGTTTGACAAACAGTCCCTGTATGCAAATATACACAGGTAACGGCATAAAGGACAGTAAAACCTATAAGAACAACGCACACTACGGAAAACATTCTGCCGTTTGTTTTGAAACGCAGTTCACACCAAACTCTTTCGTCTTCCCTCACATAATTTCACCAATCATTAAAAAAGGCGAAAAGTTCGATTATTCAACAGAATACAAGTTCAGTATAAGATAAAATTCCAAAAAGCTCTGCAATTTTGCAGAGCTTTTTTAACATATTGTTAAAAAACCAAAAAAATACTTTAATTTTAAATGGATTTGTGATATACTTATTTTATCTGTATTTATTTAAGGCAAAAGGAGTTAAATTTAATGAATTTATCACTATGTTCACGTTGTGGCGTCAACCCGGCGGTAGTTTTTATAACAAAAATGGAAGGCGACAAAACCGTAAATGAGGGATTGTGTCTTGCATGTGCAAAAGGCATGGGTATTGCACCACTTGATAACATGATTTCACAGCTCGGAATCTCGGATGAGGATATTGAGAATCTCAATTCCGAAATGTCAGAGTTTATGGGAAATATCGGCGATGCTTCTTCCCCTGAAGAGCTTCAGCAGATGCTTGAGGAATTGAGTGGCGGTGATGAAGATGAAGGCGGTGCGGCAACTGCGCCGTTGGGATTTTTGTCAAAGATGTTCGGAAAAGCACCGCAATCTGCAGAATCAAACGGCAAAACAGAAAAGACCGAAAAAGCACACGATAAGAAAAAGAGCAAAAAGAAATCAATGCTTGATACTTACGGTACAAATCTGACCGAAAAGGCAACATTGGGTAAGGTTGACAGAGTTATCAGCAGAAACGACGAAATTGACCGTGTAATTCAGATTTTAAACCGTCGTTCAAAGAATAACCCTGTCATTCTTGGCGAGCCGGGTGTTGGTAAAACTGCAATCGCAGAAGGTCTTGCCTGCCGTATTGTTGAGGGTAAAGTTCCACCTAAACTTTTAGGTTATCAGCTATATCTTCTCGACTTTACTGCTCTTGTTGCAGGCACACAGTTCAGAGGACAGTTCGAAGCAAGACTCAAAAGCCTTTTAACCGAGGCAAGCGAAGCAGGAAATGTTATTCTGGTAATAGATGAGATTCACAACATTGTTGCCGCAGGAGATGCCGAGGGTGCAATGAGTGCTGCAAACATTTTAAAGCCTGCACTTGCCCGTGGCGAAATTCAGATAATCGGTGCAACAACACTTTCAGAATACAGAAAGCACATCGAAAAGGACAGTGCACTTGAGCGTCGTTTCCAGCCTGTTTTGGTTGATGAGCCTTCAATTCCGGAGAGCATTGAAATCTTAAAAGGAATCAAGGACTACTACGAAAACTATCATTCGGTTTCTATCTCGGATGAGATTATAGAGCAAGCAGTAAGGCTTTCCGAACGCTATATTACCGACCGTTTCCTCCCTGACAAAGCAATCGATGTCATAGACGAGGCAGGATCGAGGGTTAACCTGAAAAATACTGCACTCTATAATGTAACTGTCCTGAAAAAGAGACTGTCTGAAATCGACACCGAAACAAATGACGCTACCGAAAAAGAAGATTTCGAAAAACTTGCCGAGCTCCGTGCAGAACGCTTAAGACTTGATGAAGAATTAAGCATTGAAGAAGAAAAATCAAAGAATTCAGTTATCACATTCGACGATATAGCCGCAGTTATTGAGGGTTGGACAAAGATTCCTGTTCACCGATTAACTGAGGATGAACAGACAAAACTATTGAAGCTTGAAGAACGCATTCACGAACGTGTAATCGGTCAGGATGAGGCGGTCGATGCGGTAGCACGTGCAATCAGACGAGGACGAGCTGATATATCTGCAAAAAAACGTCCTGTTTCGTTTATATTTGCAGGTCCGACCGGTGTCGGAAAAACCGAGCTTGTAAAAACAATCGCTGAAGTTATGTTCGATAATGAAGAAGCTTTAATCAGATTTGATATGTCTGAATATATGGAAAAGCACTCTGTATCAAAGCTTATCGGCTCACCTCCCGGATATGTAGGTTATGACGATGCAGGGCTTTTGACAGAAAAGGTTCGCAGAAAACCGTATTCTGTAATTTTATTGGATGAAATCGAAAAAGCACACCCTGAAGTGTTCAATCTATTTTTGCAGATTTTAGATGACGGCAGAGTTTCCGACAGTCACGGCAAGGTTGTTAATTTCGAGAATACAATTATCATTATGACAACAAATGCAGGCTCTGAGTTTAAATCAAATGCAATGGGCTTTGGTGCTGACGAAACCGTTACACTTTCTGATAATGTTGATAAGAGCCTGAAATCGCATTTCAGACCTGAATTTTTGAACAGAATCGATGAAATTGTAAGCTTTAAACCGCTTGGCAAAGACGAACTTCGAAAGATAATCGACCTTATGCTTAAAAATATCACATCAAAACTTGCCGAAAAGAATGTCACTCTTACAGTAGATGATACCGCAAAAGAGGTAATTCTTGCCGAAGGGTATGATATCAAATACGGCGCAAGACCGCTAAAGCGTGTAATCCAAAAACTTTTGGAGGATAAGCTTGCAAAGCTGTCTTTACTTGGCGAATTAAAAGAAAATTCAACCGTTATTGCTCATTCACCTGACAACAAGGTAATCGAGCTTGATGTTTTGAATATTGAAAAGAGGTAAAACAATGAAAATTTCAGAATTGTTTGAAGAAAAAAAACAAACAGTATCATTTGAAATATTCCCACCAAAAGGTGATTTAAGTATTAAGGAGCTATCAAGCATCCTGTCAAATTTAAGTTCACTCTCCCCTGATTTTATCAGTGTTACCTACTCTGCCGGCGGAAGCGGAAACAGTGACAAAACCGCAACTGTTGCATCTATGGTACAAAACACCTACAACACAAATGCAGTCGCACATCTTACCTGTGCCAACTCTACCAAAGACGATATCGCAATAATGATAGAAAAATTCAAAAAAGAAGGTCTTCAAAACGTACTTGCCCTAAGAGGAGATGCAACCGGCTCGGTATCTCATGATTTTTCATACGCATCCGACCTTATTCCTGTTTTGAAAGAAAACGGATTTTGCGTGGGTGCTGCGTGCTATCCCGAGGGACATATCAGCTGTGATAATCCGGAAAAAGACTGGGAATATATGCTGACAAAGCAAGATGCCGGTGCAGACTTTTTCATCAGTCAGCTTTTCTTTGACAACTCACAGTTTATGAAATTCCTTGAATATGTACGAAAGATTGGCATAACAAAACCGATAATTCCGGGTGTTATGCCAATACTCAGCCAGTCACAGATTTCAAGAATGATATTTATGTGCGGAGCGTCACTTCCCTCTGCAGTTATCAGACTTTTGAATAAGTATTCTGATAATGCAGAAGATTTGAAAAAAGCTGGCATTGAAATGGCTGCAAAGCAGGTATTAGAGCTTATAAAAGAAGGCGTAGACGGCGTACATATCTACAGTATGAACCAGCCCGAGATTGCAAAGGTTCATATGGATCATATAAGAGGAATATAAAATGTGTCATATCCCAAAAGACGAGGTTTTGCGATATCTCGGCTATAAAAACCAGGAGCTATCCCGAGAACTTGAAAACAGAATTGACAGTTTGATTGAAACGGCAAAATCGGTTTGCAGTCCGAAATTTACACATATGATTTCGGATGTCGAGTTCAATACTGACGCAATATTTCTTTCCGGTACAAACATTCAGCTTACCGGAAATGATATTAAAAAACATCTGACAGGTGCAAAAAAATGTATTATACTTGCCTGTACGCTTGGGACTGCATTTGAAACCGAGCTTATGAGAATTCAGGCAAAAAGTGTGACCGATTCTGTTATTTTTGATGCGATTGGAAATGCGTATATCGAAAGTTTTGCAGACTCTTGCGAGAACAAGCTGTTAAAACCGTATCGTGATGGCGGATACTACTCGAAATACCGCTACAGTCCCGGTTACGGTGACCTACCGATAGAGCTCCAAAACGACATTTTATCGTCACTATCTGCCCAAAAACGAATCGGGCTATCGGTTACAGACACAAATATTTTAATTCCACGAAAAAGTATCACTGCATTTATCGGAATCTACGATAAACCGCAGTCGGTTTTGACTTCAAAATGTGATGCGTGTTCTTCAAGAGAATTTTGTAAGATGAAGAAAGAGGGTTTTAGTTGTGATTGATTTGAATAATTTCCTTATCTTTGACGGTGCAATGGGTACAATGCTCCAGAATTCGGGTTTAAAGTCGGGCGAGCTTCCCGAGACGCTAAACCTTACCGCACCCGATAAAATTCTTGAAATCCACAAAAAGTATGTTGCAGCGGGTGCTGATATTATTACTGCAAATACATTCGGCGCGAATTTTCATAAGATGAAGGATTCAGAACTTGTTAAAAATACAGTATCTGAAGGAATCAAAATTGCAAAAAAATCAGGTACAAGGTATGTTGCACTCGATATCGGGCCAACAGGTGCACTCTTGAAGCCTATCGGCACAATGGATTTTGATGAGGTGTATAACATTTTCAAAGAACAGGTCATAGCCGGCAGTGATGCGGACCTGATTTTAATTGAGACGATGTCCGATCTTTTAGAAACCAAAGCCGCAATTCTTGCAGCAAAAGAGAACTCTTCTCTTCCTGTTTTTGTAACAATGACCTTTACCGATAACGGCAGAACATTTTTAGGAACAGACCCTAAAACATTTGCTATAACTGCCTGTTCACTTGGCGTTGATGCGATTGGTGTCAACTGTTCACTCGGTCCTATCGAGTTAAAACCTGTAGTTGAAGAACTTTTGGAATACTCAACAAAGCCAATAATCGTTCAGGCAAACGCAGGACTTCCCGAAATTGTAAACGGTGAAACTACATTCCCTGTAAAGCCAAAAGATTTTACAGATGCTTTAATGGATATGGTGGACAAAGGTGTCACAATCGTTGGTGGATGTTGTGGTACATCACCTGACTACATAAAGGAAATCAAGTCCGCTCTTTCGACAAGAAAACCTAATTTTTGTGAAGTAAAAAACTTTACAGCTTTTACAAGTGGTACAAAGAGCGTGATTTTGGATAAAAATATAGCTTTGATTGGTGAGAGAATAAATCCAACCGGTAAAAAGAAGATTAAAGAGGCTTTGCGAGAACATAAACACGAAATCATCATTTCGGAAGCACTTTTACAGGAAGAAAAAGGTGCAGATGTTCTTGATGTAAATGCCGGGCTTCCCGAAATTGATGAGGCAAAAATCCTAAAGGAACTCGTTACAGAGCTCCAGGGCATCACTTCCCTTCCTCTGCAGATTGACAGTACCGACCCAATAGCAATCGAAGGTGCTGTAAGAGTCTATAACGGAAAACCGATTATAAATTCTGTAAACGGTAAAAAAGAAAGCATGGCAGAAATCTTTCCTATTGTTAAAAAATACGGAACTGCAGTTGTTGCTCTGACACTCGACGAGGACGGTATACCTGAAACTGCAGAAGGAAGATTGAAAATTGCCGAAAAAATTGTAGCCGAGGCTGAAAAATACGGAATAGCCAAAACCGATATTTTGATTGACTGTCTTGTTCTTTCCGCATCGACTAATCAGGAAATGGTTTTGGAAACAACAAAGGCAATCACCCTTGTAAAGCAAAAACTCGGCGTTAAAACTGTACTGGGCGTAAGTAACGTTTCATTCGGTTTGCCATCTCGTGATATTCTGAACTCTGCATTTCTTGCCGTTGCTTTCGGTGCAGGTCTTGATATGCCGATTATGAACCCGATGTCGGAAGAATACATGAAAATCATCTTGGCATTCAAGGTTCTGAACGGGCAGGATTCCGGGTCGGTAGACTATATTGAAAAGTTTTCTGTTGTCAAAAATACCGAAACAGCTAAGGCAGATAGCAACATCTCAATCACCGATGCTATCATAAAAGGCAGAAAAGATGTTATCTCAGGACTCGTTAAGGATGCGCTCAATTCTTCGTCGCCAATGGGACTTATAAATCAGGAAATAATCCCCGCACTCGACATTGTGGGTGAAAAATTTGAAAAGGGCACATTTTTCCTTCCGCAGTTAATGGCATCTGCAGAAACCGTTAAAGTCGGATTTGATATTATAAAAGAAGCCTCACCCGAGGCAACACCCGATGGCGGAAAAATTTTACTTGCTACCGTAAAAGGCGACATTCACGACATCGGCAAAAATATCGTTAAAATGCTTTTGGAGAACTATGGCTACAACATCATTGATTTAGGCAAAGACGTCGCTCCCGAGGCGATTTTGAGTGTTTCAAAAGAACAAAACATCAAATTAGTTGGTTTGAGTGCTCTTATGACCACAACTCTAAAGTATATGGAAGAAACCATTAAGCTTTTGAAAACCGAATTGCCCGATACTAAAATAATGGTCGGCGGTGCGGTATTGAACAGGACTTATGCTGACATGGTTGGTGCTGATTTTTATGCTAAAGATGCAGCCGAAGCCGCAAAAATAGCAGCAGAATTTTTCAAGAAAGGTTGATTAAGATGGCGACAAAAAAGACAGATAAAAAATACCCGTCCGGGTATCTTGTAAAAAAATTTCTGCCATATTATTCAAAATACAAAGGAATACTTATACTTGACCTTTTGTGTGCTCTGCTTACAACGGTTTGTGAGCTTGTATTTCCGCTTTTGGTAAGAAAAATCACCGGAACGGCAATTGATACCCCGGAGAATCTGACCTTCAGGCTGATTGCATATACCGGGATTTTCTATATTATTCTCCGCTTGATTGACACTGCCGCAAACTACTATATGGCTGGCACAGGTCACGTTATGGGAACACGGATGGAAACAGATATGCGACACGACCTGTTTTCGCACCTGCAAACTCTTTCCCACTCCTTCTATACCGATACAAAAGTCGGGCAGATAATGGCACGAATTACAAGCGACCTGTTTGATATAACAGAGTTTGCACATCATTGTCCTGAAGAATTTTTGATAACAGGCGTTAAGATTATTGTTGCATTCATTGTATTATTAAACATCAACATTCCACTTACTTTGATACTTTTTGCCATTCTTCCGATAATGCTCTTTTGTTGTCTGAGCTTTCGTGGAAAAATGCGTGATGCTTTTAAGGAGTCACGTCGACTTGTAGGTGAATTGAATGCAAATGTTGAAGACTCGCTGTTGGGAATTCAGGTAGTAAAATCATTTGCAAACGAAGAAATCGAAAAATCAAAGTTTGACGATGGAAACATTGCTTTTTTGAAGATAAAAAAGCTTGCATATAAATATATGGCAGGTTTTCAATCATCAACCCGATTATTCGAAGGAATAATGTATATTTCGGTAATAATTGCCGGCTCGCTTTTTCTGATGTTCCAAAAAATATCGGTTGCCGATTTTGCCGCATACACACTATATATTTCAACGCTTACAGCGTCGATAAAAACACTTATCAATTTCACCGAGCAATTCCAGCGAGGCTTAACCGGTCTTGAGCGATTCATTGAGATTATGGATACACCTGCCGACATAGTCGATTCTGCTGATGCAATTGAATTGGAAAACGTAAGCGGTGATATAAAATTCAATAACGTCTCGTTTAATTATCCCGATAATGAAAAGGTAGTTTTGAAAAACATAAATATTCATATCGCACCCGGAGAAAATGTGGCTTTGGTTGGTGCATCGGGTAGCGGTAAAACCACAATTTGTAACCTTATTCCTCGTTTTTACGAGGTACAGTCGGGTGAGGTTTTGGTTGATGGTATGAATATCCAGAATCTGACTTTAAAATCTTTAAGGCAAAACATCGGTGTTGTTCAACAGGATGTGTATATGTTCTCGGGAACGGTAAGAGATAACATTGAATACGGCAAACCCGGAGCAAGCTTTGAAGAAATCAGAATAGCCGCAATCAGAGCCGGTGCGGATGAGTTCATCTCTACCCTGCCAAACGGTTATGATACCTACATTGGCGAGCGAGGCGTTAAATTATCCGGCGGACAAAAGCAAAGACTTTCCATCGCCAGAGTTTTCCTAAAAGACCCACCAATCCTTATTCTTGATGAGGCAACCTCATCCCTTGATAACGAGAGCGAACAGATTATCCAGAAATCTCTTGAAGAGCTCTCTCAAGGAAGAACCGTTCTTACAATCGCTCACAGACTAACCACAATCAAAAATGCCGACAATATCCTTGTTATCACCGATAAGGGCATTGAAGAGCAAGGAACTCACAGTGAACTTTTAGAGAAAAAAGGCGTTTATTATAATTTATATAACATTTAAAAAACGGACTCAATTGAGTCCGTTTTTTTATTTAAGCTTTCCGTAGAATGTGTATTTTCCTTTCGGAACTTCATGCGTAATGTCATCGATAACAATTTTAGCCGGAACCGGGGTTTTAATCTCATAACAAATCGAATCATCCAAAACAGTCCATTTTGATGATATAACACCATTTTTGGTTTTTAGCGAACAATCCAACCATTCGATTTTCGTGCTTGCACAAGGTGAAATTTCAACTTTTTTAAATCCCGGACATTCTTCTATAGTTTTAATTCCTGCCGCATGACTATAAATCCAGCCAAGAACCGAACCAAAAGCATAATGATTGTACGAGTTCATACTAACATCCCACAAAGTTCCATCATCTCTGATGCCGTCCCAATGCTCCCAGATTGTAGTCGCACCATGGTTTACCTCATATAGCCACGACGGATATTCCTCCTGTAAAAGCAATTCGTATGCAATATCTTTATATCCGTTACACGAAAGAGCCTCTAAAATGAATGGTGTTCCGACAAAACCTGTATTTAGCTTGTTTCCATTTTCCTGAATCATTTCAGCCAAAGCTTTAGCGGTTTTTTCTTTGTTCTCCGTAAGGTTGAATACAAGTGCAAGGATATGCGCTGTTTGAGTCTTATATTCAGAAAATACCTCTCTAAAACGCATTACAATATTTTTATAAAGTTCTTCATACTCGGATACGTCTTTACCTAAAACTTTACCTGCTTTTACAAGTATCTCCGTTGAGCGTGCATAAAAAGCGCTTGCAACAAAATCGTCATTCGTCGCACCCTTCCAGCTACCCGGCTCGCCATCTAAAGCAAGCCAATCGCCATAGTGCTTTCCCCACAAACATTTTTCATCATCAGGGCAAGTCCATAAATAATCATCAAGCGTATCTTTTGTTATATAGTCAACCCATTTTTTCATGGCATCAAAAGACGCTTCAAGCACGCTTTTGTCACCATACATAAGAAACATTTCCCACGGAATAAATGTAATTGCATCTCCCCATGCTGTGCTTGACCGCTTATCGTTCCAGATATTGGGAACAGTTTCGGTTATTTCGCCCGAATCCAGTTGTTCAGCACACATATCGTTAATCCATTTTTCAAAAAAACGTTTAACATCAAAATTATATGCCGCAGTTTTACAAAAAACCAGCGCATCGCCTGTCCAACCCATACGCTCATCTCGTTGTGGGCAATCACTTGGAATATCAATAAAATTCGATTTTTGTGACCATAAAACATTCGAAATAAGTTGGTTTATCTTCTCATTCGAGGTTCTTACTTCCCCTGTTCTCACTATATCCGAGTGAATTGAAATTGCGGTAAAGTCTTCCAAATCAATCTCAGCGGGATATTCATCAAGTCTTATGTATCTGAACCCGAAAAAGGTGAAATGCGGCTTATATGTCTGGTTACCATCTTTCGCTATATATTCAATTTTCGACTTTGCTGTACGGTAATTTTCGTTATAAAAATTCCCATCATAATCAAGTATTTCCGCATGAGAAATAGCAATCTTATCCCCTGATTTTGCATTAATCGAAAATTCAACATACCCAGCCAAATTCTGACCAAAGTCAATCACCCGTTCGCCTTTCGGTGTGATTATAAGGCTTTTAGCCTTGATTCTGTCTTTTTCAACTACAAGTTCCCCTTCTTGTGGAATCAGTCTTTCCTTTGACAGGTCATCAAAAACTTTTACCTTTAATGTTTCAAAATTTTCAGGTCTTGCGTCATATACTTCGCCATCATAGATATCCGAAAACAAAACATTACTTTTTTTGACGCTCCAGCTATCGTCGGTTAAAATACTTTCAACTTCGCCATTTTTATAAAAAATTTCAATACATGAAATTACGGCACATGGCATACTGCAAATTTTCTTATGATGGCTTGCAATTCTGCCTCTGTGCCAGCCTGTACCGACAGTAACCTCTAGTTTGTTTTCCGCCTTAATATACTCAGTTATGTCATAGCATTGATATTGCAGTCGGTGTTCGTAGGCTGTAAATCCGGGCGCAAGAATAAAATCACCCACTCTCGCTCCGTTTATCTGTGCCTCATACACTCCAATTGCAGATATATAGATAACTGCTTTGGAAATCTTTTTGTTAATTTTAAATTCTTTCAGAAAAACCGGACAGATTTCTCCAAAATCGTCCGGTATTCCTATCCATTTAGCTTTAATAAACATGTTTTTATTTATCTTTTAATAAATCTCTGATTTCTGTCAAAAGAACTTCTTCTGCTGATGGTTTTGGCTCCTCAGGCGGTAATTCTTCTTCCTTTTTTTGGAGCTTTTCGTGGAATTTGTTGATTGCAGTAACCATCATAAATACAACAAATGCAATAATTACAAAATCAATAATTGCCTGAATAAATGCACCGTATTTTACAGCAACCTCTTCTGCAACCTCTGTTTTCTCTGCAATAACCCACTTTAAATCTGCAAAACTAACCTTACCGGTCAAGCTACTGATAAGTGGTGTAATAATATCATTTACGAGTGATGTTACAATCTTTGTAAAAGCTGAGCCGATAATAATACCGACTGCCATATCAATAACATTTCCTCTTGCGATAAATGTTTTAAATTCTTTGAACAATTTCATAGTTTAGCCTCCTATAATCAGAACTCTAACTTTTCTTCAAGGAACTTTTCAAGGTCTGCAATCTTAATTCTCTGCTGTTCCATTGTATCTCTGTCACGAACTGTAACACTTTCATCAGTTTCAGAGTCAAAATCATAAGTGATACAGTAAGGTGTTCCGATTTCGTCCTGTCTTCTGTATCTCTTACCGATTGAGCCAGCCTCATCATATTCGCAGTTGAACTTCTTGATAAGGTCTTCGAATACCTTTGTAGCACCTTCTGAGAGCTTCTTTGATAAAGGCAATACTGCAGCCTTAACAGGAGCTAATGCCGGATGCAATCTCATAACTACTCTTGAGTCGCCTTCGCCCAAATCTTCTTCATCGTATGCTTCAACTAAGAACGCCAATGCAACACGGTCAGCACCTAGTGACGGTTCTACGCAATAAGGAACATATCTTTCATTTGTAATTGGGTCGATGTATTCCATGCTTTCTCCTGAACAGTTCTGATGCTGCATAAGGTCATAATCAGTTCTGTCAGCTATACCCCAGAGTTCTCCCCAACCAAACGGGAATACAAACTCGATATCGGTTGTAGCGTTTGAATAGTGTGAAAGTTCTTCAGGTGAATGGTCTCTGAATCTTACATTTTCTTCCTTGATTCCCAATGACAAAAGCCACTTCATGCAGTAGTCTTTCCAATAAAGGAACCATTCCATATCTGTTCCAGGTGCGCAGAAGAACTCAAGTTCCATCTGTTCAAATTCACGTGTACGGAATGTGAAGTTACCCGGTGTGATTTCGTTTCTGAACGACTTACCAACCTGACCGATACCAAATGGAATTTTCTTTCTTGTTGTACGCTGAACGTTCTTGAAGTTAACAAAAATACCCTGCGCAGTTTCCGGTCTTAAATATACAGTAGATGATGTGTCCTCTGTTACACCCTGGAATGTTTTGAACATGAGGTTGAATTGACGAATATCGGTGAAGTTATGCTTTCCACATTCCGGACAACAAATGTTGTGTTCGTTTATGTATTCAACCATCTTTTCGTTGCTCCAGCCATCAACTGTCAGGCTCTCACCATTTGCAAAAGCAAAATCTTCGATGAGCTTATCTGCACGGTGGCGTGCCTTACACTCTTTACAGTCCATAAGCGGATCAGAAAAGCCGCCAACGTGACCTGATGCTACCCAGGTCTGAGGGTTCATCAAAATCGCACAGTCAACTCCTACATTATATTTTGATTCGTGGACAAACTTTTTCCACCAAGCTTTTTTAACATTATTTTTAAATTCAACGCCGAGCGGGCCATAATCCCAAGTATTAGCCAAACCTCCGTAGATTTCACTTCCCGGATAGATATAACCTCTGCCCTTACAAAGTGAAACAATTTTTTCCATTGTTTTTTCAGTGTTTTTCATAAGTTATTCACCTTTCTTCTAATCATTGTTTTTATTTTAACAGAAAAAAAGCTAAAGGTCAAGCCATTTCATACCTTTTATTGAAAAAATAAGGTAAATTTTCTTGACAAATAACCATTCTTGTGATAAAATATCTCAAGTCGGCAGATAAATATAAGTTTTATCGCCCAAATATGCGCCTGTGGCGGAATTGGCAGACGCGCTAGACTTAGGATCTAGTGTCACCGACGTGAAGGTTCAAGTCCTTTCAGGCGCACCAAAATATTTCCCTGACCAAAAGGTCAGGGATTTTTTCATCAAAAATAATATTGATTTATTTTCAAAAAAATGGTATACTATATAATATAAAAATCAAAGGAGGATTTTAAAATGGAATTAAAAGGTTCAAAAACAGAGAAAAACTTGATGGCTGCTTTTTCAGGCGAAAGTGAAGCAAGAAATAAGTACACATATTTTGCATCAGTTGCAAAAAAGGAAGGCTATCAGCAGATTGCTGCAATCTTTGAAGATACCGCAAATAACGAAAAGGAGCACGCAAAGCTCTGGTTCAAGGCTTTAGGTGCACTCGGTCATACTGCAGAAAATCTCTTAGCAGCCGCTGAAGGTGAAAACTATGAATGGACTGATATGTATGCAACATTCGCAAAAGAAGCCGAAGAAGAAGGCTTTACAGCATTGGCTACACAGTTCAGAATGGTTGCCGAAATCGAAAAATCACACGAAGAACGCTACAGAAAGCTTCTCTCAAATGTAGAAATGCAGAAAGTTTTCGAAAAGAGCGAAGAAACCATGTGGGAATGCCGTAACTGCGGACACCTTGTTATGGGCAAAAAAGCACCGGAAGTTTGTCCTGTTTGTGCACATCCTCAGAGCTACTTCGAAGTAAGAAAAGAAAACTACTAAAAAACCAAAAAGCACGCCATATGGCGTGCTTTTTTCATAATAAAACTTTATTCTCTTTTGTCAACATCCTGTTTCTATGTACAGTATAGAATGTCGGCAAAAATCCTTCGATGTATAACTTCATCGCATCAATTACAGTATCAGGCTTTAAGTTGTATTCATTGCCTGCCGAGAGAATCATTTTGAGCTTTAATCCTCCATCTGAAAACTCAAGTTTTTCAATCGAGAAAATGTGCGGTCTGATATCTGCTTCCTTGATACCGCTTTTACTTTTTTTCATTACATTGAGAGTCTTATTTTTCAAAAACTCATCAATCGAAATATCAGCATCAGTTTCGATATCAACAATATATTCTGCACGGGAAAGCTTTTTGAAATCATAGCGTTTATCGACGTCTTTTCTGACATCAAGAATCTCAAATCCTGGGGGCATACCGTTATTTATAGTTTCTTTAATAAATTTTTCGTCATTGTCGCCTGCAATACCGATTTTCATATATTCACAGTCCGATGTTACACCTACCGACAAAGGCATCGCAACCGTCATAATCGGGTGCGGATTAAAGCCTTGCGAGTACTCCATAGGAAGATTAACTCTTCGCATAACACGATGGATAAACCGCACAAAATCAAGGTGTGAGATGTACTTTACCTCTTCCCCTCGTCTGTATTTTAAAACATAATTACTCATAGCATACACCTACCCCGAAACAATTTGCACCGCATCCTGCACATTTTTCCCGGCAATTCGGCGTGGTTTGCTCTGAAAGTGCTTTTTCGTATTCCTTTTTCAGGAACTCTTTTCTTACCCCGACATCAATATGATCCCACGGCAGAACTTCATCGAGTTCACGCTTTCTCAAATAAAAATCAGGATCGACTCCGCACTCTTCAAAGCTTTTAATCCAGTCATCGAACTTAAAGTGTTCATCCCATCCGTCAAACTTACAGCCGTTATCAACAGCTTTTCTGATAACCTTTGAAAGTCTGCGGTCTCCTCTTGCAAAAACACCCTCTAAATAGCTCGTTTTATTGTCGTGCCACATATATCTGATTCTCTTCTGGCGGATGTTTGCCTTCAGATAATCCTGCTTTCTGATTATCTCATCACGGTCAACCTGTTCGCACCACTGAAATGCTGTAAAGGGCTTCGGAATAAAGCTCGATGTGCTGACATTTATATTGATATTTTTAGCTCTTTCTTCTTTCGGTATCTTGAAATATTCATCCAAAACCTTTGCAGAAAGGTCAGAAATTCCTGCCAGATCGGTATCGGTTTCGGTCGGAAGTCCAATCATAAAATATAGTTTCAAATTTGTCCAGCCGCCTCGGAAAAGTCTTGCGGTTGACTCAATAATATTTTCTTCTGTAATGTTTTTATTTATGACATCTCTTAATCTTTGCGTTCCTGCCTCAGGTGCAAAGGTTATTCCGGATTTTCTTACCTTCTGAACCTTATTCATAAGCTCAAGCGAGAAATTATCAATTCGAAGCGACGGTAATGAAAGACCAATCTTTTTTTCTTCCGTTAGCTCTAATAAATTATCAGTCAGCTCTTTTAAGCCTGTGTAATCGCTCGAGCTGAGTGATGATAATGAAATTTCTTCATAGCCGCTGCTCGATAAAAGCCTGTCAGCAAGGCATGTAAGAGTTTCGGGCTTTCTCTCACGAACAGGTCTGTAGACATAGCCTGCCTGACAAAATCTGCAACCTCTTATACAGCCTCTGAAAATCTCGAGCATTACTCTGTCGTGAACAACGTCTCCGTACGGAACAATTATGCTATCAGGTGTTTCTGCCTTATCAAAATCAAGCATAATACGCTTTCTGATGCTTGGTTTTGCATTCGGATGATTTGGCAAAATACTCTTTAGTGTTCCGTCGTCATTGTATTCAACATCATAAAGCGACGGAACATAAATACCGTCAATTTTTGCGATTTCTTCAAGATACTCACGTCTTGATTTACCCGAACCCTTCCACGAAATATACGCATCAACAATTTCGTTCATCATTTCTTCGCCCTCGCCGAGCATAAAGAAATCGATAAAGTCAGCAATCGGCTCTGCATTATATGCACATGGTCCACCTGCACAAATAAACGGATGAGATTCGTCCCTTTGTGCACTCCAGGACGGTATTCCTGCCATATCGAGCATATACAATACATTTGAGTAGCTCAATTCATACTGCAAAGTAAAGCCAAGAATATCAAAACTTGATACCTCATCTCCGGTTTCTAAAGCAAAGAGCTTCATTCCCTCTTTCTTCATTTCGCTTTCCATATCGGTCCAGGGTGCAAAAACTCTCTCGCAATAGGTATCTTCTCTTTTATTTAAAACGTGATATAAAATCTTCAGTCCCAGGTGTGACATTGCAATTTCGTACACATCAGGAAAACAAAAGCCAAAACGAACCTTAACCTTATCAGGGTCCTTTATACAGGCGTTGAGCTCTCCGCCTGTGTAGCGTGTAGGCTTTTGTACATTCATTAAAATTTTGTCTCGCTTATCAAAACGCATAGTTTTCTCCCTTATGTAGAACACGGAAATTATCCGTGCTGATTAGTTTTGCAATATCAGTTCTCTGAAACATCAACCTTAGCGTCTGCTTCGGCTTTCTTTTCCTTTTTCTTTGCCATTTTGTCGCTTATTGATGAAATGACACCGTTAACCTTGTCAAAAATATCAGGTATCATTGCAACAAGCTTATCTGATGCACCACCCTGTGGAGTTGCAGGCAAAAGTTTAACAGAACCGTTTCCGACAACCATAAACGCAACAGGCTTAACATTTGCGCCACCGCCACAGCCACCACCGAACATAGGTGAATTTTCACCTGTTGGAGTTTTCTTGGTTCCTTCAAACTCGCTTCCACCTGCTCCGAAGCCAAAGCTTACGGTTGATATCGGGATAATAACAGTACCGTCAGGAGTTGTTACAGGATCTCCTACTATTGTATTTACATCAATCATTGATTTGATGTTAGTCATTGCTGTTTCCATCATTCCTTGAATTGGGTGTTCTGACATAATAATTACTTCCTTTCTTTATCACTTTTTCGTATTTTAAGTAAAACTTTTAGTGCTTTTATTGCTATAACGATAATGTGTGCATTTTTGATTCTTAATATGCACTCACCGTCTATATCGAGGCATTCCCGTTCAAAGTCAGGGTTGATTTTTACCTCACAATCCTCAACCGGAATGTTTCGGTTCAAAAATCCCAAAACATTATATACCGTACCGTAGGCAGAGCCTGTTAAGATTCCGGTTTTCATCGCATCACCAAGTCCGAAGTTCATCAAAAACCTGAACTTTTTAACCGAAAATGCGTGTTTTTTTGCATACTTTAAAATCCCGATTATATCATCCTCAATAAGCTTCACAGTCGAAAACCAGTCGGAAACCGATTTTTTCTTTTTAAGTTCTTGAGGCTTTTCTTTTTTTGTCTTTTCCTTTTTCGGCTCTTTCTTTTCATTTAGCATAAAGGTAAAGAGAAAATACCTGATTTTCAGTTCGGTCTTTTTTTCAGCGCCCTGCTTTTTGAATTCAAATACCAGATAGGTCGGAATCATAAGAAGCACCGAAATAATCAGAATAACTGAAAGTATGATAATCAATGCTATCTTCAAGATTTCCTCACCTCTTTTACTCTTCCTCGCTCAATTCGAGTTGTTCATATTCAGGACTGATTTTTGAAAGGTCTACCTCGGGTAACTCATCAGGGGTTTTAAGACCAAAGCAACGCAGAAAATTCTGTGATGTTTTATAAAGAATCGGTCTGCCGGGAGCTTCAAGTCTTCCAGCTTCCTCAATCAGATTTCGCTCAACAAGTCGGTTAATTGCACCGTCACTGTTAACACCTCTTATGTACTCAACCTGGCCTCTTGTTATAGGCTGCTTGTAGGCAATAATTGCAAGTGCTTCCATTGCCGCATTCGAGAGTGCCTGACGTCGTTGCTCTCCGAGTATTTCCTGAATATACGCATAATATTCAGGTCTTGAGCAAATCTGATATCCGTCGTCTATCTCAATTATCATAAGACCACGAAGATTAGTATCATATTCATACTTTAAAAGCTTTGCCGCCTCGGTGATCTCATCGACCGAAACATCAAGCACTACTGCAAGCTTTGCCGCCTTAACCGGCTCACCTGCTGCAAACAGTATCCCTTCAATGGCATACTGCAAATTCAAATTATTCATAGCTTATCTCCTGATTTCAGAGAGCATGAAATCCCGCTCGGCATCATCATACTCTGCTGTAATTCTGTTTAGTTTTATCATTTCCAAAATTGCAAGAAAAGTTGCAATCATCTCGGGCTTTGAGTCCTCATCCTTAAAAACCGATGAAAACTTTAGCTTTTTCACGCCCTTTAGCATGTCCGATACCTTTTTTACCATATCGCTGACAGATACTTTTTCTCTGCCGACAATACCTGCAAATGCACGTTTTTCGGGCGGTTTACGTCTGCTTTTTCTTTCAAATATCGCCTGAAAAGCATCAAACAGCTCGTCCACATCGTGGTGAATATCATATTCAGGAACGGGGAATTTAATATCCTCCGCTTCTTTAAATACCATATATCTTGACCAGAACTCGGTTTTTCTGAGTTCTTTTGATGCCTCTTTATACTGCTGATATTCCAAAAGTCGTTTTGCAAGCTCGTCTCTTGGGTCTTCTTCGTCCTCTTCCGCATCATTTTTCGGCAATAGCATTCTTGATTTAATGTACAAAAGCTGAGACGCCAAAACTATAAACTCACTCGCATTTTCGATGTCTGCATCCTCAATTCCGACTATTGCCTCAAGATACTGGTCGGTAATCTCGACAATCGGGATATCATAGATGCTGACTTTATTTTTAGATATGAGATGCAACAAAAGATCAAGCGGTCCTTCGAAGCTCTCAAGCTTATAACACAATTTTTCCATATTTTACACCAAAATCCCCAAAATTCCTGATACCGAATTAAAAATCAGATTAAAGAAGAAATATACTCCTCTTGTGATTATGGTATCAAACACGCCTGTGATTGATAAAAGCATAATGATAAGAAGCGAATAACGCTCATACTGCATAAGCTTATAATACGCCGAATTTGAAAGGAAAAGTCCAATCACACGTGAGCCATCAAGCGGTGGTATCGGGATAAGATTAAACACCATAAAACACAGGTTTCTGATTATAAACAGGTACATAAAACTGTCAAATATACCAATAAACCAGTTCGAGGCGAATGAACCCAAAGCATTCATAATTACATACGGTATAATCCATATTATAACACCCAAAACAGCAAGCAGAAGGTTAGTAACAGGGCCTGCTATTCCAACCAATGCCATACCCTTTTTTCTGTCTTTATAATACATCGGGTTGACCTCAACCGGCTTTGCCCAGCCAAATCCTGTAAATACCATCAACAATGTTCCGATAAGGTCTAAGTGTGCCAGAGGATTGAGTGTCATTCTGCCCTGAATTCGTGGTGTTGGGTCTCCGAGTTTCATCGACACCCAACCATGTGCAAGCTCGTGTAAAGTCAGAGCAATCAGTGTTACACAAACACTCATTATAAGATTTATCAAGCCATTTAGTCCTGAAGTTAAAAACGAAAGCATTAAATCACCTTTTTACATATAATTATTCTATAATATTATACCATCAAATCCCAATAAAGTAAAGGGAAAAAACAAAAAAAGTGGAGTATTGTCCTCCACCTTTTTTAAAAGAAATAATATAAAATCCCTGCAATCACACTCGCCACTGTGCCGTACACTATTACAGGTCCTGCGATTGTAAATATTTTGGCCGCAACTCCGAGCACATACCCTTCTGTTCTTGCCTCTATTGCAGGAGATGCAACTGCATTTGCAAAGCCAGTAATCGGGACAATCGTTCCGGCACCTGCAAAGTGCGCTATTTTTGAATATATGCCGAGTCCCGTAAGAAGCATACCAAGAGCGATTAGTGTGACTGATGTCAGGGTGCCTGCATTTTGTTCATTAAATCCAATACTCTCATAAATCTTCAATATACCTTCCCCGATTACGCATATCGTTCCGCCTACCAAAAAAGCCAGTATACAGTTTTTTATAATTGGTGATGCAGGGTATTTCCTTTTTGCGAATTTCTGATACTCTTTTTTATCCATTTCCTCTCCTCCTTAATGAATATTTTCCCATTTAAATTTCATTTTATGAATAAACAGTTAATTTTTCCAAAAAAACTAAAAAACCTTGAAATAAAGTCTTGTTTGATATATAATATATAATGAAATTTTTTGTGAGGTATAATTTTATGAATAATAAAGAACAACATATAACTTCAATCGGCGGTCAGGCCGTAATTGAAGGCGTTATGATGCGAGGTCCTCATAAGACCGCAATCGCAGTAAGAAAGCCTGACAGCGAAATCGTATGTGAGGTTAACGAAAACGGTACTAAAAAGAAAAACTTCTTCCTGAAGCTTCCGATTATAAGAGGTTGTGTAAACTTCATCGAAAGCCTTATCGTAGGTATGAAAGCACTTATGTTCTCGGCTGAGTTTGTTGATATTGAAGGCGAAGAAGAAGCCGAAAGCAAGTTCGACAAATGGTTAGAGGATAAATTCGGAGATAAAGTCAAGGATATCGTGATTTATGTATCACTTGCACTTTCCCTTGCGCTCAGCATCGGTCTTTTCATCCTTTTGCCAACCGCACTTGCTGACCTTATCGCATGGATTATAAACTTCACACCTGCAAAAGCTATAACCGAAGTGACGGTTTTCAGACCGTTGGTTGAGGGTGTATCAAGGCTTTTGATATTCCTTGGATATATGGCTTTGGTTTCGCTTATGCCTGATATCAAGCGTGTATTTGAATATCACGGTGCAGAGCATAAAACCATTGCTTGTTACGAAGCAGGCGAAGAGTTGACGGTTGAAAATGTAAAAAAGCATACTCGTTTTCATCCGAGATGCGGTACAAGCTTTTTGTTAATCGTTATGGTAATCAGTATTTTGATATTCTCCCTGCTTCCTCAGCAGCCGAATATCTTTTTAAAGATGCTTATGAGACTTGCCCTGATGCCGATAGTTGCAGGCATTTCATATGAGATTATAAAGCTTGCAGGCAAAGGCAAAAACTCGTGCGTGAGATTTCTGACAAAGCCGGGGTTATGGTTACAGAAGCTTACAACACGCGAGCCTGATGACAGTCAGATTGAAGTTGCTATATCATCAATGAAAGCAGTTATCCCAGAAAATTCCGAGGACGATAAATGGTAATAAAAGAAGTTTTAAAAAACACAATTAAAACCCTGAAAGACAATAACACTGATAATGCAATATTTGAAGCTCATCTTATCTTAAAATCTGTAACCAGCCTTTCCGAACTCGATTTGATTATAAAAGCAGCAGACGAGCTTGACCAAAACAAATTCGACGAAATTGAAAGCATTTTAAAACGAAGGTTAAAAGGCGAGCCACTTCAGTATATTCTTGGCACAGAGGAATTTATGGGGCTGGAGTTTATGGTCTCCCCTTCCGTTTTAATTCCCCGACAGGATACCGAAATTCTTGTCGAGAAAACGTTGGAGTATTTTGGCGGAAAACCGATAAATGTACTTGACCTTTGCACAGGGTCGGGATGTATTGCAATATCGATTGCACACTTTAACAAAAATGCACGAGTTCACGCTATTGACATCAGCCCTGATGCAATATCTCTTGCAAAAGAAAACGCAATAAAGCTCGGCGTTGATGACAGGGTTTCCTTTGAGATTTGTGATGTGTTCGAATTTGACAAATTCGGAAAATATGATTTAATTGTTTCTAACCCACCATATATCGAAAGCGAAGTCATCCCCAACCTCCAAAAGCAGGTGAATGAATTTGAGCCAAAATCAGCCCTGGATGGTGGCATAGACGGACTTAATTTCTATAGACACATTATAAAAATCGCACCAAAATACCTTGATTTTGGAGGTGTTTTGGCGTTTGAGATCGGATACAATCAAAGCAGAGCAGTCACAGAACTTATGGAACAAAATTTTAAAGACATTAAAACTATTAAAGACTACGGCGACAACGACCGTGTTGTGATTGGAATTAAGAAAGAAAACTCCGACGGATAATCCGTCGGAGTTTTTAGTTCATCTCAAAATATTCAATTAACCCCAAAACAATTCCATCAACAATTTTTTGTTGGTACTCATCCGATTCGAGTTTTTTATCATCTTCAGGGTTTGTCATAAATCCCATCTCCAATAAAACGATCGGAACTTTTGTCCAGTTAAATCCTGTGAGGTCGTTTCGTGTAACAACACCTCTGTCATTAGCACCGGTACTATTTAATACATTGCGAAAAATAAGTTCGCCGGCACGGCGGCTCTTCTCGCAAAGTGCAGAATCGTTTATGTAGTCATTTCCCGGTACAAGCATAGACACTCCCGAAACGGACGAATTCTCTATTCCGTCCGCATGGAGTTTTACAGAAATATCTGCATTAACATCATTTGCAAGCAAAGCCCTGTCAATGTTACTCATTTCGGTTTCATGGGTTGTTCTTGTCATATAAACTTTCGCACCCTTTTCAATCAGTGCTTTCTCGAGCTTTAAGGCAACTTTTAAGTTCAATTCCTCTTCTGTTTGATTTTTCCCGCTCGTTCCCGAAACAAATGATGGTTTGGTCTTGGATGAACCCGGTGCAATCGGCTCATATTCGCCCGAATTATTGATTCCGTGCCCTGCATCAACGCAGATAACCTTGTCCGATAACGACAATAGTGATTTATCATCCCGAACTTTATCAATATCTGAATTTTTAAAACAACCGGTTATTAAAAAGCAAAACAGTAGTAATATAAATAAAATTCTTTTATTCATTTTTTAAAATTACACTTTCTTCATTCTTTTCTTCATCAAAAAGATGTGAATATTTGTTTTGAACAAGTGCCACAGCGGTCAATCCCAAATCACAATCCATCCTTGACATTAAATGAATTTTTCTAAAACATGTAATATACATTACAACTTCAAATGCAAGGAATATCAACATAAACGGCAAAGTACCGATAGTGCAGGTAAAGTCAAAAATACCATGGGCTATAGTCGGCATCAAGAGTGCAAAGAAAGCACTCTTTTTATAAGCAAAATTAGTAGAGTTAGGCGGAATTTTACCTGACTTCTTCAACTCATCCTCAATCATGCTTGCCGCTTTATAAATATGCCATTTGCTATAATGGTAACCCATCATTACCGCAAAGAACATGTGCCCCGGAACAGACAAAACTGCTCTTAACAGCGCAGTTTGGAAGCCAAATTGGAATACATATAAAATATTTTCCAACGCTGCAAATCCAAGTGACACAAAAATCGAGTAAATCAAACCGTCGAAAGTATGATTAAATTCTCTATGCTTTGAGGTCTTCCATTTTAAAACAAAAAACTTTACAGTCTCTTCAACTAATGCAATACAAACAAAGTAATAGATAAAATTATATATGTAATACGCCGTTTTTGTTACCTGGATATTTTTAAAAAAAGAATCTAAAATCATACCTAACAAGCTCTCAATTTCTGCAGCCGGAAAACATGAAATTGCACCAAAGAGCAACAACATCAGTAGCAGTCCCACCGGTTCTTTTTCAACTCTGTCCTTTGAATATACATACACGCAAAGAACTACAGCCGGCAACAAGGCAGATATGGCCAACAGCAAAGCATTCATGAAAAATCACTTTCCTTTCAATATTTATTATATAATTCCAAAAAGAATAAAACCAATCGTATTTATCGCAAAGTTTGCAAACATATGTAAAAACCATGAAGGGTAGATACTCTTCCCTTTTTCATTCAGATAGTTAAATATCAGTCCACCTACAAAAAGTCCTGCCAGTACAATTAAAAATACCGACATCGAAAACCATCCAATCATCATTGCAACATGGTATATTGCAAATACCGCCGCACTGAATATGTATGCAAATCTTCTCGATGAAACTCTCTTTAGTGTCATAAATGCAAAGCCTCTGAAGAAAAACTCCTCCAAAAGCGAGTTTATAAATGATATGTATAAAGACACCCAAAGAAAGTTTTGCTTTTCTACTCCAATATTCGAAGTCAAAGTTCCTGTAATATTTGAAAAATCAAAAACATCTTTTAGAAGAAAATATCCACCTACAATTATTACATAAAGCGGAATACACAGAGAAAGTGCAAGCTTTATTCCCTTTTTGTTTGGCTTGAATAACGGTATAATTTTGATGTTTTTATCAAATAGCGCATAAAGCATCGGCAGTGCTAAAAAGACAATCAGTTTAATTGCTGATTTCAAAAAGTAATCGGCTTTTAAAACATCAACTATTGCCATAATAGCACAAAAAACTATAACCAATAAAACCATAATATACGATTTCTTTTTATTCTGCATCTAATCACCTCTCCATTTTACATTTTAACACAAAAATAGAACGCTGTAAATAAAAAAAGAAACTGTAATTCTAAAATTACAGTTTCTTTTTAAACAACACATAATCACTGTTCGGTCTTTTCTTTTAATCTTTGTTTAGCTTCTTCAACAGTTTCATCATCGTGTGTCAGATACTTTTCAACAAATCTATCCTCGATTTTAGTATAGCCGTCTACTACACCCTTTTCGATTTTCTTATATCCATCCACAACAGCATCTTCAATTTTCTTAAAACCCTCTGTCACACCTTCTGCAATTTTTTCGTTTGCTTTTTTAAAATTTGATTTTGACATTTCAATCTTCCTTTCCTATTATTAAATTCAAACCTATCCAAATCACTATCAGGCACATTCCTATTCCGCTCAAAGTATTAAAGAGAATAATATCGGGCGGGCTCATCCCCTCAAAAGATACAAGCATCGATCTTTGCAGAGAATATATCGATACGACGCTATCTGCAAAAGCAATACTCCGAAGTGTTTTAATATGTGGTCTGTGATTTTTTCTGGATTTTATAAATCCCATAATTGCCAGAGTGATTTTTGTAAAAGCATATAGTGCGATTGTTATCATAGCAATTTCATGGTATTTAACCGCCACATTTTGTTCGATTGTCATATAAACAATCCCGGAGAGCACTATTGATAAAACAAAAATCATAACTCCCGAAAACCTCATAATGAACCTTTCGTTTTTCCTGTCTTTTGAGGAAAATGCAATCACCGAAATCCGCATTATGCTTAAAACTATATAGTATGCACCTACAGCAATAAACCACCAGGAAAACGAGGCAACGCCGAGTGCCCAGTTGTATATCGCAAATATGAGATTTATGATAAATTTTAATATCTCTTTGGTATGTATTTTCATTTATTTTAAACCTTTTGTTATCGGGATCAACGATAATAACAAGAGTATTCCGCAAAGCCCGATAATCGTGCCGATTATTATGTTTTCCCATACCATGCAAAAGCACATACCAACGCCTAAAGTCAGCGCACCGATAATTCCGAATACAGAGAGCAAAAACATTCTTCCGTTTATTTTTAACGGAGCCTTATTCTCCATCTTTCTCCACACAAGGATTGTAATCAATCCTAACACAATTCCAACCGCGCCAAATATGATGCCGGGTTTGAATGCGTTCCATTCTGGTAAAAGTGCCATACACATCCCAAGTGAAAATAGTACACCCGATACTGTTCAGAGCATCATTGCAACAAATCTACTTTTTTTCATTTCAAAATACCTCCAAAAATTAATTGTATTAAATCAACACTTGTCTTTTTAATACAATTATAGTATAATTTCATTTGAAATAAAATTCAATCATCAATTTTCAAACAGGTGTTGGAATAATATAATGAGGTATCTTTATGAATGTAAAAAATAACAAGAGAAAACGTGAATCAATCGAAAAAATCGAAAAAGCATTTATAGAAATGCTTCAGACTAAAGAATTAAGTCAAATATCGGTAACAGATATTTGTAAGAAAACAGGCCTAAACAGAAGCACATTTTATGCAAATTTTATTGATATATATGACCTTGCAGATAAAATCCGCGAAAAATTAGAGAACGATTTCAGTGAGCAGTTTCGGGACAGAAAAGATCATGATGCAGTAAAAATGTTTAAGCATATTTATGAAAATCAGCTTTTTTACAAGACATATTTTAAGCTCGGATATGATGAAAAACATAACGTTTCTGTATTTGACACCGTAAGGGCTGAAAATGATTTTGCAGGAAAGCATATAAAATATCACATCGAATTTTTCAGAAACGGTATAAATGCTATTATAAAAATGTGGTTAAATGACGGTTGCAAAGAAACGCCCGAAGAAATGGCGGAGATATTAAAAGCAGAGTATCGTGGAAGATAATAAGAGACAAGAAAAAAACCGTACACAAATGTGTACGGTTTTTTTGAGGCGAACTGTTTGGATGCATATTGTAAAAATAGCTTTGCAAAGCAAAGCTACATTAACTTCTTCCTTATTCTCTATTACTTATTACTTTCCAAAATCGACAAATCTTTTTAAGAAATAGTGTACCGTTCATATTACCACCATTTTTGTTTCCAAAAATTTCTTAAAACATCAAATAATCCGGTTTTTGAATCAACTTCTTAATTTTATTATAACATCTAAAATTATTTATTCAATGTCTAAATTTCTTTTTTTGTCATAGTTTATGAAACTTTTAACCCATTCCAATAAAAAGATAAGTCTTTGTATTCAGCGGGAACCTGTGCCTCCTTTATCTTTCGGTATTGATATCGATTAACAGGAACCGGTGTATGTCCACATCTACCATATATGAGAAATTAAAAAGCAAGGTACAAAAAAGGTGCTGAAACTCAGCACCTTTTTCACATTTTACTCATCTTCTCCTAGGAAAATCTTATTTATTTTAAGAATTCTATCTTTACACATATCCCAACTTGGATCCTCAGGTCCGCAACAAGTCTTAATCACAGTTCCCCAAACACCTTCGTCCCGATAGCGTCTTGCCATATGCTCAATCATTTCCCAGAATGCATCCGACTTTTCTTCCCACTGCAACAAATACGAGCCAACATATGTTACTCCTTCACCGCAAACAATCGGCACATTAGTCCCGTACTTATTTGCAACTTCCTTGAGTTTTACAATTCCTTCTTCAAGCTTTTGCACATATTCTTCACGGTTTTTATGGAATCTTTCTTCAAGCCACTTTTCAGCATACGGCATCTTCTTCTCATCAAGATTTGCATAAAACCACACTCTGTCATACCAGTCTTCATTGACATCTCTTGCACCTTTACGGGTATTTCTTATTTCCTCGACAGAAACAGGATTTTCAACCATAATTTCCTGGCCAATCTCTTTTTGCATTTCAGAATACAAATTCCACATAAAATATGGGTGGCTGTTATATACCTGCATATTTTCAGGCACATATTCATCCCTTGAAGATGGTGACATACAGTCATATGCAAATAGCATTTCGGGGTACTTTTCCTGAATCCATGCAAGTGCTTTTTCGTGTGATTTTTTAAACTCAAGCGCTTCTTCGTATGTAACCGTTCCAGCTTTATCTTCTCTGAACATCCATGCCCATCCGTCTGCTTCATTTGCAATCTCGCAAAAGGCAATACAATCAAATAAATCCCGTTTTTTAAGCTCCTGCAAAATATAGTCAAGATACTTTGCAAATGTCATAAATATCTCATATTTCGGAATGTTGTGCATTTTTTCTACCATGTAATTATCGCCCACATACCAGAAAGTGTGCAGATAAAACCACGACGATAAAATAACATACATACCATGTCTTTTTGCTGACTCACATATTTCGATCAATCTTTTTAAAAGATCATGACGCATGCCATCTCTCGAAACCGATTGACGTGTAATATTACTGTAAGCACCAAACGATTTTCTTAACATAAATGGAGGAAGTTCGTTTCCGTCAACATCGTGAATCAGACCTGCTCCATCATCAAAACGCAAGCAGTTAAACCCTCTTTCTTTGTGTTCACGCATAACCTTATCTATATCCTGATAAACGTGCCCTTCCTCAACACCATAAAGTAACCATATTGGAAAAGCAATCGTTAACTTTTCAGGCAGATGCTTTGGTAAATTCATAAATTAGTCCTCCCTTTTTACTCAATATCGCCAATAAAAATTTTATTTACTCTTAAAATACGTTCTTTACAATTTTCCCAATTCGAAAAATCCGGTCCGCAGCATGTTTTCACAACAGAACCCCATATTCCTTCATCTCTATAGCGTCTTGCCATATATTCAAGCGTTTCCCAGAACGCATCCGAACCTTCTTCCCATTGTATTTTTGAAGACCCCATATAAATAACGCCTTCACCGCAAACAATTGGCACATTAGTCCCGTACTTATTTGCAACTTCCTTGAGTTTTACAATGCCTTCTTCAAGTTTTTCAATGTATTCCTCCCTATTTCGTGCAAATCTTTCTTCAAGCCACTTTTCAGCGTATGGCATTTTCTTCTCGTCAAGGTTTTTATAAAAACATACTCTATGATACCAGTCTTCATTAACACCCCTTGAACTGCCACGTGCTTTTTTTACATCATCAACCGAAATGGGATTTTCAACTATTATCTCATTCGCTATCTCTTTTTGCATTTCAGAATACAAGTTCCACATAAAATATGGGTGGCTGTTATATACCTGCATATTTTCAGGTACATACTCATCCCTTGAAAATGGTGACATACAGTCATATGCAAATAGAATTTCAGGGTACTTTTCCTGAAGCCATGCAAGTGCTTTTTCGTGTGATTTTTTGAACTCCAGTGCTTCGTCGTATGTAACAGTTCCCGCTTTATCTTCTCTGAACATCCATGCCCATCCGTCTGCTTCATTTGCAATCTCGCAAAAGGCAATACAATCAAATAAATCCCGTTTTTTAAGCTCCTGCAAAATATAGTCAAGGTACTTTGCAAATGTCATAAAAATCTCATACTTCGTAACATTGTGCAATTCTTCTACAAGTTTGTTGTCGCCAATATACCAAAAAGTATGCAAATAAAACCAAGATGATAAAATGACATACATACCATGTCTTTTTGCAGACTCACATATTTCAATCAATCTTTTTAAAAGGTCATGGCAGGTCATTTTTTTAGTAACCATCTGTCGCATAGGAACCTTCATATTCTCAAGCAAAGGTTTTAACACGAAATCCGGAAGCTCGTTTCCGTCAACATCGTGAATCAGACCTGCGCCATCATCAAAACGCAAGCAGTTAAATCCTCTTTCTTTGTGTTCACGCATAACCTTATCTATATCCTGATAAACGTGTCCTTCCTCAACACCATAAAGTAACCATATCGGAAAAGCAATCGTTAACTTTTCAGGCAGATGCTTTGGTAAATTCATAATTTTACCTCCTTGAAATTATAAAAATAACAATGTTCCAACAAAACAGATTATCACACTTGACAAAAGCTTCTTTGTGGGTTTTACTTTGAAAATAAGCAAATCAAAAACCGCCGAGAAAATAATGCTTCCGCCAGTTATAAACGGATAGAGCACAGTTGCAGGAAGTTCTTTTGCTCCGTTTAGCTGTAACAAATACGATGCACCATCTACAATCGCCACAAGTGCAAAAATCAAAAGTATTTTTTTATCAAATACGATCTTCCTGACAGAAATCTCTTTGTTTTCACCTTTTACAGTATTGAAAATCAAAATCAGACCGCACACAAAACATCTGGAAATATTTGAAAGTATAATGAATCCTTCACTGGATACAGTCGGATATATCTGTTCAATCTGGTGTGTTTTTGAAATAACGCTTACAAATCCGTTCATTACAAAAACAGCCACACACAAAGCTATAAGCTTAAAGGATTTTTTACCTTCCCCTAACTTTGAAATCAAAACCGCGAGGAAAATCAGAACTAATCCGATTGTTCTCAGGACAGAGAATTTTTCATCAAGAAAAGCAATCCCCCACAAATACGGAATAATCATTCCGCCCGTCATCAAAAACAATGAGAATAGGGTCATTCCGCCAAGTTTTAAAATTTCGAAACCAATCACTTTATATGTAAGACACAATAACGCCATCGCAAAGGCCATAAAAAACGAAAACGGAGTGATTTCTATTTTGAACCCGTTTATCCCACAAAACACGACGGCAGAAATCAGTGATGTAATTAAAACATAAAGCAGTACAACCTTCTGACTTCCTCCAACCCGTTTTTGATATTCATTTTGCAATGTAAATGTACCTGCCAACAAAATTGTTGCAACAGTAATCATCAAATAATTTATCATTCTTTTCCTCTTTATTCCGTAAAACAATAAATAGCAATATCCTTGCCCGCATCAATATCACATTCTATACTATTTTGCTTTGCACCGGGCTCAATTACTATATCTCTGCTGTTATATACAATATTTCCGCTAATTTTTGCACGTTTCGGGACAGTCGGAGTTGTATCACTGTAATATAGTGACATATTTTCATATCTTGAAAGGTAATTCTCAAGATTACCATTAGCCTCAAGTCTTTTGAATACATTATCAGTTACATCAAGGTTTTTATCCCATCTGGCAGAATAATCACTGTAATCATAATAGATAATAGAATCTTCGCAATTATACAGCAAATTATTTGTAACCGTCATATCGTGACCGCCTGATACCTTTATACCTATTCCCGAAACATTTGAAATTATATTTTCGGTTATTATCTGTCCGCAAAGCTTGTCATCCATATATATCCCATGCACCCACCTGTCATAATAACCGCGGATATCATGGATATAGTTTCCTTTAATAGTGTTATTATAGTAGTTAAGCCATCTTCCGATATATATCGCACCCATATCGCCCATCTCGGTACAGTTATTATAAAGTTCATTATAAGAAAGCTCACTGTCAGCACCATTGCATCCCATTCCTGACCCGGCTGTGTTATAAATAGTACATCCTGTAATCTTATTTCCTACGCCGTTTACATATGCACCGCCGCTACCGCTTGTGGCTGTATTTCTGCCTGTATCATGAACTCTGCAATTTGAAATCACATTATTTGCCGGAAGGAAATCATCATCACTTCCTCCATGCAATAAAATCCCATTCATTCCTGCGTTATATATATCACAGTTATCAACTAAAACATTTCGTGTATCATTCGAGGTAACAAGTCTGGTTCCGCAATTTCTGATAATGCAGTTTTTTACTGATACATTATCACAATCGGTGATTTCAATGCCGTACTTTCTCGAACCCTCAATAATCAACCCGTCGAGCACAATGTCTGATACCGAATTGATATCAACAACCGCATGCGGTGCACGGGAAAGCATTATTTCATAAGTTCCTTTATCAACAGGATAAAAATAAACCTTATGATTTTCTCTGTCTATGTAGTATTCACCCGGAGCATCCAACTCTTCTAAAATATTTATAACCTTAAATCTTTTACCCATGCCCAAATTATGATTTTGGTTATTCAGGGTAAGCATATAACCCGTATCGGCATCAACATCTTTTAACTCCACCGACACCGAGCCCCATTCATCATTATTGAAAAATTCAACAATTGCATTGCCTTCAAGGAATTTTCCATCGTGAAGCCACTCCAACGGTCGGTTTTTGTAACATTGAATCGCATATTTGCCGGCAACAGGTTCTTCACTGTCATAGAATGAAGTATATCCCGAATATGTATATCCTTCATTTGGATAACTTGCTTTTGTTATCCATTCTTCGCCCAGAAACACTTCAATTTCCGCCGCTGTCGCTGCATTTGAATCATAGCCTCTCTTTGAAAGAGCTCCATAATTGGTTATCGCTAATCCCGAAATATCAAACTCGGATATATTATTCAGCACATCGTCGGGGATACGGGATCTGACTTTCTCATCACTTACCTGTCCTGCAAATCCCGAGTCTAAATAGTTTCCGCCGCTTAGTGTGACTTTTTCACCATTATATGCCTTAAAACTTATCCTCTCACCATCCGAAATAGCAGATAAATCAAGGACTGCACCTTTGGTATTTATATATCGTCCTTCTTTTATATATACATTTATTTCTTCACCATTATTGTTCATTCTTATTTCTCTGCACTTTTCAACTGCCGCAGACAGAGTCTTAAACGGTGCTTCAAATGTACCGCTATTGGCATCGTTGCCTGTTGCATCACACACATATAAATCCTGTGCAAAGGCAGGAGTAAGACTTATTAAAAACAACACGGTGGATAATAAAATTCTTTTCATTTTTAAATCTCCCATCAATAAGAAGAAATTCTCAGTGTAAATATTCCCTCCGGCATAGTTGCCATTTTACATAGCATCTCGAAATTTCCATTCGAGTCACATACAGCCTGATTCAGATATGATATTTTCTCATCAGAATCCAAAAGCACCAAGCTGACTCCCCTGCATTTATCCGTCGTTCCGGAAATTTTAAAATTACCGTAGCTGATCACATCATCAAGCTTTACATTTAAAATTTTACTTGATAAATTATCAAGCGTTAGAGGTACATATGGATTTTTAACACCCGAAACAACTCTATCCTGTTTGAAGGAATACACAATCTTTCTCTTCAGAGGTTGAAGACTTTCACTGTCTTCCCATAGATATATCTCTGCATATGTATTGTCTGTTGTAGCTTTAATATTATGTTTAAAATCATAGTTACTCACCTTTTGTGATGGTACAGTGATTTTAGTAAATTTTGTGTCCAGATAACCTGTGGTTTCATCTCTTACAACCGAAATTGCAAGAATCTCTCTATTTCGATCCGACCGGTTTATAATATCCAATGCAATATCAATTCCCGTATCAGATCTTACAAAATCATATGTCATATCGTAATTTGCCTGATATACTCTATCAGGATAACGTTTTGACACAGCTTGTAAAAATTCAGTTTTGAGTTTTGCAGGAACAGAGAGGGTACTGAGTTCCGGAACAGAAACTCCTCCATCCGACAACACGATTTCAGCATTTCTTTCAGGGTAAAGTACTACCTTTTTCAAAGGTGATAATAAATCCACATCCCCGAAATTATTTTTGCCGATATCATACTCTCCACTCTCGATTACAAGCTGTGTCTTAGCACGTTCCTCCCAACCAAGAGACATATATTCACTAAATGCCTCATTGATTGATTTTTCAGAGTTTACACGGATATAATCAACATCAGGATAGATTTTTAAATTATCTATCGCAACAGTTGTTTTTGTAGAGTTTTCAGCCCACTGACAAAAATCATATGCAGAAAAATCTACGAGATTATATTCTTTTTGATATACCCATCTATCATCAACATAGGCATCACAAAGCTTTCTATCCAAATCCAGTACAAGTTTTAGTCTGTAGGTTTCGCCGTTTGTAAAGCTGAAAACCTGCTCATCCAAAGATTTACTGAGTTGACCGCCCTTGTAAAAATTCATCATCGCCTGGTAATTGCCCACGCTATCATAAAACTTCGGGAATCCCTGATATGTAAAGATACCATGTTCTATTGGCATATAATCAAATTCAAATATCACTGTACCTGATATATATGGCGTATCAAGAGTATGGGACACCTTTATATCAACCTTTCTTACCGTTTCGGTATCATGAAAAATCAATTTACCGTCCTCAACCCTTGCCCACCCATCAACAGGGCCAAGTGTTAAATTAGTGAAATTATCATAAAAATATATATGCGGCACTTCAAAATCAAAGAAATACTCTGAAGCTAATGCATTAGGTGATAATATTTGAAGCATTAATGTACAAAACATTAATATCAAAAATTTACGCATAAACCCTCCTTTTTAACCTAATATTATCGGTATACCCCGTCAAGCTGATGCTTGACGGGAATACACCTGATAATAGAGATTAGTTACATGAAACATATATTGTATATATGCCACTTGGTAAAATTCCCGTCTTACACGAGAAATCGACTTCAGTCTGGCCATTTGTAAGTTGTTGCTGATTTAAATACTTAATCTCGCCTGTTGAATTTACCAGCTTAAAGGTTACAAATTCAGCATCAGTTACCGTAGCAGATACTTCAACTGTTCCGAGCATTGAATTTCTCTCAGCAGAAAGAGCGGTAATTTTATCTCTTACTGACTCTGTATTTATTACAAATGCAGTTAAACCTTCACCACCCTGAACTATCGTTGCACTGTCTGTTGAGAATATAATCTTTTCTGTCAACGGCTCAAGTGTATTAAGTCCATCCCAAATATAAATTTCTATCACATCTCCGTCATCTGCTGCAAATGAAGTAAGCGGTGCCGAAAGTGTCTTTTCTCCCGAAATTTTGCTTACAACACAATCATCTGACCCAATATTTTTCAGAACGCCGTCAGAATCCTTGTGAACAGCAATCAACGCAACCGGTTCGCCTTCTTCTGATACACTTGTTGCTTTTAAAGTAACATTCACTTTACCCGATGCAAGTTGTGTTGTGCTTACAATTTCTTTATTGGTTGCATCGGTCAGCATAAGATTATATAATCTGAGACTCTCTGTAACATCAATGTCAAGAGCAGCATCTAACAAGTATTCGCCAAACTCAGCCCCATCAATTGAGATGTTGAGATTCTGACCCTTTTCGGCCTGTGCCGGCAATGTGATTGAACAACTCATATCATCATAATCAACAGTAACTCTTGACGATATCTCTGTTTCTCCTGAGTAAACGCTTACTGCATTCTCAAGACTTCCTTTATTGGGATAACCGTTAAATTTAAGAGAAAACTTAGTTGTTCCCTCAGGGATTGTGATTGAATCGGAAACGATACCAATATCTTCTCCATTGACGCTTGCAGATACAAGTTCTGCTTCTTCCAAACCCGAAATCGTACCGAAATATCCAATATTAACCGTCGCATCAGTTATTGTCTGACCGTTTTCTTCAAACGCAAGATTTTCAAGCACAAGCTTGTGCCATCCCTCGTTCAAATTCAGTTTTGTAGTTTCATCCTTATCAAGATCGCGGAGTGAAACCGCACCATCGTTATATGCAGTCTGGCCATTTGCAGGTGCCGCCTTTCTCAGGCTATGAACACCTGTATATGTATCATCAACAGTGTACTTAAACTTACCGGCCGCACTTGAATTCTGTGCAAAAATTCCAATATATGAACCGTAGAAATAGAATGTTGCTTTATCGCCCGCATTAGATGATGTATAATATCCGTCATTTGTTCCCGAAAGCAAAGCACTGTTATTCTTTGTCCAACCCGAACCATCCAGGTGAACATTATCCTGAATTGCTGTAAACTTAGGTGAGCCTTTTTTCGACAAATCATACATGGGCTCTTCTACCCATGTGATTTTGTTGATTTTTTCTCCCGATGCAATCTGTTCCAAAATATATCTCGAATAAACATAATATCCGGCAGTATTTGGATGGACAGAATCTGTCATAATAGTATTTTCCCAGAAGTCCGAACCCACTGTTTCGCTGCTTTGGGATGCTTTTCCTGCAACATATTCAGCATAAGCTTCATAATCTGGATAAGCAACTCCGCTCCAGTCTGTCTTCATATTATCAACAAATATTTTATCCTCTGTCGTTTGCGGATTGTTCCACAGGTTTTCAGGGTCATTCTCATACATTGCTTTTTTGGCCGGCATATAAGTGTCGATTATATAATTATGAAAGTCAATTCCTGAAATACCGTAGTAGTCAGCTACAGGGCTGTGCTTCTGAGGTGCAGACTTACCGCCGTAAACTGTCGAGCCATAGCTATACAAAAAAACAATGTATGCATCAGGTTTTTCTTTATAGAGCTGACGGACAATACTTTCCATATATTCGCCCGTAAACGATGCTGTTGAGTCATTTACGGCAAATTCGACAAACACCAAATCGGGGTCTTTTTCCAACACCTGCTTCGCAAATCTGAAAGCACCGTACTGCGATGTAGTACCACCTATACCGAAATTATAAACATTTGCAGTCTTTGTGCTATCAGCCTCAATCATAGCTTCAAGTCTTCTTCCCACTCTTTGTGCATATGCAAGTGGCACAAAGTTAACAAGCTTTCCGCCTGCACCCTGAGTTATTGAACCGCCGATAAAACAAATATTTACTTCGTTGTCGCCCGAAAATTTTGTTGCAAGAGTTTCAGAAAGCTGATCAGCTGTTTCTTCTGAAATATCAATTTCAAGTCCCGGATCATTGTAGGTCACACCTCCAACTTCAGCACAGGCAACACCCGAAAAAAGGTTTGCCATCAATGCTAAAGCAAGAATTGTTGAACCTATTTTCTTTATTTTACGCATAAATTTTCTCCTTAAAACTCGCATTCATCGTTAATCTGTAACTGCAACACTCTGAACAAATTGCGCCGGGCCATAAGGAATCATACTTTCGAGATTATCCCATACAAATACTCCAACCTGGTTTGTTGCAGTCGGTGCGATAAATTTGTGTAACAGAATATCCGTTCCGCCCGATGTTGTATCAGCGATAAATTCTTTTACAGTCGGTATGCAATTTTCAAACAATAAGTTTGATGTGAAGTTTGCTGAAATAAGTGTTACATCCTTAGCGGCCGATGTATTTACATCTACTGCTGCAAAATAGCTCTCACCGGGGATAAGATTTGTAGCAGCATTACCGTACTTATCCATAACCTTAATATCAGAAACCTCGTCAGAGATTGTGTAAACACGGAAATTATCTATAACAATTCTCGATGCACGGCATTTTCCGTAATTTTCATCGCCCGAAGTTGTGTTTTGAGGTGCAGCACCATAATTATAAAGTCTCAACACATTAGGAAGTTCCTTGAATGAATATGTCACGCCCTCCTTAGGCATTGTCAAATCATAGGTATCTATAACAGGTGTTTCTCCCGCCTTGTTAGTTGCAATCAAATACAACTTAAAGGTCTTTGTTGAATTGTCAAATATAAATTTCCAGTGATGGTCTCTCAAGCCATACAAAACTCCACCATCAGCTTTTCCCTGCCAAGTTTGTCCGTTACTGCTGAATGTGGTCCATGTACTTGTTGCCGCACCTGAACCATCAAAACGAAGCTTGTTCAAAGAGCAGAATGCAGATCTGTCAGCCGCCGGAACGTTCAAAACCAAAGATTTTGTATCTGTTGCACGGTCTGCCGCATCCGTTCTCTTTGCAAATGTAATAAAGTCACCACCGGCAGGCATAGTTTCTTCGTGAACAAAGTTATCTGTCAAAATTGGCAAGAGTGCCCAAGATGTGTTCGGATCCGTATCGGTATATTGCGATAACTGACAGGTATAGTCAAACTCAACAACTAATTTGTCGTTCGCACCAACGCTTGAAGTATCAAAATATGTATCAACATATCTTCCTTGCGAAAAAGCTTTTATAACCAACGCTCCTTCAGCACCTGCTCTCCATAAATCAGTATGTCCTTCCTCAACAATTCCGGCATTATGTCCTGCTACATAATCACTACCATTGCTACCTTTGAACTCTACCCAGTTTGTCGGGTTTAAAGTGCTTCCGGCATCGCTCCTCAAATTTGTTCCCGAAACTGTCATTTCCTCGAAATTATCAACACGGATAATTTCTGCTAATGCAGTTGCCTGCATCATTATCGCCGCCACAGCAGCAATACTTAAGATTTTTTTGCCTGATGTTCTCATTTAGAACTCCTCCTTTAATAATTTATTTTAATGAATTAATCATTCATTATTATTACATCCTGGTCAGAAGACGAACCCGACACGATAATCGCACGTGTTTCCGGGATCAAATCATCAAGACTTGCATCTTCAACATTCACTCTGTTTCTTGATGTTCTGCTTACTTTGGTTACCTTACCGGTATATCCGCCGATATACCACGAACGGGTTATGCCATCACCTATATCATATAGAACATAACCGTCAATGTACTTCAGAATTTTCGCATAAATCACTCGGCGTGAATATTGCTGCATTATAAATTCAGAAAGCCCGTGAACTTCTCTTACATCAGTTGTTGCCATTTCGCCGACACCAAACTGACTCTTCTTATCATAATCATAAACCTTGGCAAAGCCTTCAATGTTGCCAGACTTTGCATTCTGTCTATATGTTATTACATCGCCCTTTTCAACCGAGCTCACTATACCCTTTATATTTTCCGGTACATCATCAATGTTATATTTAAGTTCTGTCTTATCTCCCTTTATTTTTCCCGAAAGAACTGTTACAAGATTGTTATTTTCATCAAAGCTTTCATATACATCAGTTACAACCATCATCGGCGAATTCGAATCCACAGTATTCTTTCTGCTCGACGGGTCGGTATATACAACAATTACCGGAGCTACTCCCGCCTCATTGATGTTATATAAATACATCTCGTCAGTCGCAACCAAAGCACCCTCTAAAACATAGCATTCTTTTTCAACATCGGTCATAATAAAGAACAAAGTATCACTTGTTGCATAATATCTGCCATCAATGCTCATTTTCTTTTTATTTGCCTGAATCGCATAGTCATACCAGTTATACTTTCCACTCGCACGGGTTACTCTGTTGGTAAAGTATAAATCGGTATCCTTTGCATATTCACCACTACTGTTTTTGCTGACGGTATTTATTTCTGAAATTGCCCCCTCGGAATCAAGTCTGAATGATATGAGTTGCATTTCAGGGAATTTATTGTACCAACTGTCTCTTGCCAGATCTTTTGATTTGGTATATTCTTTGAGAGCCTTTATACAATCCTCCGCAGGCTTTTTAGTTCCGTTGATCTTAACATCTTCCTTCAAAGCATAACGCAGAATTTCACTTTTTTGATTCATAATTTTAAGGAACCAGCCTAAATCCTCATTCCCATAGCTCTTAAATACCATGCCGTATTCAAAACCGACTTTTTCAGTAGTAAATGCTCTGACATATCCGAATTTATCCAGAAAAACAGTTATTCTTTGACCAATCTTGCATTGAGATGTACTTACACCTACCGCAACCGGATAAACAACCGAGTTGATTTTCAGTTCAGAAGTACTTCTCATTCTTACGTTGCCTTCGGCATAATTTGATGATGCCTCAACATTGTATGTTTTTGCGTCCTTGTTTTCCGCAATCAATACCAAATCACCGGCATTGAGGTCTTTCAAACTATCAATAAGATTATCGTTTTTGGATACAGATATGAAACTGTTTTCTTTTGGTACAGTAATAATCTTACCCTTTTCTATTGCATCAACAATCCTGAAGCTTTCATCATTTTCGCTGATCTTATCTATAACCACACAAGATGTCGGATCAAACACCTTCAATACTTCATATTGACCATCGTTATCATTGTCTATAAGAACTACATATCCATCGGTTGGTATAATATCAGTTTTCTTGTAATCCGGTCGTGCAGCACCGTTATAGATTACATCAGCATTATCCATCTTCTGTTTTATAAGCTTACCTTTTTCATTTTCATACGTGTAATTTTCAAGTGTTATCGGGATATTATCAGCTGCAATATCTGCACCATTTACCATAATAACATCATTTTCAGAATAGTCGGTATATATAAGTGTTTTAACTTCTTTTTCATCTGTTTGATAGTAAGCCTCAACCTTCATACCTATCATCTGTTCTGCTGATGTTTCGCCAACATTAAATACCTTATTGTTGATAATAACATTTCCTTTTGGTGCTGTTCCTGCAACATATGATGTAAGGCTTGTAGCTTCAGTTGCAGATATAATACCCTCAACAGAATCAATATCACGATATTTATTTAAAATTGTGTAATCCTCATATGCTTCATAAACAATTCCATTTGCTGAGGCATCAATTTGGGGAACATATATATCAATCCCGATTGCGTTATGGATAAGCTTAAACAAGTCCGCACGCTTTACATACTTATCGTCCCTTACTCCGTCTGTAAGACCAATCTCCTCAGCTGTCATTTCAAATGTTGTATCCCCGCTGACGGTCGCAATTTTATCATAACCCATAACCTTAATCAAAGCATTCAGAACATCCTGATACTTTACAGTTTCCTCAGGATAGAACTTACCGTCATCATATCCGGATATGTATTGACCATTGGTTGCGAATAGAATTTCAGGTGCTGCCCAGTAGGAATCATCCACATCTGAAAATCTGCCGTTTATGGAGCTTTTATCAGCGTTAATCTCTGCACCAAGAAGTCTTGAAATGATAACCGAAAACTCCGATCTCTTTACCTCCATATCATCTGTAAAGCTCTCGTCATATCCACCGATTATTCCCAACACACCCAGCAATTCTTTCTCTTCTTCAGATATAATCGGCTCTGCATTTACCGGATTGGAAGCATCAGCAAATGATGGCACAAAAAGGGTTGTAAATGTTATACAACTTAATATTAAAGCAATTATTTTTTTCATTTCCACGCCTCCCTTTTTAGTGCATCAAAGCATTATATATAATCTGTGCGGCCATCGCTCTGGTGCAGGTCCCGTAAGGTGAATACGAATTACCGCCAACACCGTTGACGATTCCTGCTCTGTAGAGCTCAATTATTTTATCTTTTGAATAACCTGCAAAATTTACCTCATCAACAAACTGCTCATAATCTCTTTTAGCTACTACCGTCCTATTTGCAAGCTTCATTGCATTTATTGTCATAACAGCCATATCCTGACGGGTAATCTTTTCTCCGATTCCAAATGAACCATCGGGTTTTCCCGAAACTATTCCTATGTTCTTTGCAGTTATAAGGTATGATGCATACCACGCATCAGCGTTCGCATCCGTAAATTCAAGCTTACCTTCAGCTTTGAGGTCAAATGCAACAACCAGCAGCTTTACAAATTCTTCTCTCGTTATCGCATCATCAGGGCAGAAACGATTATTTCCTCTACCATTTAAAATTCCATTTTCTGAAAGATAGGTAATGGCATTTTCAGCCCATGAATGAGCAGATGTTACATCTGTAAATCTCATTTCATGTTTTGGTTCTTCTTTTGGTTCATCATTTGGAGTTTCAGGAATGATAGGCATGGTGTAACTGCCCTTTACCTTGTCCTTCTTTCCACCTGTCCCGCCTAAACTACCAACATTTTCTTCATCGTCACTATCTTCAAATTCTGTTTTCTCATTCTCTACTGCTTTTATTGCGGCTTCGATATAATCTTTCAGAATTTTTACTGTTGACAGTTCTTTGTCTTTTAGTGTCTTGATAACCTCAGCTATATATGGTTCTATATATGAAAGTTTTTCTCTTTCTGTAAACGAAAGGGTTTCCGCATATAACTCAAGATTGCCTGTTATATCGCTTGGGGCTGACTTATCGATGACGATTAGCGCACATTGTTCCGATACGTCACTACATATATCAGCATATGTTTCTTTGTTCTGCAATCTTGAATTTACAACATCTGTCCATTCTGAAGAATCAAGAACAGTATCAAACGCATCGGTAGAGATACCAAATTTTGTCTTATATATCTTAGCAACCGAGAGTTTATCCACGGCACTGTTATATTCCGCAACAGGCAACGCTTTGTTGAATTCAGCAAGAATTTTATCAGCACCGCTTACATCATTGTTTTTAAATCCGCTTATAATTGCAGTTTTGTCAGATAAATTTTTGAATTTTTTAACATCGAGTTTCAATATCAATCCGTAATCTTCAACAAAGTCAATAAACTCCGTATCAGGAGCATCTTCTTCCTTAAGTTTTTTCAAAGTTGCAACTGCACCGTCAATATCATTCTGACTTGCAAAATAATTGCTCGATTCCGACTTCGAAGTATAGAAGGTGTACATACCGCTTTTTACCGAACTGAAATCATAGTTTATATTTTCAACCGAACCGTCTGCAATAATAACATCCTGTAACATCGAAGAATCAAAGTTCACTGAAAAATCACTGTATGTAAAAGATTCTTGTGAACCCGTTTTTTGGGGTTTGAATACCAAAATCATATTCCTGCTGTTATCAGATTTTGAAATAGTGATTTTTGCTGTTGTATCATCCGGCATTGTACTTGAAATCCGGGCACCCTCAACTTTAAATCTGAACTTATATGCAGTATCCCCTACCTTTATTGTTGAAATTTCATCAATCGAATCTGCTTTTGCATAGGTGGCATCACCTGTAAAAGTGATTTCAGGAACTGTATCCGTTCCATACGGAAGGATTACTGTATATAACTTTTTATTTGCATCAAATGCTCTGTCTAAATATCCGACATCAGGCTTCACATCAGAAATCGTCGAAGCAGATGCTGTATATGTAAGGTCGGACCCCTCCTGTGGTTCAACTAAGTTTTCGCACAAAGCATCAATCAGATACATTTCTGCTTTCTTTCTGCCTTCAATTCCGCTTATATCAAGACTTAATTCATCAAAAACAGTTTTCTCGTTTGGTTTAACTGACATTTTGTTAACAAATGCTTTTAAGAATGAATCGTTTTCATCACGAACTATTGTGTAAAGATGATAGTCACGAGCATCTGCATATCTATGATGAATTGTCACATCCGGCTCAAGTGCAGTAACGTCGCTTATGTTTGTCAAATCAACCGAACCGTTATCAAGTTTATATATGAATGGAGCAGGTTCTGTTTTAAATGAAATGCTCACATCGTTTGCGCAGGTAAAGTCCTTCGCTTCCAAATCGCTTGAAATCAAGAGTTTATAGTCTGTGTTGTATTCAAGTCCGTTCGGGAATGTTACAACCGCTTTATCGTTAACAACTGAAACTTCTGTTTCAACTGTTTTGCTACCTGCTTTAACTCTAATTGCAGATTTTGTATCAGCGTTGAGTTCTTTACTGAAATCAAGTTCAATACCCGAATCAATTCCGACATTTTTTGCTTTATCGGTAATGCTCGACTTTTCAAGAATTACCGGATCGTGATAAACACGTACCTTTCCCAGTTTACCTTTGTTTTGGCCCGAAAAAGCAATATAGATTTTATTGATCTTAACCGGTTTCTCAGTTTTTGGAACCGACATCGCATTATTATACGGCAACTCAGCAATCACCTCTCCGGTTTCCATATCGGTAATCGTTGCATTGTTTACCCTTTTTGCGGCATTGAATACAGCTCTTATCTGATACTTCTTTTGAAGACTGATATCGGCTGTAACACCAACTCTCGTTTCCTCATCTTTAACACCGGTTGTAAGTGAAATTTGAGGTTTTGGATAAGCAACACCATTGAAATATTGTGCAGATGTATTTTTATCCGTTTCACCATAAACAACAAAGTATGAATACTGAGTAGTGTTTATTGATGTATTCAAAATCTCTTCTTCAACAACAACACTGTGCGGGTAATCTTCAAATGACACATCGAATGCGAAGTTTTTTGCTCCACCTAATTCACTCTGAAATTCAAAATCATCATTCAGAAAAAAACCAATGGCCTTAACCCTCATCGGCAAACCACAAGTTAAAAGGGTTACCGATGCCAGCAATACGGAAATTGTTGATTTAAATTTTCCAAATTTGAAAATCAAGAATAATCCCTCCTATTCTTTATTTTGCCGAATCGGCCGCATCCGACCGATTCAGTTCTTCAGCTGTTGTAAGAGTTGATATATCAATATCAGGGGATGATATATCCATCGGTGCACCAAGCGGTGCAACAAATGTTACAAATCCTTCGTTCTTGATATAGTGTCCCTCCTGGGTGTCTTCGAAATCAAATACAGTCTTGCCATCAACCTTGAATATGATATGGACACCACCGTCCGGCATATCAACAGTACCGAATTCTATTAAATGTTTCTTTCCGTTTTCGATGAATGTATTAGGTACTGAAACATTATATCTTGTACCGGTAGTTACACCAAACGACTGGAATTCCAAGGTATCCTTCTTGACAATAACAATATAGTTTGAGCCACCCGACCATGCAACCGATCTCGGCGAACTTGAACGGAGCATAATACCATTCCAGAGCGAATTGGTTGCATTGAACTCCGCATTAAAGGTCCAGATCGGATAGTTAGGCAATTTTTCGTTATAACCAAAAAGTGCTGCTGTTTCGTTTGTGGATTCCGCTTCTATTCTGAAACCGTCATCTCTTCTTCCCATATTGTTAATGTTATTTGCCTGCCAATTTGAGGACTGAGGATCAAGGTATTTAACCAAATCAACATTTCCAATGTTTCTTGATGCTTTAAATGCATCGGTAGCCGCTACTAATCTCTTTTCCATTTCACGGGTCTGGGAAGCCACTATCTTTCCTTCAAGTGCAGTCTTCATTTCCGAAATCAAAGTTTCCGCATCGTTCTTAGTTGCTTCAGATACACATCCGACAGTTGTTCCCACCGGTGTATTGATTACAAGTTTCTCATAATTTGTTAAAAGTTCTGAAACTCCCGAAACATTTGCAGGCTCGGATTTGATTGTTGTAAATGAAAATACCTTTTCCGATTCTTTTATTTCCTGTCTTCGCATTGAATTATCATAAGCCATAACTTTCCAGAAATATGTTTTTTCGCCATAATTCAATACAGAATCGAATTCAAAGCCGGTAACCATTCTCATTTCCTTTTCATACACGATATGGTTAAAGTCCTTGTCTTCAGCGATTACAATCTTAAATAGTGCCGAGCCAACCGGCTTTTCCCATACAAACGAAAGTGTTCTTGGATCAATATCTCTTGCCCCGTTTACGGGATACACAAGATTGAATTCTTCTATTGCCGGCATTTCCTGTCTGTCTTTTGACTTCAAAATACCCACCTTGTTAATGTCAGGTCCTACCTTTACATCAAAACCCAAATCCTTCACAACTGTGAAATCACAGTTATCAAAGTCTGCAAAAACTGATTTATCATCCGTCTTTATGTTGTTTTCATAAACATTATTGAACCTTTCCCTGAAGAAGTCATTAGACTCCCATTCACCCCCGGGAACAACCATAACCTCTGTTCCGAATGACAGGTTATTCTTCACTATACCGTTCTTCATTCCGGACATATATTCTTTTTCATCAAGAATACCGTAAAGCGACGGATATGCATTCTTCCAGAAAATATTCCTCCATGGCGATACCGTCAGCCTTTCTATAATTGTATAGTTATTATCTATTGCCGGCTGATTGCTGTAGTCCATTCCACCATCCTCATACCATACACCGTCTTTGTAAATATAATCAGGTCCGAGATCACCAAGCGGTGAAATTGCAGTTTCCGTTCCTGCCTCTCTGATAAATATGTTTCCTTCAGCATTTATATCCCGGAGATTACTTTTGATATCAACCGAGCTTGAGCCCTTATAGAACAGATTATTTTTATAAATGTGTCCGTGTTCACCATCATCAATATAGATACCGTGAACGCCCTTTCCGCTCTTACCGCTATTGTGATGGAAAACATTATTCTCAAAAAGCCATCCTCTTGTTACCCATGTTCTTCCTGTATATATTGCACCAAAATCGTCAGAATCCATAACTGTGTCGAAAATTTCATTATTTATAATCTTATAGTTCTGACCATAACCACCAATAACACTTGATGAAGCACAGGATATTTCACAGTTTTTTACAGTTGTTCCAACGGAATTGATTGTAATTGCATTCGAACTGACTAAATATCTGCCGAAATCGTTGAAATAACAGTTATCAATCATATTCCCGTCATCACGCAGAGTTTCTTCAAGGTGGGTATTTTCTAAGGTTATACCACCATTGCCAAGTGCTGTAAAGTCGCATGAGCGAATCTTACAATACTCAACATCCTTCATCTGGATGGTTCTGTCCATAATATTGGTAAATGTACACGAAATGAAGTCAATGTTTCTGCTTTTTTCTATCTGCAACCCTCTTTGCGTTGTTTCAGAAAATCTTATATTGTTAATGCTTAAGTAGCTTGCATCCTTTATATTTACCATAGGCTTACTTAAGGCACCTGCAAATCGGATATCTGAATCAGCAGTTGTCGTTTCAGGGAAATAAACATACAGTTTTAAAGTTTTAACATCTACAAACCATTCCCCCGGTGAATCAATTTCCTCAAGCAGATTAAAAACATAATACGGTTTATTGGCTTCTGCACCGTAAGAACTTCTCGTTTCGGTTACAAATGTCTGGTTTTCATAATCAATTCTGACCTTTGTAATATCATAAGCCCACGCCCACTTTAAATATCCCGAAATAAAAACATTATCTGCATATTTCCATCTTTCCATTGGTGCGTTACCCGCCTCAATTACTCCCCCCGGCCATTCAGTTGCATTCAAAACCGTTCCGGTGTATCCCCACGAACCATTCGGCCAACGTGAGTTTGTCATAACCTTGTTGTCGATAAAAAGCTGCGAACCAACCGGATCTTCCGAAGTATGACCCGTTCTGTACATTCTGGGTGATGCTACCGAGGTGATACCGAAATCCTTAAGATTTACGACCTTTACAAGATTTCTCACATTCGGATAAAGTCTATCCAAAACGGAGTTATCGGTAATCTTCTTAAAATCATCATATTTAAGAGATAGTGCACCTGTAATACTTACCTCTCCGTCATAGCCCTGAATCTCTACCGGTGCCGCTTTATTTCCAGAAAATTCTTTTTCAATTTCGACCGTTTCCTCGGCTGTATATATTCCACCGGGCACAAAAACCGTCATACCGCCCTCCGGAATACCTTTTTTGTTCTTAAATTTATTTATTTCTATACTTATTTCTTCAAAAAGTTTAGTTGCGGTTTTGTCTTTCTTTTCAATATAACTTCCAAACGAAGCCGATACACGTTCATATACCTCCGAAAGCTTACCGTCAAATGCGTCGCCTTCTCCGCAAATTGCAGTCAATTCATTCTTTCTGCTGACATTCTTTCCAAGCCATCCGGCAAACAGATTTGCCGAAACAGCAGTCTTACCTTCTATTAAAGTTACAGCATTTTTCAAGTCACCCGGTTTGCCGTCGATTGTGTATGACTTACCGTTCAAATCAAGCTTCAATGTTTTTGAATCAAATACCACAGTAACCGAGTGGTCTGCTGCGTTATATGTAAGCTCCGCACCTATTAAATCTGCAACAGTTCTGATCGGAAAATATTGCTCATCGTTTTGACTAAACGGAATTATATCGTTTAGTTTGTCAAGTTTTATTCTTGCATTTTTCGCTATAACATAAGGACTGCCGTTTTTGAATATCAAGTCGCCATCCGAAAGCTCTGCCTTTATATCATCAAGATGATCAACCTTAACATTGCTTCTTGAAAAAAGTTCCTTGTACCAAACCGTGTTTTGTGGATTTTTATTTTTCGCAACCTGCTCACTTATCGCAACATTATCACTAAGGCTATTCACTCGCAAAGTCTTTCCGTCTCCGTTATAAGAAAGACTGATTGTATCAAACTCGTGATACTCATCCGCATCTGACAGAACTGTGACGGTTATTGTCTTTGAATCAAAATCAATGTCAAATCCAAATCTGCATCCCGCTTTTTTTACCATCTTAACCGGCACAACAACCTTTTCCGAGCCGCAGTGCATCGTCATCATCATATCTTCCTGCCTGAAACAGACAATTTCGGTATTCTCTTCATCAACAATGCTGAACACATCAGTCTCTGCACCCGGTACACTCTTTACCGTTGAATAAAAAGTAAAATACATCTTCGAACACGAATCCCCGGTAGTATGTGCATATGAACTATTTACAAAACACAACATGTGAAGTGAAAATAACATTGTAAAAATTCTTTTAAAATTCTTTTTTATAATTTTCATACTATTCTCCCTATTTGAACTATTCTCCCAGCAAAACAGAAACATTATCAGCAAAACCAGGTCTTTCAAAAACGTCAAAACCTCTTGTTATCACGATGTTTCCATCCTTATGCCAGAGCACCTCCCGATCAAGCACTCGGGAAATCAACCTTATTGGTACAAAAGTTCTTCCCGATGCAACCAAAACAATACTCTGCTGTATTTCGCCATTAATTTCGATTTCACCGTTATTAAGGTTTATCTTCATCAAATTGCTTTTATGTTGTACCGTTACCACATTCCTTAAAGAATCATATAAAACCGTTGCCCCGTAATGCTCACATAAAAACCTCAGCGGAACCATTGTTGTTCCGTTATGGATAAAGGGTTTTATATCTTTTCCCTCTTCAATAGGCTTCACAGTATGATTTATCACAGAATTTGATGAACCAATCTTTAAAACAATATCCTCATATCTTATTTCATCAATCACAAGACTCAGAATCTCTGCTTTATCATTATGGGTAAAGTATTCTTCAAACACCCCAAACCTTTCTTCATTAAAATCTGTCACAAGAAGGTTGTCAATATATAACTCTGTATTATT